>NZ_RWKQ01000038.1 GCF_003946885.1 Specibacter cremeus | reverse complement strand
ACACGGCATCAAGGCACTCGACGCACTCACCCGACTCGCCACCGGCCAACCCTGGATCCCCACCACCACCTGACCAGTTACGTTCGTTTTTGGTTAAAGACTTCGGTCGTCACGACTGACAGGTTCGTCCTGGCTGGGCCGACAGCCGTTTCGAGTGCTTCTATAAATTGAAAGGTGATCTGCGTGCGGCTTATGCTAATGCGCTGAAGGCCAGTCGATTAGCCAGATTATTTCTTTTATGCCCACATTGATGTTCAGACGTAAATAGACGTTCCAATCGCTCGGATCAATTCTCCATCGTCCCGATCTCATTTTCCGATGAGGCCACCACGCGCCCTCTTGAAGGAATCAACGAACCATGCGAAACGACTTAGTGAATGACCTAGGCGTCGAGGGTTATCAGTTCTTGAGTCGTTCTTTGACTTGCTTCCGCAAGGCGACTCGAACCGTACTTCGACTTTGTGGATCCTTGAGTAGATCCTGCCAACTCATATCCCCGATATTCGAGGGACTTCTAAGCCAGTCGTGTGCTGCCCTAGTTTCAATGAGAATTTCAGCCTCATCGGCGGCGAGTTCATCGCACCATTCTTCCACTAAGTCAGCCTCTTCAAATTGCTCGCTTGTGACTTTCTGATATTCAAATGTTGGAACGATTACCCGACTATTATGATGAACCCATCGCTGAAGTAAGATATTGACGCCCATTTGGGACATGCACGCGATTCTCGTCTCTAGGCGCAACGATTCTGGCAAAACTAGTTGCGGTTCATGCAGGTGGGCGACGAAATGACCTTCCGGCTGTGCGTAAAGTTCAGGTAGCGGCATTTGTTTGAAGCGTCCCTTCCACTCGCTGGCAGGAACTAGAGAATCAGAGGCAACCACCTCGGCCACCAATAGTCGGGAAACTAGATCTACACCATTAGTGCGCAGCGCACACGGGTGCTGCAATATGAGGATCGTCTTCTTGACTGTCCCCTGGGGGCCGATGCAGGATGCATCCTCAAATATATCCCCAGTGAAGATGGGTCTAGATGCAGAAACCTCGTCGCCCCTCGCTCGGTAAAGTGCACCCCAGTTTGGTGCCTTGCCAGATCCAGGCGCCTCAAGGTCGTGGAAAGTCATGAAGGGTCAGTCCTTCATTCGAATGGACAGGTGGCCATCCTCGCCGCGAACAGTCTCAAAGGCCGTATCGTACGCGTCGCGCCATGTCGGATCGAAACTGTTCAGTGCTGCTTCGGGTTCCAAGCGTCCGCTGGCGTATTCAAGCACCACAAACGACTGGTTTGCTGCCCACAAGTCAATTGGGGTGATGGGGGCACCGTCCAGAATAGGCATCTCAAACCACGATTCGATGTCTTGGACTTTGAATTGCGATGCGATCAGGTCTTGGGCGGCCACAAGGCTAGCCAGTTTGCGGCGGTTCTCCCCGGAAACTCTTTCGCCTTTTCGCCACTTCTGGACCGCCGGAACGCTGACGCCAATCATTCGGGCAATGTCCCTCCATGCGAAGCCTTGGTCTGCAATGAGCATCAACAACTCACGAGCTCCACTCACACCACGTAGTTGAGTCCGGACCTGCCACTCATGGACAAGGCTGTTAATGTGGTGTCTACGAACATCCTCGCCGAGTAATGTCGCGCGGGTGACTAAGTTGCTGGAGGTGGCGGTATTAAGCAAGGCAGCCATGTAAGTTGGTGCCGCGGCCGAAATTAGTGTTGGATCGACTGTTACTTGAGATTGCGTTGGCGTTTGTGTTGTTTGTGTCACTTGCGGAGCACCTCGTTTCGTAAATGTTCAGTAATTGACTGCTCAAACTTTTCTCGGACGGGCTTGTGGAGCAATTCCGCAATATCTCTGATCGCTGAATCAGAGTACACGGGGACCTCAAGTTCGGGAATCCAGAAACTGTCTATGTCCAGCAGGAAGAATGGACCTGGCAAAGGCGTTGTTTTTCTTCGGAGCTCGGCGTTGGGGTCGGTGGCGAAGCCTTGGCCGGTTCCGTATCTGACGACCAGAGACCTTCCCGACTCGGGACCGTAGGCAGCGACGCCTTGCCACTCTTTAAGGGAAAGGCCGTCTACGTCGGCCGGCCCTGGACCAAGGACCGATGGCGTTAGATATTTTTGCCATTCTGGAGAGTCTTCGGTAGGTATGCGAATCTCGTCAACATAGCGCAGTCCAACTCGCTCCACTCCATCAAGCGGAGAGATTTCGTGGCGTGCGTTGCATACGAGGGCTATGAGGTCGCTGAACTCATTCCAACCAGGATATTGACTAGTCTCAACAACTACCGATCCGTTCAGAAATGATGCGGCTATTGTGTTCTTTCGATTGAAGTACTTTGGAAACTCTTCAGTACGGACCTGTGGGATTGCGGCGGACGGCCCGACTTCGATCGTGTGTTGAGTGGCCTGGCGGGAGCGCATCATGGGCAGGTGCTCCCGCAACATGTCTCTGAACGCAGCTCGTTGTGTGGCGGTCAAGGTATCGGACTCGGGATGGCGCAGCTCAAATGACACTGACACCAGCGGAGCATTGGGATAGACTTCATGCTCATTCATGTGTTGATGATACTCATACAGAAACCCAAACGGTAACCCTGATCTGTTGGGCGCGCAGATTGGTGCAGACCAAAGCACTGAGCCGGAAAGTCGTGTCCGCTCCGCATGGGGGCACTTGACCGTGTGCTGACCTCGGGGGGGGTCGCGGTCCACCCGTCGCAAGCGGTCAGGGGCGCAGCACCAGCCGGACACCGTGCACCCGACCGGATTCCAGCCGCCGGTGCGCGTCGGCCATGGCGTGCAGCGGCAGCTGCTCGATGCGCCGGGCCCGCAGCGCCCCGGCCGCCAGCAATGCGTTGACGGCGGACGCCGCCCCGGCCAGCTCCGCCACGGTGGCGTTGCTGATGGCGAAGCCGAGGATGCCGCCGTCGCGCGTGTACAGCTTGCCGACCGGCAGCGCGGCATCGGTGGCGACACCGGCCAGCACGATGATGCGCCCGCGCAGCGCCAGCAGCTCCACGGCCAGGTCCAGCCGGTGCCGGCCCGACGTCTCGATGTGCACGTCCACGCCGGAGCCGCCGGTGACGTCGCGCACGGCGGCCAGCTCGTCGTCGTACGTTTCGGAGCGGTAGTCAAGGACGACGGCGGCACCCAGCGAGCGGCAATAGTCGCCGTCCGCGGCGCTGGCCGAGGCGATGACCCGGGCCCCGGCCCGCACGGCCTGCACCACGAGGGCCGAACCGACCTGGCCGGCCGCGCCGCCGACGAACACCGTCTCGCCGGGTTGGATGTGGGCGTGCCCGTGCAGGGCCAGGTGGGCGGTGGCGCCCGGGTGCAGGACCGCCACGGCCTGCACCGGGTCGACGCCGGCGGGCAGCGGGTACAACCTGTCCGCCGGGACGGCGACGAATTCCGCCGCCGCGCCCGGCCGCCCGGCGTAGCCCATCGAGTTGGACCACACGGCATCGCCCACACGAAAGCCGGCGCCGGCCTGTTCCACGACGCCCACCAGGTCCCGGCCCACCACCTGCGGGAAGTGCAATTCGGTGGCGAAGCGCCCGCCGCGCACGTACGTGTCCACGTGGTTGACGGCCGTCGCGGCGACCCGGACCAGGACCGTGTCCGGACCGGGTGGTCCCGGGGTGGGCAGCCCGCTGTACTCGATCGTCTCCGGTCCGCCGAGCCGCCGGATGTACGCGGCCTTCATCAGTGCGTGCGCCATGGCCGCAGTCTAGACCGGGCGGACTTTGCCGGGGGAACCCGCGAGTCAGACCGAACCGTGCATGTCAGCCCGAGCGTACGGTCCGACGGGCAGCGTTCGGTCTGACTCGGCCACGAGCGTGGTGTCGGCCGCCGGCCGTATCGGGGTCTTGATGAGGCCGTGGTCATACAGTACGCGGGCATTGTTTTCCACGACGAGTTCACGGCCCAGTTCGTTGCCCGTGCGCCTGTCCCGCACGCTGCGGTAGATCCGGTTGCGCCGGTAGACGTCGGGCCCCACCGCCTGGAAGTGGGCGTCCTGTTCCTTCACATGGTATTTCACCGGCAGCGGCTCGGCGGCGCGCAGTTCCCCGCACAGGTGCTCATCGGTGAGATGGACGGAGAACTGGAAGGTGTTCTCCGTGGTGTTGCGGACCCGGTAGTCCAGGTAGTTGTACACGATCGAGGTGCCGGTGCCGAACGGGATCTGCCGGTTGAAGTCGGGGAACAGGTCGATCTCGCCATGGTGGTGGTGTTCCACGATCTCCAGCGGGCTGTGCAGCACCATCCAGTGCAACAGGTTGGTGAACTGGCACATGCCGCCGCCAATCCCGGAGTCCGGGCCGCTGTGGTTGATCGTCAGGCCCATCCGATACCCCTTGCGGGCCGTGCATCTGCCGACCAGGTGCCAGAAGGAGAACGTCTCGCCCGGACGGACCAGCACGCCGTCGATGTGGGGTGCCGCGATGGCCAGGCTGACGGCCTTGTTCTCCTGCAACTCCGCGTCCACGTTGCCGAGCTTGCGGCGGATGAGCGATTTGTGCCGGTACACGGTGACCGGCAGCCGATCATGGCCGCGGGAGGTGGCGAACCGGGTCCCGGCCACCAGATCCCGTACCGTGCGCAGCGCGATCTGCCGCTGCACCGCGATCTTGTACGTCAGCGGCGAGATCTCGCCGAACAGTCTTCTCCCCAAGGATCCCCCCATACAAATGATGACCCGACCCCTCCGGGAAGGGCGCGCCACATGTGATGACACCACACTAACCGTGCTGTGACCGGGCGGACACACCGCAGTTCCCGTGTCGGCCTCGATTGGGCTGAGACGGCCCCGGAATGGTTGACGAATTCAGGTGATATGTCATATTTTACTGAGACGGGAATGCGATCCGGCCAACACCACGTGGGGCCGGGCGTGCAGATCCGGTGGGTTGTCCCGCCACATTTGTCCTGTCAAACCGGTCCCGTCAAAGGAAATGTTGACAATGAATTTTCGAATGCCCGAGCTGATGTCCGATTCCCGCATCGTCGAAGCCTACCTGGGAGCGTAAATGGGTGTTGCTGACTGGACCGTGCACACGGTCGATTACCACACGGCCGGCGAGCCGTTCCGGATCGTGCCGGCGCCACCGGTGGAGATCCCGGGGGACACGGTGCTGGAGCGGCGCACGCGCGCGCCGGGCGGGGACGCCGACGTGTTGCGCCGGCTGCTCGTGAACGAACCGCGCGGGCACGCCGACATGTACGGCGGGTTCATCGTTCCCCCGGACGATCCCGGCGCCCATTTCGGCGTGCTGTTCTGGCACAAGGACGGCTTCTCCTCGGCGTGCGGGCATGGCACCATCGCGCTGGGCGCGTGGGCGGTGCGCAGCGGCCTGGTGCGGGCCCCAGACGACGGCGTGACGGACGTGGTGATCGACGTCCCGTCGGGCCGGGTGACGGCCAGGGTGATGACGACGGCCGGGGAGGTCTCAGCGGTCACGTTCCGGAACGTGCCCTCGTACGTGACCGCCCGGTCCGTTCCGGTTTCCACGCCGTCCTTCGGTGAGCTGGTGGTGGACGTGCTGTGGGGCGGGGCGCTGTACGCCTCCGTGCCGGCCGCCTCCGTGGGCCTGCGCGTGGACGTTGCGGACCTGAACGCGCTGATCGCCGCCGGCCGGCAGGTGAAGGCCGCGCTGGCCGGGCACCCGGCGGCCAGGCACCCGAGCGAGCCCCGGCTGGACGGCATCTACGGCACCATCTTCCACGAGGACGTCGAAGCGCGCCCCGGAATGGACGGCGCGTTGGCGCAGCGCAACGTGACCATCTTTGCCGACGGCCAGGTGGACAGGTCGCCCTGCGGCTCCGGCACCGCGGCCCGGGTGGCCGCCCTGGACGACGCCGGCGTGCTGGCCGACGGCGCCGTGCTGGACCACTTCTCCATCATCGACTCGCACTTCACGGCCCGGGTGGCCGAACGCGGCCCCGACGGCATGGTGGTCGATGTGGTGGGCACCGCTTACCCGGTGGGGGAGTGCACGTTCTCCCTCGACCCCGGTGACGAACTGGGCCTGGGCTTCGTCCTGCGCTGACGTCACCGGTGGTTGAGCTTGTCGAAACCATGACGCGGTAACTGCACTGGAACGCGCTTGCCCGCTGCAGTTACCGCGTCACAGTTGGGGAGGCGGGGGCGGGAGTGGCGCAGGCAACACGAACCCCTTGTGCCGGGGGCGAATGTGCCATAAACTTCTGTGCAATGTCACACCGTACAAGAGATTGTGATCGTTAACATGACTTCTGGGAACACCACCGTCCACCAGCCGCACGGTTCCGCGCTTCGCGCCAACGCCGTCGTCCCGGGGGCCGGCGCGCTGCGGTCCCTCGGCGCCTCGGACGTCCGGCTGACCGGCGGCCTGCTGGCCCGCTGGCAGGAGCGCAACCGGACGGCCACCATCCCGCATTCGCTCACCGAACTGCGCGGGGCCGGCAACCTGGAGAACTTCCGCATCGCAAGAGACGGCACCGACGAGGAGTACCGGGGCCGCTACCCGTTCCTCGACACCGACATCTACAAGACCCTCGAGGGCCTGGCCTATGAGCTGGCCCGCGGCGAGCAACCCGAGGTCCGGGCATTCTACGAGGAATCGGTCGAACTCATCGCCGCCGCCCAGGCCGGCGACGGTTACCTGAACTCGTACTACCAGAACATGCGCAACGGGAAGGACGCCTGGAGCGACCTGTCCTGGGGCCACGAGCTGTACAACCTGGGCCACCTCATCCAGGCCGCCGTCGCCGCCAACCGCCAGCTCGGCGACGACCGTCTCCTCAAGGTCGCGAGCGCGTTCGCCGACAACGCCTACCGCGAATTCGGCCCCGCCGGCCGCGACCAGGTGTGCGGACACCCCGAAGTCGAGATGGCGCTCGTGGAGCTGTACCGCGAAACCGGCAACCGGGACCACCTGACGCTGGCGAAACTGTTCGTGGACCGCCGCGGCCGGGGCCTGGTCGCGTTGACCCTGTTCCCGGCGGAGTACTTCCAGGACGGCCAGCCGCTGCGCGAGCTGCCGTCCGTGACCGGACACGCCGTGCGGATGGGCTACCTGGCCGCCGGTGCCACCGACGTCGCCGTGGAAACCAACGACGCCGGCCTGCTCGCCGCACTCGTTCGGCTGTGGGACGACATGGTGGCCAGCAAGCTCTACATCACCGGCGGGCTCGGAAGCCGGCACTCGGACGAGGCCATCGGCGACCGCTTCGAGCTGCCGTCCGACCGCTCCTACAGCGAAACGTGCGCGGCCATCTCCATCATGCAGTGGGGTTGGCGCATGTTCCTGGCCACCGGCGAGGCCAAATACGTGGACGTGTTCGAGAACGTCCTCTACAACGCCTACGCCGTCGGCCTCTCGGTGGATGGCACGAAGTTCTTCTACGACAACCCGCTGCAGCGCCGCCCCGACCACGAACAGCGCAGCGGGGCCGAGACCGGGGGCGAGGCGCTGCGCCGGTCCTGGTTCGGCTGCCCGTGCTGCCCGCCGAACGTGATCCGCTGGATGTCCGAACTGCAGGACTACGTCGCCGCCACAACCGCCGACTCGCTGCACGTCGCCAACTACGCGGCGGCGTCCATTACGGCCGGACCGTTCGCCGTGGACCTGCGGGCCGATTACCCGTGGGACGGAAACGTGCGCGCCGTGGTCCGCGACGCCCCGCACGAGGAGTTCACGCTGGCCTTCCGTGTCCCGGCCTGGGCGGCCGGGGCCACGGTCAGCATCAACGGCGCCCCGGCCGTACGCGCCGCACCGGGCTGGGCGGAACTGCGCCGGATCTGGCAGGCAGGCGACACGGTCGATCTGGTGCTGCCCATGGTTGTGCGCGCTCACATCTCTCATCCGCACCTGGATGCGACGCGCGGCAGCGTCGCAATCGCCCGCGGCCCGCTGGTCTACTGTGCCGAGCAGCAGGACAACGCCGCCGGCGTCGACGACCTCATCCTCGAGCCCGGGGCGCCGGCGCTGGCCCACGAACAAACCCGGGGCATCGTGCCCGGGACGGGCGACGTCGTCGTCCTCTCCCTGCCGGTGCGCGCGGCCGCCGCACCGGCCGCCGAGCTGTACCCGCTGTGGACCGAGACCGTCCGGGAGGTGACCGAGGCCCAAACGGCAACGCTTGTGCCCTACTTCCTGTGGGGCAACCGCCGGGCCGAAACCATGCGCGTGTGGCTGCGCACGGCCTAAACCGAATTTCCCGCCAGATCCGTGAAGTTCCAGCAACGAAAGCGAATGCAGATGAAGACGAAACACATTGTTCTTGGCGTGGTGCTGTCCGCGTCGCTTGCACTCACCGCCTGTGGCGGCGGGGCCAAGGTCGGCGCCGGCGCCAAAACCGGTGAACCGCAGAAGGGCGGCACCGTCAGCGTCCTGCTGAACGCCGACTACTCCCACCTGGACCCGGCCATGGGCTTTGACGGCGGCGTGAACAACTTCTACCGCCTGATCTATCGCACGCTCACCACCAACTCCACGGTGGCCGGCAAAACCTCCGAGATGGTGCCCGACCTCGCCACCGACATGGGGAAATCCTCCGACGGCGGCAAGACGTGGACGTTCACGCTCAAGGACGGCGTGAAGTTCGAGGACGGCACGCCCATCACCAGCAAGGACGTGAAGTTCGGTGTTGAGCGTTCCTTCGACCCGGCCCTGGGCATCGGCTCCCCGTACGCCCGCACGCTGCTCGATGACGGGTCCGGCTACAAGGGCCCGTACGCGGACAAGGGCAAGGACTTTGCCCCGATCCAGACACCCGACGACAAGACGATCGTCTTCCACCTGAACCAGCCGTTCGCCGACTTCGGCTCCGTGGTGGGGCAGAACTCCTTTGTGCCGTTCCCCGTGGGCAGTGGCGCCGGGACCGCCTTCGACGCCAAGCCGATCGCCTCCGGCCCGTACAAGGTGGTCAGCTACAACCGGGGCAGCGAGCTGAAGCTCGCCAGGAACACGAACTGGAGCGCCGCTACTGACACCGTCCGCAAGGCCTACCCGGACAACCTTGATTTCACGTTCGGCCTGGACGGGGCCACGATCGACGAGCGCATGCTGGCCGACCAGTCCGGCGACAAGGACGCCATCTCCGGCGGCTCGCTGCAACCGGCCAACGTCTCCCGCGTGCAGACCCCGCAGATCCAGGACCGGGCCGTGAAGACCACGGCCATCTGCACCACGTACATGGGCATGAACACCACCAAGCCGCACATGTCCGACGTCCGGGTCCGCCAGGCCATCAACTACGCCATCGACAAGTCCTCCGTGCAGACCGCCAGCGGCGGCAGCCAGCTGGCCACGATCGCGAACACCATCATGGTGCCGTCGCTGCTGGGCCGCAAGGACTTCGACCTGTACCCGAGCACCGGCAACAAGGGCGACATTGAAAAGGCCAAGGCCCTCTTGGCGGAGGCCGGTCTGTCCAACGGCTTCGACATGACCCTGGATACGCGCGGGACGCCGATGATCCAGGCACAGTCCCAGGCCATCCAGCAGTCGCTGGCCAAGATCGGCATCACCGTGAAGCTGAACGTCATCGACTCGTCCACGTTCTACGAGGTCATCGGCACCCGCTCGCAGCAACATGACGCCGCCATCACGGGTTGGTGCCCGGACTGGGCCTCGGGAGCCACGTTCCTGCCGCCAATTCTCGAGGGCAAAAACATCACCGACAAGGGCAACTCCAACCTGGCCCAGCTCAACGACCCGGCCGTCAACAAGCAGATGGCCACCATCGCCGCCATGACTGACGTCGACGCCGCCAACAAGGCGTACGGCGACTTGGACGAACAGATTATGAAGCTCGCCCCCTTGGTCCCGCTGGTCTACCAAAACGGCCTGCAGCTGACCGGTAGCAACATCGGCAAGAGCGTTATCGGTTTCAACGGCGGCGTCGACCTTGTCACCGTCGGACTGGCCAACGCGGCCAAGTAGTTCCCCACATGACCACGATGCCAACACAATTGGCCGTCGAGACCGAGGAAAAGGGGTCGCCGTTCTCTGGCGGCGGCCCTTCCTCGGCCCGCCGCGTCATCCGAACCATGCGGAAATCACCGGCGGTGCTGTTCAGCGCCGGCTTCATCGCCCTGATCACGATCATGGCGATCGCCGCGCCCCTGCTGACGCACCTCTCCGGCTGGGGACCGTACGAATACGACCCCTCCGCAGTCAACGCGGACCTGGGCGGCATTCCCAACGGCCCGCTCGGCGGCATCGGCCCCACCCACTGGTTCGGGGTGGAGCCGCAAAGCGGGCGCGACATTTTTGCCCGCATCGCCTTCGGCGCCCAGGTCTCCTTGCTGATCTCCGTCAGCGCCACGCTGCTGACCACCTTCATCGGCGTCGTCCTGGGCACGCTGGCCGGGTTCTACGGTGGCTGGGTGGACCAGGTGATCTCACGCCTGATGGATTTCCTCATGGCCTTCCCGTCACTGATCTTCATGATCGCCCTGCTCTCCGCACTGCCGGCCGGGAACCGTCCGTTCCTGCTGGTCGTGGTGTTGAGCGTCTTCGGCTGGCCGTACATGGCCCGCGTGGTGCGCGGCCAAACGATGTCCCTCAAGAACCGTGAGTTCGTCGAGGCCGCCTACGCGTCAGGGGCCTCCAGGGTGCGCATCGTGTTCCGCGAGGTGCTGCCCAACCTGACCGGCACCATCATCGTCATGGCCACGCTGTCGGTGCCCGGCTACATCGGCACGGAGGCGGGGCTGTCTTTCCTGGGCGTCGGCGTCACCCCGCCCACGGCCTCGTGGGGCCAGATGATCGCCTCGGCCGTGCCCTGGTACGCCACCGATCCCATGTATTTCTTCGTACCCGGCCTGTTCCTGTTCCTCACGGTGCTCTCGTTCACCGTGTTCGGGGATCACCTGAGCAAGGCCATTGACACCGGTGAGGCGCGCTGATGCCCGGCTACATTCTCCGGCGGCTGCTCGGCGTCGCCGTCATCCTGTTCCTTGTCAGCTTCCTGACGTTCTGCATCTTCTTCCTGCTCTCCCCGGACCCGGCCGTGATGATCTGCGGCAAGACGTGCAACCCGGCACGGATCGACCAGATCCGCGAACAGCTGGGCGTGAACCAGCCCTTCCTGGCCCAGTTCTGGCAGTTCCTGTCCGGGATCTTCGCCGGCCGGACCTACGGTGAGGGTGCCGCCGCCATCCACTGCGCCGCCCCGTGCCTGGGCTTCAGCTTCCAGACCAACCAGTCCGTGGTGGACATGATCACCGCCCGGCTCCCGGTCAGCGTCACCGTGGCCGTAGGCGCCGCCGTGCTGTGGTTGTTGATAGGCATCTCCGCGGGTCTGGTCAGCGCCATCAAGGCGGGCACCTGGTGGGACAAGGGCGCCATGATGTTCGCCCTGGGCGGCATCTCGCTGCCCAACTACTTCATCGCCCTGGTGCTGCAGTACGTACTGGTGGTCCAGCTGCAGGTCCTGCCGTTCCCGTCCACGCCGGACTTCGGCGAGGACCCGCTCTTCTGGTTCCAGTCCTACATCATGCCGTGGACGGTACTCGCGTTCGGCTACGCGTCCATGTACGCCCGGCTGACCCGGGCGAATGTGCTGGACACGCTGGGCGAGAACTTCATGCGCACGGCCCGAGCCAAGGGCCTGCCGAGTTTGCTGGTCCTGCGCCGGCACGCCCTGCGCCCGTCCCTGACGCCCATCGTGACGCTGTTCGGCATGGACTTCGCCGGGCTGCTCGGCGGGGCGCTGATCACCGAGACGGTGTTCGGCCTCAACGGTGTCGGCAAGCTGGCCGCCGATTCGATCGGCAAGAACGACCAGCCGGTCATCATGGCCGTGACCCTGATGGCCGCCTTCTTCGTGGTCGTGGCGAACGTCGTCGTCGACCTGTTGTACGCGGTGCTCGACCCGCGAGTGAGGGTGAAATCCTGATGAACCGAACAGAGTCGAAAGCAAGGGACGACGGCGGTGCGCTGCTTGAGGTGCGCGGGCTCACCGTCACGTTCGGCACGCCCCGCGGCGACGTGGACGTGGTCAGGGACCTGTCCTTCACGGTGGACCGGCGCCAGACGCTGGGCATCGTGGGGGAGTCCGGCTCGGGCAAGTCCATGACCAGCCTGGCCGTCATGGGGCTGCTGCCCAAGGGTGCCACTGCGTCCGGCAGCATCCGGCTCGATGGCGTGGAAATCCTGGGCAAGTCCGACGCCGCCCTGCGCAAGTTGCGCGGCAACAGCATGGCCATGGTCTTCCAGGACCCGCTGTCCTCGCTGAACCCCTACTACACCGTGGGCCTGCAGATCACCGAGGCGTACCGGGCGCACCACAACGTCAGCCGCAAGGCCGCGCGGGCCGTGGCGATCGAGGCCCTGGACCGGGTGCGCATCAAAGACCCGCACCTGCGGATCGACCACTACCCGCACCAGTTCTCCGGCGGCATGCGCCAGCGCATCATGATTGCGATTGCGCTGTGCTGCGAGCCGGACCTGGTCATCGCCGACGAACCCACCACGGCCCTTGACGTCACCGTCCAGGCGCAGATCCTCGAACTCATGGCCGACCTGCAGGCCGAGACGGGCACCGGCATGATCTTCATCACCCACGACCTGGCCGTGGTCAGCCAGGTGGCGCAGGACGTGGTGGTGATGAACGGCGGCGTGCAGGTGGAGGCCGGCAGCACCGAGCAGATCTTCTCGGCCCCACAACACGACTACACGCGGGCGCTACTGGCCGCCATCCCGCGCCTCGACGACGACCTGGAGGAACTCAAGATGGTCGGCGACTTCCGGACGGGGGCCACCCGATGAGCGCGGGCGAACCGCTGCTCGAGGCCCGGAACCTGGTCAAGGAATTCACCACCAACACCGGTGGTGTCCTGTCGGGCAAGAAGCGCGCGTTCCGGGCCGTGGACGACGTCAGCTTCGCCGTCGGGCGCGCCCGCACCGTCGCCGTCGTCGGCGAATCCGGGTCCGGGAAGTCGACCACCGCGCGCATGGTGGCCCGGCTCATGCCCGCCGACGGCGGCAGCGTCCTGCTCGACGGCGAGGATGTCACGCACGGCACCGGCGCGGCGCTCAAGCACTTCCGCAGCCAGGTGCAGGTCGTGTTCCAAGACCCGTTCTCCTCGCTGAACCCCCGGCACACCGTGGACCGCATCATCACGGCACCGCTGGACTACCAGGGCATGGGCGTCCCGGGCGGCAAGCGGCAACTCGTCAAGGGGCTGATGGAACGGGTGGGACTGAACCCGGACCACAGCGGCCGCTACCCGTCCCAGTTCTCCGGCGGCCAGGCGCAGCGCATCGGCATCGCCCGGGCGCTCGCCGTCAAGCCGAAGCTGCTCATTTGCGATGAGGCCGTGTCAGCCCTCGACGTCTCCGTTCAGGCGCAGGTGATAAACCTGTTCAAGAGCCTGCAGGCCGAGGACGGGTACTCGATCATCTTCATCGCGCACGACCTCGCGGTGGTCCGGCAGATCGCCCACGACGTGGTGGTCATGAACCGTGGCGCCGTGGTGGAATCGGGCACCCGGGACGAGATCTTCGACAACCCAACACAGCCATATACTCGGTCCTTGTTGGCGGCCATCCCCACCATCAATCCGGAGTGGGAAGCGCGCCGGCGCGTGAATGAACAGCGAGAGAGGGCAGCACTGACGTGATTGTGAGCCAATACATCATTCCCGGGATGGCGGTGACCGACCACCGGGTCACGGTGCCGCTGGACTGGTTCGACGACGCGAACCCGGAGACCATTTCCGTGTTCGCCCGGGAACTCGTGGACCCGGCGCGGCGCGGCGAGGACCTGCCGGTGCTCGTCTTCCTGCAGGGCGGTCCGGGAGGCAAGGGCCCGCGCCCGGTGGGCCCGGACGGCTGGGTCGGCCAGGCGCTGAAAACGTACCGGGTGCTATTGCTGGACCAGCGCGGCACCGGGCGCAGCACGCGCGTCGACGCCCGCGCGATCTCCCGCTTCGACGCGGCCGCCGGGGCCGACTACCTGTCCCACTTCCGGGCCGACTCGATCGTGGCCGACGCCGAGCACCTGCGCAAGACCCTGTACGGCGGGCGCCGCTGGTCCACGCTGGGCCAAAGCTACGGCGGGTTCCTGACCCTGACGTACCTGTCCCGGGCGCCGGAGGGGCTGTCCGCCTGCTATGTGACCGGTGGGCTGGCCAGCATCCGCCCCGAGGCGGCCGAGGTGTACCGCCGCACGTTCCCTCGCACCGAGGGCAAGAACAAGCTGTACTACGACCGGTACCCGGCCGACGTCGACCTGGTTGGCCGGCTGGCGGACCGGCTCGCCGCCGGGGACGTGCTGCTGCCCGACGGCGACACCCTCACCGTGCGCCGGCTGCAGACGCTCGGCATCGACTTCGGCATGAAGCCGGGCTTTGAGCGGATGCACTGGCTGCTCGACGAGGCCTTCGACGAGACCGGCGACGAGCCCACCGACACGTTCCTGGCCCAGGTGCTGGCCCGCAGCTCCTTCGCGGACAATCCGCTGTTCGCCGCGCTGCAGGAGAGCATCTACGCCCACGGCGACAACGGGCCCACGGCCTGGGCGGCCCAGGCCGAGCGCGCCAACCACCCGCAGTTCGCCGAGACGGCCCGGCCGCTGCTGTTCACCGGGGAGATGATGTTCCCGTGGATGTTCGAGGAGATCCGCGGGCTGCGCCCGTTCGCCGGCGCCGTCCATGAACTGGCCCGCCGCGGCACCGCCAGCCCCCTGTACGACACGGACAGGCTGGCCGCCAACGACGTGCCGCTGGCCGCCGCCGTCTACTACGACGACATGTACGTCGACGCGGGGCTGCAACTGGACACGGCGGCCGCCGTCGGCAACGCCCACGCCTGGGTCACCAACGAATACGAGCACGACGGCATCGGCGATGACAAGGTGTTCGCCCGCCTGCACAACACGATTGCCCAATTGGGCGGAGGAAAAACCAATGACTGAGACAACGTTCACGCCCGCCACCCCGTCCATGCCGGCGCCGGCGAACCCTGACCCACGGCTGCCCCGGCTGGCCCAGCTGCCGGCGTTCAACGAGTTCATGGGGCAGGGCTGGGGCATCCCGGACCGGACCCCGCCGGTCGTCGCCGGTGCCGCCGCGGCCGCGGCCGCGCACCGCGCGAGGCTGTCGGCGGACTTCGCCGGCCAGGTGCTGGTCATCGGCGCCGGCACCGCGCCCGTGCGCGCCAACGACACCTACTACGACTTCCGCCCCGACTCGGACTTCTACTGGCTGACCGGCGCCGCGATCGAGGGTGCCGTGCTCGTCATGACCCCGGCGTCCGGCGGGCACGACGCCGTCCTGTACATCCCCGCCCCGGCCTACCCGGGCGAGCCGGCGTTCTTCGCCGACGCCGCCCACGGCGAACTGTGGGTGGGCTCGGCCCCAGGCTTCGACGACTGGGCCGGCGCGCTGGGCCTGGCGGTCAAGCCGCTGGCCGGCTTGGACGACGGCGTGACGAACGCCGCGCGCGCGGCCGGAGGTCCCGCGCTGGTCGCCGGCAGGCCCGACGCCGAGCTTGTCCGCCGGCACGCGCTGGCCGCCGACGGCGGGTTGGCCAGCGCCCTGTCGACGCTGCGCATGATCAAGGACGACTGGGAGATCGCCCAGCTGCGCGAGGCCGTGGACCACACCGTGGCGGGCTTCGCCGCCGTCGTCCGCGAGATCCCCACCGCCATCGCCGGGCCGGGGGAGCGGTGGCTGCAGGGCACGTTCGACCGGCACGCGCGCAGCCACGGCAACGGTGTGGGCTACGCGACGATCGTCGGCAGCGGCAAGCACGCGCCCACGCTGCACTGGGTGCGCTGCGACGGGCCCGTGCTGGCCGACGAGCTGCTGCTGCTCGACATGGGCGTGGAGACGAACAGCTTTTACACGGCCGACGTCACGCGCACGTTTCCGGCGTCGGGCACGTTCTCCCCGGTCCAGCGCCAGGTCCACGACCTCGTCGAGAAGGCGCACCGGGCCGGCCTGGCGGCCGTCGCTCCCGGGCGCGCGTTCACCGACTTCCACCAAGCCGCCATGGAGGTCATCGCCACCGGGCTGCACGACTGGGGCCTGCTGCCGGTCTCCGTGGACGAGGCGCTGTCCCCGCAGGGACAGCACCACCGCCGGTTCCTCGTGTGCGGGATCGGCCACCACCTGGGCCTGGACGTGCACGACTGCGCGAAGTCGCACTATGAGCATTACCAAGGGGCCCAGATGGCCGCCGGCATGGTGCTGACCGTGGAGCCGGGCCTGTACTTCCACGAACACGATCTCATGGTGCCGCCGGAGCTGCGCGGCATCGGCGTGCGACTGGAGGACGACATCCTGGTCACGCCCACCGGCTCCGAGGTGCTCTCCGACGCGTTGCCCATCGATGCGGCCGGCGTGGAGCGCTGGATGGCGTCCCGGTGATTGAGCATCCCGGTGATTGAGCCTGTCGAAATCACCCCTAGTAACATGTGACATTGCACTGGTAGACTTTCCCCATACCCGCGGTCCCGACCGCCACACACGCATCCAAAGGAGCATGACATGACCACTCGCACTCAGCCGTGGCGCGGCGTCCACGTCGCCACCGCCCTGCCGTTCAACAACGACCTGACCGTTGACTACGACGCGTTCGCCGAGCACGTGGCCTGGCTGGCCGCCAACGGCTGCGACGGCGTGTGCCCGAACGGTTCCCTTGGCGAGTACCAGACGCTCACCGACGAGGAGCGCGCCAAGGTCGTCGAGGTGGCCGTCGCCGCCTCGCCCGAGGGCTTCACCGTCATGCCCGGCGTCGCGGCGTACGGTGCCGACGAGGCCCGCCGCTGGGCCGAGCAGGCCAAGGCCGCCGGCGCCGCGTCGGTGCTGGCGCTGCCGCCGAACACGTTCAAGGCCGACGACGAGACGGTGGTGGCCCACTACCGCGAGGTCGCCAAGGCCGGGCTGCCCGTCGTCGCCTACAACAACCCGTACGACACCAAGGTTGACCTCAGCCCGGCCCTGCTGGCCCGCCTCTACAACGAGGGCCTGATCGTGGCCGTGAAGGAATTCACCGGCGATGTGCGCCGCGCCTACGAAATCGCCGAACTGGCCCCGGGACTTGACCTCCTCATCGGCTCCGACGACGTGCTCCTGGAGCTCGGCCTGGCCGGCGCCGTCGGCTGGATCGCCGGCTACCCGAACGCCATCCCGCAAAGCACCGTGGCACTGTACGAGCTGGCCACCAGCGGCAAGGCCGAGGACATCGCCACGGCGCTGCCGATCTACCGCGACCTGCACCCGCTGCTGCGCTGGGACTCCAAGACGGAGTTCGTGCAGTCCATCAAGCTGTCCATGGACCTCGCCGGGCGCAAGGGCGGCGCCTGCCGCCAGCCGCGCCTGCCGCTGCCCGAGGAGCTGACCGCGCGCATCAAGGCCGACACCGAGGCCGTGCTCGCCAAGGGCTACAAGTAAGCTCGCAGACACAAGGTCAGGAGTAACGATGCGCTCCAAGCGTGTGTTTCATGCCGTCGAGTCCCATACCGAGGGGATGCCCACCCGGGTGATCACCGGCGGCGTCGGGACGATTCCCGGGGCCACCATGGCCGAGCGGCGCCAGTGGTTCATAGACAACAGCGACGACGTGCGCACGCTGCTCATGTACGAACCACGCGGGCACGCGTCCATGAGCGGGGCCATCCTGCAACCGCCCACCCGGCCGGACGCCGACTACGGCGTGCTGTTCATCGAGGTCTCCGGGCTGCTGCCCATGTGCGGGCACGGCACCATCGGCGTGGCCACCGTGCTGGTGGAGACCGGCATGGTGGAGGTCCGCGAACCCGTCACCACCATCCGGCTGGACACCCCGGCCGGGCTGGTGGTGGCCGACGTCGCCGTGCGGGACGGGGCGGCAAAGTCCGTCACCATCCGCAACGTGCCGTCGTTCGCGCTGGCCCTGGACCAGACAGTCCGGGTCGACGGGTTCGGCGACGTCGGGTACGACATGGCATTCGGTGGCAACTTCTACGCGATCGTGGCGCTGGAGGACCTGGGCCTGCCGTTCGAGCGGGCCGCGAAGGACCGGCTGCTGGATGCCGGGCTGAGGATCATGGACGCCATCAACGCCCAAAACCTGCCCGTGCACCCGGAACGGGCGGACATCACCGGCTGCCACCACGTCTACCTGAAAGCGCCCGGTTCCACGGCACAGCATTCCCGCCACGCCATGGCCATCCACCCCGGCTGGTTCGACCGCTCCCCGTGCGGCACCGGCACCAGCGCCCGCATGGCCCAACTGCACGCCCGCGGCGAACTGGCACTGGACACCGACTTCGTCAATGAGTCCTACATCGGCACCCAGTTCATCGGCCGGCTGGTCGAGGAAACCACCGTCGGCGGGCTGCCCGCCGTCGTACCGACCATCACCGGGCGCGCCTGGGTGACCGGCACCGCCCAGTACCACCTGGACCCGGACGACCCGTTCCCGGCCGGGTTCCTGCTGTGAACACCCCGGCGCTGGCGCTCACCGGCGAGGAGAGCGCCATGCTCGCCGGCACGCGCGGCGCCGGGACGGCCATGGCCATGCGGCTGGTCACGGGGCTGGCCGGCGTGCTCGGCGCGACCCGGCTCATCCCCATCACCGGGGCGCACATCGACGGCTGCCTGTACCACGGCCGCGCCGGCCTGGACTTCGCGCGGAAGCTCGTTGACCTGGGCGCCACGGTGGCCGTGCCCACCACGCTGAACGTCAGTTCGCTGGACCTGATGCACCCGGGCCTGGTCCGGCTGCCGCCCACCGAGGCCGTGCCCGCCCGCGCGCTCATGGACGCCTACACGGCGCTCGGCGCGAAGCCCACCTGGACCTGTGCGCCGTACCAGTCCGTGCAGCGCCCGGGCGCCGGCGAGCACATCGCCTGGGCCGAGTCGAACGCGATCGTGTTCGCCAACTCCGTGCTGGGCGCGCGCACCGAACGCTACGGCGACTTCATCGACATCTGCGCGGCCATCACCGGCCGCGTGCCCGAGGCCGGGCTGCACCTGCCGGCCAACCGGGTGCCCACCCTCGAGCTGGACTGCTCGGGGCTGTCCGCGAGCCTGCTGGCCCACGACGCCGCCTGGGCGGCCCTGGGCGACGTCGTGGGCCGGCGCTCCGGCACGGGCGTCCCGCTGCTGACCGGGATCGACCCGGACCTGGTGGACGAGGACAAGCTCAAGGCGCTCGGCGCCACGGCCGCCTCCGCCGGCGGGGTCGCGCTGTTCCACGTGGCCGGCGTGACGCCCGAGGCACTCGCCGACGCGCCGGCCGCGCCGGAGTCGCTGCCGGTGGAGCGTGTCACCGCCGCGATGCTGCGCGCCGCCCGCGATGAATTGACGACGGCGGCCGGTGCCCGCGCGCTCGACGCCGTCGCGTTGGGCACGCCGCACTTCTCGCTGCCCGAGTTCGAGAAACTGGCCCAGGCGCTGGCCGACGCGCCGGCGTTCCACCCGGACTGCACGGTGTGGATCTCCACCTCCCGTGAGGTGCTGGCCCGGGCCCGCGACGCCGGCTTCGTCCAGGTGGCCGAGGCGCGCGGCGCCCGGATCGTGGTCGACACGTGCACCTACATCACGCCCATCCTGGCCCCGGACACGCGCACCGTCATGACGCCGTCGGGCAAGTGGGCCTGGTATGCGCCGGCGAACCTCGGCGTCGACGTCGTGTTCGGGACACTGGGCGAATGCGTGGCCTCCGCGTGCGCGGGGGAGGTGATCCGCGATGACACCCACTGGTCCTAACACCGTCCGCGGCGAGGCACTGGCCGCCCGGACACTGACACCGGGCACCGGCACGGGCCCGCTGCTGGTGCTGGACGAGCCGCTCTCCTTCTGGGGCGGCACGGACCTGCAGACGGGCGTCATCACGGACCCCCACCACCCCCAATACGGCACCTCGCTGGCGGGCCGCATCCTGGTCATGGACGCGTCCCGGGGATCGAGCTCGTCATCGTCCGTGCTGGCCGAGCAGCTGCGCGCCGGCGTCGGGCCGGCGGCCATCGTGCTGGGCGCCCGGGACGCCATCATCGTCCTGGGCGCACTCGCCGCCGCCGAACTGTACGGCACCCGCCTGCCGATCGTGCTCGCGGACGGCCCGGTCCTCGAGCGGTTGCGGGCCGCCGCGCCGGCGACAGCCACGGTCCAGGCGACGGCGGACGAAGCCATCATCTGCACAGCCATCATCGGCACGGAAGGAGCCCCATGAGCCTGCCCTACCTCGACGCGGAAGCCCTCAACACGCTGCTGTCCCCGCGAGCCGCCGTCCAGGCGCTGCACGACGCCCTGCGCGGCGGCCTCGACCCGGAGCTCGACCCGCCCCGCCTGTTCAGCCCGCTCACCGCGGGGGAATTCCTGCTCATGCCGGCGCAATCGGCCCGGTACGCCGGCATCAAGGTCGCCACGGTCGCCCCCGGCAACCCCGCCAAGGGCCACCCCAAGATCCAGGGCACCTATCTGCTGTTCGACGGGGACACACTCACGCCGCTGGCCGCGATGGACGGGGCCGAGCTGACGTTGATCCGCACCCCGGCCGTGACCACGCTGGCGCTCAAGCACCTGCTGGCCGTGCGCGGCCGGCCCGACGCCGGCACGCTGGCCGTGTTCGGCACGTCCCTGCAGGCCGAGCGTCACGTGGCGGCCATCAGCGAGGTGTGCGGCATCGAGGACCTCATCGTCATCGGCCGCCGGCCGGCGGCGGCCGCCGAGTTCGCCGCCCGCTGGGCCGCCCGCGGACTGGCGGCCCGCGTCGGTGGGCCGGGCGACGTGACCGGTGCCGACGTCGTCGTCTGCGCCACGTCCTCCGGCGAGCCGGTGTTCGACGGCGCGCTGGTCCGCGACGACGCGATCGTGGCGGCCATCGGCTCGCACGGGCTCGACGCGCGGGAGATCGATCCCGGGTTCGCCCGCCGCGCCGACGTGGTCGTCGAGGGCCGCGAATCCGCGCTGCGCGAGGCAGGCGACCTGATCCCGGCACGCTCCGTGGACCAGTGGCGCGAGCGCGGGCTGGCGACGCTCGCCGACCTGGTCAACGGCCGGTTCACGCCCGAGGACGGTGCGCCGCTGCTGTACACGGGCGTGGGCATGTCGTGGGAGGACCTCGTGGTGGCGGGACGGGCCTATGAATTGTCCGGCCGGGAACTTTTTCTCCGCGGCAAACCCGGCAACGACTAAAATGTCATATTGTAAACGCATCGGTTGATCCAGTGCTGCCGGGCACGGGCCGCAAGAAATGGAGACACAATGAACGCGGCATCCAATCTGGCGGCGTCCAATCTGGCAGGGTCCAGCCTGACCGGGTCCAGCTTAACGGTGGTCAAGAAGAGCGCCAGCCTGCGCGAGACCGTGACCCAGGCGCTGCGTGCCGCCGTCATCTCCGGCGAGATGCAGCCGGGCGAGGTTTACTCGGCGCCCATGCTCGGCAAGCGGTTCGGCGTCTCGCCCACGCCCGTGCGCGAGGCCATGCTGGACCTGGCGAAGGAGGGCCTGGTCGTGTCGCTGCCGAACAAGGGGTTCCGCGTCACCGAGGTCTCCGACGAGGACCTGGACGAGATCACCGCGCTGCGCCTGCTCATCGAGCCGCCCACCGTGCGCGAGGTGACCGGGAGGATTGACGACGACGGCCTGGCCCGATTGCGCGTGATGGCCCAGGACATCGTGGATTTCGCCGCCACGGGCGATCTCATCCCCTACACGGAGGCCGACCGGAAGTTCCACATCGCGGTCCTCGAATACAGCGGCAACAGGCGGCTGGTCGCCCTGATCTCCGAGCTGCGCGCGCATACCCGGCTGCTGGGCCTGGCACCGCTGGCCAAGACCGGCCGGCTGCGCGAGACGGCGCTGGAACACGTGGAGCTGGTGGACCTGATCCAGGCCGGGAAGGCAGCCGAGGCCGAGGACCTCATGCGCCGGCACATCGGCCACGTGCGCGGCGAGTGGGCCAAGCACTGAGTCCCGGTGGTTGAGCTTGTCGAGACCCCCGGTGGTTGAGCTTGTCGAAACCCCTGCCATGGAGCGCCGACGGTTCTTAGCCTAAGCTAGTGCATAAGAAAAGACAGGAGAATCCCATGGTCGCGGCATCCCGCAAACACGACCTGGAGAACGCTGTTGTGCGCCTCCATCAGGGGTTGGCCGCGCTGCGGGCGGCGGCCGCTGCCGTGACCGTACCCGTGACCCCGGAAATGGCCCGTGGGGTCCAGTCAACGGAGAACGCATGGCGTGCCATGGAGGCCGAATTCCCGTTCCTCTCCGCCCGCGAGGTTGGTGACCTGCTCGGCTCAACGTCCGGCAATGTGTCCAGCTTCGCCACCGATCGACGTCGCGCCGGAACGTTGTTGGGCATCAAGCGACGCAATGCGTACCTGTACCCGGCATTCCAGTTCAACGTCGAACTCCGTGCGGTGCGCCCCGTGGTCCCCCGTCTTTTGCGGATGGCCAACCGTCTGGACGTCCCCAGCGCCGACCTGGCCCAGTGGCTGTGCGCGCCAACGGGCCAACTGGACGACCGGCGTCCGGTCGATCTGCTCGATGAGGAGGACGTCGTCGTCCAAGCGGCCGAAAACCACTACGGGGTGCAGTGGTAGTCGGACCCCGCGGCGACTTCACGCCGATGGAATTCCTCCTGCGGGAGGGTGCCTTGATCTACCGAGTCGCGAGCGGCGCCTCGGGTCGAGCTGTGAACAGTTTCAATCCGGGAGTGGGCCGTCCGACACGGTTCGCGTTCTTCGGCACCCCGGTGGTCCCGGCCCTCTACGCCGCGGACACTCCCGAGGCGGCCGTGTGCGAGACGCTGCTGCATGACATTCCAGCCAATGGCGGCGTGCTCACCCCTCGCGACTACCAAGACAAGGTCATGGGACGACTCCGGGTCTCCCGGGCCCTGGTCCTGGCGTCTTTCATGGGGACCGGTTTGAAAGCGCTGCGAGTCGAGGCCTCCGACATCACCACGACAACCGCGACCCGGTACCCGGAAACAGTGAAATGGGCCGTGGCCGCTCATGAAGCCGGCTTCGATGGCGTTGCCTGGATGAGTGGCAAGTGCAACACGGACAGGGCCTACATGTTCTTCGGCGACCGGGTTGCAGAGGAGGACCTCGCCATCGACCCGGAATTTGCCAGGCTGTTCGAATTGGAGGCGGATCGGACGTGGCTCACGGAGTTCTGTTCCCCACTCCACATCGACGTCCGCTGGTGACTGGCGCCCATGCCCCCTGTCATCCCTCTGTAGCATGTGACATACTACTAGCATGAGTCTTCCCCCGACCGCGGACGTCGTCGTCATCGGTGCCGGTGCCACGGGTGCCGCGTGCGCGTACTTCGCCGCGCTGGCCGGGTTGCGCGTGGCGGTCGTGGAGCGCGGCGCCATCGCCGGCGGCACGTCCAGCGCCTGCGAGGGCAACATCCTCGTCTCCGACAAGGAGGCCGGCCCGGAGCTCGCCCTGGCCCAGTACTCGCAGCATCTGTGGCGGACGGACCTGGCCGAGTTCGGGCCGCTGTGGGAGTTCGAATCCAAGGGCGGCCTGGTGGTTTCCGCCAGGCCCGGCACGCAGGAGAACCTGGCCGCCCTGGCCGAGCGCCAGCGCGCCGCCGGCATCGACGTGGAGCTCGTGGACGGGCCGGACCTGCTGCGTCTTGAGCCGCTCCTGTTCCCGGCCATGGCCGGCGGCGCCTTTTACCCGCAGGACGCCCAGGTGCAACCCATGCTCGTCGTGGCGCACCTGCTCCGGCTGGCCCGCGGGCTTGGCGCCACCGTCCACCCGGACACCCAGGTCACCGGCTTCGTCCGCTCCGGCGACGCCGTGACGGGAGTGCAGACCACCCGCGGCATCATCGCGGCGCCCCGCGTCGTCAACGCCGCCGGTACGTGGGGCGGCGCCGTGGCCGCGCTCGCACGGGTCACCGTCCCGGTGCTGCCGCGCCGCGGCTTCGTCATGGTCACCGAACCGCTGCCCGTCACCGTCCACCACAAGGTGTACGCGGCCGAATACGTGGACAACGTGGCCAGTTCCGACGCCGGGCTGCAGACCTCCCCGGTCGTGGAGGGCACCGACTCGGGCACCATCCTGATCGGCTCCAGCCGCGAACGCGTGGGCTTCGACAAGACGTTTTCGCCCCGGGTACTCGCCGAGATGGCGGGCAAGGCGATCGCGCTGTTCCCATTCCTGTCCGACGTGTTGGCGCTGCGCAGCTACTTCGGCTTCCGCCCGTACTGCCCGGACCACCTGCCCGTCATCGGCCCGGACCCGCGCGCTCCCGGACTGTGGCACGCCTGCGGGCACGAGGGCGCCGGCATCGGCCTGGCCGCCGGCACCGGGGCGCTCATTGCGGCGTCCCTGACCGGCGCGCAGCCCGCCCTCGACCTGTCCCCGTTTGTCCCCGAGCGTTTCGAGGAGCCCCTCCATGCCTGAGCTCAGCCTGACCTTCGACGGCGCGCCGTTGTCCGCCCGCCCCGGGCAGACCGTCGGCGCCGCGCTCACCGACGCCGGCGTCGTCGCCTGGCGCACCACCCGCAACGCGGGCCGCCCGCGCGGGCTGTTCTGCGGCATCGGCGTGTGCTTCGACTGCCTGATAATGGTCGACGGCGTCGCGAACCAGCGCGCCTGCCTCACCCCGGCGCGGGGCGGCATGGAGTTGCGGTCGGGCCGGGAAACGGAGGCCCCCGAATGACCACGCTGGCCTGCGACGTCGCCATCGTCGGGGCCGGGCCGGCGGGCCTGTCCGCCGCCGTGCACGCCGCCGACGCCGGATTGAACGTTGCGCTCGTCGACGCCGGCACGCAGCCGGGCGGCCAGTACTGGCGGCACCCGGACGAATCCCACCCGGTGCCGGATGAGGGCGAGGGCCACCACGGCTGGCGCGAGTTCACCGACCTGCGCTCCCGCCTGTACGCCCATGAGACCACCGGCACCCTGACATACCTGCGCGGCACCCAGGTCTGGCTGATCGAACCAGCCCGGCCCGCCGGCGTCGTGCTTCGACTGGCCCCGGCAACGGATCCGGCTCCGGCCGCCGGCACCGTGACCGCGCGCCACGTCATCCTGTGCCCGGGCGGCTACGACCGGCAACTGCCCATCCCCGGCTGGGACCTGCCCGGCGTCATGGCCGCCGGCGGCGTCCAGGCGCTGCTCAAGGGCAACCGGACCGCGGCCGGGCGCGTCGCCGTCGTCGCCGGCACCGGGCCGTTCCTGCTGCCCGTCGCCACCGGGCTGGCGCACGCCGGCGTCAAGGTCGCCGCGATCTGCGAGGCCAACAGCCCCACCGGCTGGCTGCGCAACGCCGGGGGCGCGGTGCGTGCCCCGGCGAAGGCGCTCGAGGGCGTCGAATACGCCACGGCGCTGGCCCGGCACCGCATCCCGTACAAGATCCGCACCGCCGTGACGGCCATCCACGGCACCGACCGGGTGGAGTCCGTGACCCTCTCCAGGGTGGACGCGCACGGCACCGCGATCGCCGGCACGCAGCGGACCGTGGCGTGCGACGTCGTCGCGCTCGGCTGGGGGTTCACGCCGCAACTGGAGCTGGTGCTCGCCGCCGGCGCCGAGACCACCGTGGACGTGGACGGGTCGCTGATCGCCGTGGTCGACGACCGGCTGGCCAGCACCGCGCCCGGCGTCACGGTCGCCGGCGAGGCGACCGGCGTGGGCGGGGCGCCCATGGCGGTGCTCGAGGGCGAGCTGGCCGCGCTGTGCGTGTCAGAGGCCTTGGGCGTCGCGGCGGCGCCGGGCGGTCCGGCTTCCGAGGGCCGGATCCGGGCCCTGCAGCGTGACCGGGCGCGTCTGCACAGGTTCGCCGTCGCCATGCACCGCGCCAACCCGGTCCCCGCGAACTGGCAGGACTGGCTCACGCCGGAGACGCTCGTGTGCCGCTGCGAGGAGGTCACGCACGGCGCGCTGTGCGACGCGCACACGGAGCTCGGCGCGGCGGACGCGCGTACCCTGAAGTCGTTCGGCCGCCCCGGCATGGGCTGGTGCCAGGGCCGCGTCTGCGGCTTCGCCGTGTCCGAGATCGCCGCGCGCTTCGCGAACCGGCCGACGTCGGCCGACGACCTGCGCTCGATGGCGAAGCGTTCGCTGGCGGCGCCCGTGACGCTGGGGCAGCTGGCCGCACTTGACTTTGACGACGTACACGAAGGGTAGAACCGCATGAACACCACCGAACCCACCACCCCCGAAGAGCTCGAGGCCATCCTGGCCCGCGCCGACGCCGCCGCCACGGCGTGGGCGCAGGTGCCCGCCGCGGACCGAGCGGCCGCACTGCGCGGCGTGGCCGACGCCCTGGACGCCGCGGCCTCCGACCTGCTGCCGGTCGCCGCCGAGGAGTCCCACCTGCTGCCCGGCCGGCTCGCCGGCGAGCTGACGCGCACCACGTTCCAGCTGCGCCTGTTCGCCGAGATGCTCGACGACGGCGGCTACCTGGACGCCCGGATCGACCACGCCGACGATGCCTGGCCCATGGGCGCCCGGCCGGACATCCGCCGCGTGCTGGAGCCGCTGGGCCCGGTGCTCAACTTCGCCGCCAGCAATTTCCCGTTCGCGTTTTCCGTGGCCGGCGGCGACACGTGCGCCGCGCTCGCCGCCGGCTGCTCCGTGATCGTGAAGGTCCACTCGGGGCACCCGCGGCTGTCCGCGCTGGTGGGCCGGGTCGCGGCCGGGGCGCTGGACGCTTTTGGCGCACCCGCCGGATTGCTGCAGCTCGTGTTCGGCACCCAGGCCGGCCGCGAGGCGCTGCTGGACCCGCGCGTGAAGGCTGGGTCCTTCACCGGCTCCATCCCGGGCGGCCGGGCGCTGTTCGACCTGGCCGTGTCCCGGCCCGAACCCATCCCGTTCTACGGCGAGCTCGGCAGCGTGAACCCGACGTTCGTGACGAAGGCGGCCGCCGCGGCCCGCGGCCCGCGGATCGTGGATGAATTCATCGGCTCCTACACGCTGGGCGCCGGCCAGTTCTGCACCAAGCCGGGCATCCTGCTGGTGCCGGCCGCATCCGGCATGGTCGACGCGCTCGCCTCCAGTGACCGACCCGCCCCGGCCCGGCTGCTCAACGACCGGATCCAGTCCGGCTACGTGGAGGTCCTGCAGGGGCTGCTCGCCCATGACGCGGTGGCGCCGCTGGGCTCCACGGACGGCAGCCTGGACGCCCCGCCCGCCCCGACGCTCGTCGCCACCACGGCCGAGGCGCTGCTGGCCGATCCGGACGGCCTGGTCACGGAGTGCTTCGGGCCGACGGCGCTCGTGGCCACGTACCGCGACGAGGACGAGCTGCTCGCCGTGGCCCGGGTCATCGACGGCCAGCTGACGGCGACCATCCACGGCGAGGACGACGACGCGATCGCACCCGAGCTGATCCGGCTGCTGGCCCGCAAGGCCGGGCGTGTGCTGTGGAACCAGTGGCCCACGGGCGTCTCGGTCACGTACGCGCAGCAGCACGGCGGCCCGTACCCGGCCACGACGGCGCCCACCAGCACGTCGGTCGGCACGGCCAGCATCGGCCGGTTCCTGCGCCCGGTAGCCTACCAGGGCCTGCCCGCGCACCTGCTGCCGGGCGCCCTGCAGGACGCGAACCCGCTGGGCGTGCCGCAGCGCGTGAACGGCGCCCTCGCCGATTGAGCTTGTCGGCGATCGAGCCCGTCGGTGGTCGAGCTTGTCGAGACCCAGCGGTGATCGAGCCCGTCGGTGGTCGAGCTTGTCGAGACCCAGCGGTGATCGAGCCTGTCGGTGGTCGAGCCTGGGCCCACGGCCGCGAGGGGCCCCGCCCGAGCTTGCGAGGGTGGGGAGCGGCTGGGGAGCGAGATCCGCTGTTTGAGCAGGTGAGGTGTGAGCAACAGACCCAGGTGTGACCATAATTCAGACCTAGAATG
Source organism: Specibacter cremeus (assembly GCF_003946885.1). Lineage (GTDB taxonomy): Bacteria > Actinomycetota > Actinomycetes > Actinomycetales > Micrococcaceae > Specibacter > Specibacter cremeus. The sequence goes on along the minus strand of NZ_RWKQ01000038.1, from coordinate 19,659 downwards.
AAGCATGCAGACACTTCCGTTGTCCACCGTGAAGGCCAAGCTCTCGGAGCTTGTCGATGCCGCGTCCTTGACTCATGAGGAAGTCGTGATTACCAAGAACGGCCGCCCGGCGGCGGTGATCATCGGGACCGATGAATGGGAATCCTTGCAGGAGACGCTTTTCTGGCTTTCACAACCGAACATCCGGCAGGATCTGGGCGAAGCGCGCCGGGACATTGCCGAGGGTCGGGGGATCTCGGAGACGGAAATCCGGCGCGAATTCGGCGTTCCCAAACGCCGTTCCTGACGCCGGTGGCGTATGGGATAATCCTTTCGCCGGCTGCTCGCCGGGACCTGCAACGCGTCCCACCAAGAATTGTGCGGGCGATCGTTGAGTTCATGTACGGCGATCTTTCGAAGAATCCACGGCGTGTAGGCAAAGCCCTCAGACGGGAGCTGGCCGGATACCATTCGGCTCATCGAGGGCCGTACCGGGTCATCTACTCCATCAACGATGAGACGGCGGTCGTCGAAGTCCTCCGCATCGACCACCGCGCTGATGTGTACAAACCTCGCTGATCGAGCCGGCCGACGGGCAATGCCTACCCGGCCGGCAGCGGCTTGCGGGCCAGCCATGCGGCGACGATCGCCCCGGAGACGTTGTGCCACACGGAGAACACGGCTTTCGTCCTGGCCATGTTACGACTGGATCCCCGCTCCCTGATTCGCCGGGTCAGGTTGAGGATCAGTGCCTCATACTTCTGACTGCCAGACGCCGATCGTCGACAGTGGTTGCAGGGCGACTTCCGCCGTGACGCTGGATACGACAGAGATCGTATGTACGGCGAACAACAATTCAGGTGCAGGATGCGGATGCTAGATACTCTTAGCCGTCCCTCTTGGCGTCATCGGGCTGATCGTCAATGCGTGCTCACCGAAGGAAACCGACGAGGAAAAGGCTGCTCGTGATAGGTGGGTCGCCATGAAGGTCCATGAAGCGGCCGTTGGCGTAAGTGACGAATCGGATCCTTCTTCGGTATCCCCGATCCCGAGAGCAACCGTGACCCCGACGCCGTCGAAGACGATGCCCCCACCGACTACTGGCGGGGCCTGCTGCCCGGCGCCCTGCAGGACGCGAACCCGCTGGGCGTGCCGCAGCGCGTGAACGACGCCCCGGCTGGTTGAGCCTGCCGGTGGTCGAGCTCGTCGAGACCCGGTGGTCGAGCTCGTCGGCGGTCGAGCTTGTCGAGACCAGGCATGCCCAGTGATTTCGACAAGCTCAATCACCGGCGGTCGAGCTCGGCGAGGCCGGGATTTCGACAGGCTCAATCACCGACAAGCTCAATCACCGTTGGCCTCCCGGTAGCGGCGCATCTGGGCCAGCCGGCGGTGCAGGCTGTCCCGGCGGGGCGTGTTCTCGTCCGCGGCGTCCTCGGCGGTCAGGTCGATGTGCGCCTGGCCGAACCGCCACAGCAGCAGGTCGTCGAGCAGCCGGTCCGGGCCGGGGGAATACCTGTGGTCGAGGGCCTTGCGGACATTGCTGATGGCCTGCGGCTGCAGCAGGCCGGCCAGCTCGATGGTCCGCTTGAGTCCGTGCGCCGCCAACAGCTCGGCCGCCCAGCCCCAGTCGTCGTCGGACTTCCTGTCCACGTGCGGCAGGAGGGTCTGCCAGATCGCCTTGATGCGGTTGGGTGTCAGTGGCACGTCGCCCTCGCCGTCCTCGTCCCAGAAGCTCGTCACCTCCTCATACCGCTCATGCAGCTCCGAGAACGCCGCCTCCACCGTTTCGAGCATGGCGGCCGTGGCGGTGAACTGCCGGTCGAAGTATGGGCTCCACGCGCGCGGGTCCTGCGCCTTGAAGCGGATGTCGTGCTCGATCTCGCTCCACGCGTGCGCGAAGACGGTGCGGATCTGCACCTCGAAGAAGTAGCTGCCGTTCGGCTTCGCCGCCGGGTCCACGACCTGCTGGTAGGCCTTGACGACGTCGTTCTGGATGCTGCGCAGGATCAGGTGCCGGCTGGAGTACCCGTACGTGCCCGACTCGATCGAGCCGATGTCCTTCTCCCGGTCGCCGCGGCAGTCGAAGATGGCGCGCTGGCGCTTGATCAGGTTGGCCGCGGTCGCATTCTCGCCCAGCAGCGTCGTGATGACGCGAACGCCCACCAGGTCGATGAGGTTCCGCAGCGGGTCCGGGAACTGCAACGCCGGGACCGCGCCCGGGGTCTGCTCCACCATGCGCGCGGCCTTCTCCCGGAACGACTCCACCGTCTTGGTCCGGCTCGTGACGAACAGCGGCTTCTCCTCGGCGTCGTCGAACACGGCCCGGACCCGGGACTCCATCTCCGCGGTCACTGTCTCCAGCGCGGGGCGGATGCGTTCGTATTCGGCCACGCTTGCGGCCACGGCGGGGCGCAACGACTCGTCCAGGAGGTCCCAGTTGCTCATGGCTTCGAGCCTACCCACTTGCCGGCCACGCCGCGTCATGCCAGGGGCCCGGGCCCGCCGGCGTCGTAGGCTGGTGCAATGCTGACAGTCATTGGAGAGGCGCTCATCGACGAGGTGGTCCGGCCGGGGCGGGCGCCGGAGCCGCACGTGGGCGGCAGCCCCCTGAACGTGGCGGTCGGGCTGGCCCGGCTCGGCCACCCCGTCCAGTTCCTCGGCCGCTACGGCACCGACCCGTACGGGACCATGGTGGCCACCCACCTGCGCGAGTACGACGTCCTGGTCCCCGTCGTCCCGGACCACCTGCCCACCTCGGTGGCCCGCGCCGTGCTGGACGGATCCGGCGCCGCCGCGTATGAGTTCGCCCTGGACTGGCAGCTTCCCTCGATCGCCCCCGACGCCAGTGGCGGGCCCAATTTCATGCTGGCCGCCACCACGCTGCTGCACACCGGATCCATCGCCACCATGCTGGCCCCGGGCGCCGACCAGGTGTTCCAGGCCGTCCTGGCCGCCCACCCGGGCGCCACCATCACGTACGACCCGAACTGTCGGTCGTCCATCATCACCGACGTGGCCCACGCCCGCGCCCAGGCCGAGAAGTTCGTGGCGCTCGCCGACGTGGTCAAGGCCTCGGACGAGGACCTGGCCTGGCTGTACCCCGGCGTCGACCCGCTGGAATCGGCGCGCCGCTGGCTGGCGACCGGCCCCACGGACGCCGGCCCCGCCGTCGTCGTCGTCACCCGCGGCGGCGACGGCCCGTGGGCGGTCTGCGCGGCCGGCGAGGTCGCCTGCCCGGTGCCGCGCACCGCCGTCGTCGATACCGTGGGCGCCGGCGACTCGTTCATGGCGGCGCTGCTGGGCGCCCTGGTCGACGCCGAGCTGGACGGGGCGCACCGGCGGGCCGAGCTCCGCGCCATGGGCGTCGGCAAGCTGGAGGCCATGATCCGCTACGCCGCGCGCGCCGCCGCCATCACGGTCTCGCGTGCCGGCGCCAACCCGCCCACCCGATCCGAACTGCAGGAAGGTACGACCCATGCTTGACTACGACCCCTACACGCTGCTGTCACCGAAGCCCGGCTTCACGCTCACCAGCGAGTCCCTGGCCGACGGCGACACCATGCCGGCGGCGCAGGTGGCCGCCGGCGCCCACCGGCACGGCCGTGACCTGTCGCCGCAGCTGTCCTGGAGCGGCTTCCCGGCCGGGACACGCAGCTTCGCCGTGACCATGTTCGACCCCGACGCGCCCACCGCGAGCGGCTTCTGGCACTGGGTCGTCGCCAACATCCCCGCGACCGTGACGTCGCTGGCCGAGGGCGCCGGCGATTCCAAGGGGTCCAAGGGGCTGCCCGCTGGCGCGCTGACGCTGAAGAACGACGCCGGGTACCCCGGTTACATGGGCTCGGCACCGCCCGCCGGGGATGGCCCGCACCGGTACATGGTCGTGGTGCACGCCGTGGACGTGGCCGCCCTGGACGTGCGCGCGGACGCGACCCCGGCCGTGCTCGGCTTCAACCTGAACTTCCATGGGCTGGCCCGGGCCCGGCTGACCGGCGTCTTCGAGGCCAAATAACCGGGCTGCCTCTTCCACCGAACGCATTCAAGCGCATTCCGGTTATCGTCATCCGAATGTTCATTTCCAACCGTTGACCGTTTCCAATGGGCAGGGCTACCGTGACGATAGGCGGCACATCGCCGTCGGCATGGTGATTATCGGAGGATCTGATGATTAGGGGATTCAAGAACTTTCTGATGCGGGGCGACGTCATCACGATCGCCGTCGGGCTGGTCGTTGCGCTGGCCTTCAGCACCTTGGTGAAGGCATTCACCGATTTCGTCATCAACCCGCTGATCGCGGCCATCGCGGGCGGTCAAACGCTCGGCTTGGGCTGGCAGCTCGGTGCGGCCGGGAACAAGACGACCTACCTGGACATTGGGTCGTTCATCTCCGCGATCATCTACTTCATCATCTTCATGGCGGTGGTGTACTTCCTGATCGTGGTTCCGTACAAGTCCGTCCAGGCACGCCGCGGCATAGTCGCCTTCGGGGACCCGGCGCCGTCCAAGACCTGCCCGGCCTGCCTCTCCGATGACCTTCCGTTGGCGGCGAGCAAATGCAAGTATTGCGGTTCGGATCAGGCGGTCACGGCCGTATAGAAACCGGTTCTCGGAAAGCGCCGTGATTGTTGCGCCATCCTGGAAATGCGTCCGGCAAATGCAACTTTTCCGGCCATGGCCGGCTCTTCCAGTTTCAACCACGGAATTGCGGACGGGATTTCCAGCGCCGTCAGGGAGATTGCACGTCCCGGGCGCACAGCGCGGTTGGGTAGCCTTGAGTGATGCGCTTGATTGCCAGTGACATCGACGGGACCATCCTCGGCCACGACGGGAAGATCAGCGACCGCACGGTCGCCGCGTTCCGCCGCGCCGCCGACGCCGGGGTGGAGATCGTGTTCGTCACGGGCCGGCCGCCGCGCTGGCTGGAACCGATCCGGGCCCAGATGGGCCACACCGGCACCGTCATCTGCTCCAACGGCGCCGTCACGTACGACCTGGCCACGGAAACCGTCGTCAACTCCCACCTGCTGCGGTGGGAGACCGTGGACCGGGTACAGCACATCATCCGGTCGCTGGTGCCGGCGCCGTACTTCGCCCTGGAGAGCCTGGACGGGCTGCACCTGGAATCGGGCTTCATGGAACCCGGCCAGGCCGCCCCGGACCTCGCGGCGCGCGTCGCGCCCATGCTGGAGCCGGCCATGGGCGACGGAGGGATCGTGAAGTTCCTGGCCGTCACCCGGGACGGCACGGCCGACCAGTTCCTCGCCACGGTGTACGCCCAGGTGGCGCCCCTGCTGTCCATCACGCATTCCGCGCCGGCCGCCGCACTGCTGGAGATGGGGCCGCTCGGCGTGAACAAGGCCGTCACGCTGGCCGAGTTCGCCGCATCCCGGGGCATCGCCGCCGCGGACGTCGTGGCGTTCGGCGACATGCCCAACGACATCGAGATGCTGCGGTGGGCCGGCACCGGCTATGCGATGGCCAGCGGCCACCCGGACGCGATCGCGGCCGCCGCCCGGCAGGCGCCGCATTTCGCGGACGACGGCGTCGCCCAGGTCATCGAGGCCCGGCTCGCGGCGCTGGGGTAAAGAGCGCCGGATGGCCGGGCCCCGCACGCCGTTCCTCGACTCGCCGATCCCGCTGGCCTTCGCGCACCGGGGCTTCTCGCCGCAGGGGTTGGAGAACTCCCTGGCCGCGTTCCGGGCCGCGGCGGCGTTGGGCTACACGCACCTCGAGTCGGACGTGCACACGACAGCCGACGGCGTCGCCATCCTGTTCCACGACGACACCCTGCTCCGGACCACAGGCGTTCCGGGCCGGATCGCGGACCTGCCCGCCGCCGTCGTCCTTCAGGCCCGCATCGGCGGCACCGAACCGATCGTCACGCTGGCCGAACTGGTCCAGGCCATGCCGGCGACGAAATTCAACCTGGACGTGAAGGACGCCGGTTCGGTGCCCACGCTGGCCGCCGCGATCGAGGAGTTCGGGCTGCACGACCGGGTACTCGTGGCGTCGTTCTCCGACAAGCGGCGCCGGGCGGTGCTGCGCCGGCTGTCCCGGCCGGTGGCCAGTTCCGCGGGGACTGCCACGATGGCCGCGTTCGTGCTCGGCGGGTGGCTGCCGCGGCCGCTGCTGCGGTGGTTCCTGCGGGACACCGACGCGTTGCAGATCCCGCGCCGGCGCTTCGGCATCACCTTGGTGACGCGGCGCTCCGTGGTCCGGGCGCACCGGCACGGGCTGGCCGTGCACGTGTGGACCATCAACGTGCCGCAAGAGATGCGCGAGCTGTTCGACCTGGGCGTGGACGGTGTCATGACCGACCGCGCCGACCTGCTCGCCGACGTCATGCGGGAGCGCGGCTATTGGTGATGGCGGCCACGCCCGGTGGTCGAGCCTGTCGAGACCCGGTGGTCGAGCCTGTCGAGACCCCGGTGCTCGAGCCAGGGCCCACGGCCGCGAGGGGCCCCGACCGAGCTTGCGAGGGCGGGGAGCGGCTGGGGAGCGAGACCCGCCCGGACAGCTGGCAGGATGGACCCATGCGAATCTTGATTGCACCGGACAAGTTCAAGGGCACGCTCACCGGCGTCGAGGCCGCGGCGGCCATGAGCGAGGGCGCCCTGCGCGTCTACCCTGACGCCGTCGTCACCGCCCTGCCCGTGGCCGACGGCGGCGAGGGCACCCTGGAGGCGGCCGTCGCGGCGGGCTTCGAGGAGCGGTTGAACTCGGTCATCGGGCCGATCGTGAAGCCGGTCGGGGCCGCCTGGGCGCTGGGTGACCGTCATGGCAAACGCACGGCCGTCATCGAGACGGCGCAGGCCAGCGGCTACCTGCTCAGCGAGCCGACGGTGGAGAACGCCCTGCGCGCCCACTCGTACGGGTCCGGCCAGCTGATCGCCGCGGCGCTGGAGGCCGGCGCCACGGAGCTGATCATCGGGCTGGGCGGATCGGCCATGACCGATGCCGGCACCGGCGCGCTGCGCGCGCTCGGGCTGAAGCTGCTGGACGCGGCCGGGAACCTGGTCCCGCTCGGCGGCGGGTCCCTGCAGGACGTCGCCTCCATTGACGCCTCCGGACTGGATCCGCGGCTGGCGGCCGTGCGCATCCGCATGGCCGTCGACGTGGACAACCCGCTGTACGGAATCACGGGGGCCGCCCACGTGTTCGGGCCGCAGAAGGGGGCAGACGACGACGCCGTCCAGCGCCTGGACGCCGGGCTCAAGCACCTGGCCGCCCTGGTGTTGGCGGACACCGGCGTCGACATCAACATGCCCGGTGCCGGGGCGGCCGGTGGCTTCCCCGCCCTGTTCACGGCCTACGCGAAGGCGGCCATCGAGCGCGGCTTCGACCTCGTGGCCGAGCTCGTGGACCTGGACGCCGCACTCGCGGACGCCGACCTGGTCATCACCGGCGAGGGTTCCATGGACGAGCAGTCACTGTCCGGGAAGGCGCCCATCGGCGTGGCCGACGCCGCGCACGCGAGGGGACTGCCCGTCGTCGTCGTTGCCGGGCGCATCGCCGTGACGGCCGAGCAGCTGGCCGGGCACGGCGTCGTGGCGGCCGCCAGCGCCGCCGACGTGGCCCGGTCGCCCGAGGCGGCCATGGCCGACGCCGCCCGTTACACTGCGTTGGCCACGGCGGAGGCGCTGAACGGGATCTAGCCGCCGGTGGTCGAGCTTGTCGAGACCTGATTTCGGCAGGCTCAATCGCCGGTGGTCGAGCTTGTCGAGACCTGATTTCGGCAGGCTCAATCACCGGTGGTCGAGCTTGTCGAGACCTGATTTCGGCAGGCTCAATCACCGGTGGCTTCGGCTCAATCACCGGGTCCGGCGCCTGACCCGAAGCCGTCCTCCGTCAAGTTGTCGGCAAGGTCCTGGGCCAGCGCCACCATCGTCATGGTGGGGTTCCAGGAGCCGCCGGTGGGCCAGAGCCCGCCACCGGTGACGAAGACGTTGCCGACGCCGTTGAGCCGGTAGTCCACGCCGACCGTGGCGTCCGCCCCCTCGCCGATCGGCAGCGACGAACTTTCATGGACCAAGCCCGGGACGCGCCGCTCCGGGATGCTCGGGCGCTCGGCGCCCCAACTTCCGGTGTCCGGGTCGCCGTGCCAGTATTCAACACGGCCCGCGCCGCCCGGGGATAGCACGCGCTCCAGCATCTGGAAGGTGCCCTCGTCCATGGTGTCCCACGTGGCGTCGTCCGTGCCGTTGGCCAGGACCTGCAGCGTGACATTGCACGTCGGATCCGCGCCCCCGGATGGCAACAGGTGGTTCTCCGGGTTGGCCTCATCCAGCTCGCCCAGGACGGCACAGACAAACACCAAGTACTCCTCCGAGGACCGCAGCTGGGCGAGGGAGGCGGTGGCCACCACGTCCGGGGCGTAACGTTCGGACTTTTGCGCGTTCTCATCCGGATGCCGGTCCGAGAGGACGGAGAGCTGCACGTGGTACTGCATGCCCGCCGGGCTCTTGCCGGCCAGGTAGATGGCCGCCAGCTCAAGGTCGCCCAGCTTTTCGCCGAAGTCGAAGTCCTTCCGGGGCACCCGGGCCACCACCGAGGTGATGAAATGGGCGCTGAACGTCTCGCCGGCACCGGGGGTGTCCGGGAAGGAGTTCAGCACCAGGGTGGTCGGCGGCAGGGTGCCCATCGCCAGCACCAGGTTGGCCTGGCCCACATTGACCACGCCGCGGGTCGTCTCCAGCGCCGTGGCCCGGCCGTCCTGCGCCAGGATCCGTCCAACCGTGCAGTCCGTGACAATCTGCAGCGGCGCACCATTGCCCTGGGCGGCCAGGGCGGCCTGCCGGTCCGCGAGTTCCAGCAGCACGGCCGGTGTGGAGAACTTGGCAAAGTCCACGCCCGAGCTGGCGCCGGCCGCCGCGGCCAGCGGGGCCGGCATGGTGCGTGTTGCGGAGTCGATCTTGTGCAGGCCGTCCGCCAGGCGCTGTTGCAGGGCTTTTTGCATGATCCCGTAGACCGGCCGGGTCTGGCTGATCAATGCCAGCGCGTCGGGGGATTGCCCGGCATCGATGTGGTCCGCGGCAATGACGTTCAGCAGATCCTCCGCCGACTTGAAGTGGGCGCGCGCGGCATCCATGACGGGCCGTGGCCAGCCCCGCATTTCGTTCTCCTCGGGGCGGGGGCACCAGGCGCTCCACATGATGCTGCGGCCCCCGTAAAACGGGACCATGCCGTGTTGCCAGGAAATCTTGCCGGCCGGCTGGTTGGCCGTGGCCGCCGCGAGGGTCCAGGGGAACGTTTCGGAGAGCCCGCCCAAGGTCTGCCGGTAGGGCAGTGGCAGGTTCTGGAAGTGCTGGGGCAGGAAGAACGGGCCCCGCTCGATGATCAGGATCCGGGCGTGCGGGTTCCGCGACAGTGTGCGTTCGGCGAAGGCGTGGGCGCAGAACCCGCTGCCAATGACGATGTGGTCGAATTGCTGTTCCTCACGTGCCGTTTTCCACGCCCCTTCGGACAGGAAGAACACGTGGTCCATCACTTTCTGCGGCGTGGGTCCCTGGGGTCCGGGTGTGGGGAACCCGTGGGCGAAATTCTGGGACGAGGATACTGCGCTCATGTCATGCCTCCATCAGCCGGATAGTTTTCCGGGGGACAGGAAAGCACGCTCCACCGGTGTCAGCGGCCCGCTCCGGCCTCCCCAGCAAGGCCTACACCGGTCAGCCAATCACCACGGCAACCATTTGACAATAGAAAGCCGTTCTGTGACACAGCTGTTAATCGCCGGGGCGCCCTATCCCACCGTCGCCAGCAACAGCGGCGTGCCGGATTCCCCGGTGGTCGCGGTGAGCGAGTGGGGGACGACGACGGCGGCGGCCTGCGGCAGCCGGTGCACGGACAGGGTCAGTGCGCCCGCGCTGACGGTTGTCACGCCGTCAACCGTCGAGGCGGATACGGCATCGATGACCGGTACAGGCGTCCCCGGTTCGCCGGATCCCGTCACGGCGACGGATTCGGGAAGGGCGACCAGCTCGCCGTCGATCTCCCTGACCTGCGCGGCCTGCGGCGCCCCGGCCAGGAGCGCGCCGGCCAGCGCGGCGACATAGACCGGATCGGTGCAGGCGTCGTACGCCCACCGCTGACCCAGGACGGAGTGGTCCATGGTCCCAATCAGGGCCGCACCGGGCAGCGGCGCGGCGCGATACGTCAGCGGCACCTGCAGCACCGGGCCGCCGTCGACCCTCACCAGCAGGGTCTCGATGCCCACCTCGCCGGCGGGGTCGTCGTAGCGGAACGACGCCACGCGGACCAGCGTGGACGCGTCCCCGGAAAACCAGGGCTGGCCGGGCAGCCAGGTTGCGAGCAGTTCCAGTTTGGTGGGCCGCAATGCGGCATCGTGGATGAGCGCCATGGGGTCCAGCCTAGGGGTATTGCATCCTTGGCGGTACGCACCCAAGGGACAGGATAGCGGTGGCCGGGGCCGGCCCTACATCCCGGCCACCCCGACGAGAGCAGGCTGCAGCGGCACGGCGATCGCCAGGATGAGCAGCAGCCCGCCGACGGCGTAGCTGAATTGCCTGCCGTACCGCCAGGTCTTTTCCACAAAGACGACGCCGGCCAGCAGGACCATCCAGACGATGTTCATCATGCCCACGGCCACCAGAACCAGCATCAGGCTCCAACAACAGCCCAGACAGTAGCCGCCATGCCAGAAGCCCGCACGGACATCACGGAGCGGGCCCCGGAAGTTCCCGACATGAAGGAGCACGGCAAGGGGCGAGCGGCAGTGCGAGAGGCAACGGTTCTTGGCCGGTGTGAACTGGTAGACGCCGGCCACCGCGAGGGCCGCGGCATCAATCCAGGGCGCGGCCGACCCAGACGGTCCGCTGAGCACGCCAAAGGCCCGGGTGGCCGCAAAAGCAATGATCCCGTACGCCGCCCACACCAGCAGGTAGCCCACAACCAGACCGACGGCCCGTCCGGCCGGCAAGGCGCCCGCCGGCCGGACGCCCCCCGGCCGGACGCCCGCCGGCCGGGAGCCGGCCGGCCGGGAGCCGGCCGGTGCGGGGCCGGCGTCCGGCAAACCGGGCGGACCGGCACCTATCGTTCGGACATAGATCGTGGCGACGGGAGCAACCGCAGGCAGCATCATGGCGGCCATCATGCACATCCAGACGCCCAAAAAGGCACCCACGCCGGGCTGCGGGGCCATGCCGGCGCCCATGCGCGCCGGCATGGCCGCCGCGTAGGCCACGATCCAGGCCCACGCCATGGCACTGGCCAGCAGGAGCGTGGACCAGACGGCCGGCGCGCTACGCCGCCCAGGCGAAGTCCCTGTAGTGGCCATTCTTGCCCGTGTTGTCGAAGGACCAGCCGTAGTCCGGGTCATTGAAGGTGCCGATGCTGCTTTGCGCAATCGGCAGATCGGCGCCCATCGGATGGAAGATGTTTGTCAGCCGCATGACGGTGTCCGCCCCCGTGGCACGGATCCCCGTGACCTCGAAGTCCATGATGCCCGGCACCGTCACCCGGCGCGTGTCGTCGTGGGACTCAAAGGCAATCGGGACAAACTTGACCCCCAGTTGCTCGGAGATCAGCCCCGCCAGCATGGCCGGTGGGCCGCCGAGCGCACCGGAAAGGATACCGCCCAGGGCTTGGCGCTGGGCGTCGTCGGCCCGCTCGTCCACGTAGACGGCGACCCGCCAGCCGCCCGAACCCATGACTGCCGGCGAGTCCACCACCAGGACGGCGCCGAGGCCGTCGAGGCGTACGCCGTCGTTCTGGCCGCTGGTGATGTTAATGGCGAGCGGGACATAGCACCGCTCGTTGTCCGCCGGTCCCTGCAGGGACGATGTGACGCACGGGCAGAGCACGTCGCAATTGCAGTTTTCCAGGTATTCGCCTGCTAGTTCCCAGGCCATGCTGATCACTCTGGTTTCACTCTTGGAACGTATGGAATATGAATGGAGCTTCCGCGCCGCCGGAAGCGCGCCGTCAGTCTTTGGCGGCGCCGGCCGTGACTTCGAATCCCCCGGCAGGGCTGATCTGCAGTCCCTGCTCCCGGCTGGGGTCACTACGGATCGAATTCGCCGCCGTTGCGGGCCCGGTCTTGAATGAGCTGACTCTCGCGAACATACCCGTCCTCCGAATGCCACGATTGATCCCGGGGCCATTTTAGTCCTCCGCCGGTGCAAAGGCGCCGGCAGATCCGGGAAAAGCTGGCCCGACGGTGCCGGCCCGTCGTCCCGCCCGTCTTTGCAGCCACGGGCCTGGCAGGTCCGCGGGGCGGCACCGTCTAGATCGCCAGTGGCGGACCGGCGACGTCGGTGCGCGCCCTGCGTCGCCGCCACACGGCGGCCGCCGCGATGAGCAGCGCGGCGGCCGCCAGCAACAACCGGTCCAGCCAGGTGGCGTAGGGCTGGCCGCCGGTCAGGTACATCACCGTCAGCACCGGCGGTATGAGCAGGTATTCGTACCGGCGGCTGAGGACCACAAACGGCAGCAGCAGCAGGGCGTACCACTCGTAGGCGGGGCTGGCCACCAGCAATGTGGCACCGGTCATCAGCACCTGGCCGTCCCACGGGTTGGCCGGGCCGGTGTGGCGCCAAACATGCAGGGCCAGCCCGGCCAGCAGCAGGATGCCGGCAACCACGTCCCAGGGCGCCGGCAATGCCACCTGCAACAGGGCGAACCGGGACGTGGTGCCGCCGCCGACGTACCCCTCCTCCCGGAGGTAGCCGGGCAGATACCCGAGCACCGCCGGACCGCCGGCCAGCACATAGGGGGCGTAGGCTGCGGCAAACGTGCCGGCGGCGGCCAGGACAAAGCGCCCGGGCTTGCGGTACAGCAGGCCCGGGGCGGTGATGACGGGAATGAGCTTGGCCGCCACCGCGGCGCCGAAGGCCACCCCGGAGCGCAGGGGGCGCCCCCCGGCCAGCAGCAGCGCCGAGGCGGCCGCCAGGGCGGCGCCCAGGACATCCACGTGGGCGCCATTGACCGCCTCAAAGGCCACCAGCGGGCACCACGCCCACCAGACGGCCTGGTGGGCCGGCCGGCCGGCCCGGCGCAGGAAGCGCAGCAGCATGGCCGTGACACCCAGGCTGATCGCCAGCCCGGCCAGTTGGAACGCGATGAACCCGACCTCCGGTCCCGGCGCCAGGCGCACGGCCAGGAAATACAATTCGGCCACGGCCGGGTAGACCGTCGGCACGTGCGGCCGGTTGATGGCCGTGCACAGGGGACTGCCGTCGGGACTGTTGGTGGTTATCACGGTTCCCGTGGGGAACGGATGGGTGTAGCAATTCTCTCCGGGGGCCGGTTCGTGGAACAGCCAGCCCGGCCGCAGGGACTCCAGGGCCTGGTCGGCGGGGACGTACGCGTACGGCGAGATCCCCGCTTTTTGGACCATCCCGTCCCACGCGTAGCGGGCCGAGTCGCTGCTGATCACCGGCGGCGCGGATGTCGCGACGCCGCCCAGGAGCAGGGATCCGAGCAAGACAAACGTGCCCGCATGCCGTGCCGGCAGCCGTCGGGCGGCAAGCGCGGCAGCCACGAAGACGGCCCAGGCCGCCAGCATGCCGGACAGCGGCGCCCATCCGCCGTGTGCCTGCCCGGCGACCGTCACGTAAATGATGCCGGCCAACCCCACCACCAACAGGGACGTCGTCACGATGGCCGTCACGGGTGCGCGCCCCAGCGGGCCACGGGGGGACGGCACGGGGCCGTGCGGCGCATTCCTCACACGTCGATACTGCCCCCCGCAGCGCCCGGGCGGACCCCCGGGGCGCAATTCGTTCGGCTTTCGTAAGGTCTGGGGCGGGCGCGGTTCCGCTGCCGGTGGTGTGCTGAATCCATGGACCGATTGACCACGAAACTGCAGGCCCGGATGGATGCGCTCGGTGCGGCATCCGCCTCGCCCCTGCGCGGCAGACGCCTCACGGTGATCCTGGGCCGCTGGCTCGGCGCGGCGTTCGTCATCTGCTTCCTCACGGGGCTGTACAGCCACCTTCTGCAGCAGCCGCCGGCCTGGATGGTGCTCCTGCCGCGCCCGGTCTGGCTGTACCGGCTCACCCAGGGCGTGCATGTGGCCACCGGAATCGGGTCGATCCCGCTCCTGCTGGCCAAGCTGTGGTCCGTTTTCCCCGAGTTGCTGCGCTGGCCGCCCATCCGCTCGGTCCTCCACGCACTGGAGCGGGCCTCGATCGCCCTACTGGTGGCGTCGTCGCTGGTCGAGGTGGGCATCGGGCTCGTCAACACCTTCGAATGGTACCCGTGGCCCTTCCCCTTCAAGACCGTCCACTACTGGCTGGCCTGGGTGATCGTCTCCTCACTGGCATTGCACGTGGCCATCAAACTACCGGTGATCGCCGCGCACTGGCGTCGGGGCCCGGCGGAATCCGCCGACCCGGCACCGGCCGGCCGGCCGAACGGCATGCCGGCGGAGCCAGCGGGTGCCGCGTCCCCCGGCTGGAACCGCCGCGCCCTGTTGGCGGCGGTGGCCGCCGCCACCGGCGCCGCCGTGCTGACCACCGCGGGGCAGTCGTTCGGTGGGCTGGCCGGGTTCAACGTGTTTGCCCCCCGCCGCCAGGGCACCGGCCCGCAACGCCTCCCCGTCACCCGGACGGCGGCCGAGGCCGGGGTGGCCACGACGGCGCTCGCGACCGGCTGGACGCTGACCGTGACCTACCGGCAGCGGCAGGAGACGTTTTCCCTGGCCCGGCTCCGGGCCCTGCCCCAGCACACCAGCGAACTGCCCATCGCCTGCGTGGAGGGCTGGAGCCAGGACGCTCTCTGGCGTGGTGTTCGCATCCGTGACCTGCTGGCCACCGTGGGTGCCCCGGCGGACTCGGACGCGCGGGTCCACAGCCTGGAACAGCACGGCAACTATGCGGCGTCCACGCTGCCCGCCGCGTACAGCCGGGACGACCTGACCCTGCTCGCACTGGAACTCAACGGGGCCCCGCTGGACCTGGACCATGGCTATCCGGCCCGGGTCATGGCGCCCGGCCGGCCGGGCGTGTTGCAGACGAAATGGGTTCGCCGGATCGAGGTGCTGGGCTGATGCGCGCCACACGATCGCCCCGCACGACGACGGCGGCCCGGCTGGCGCTGGGACTGCTCGGCACGGTGGGCATCGGCTACGGATTGTGGGAGCTGGTCACCCACCTTCCGGCGGACCAGTTGGCCGGCCTTATTGCCTGGCTCGGCGTCGCGCTGCTGCTCCACGACGGCGTGCTGGTGCCGTTGACGACCGTCGCCGGTCGTGGACTGAAGAGGATCACCCATGGCCTCGGCGCGCTGCAACAGGCCATCATTCGCGGGGCACTTGTGTGCGGTTGCGTCATGACCCTGATCGTGGCACCGCTGCTTGGCGCCCGGGCGGTCCTGCAACCGGAGGGTCCGGCCAGCGCGGTCAACCGCACCATCCTGCAGGGCGCCTATGGCGCCTCCCTGCTCCTGATGTGGCTGGGACTGGCGCTCGCGGCGGCCGCCGGGGTGGCCGCCGTCGGACTTCACGGCCGGCGCAAGGTGACGAAGACGCGCCCCTGAACGTGCCTGGTTCCGGCAACCGCCAGACCCGCCCTGCCCGCGTGGCCGGCCAGGGCGTCGGCGCCCACCAGCGCCCACGGGAACGGCTCGCTGGCATGGCCGGGGGCGTCCTCGAGCACGGCGGAAAAGCTCACGTCGAGGGTGGGCAGCGGATCGGCCTCCACGACGACGCGGCCGGCAGGTGCCAGCAGCGCGGCCAGCCTGGCCAGCAGCACGGTGGCGTTGCCGCCGATGCCGATGTTGCCGTCCAGCAACAATGCCGCACCCCATCCGCCCTCATGGGGCAGGGGCGCAAAGACCGACTGCCGCAATGCCCTGGCGCCCCGGGCCCGGGCCAGCCCCACGGCCACCGCGCTTGGATCCACACCCACCGCCGCGATCCCGGCCCGGGCGGCGGCGACCAGCATCCGGCCCGGGCCGCAGCCCACATCAAGCAGCGGCCCGGCCAGGGTGGCGAGCAGGTCGAATTCGCACGCCGTGGCGGGCGCGCACCAGTCCCGGACGCTGAAATATGTGGCGTCGGAGTCCGGGGCGATGCCGCCGTCCACGGCATGAAGGGTGATGCGGCCCAGGCCCCGCAACAGCGTGCGCTCATAGGGTTCCAGGCCGCCTTGGCCGAAAAACCCCGTGCGCCCGTGCGCCCCGGACCCGGCCACGGTTGACACCGCCACGGTTGACACTGCCGGGGCGCTCATAGTGGCACCGCCGTGCCCCGGCGGGCGGGCAGTGACAACGCCCGGACCGCCCTGCCGAACTCGCTGCCCGGACACGCGGCGGCCACCCGGAGGGCGTCGTCGAAGGTGTCCACATCGGTCAGCGCCGGCAGCCTCCCCACGGCAAGACCGGCGGCGGCCAGCCGGCGCCCCTGCTCATCGCCGGTGCCGGCCGTGGACATGGGGACACCGCGGATCAGTGCGCCATCCGGGCGGTGCAGGCCCAGGGCCCAGAAGCCGCCGTCGCGCGCGGGGCCCAGCCAGGCGGGAAACCGTGGCCGGGGTTGCCGCCAATCGGCGACCAGCTCGGCCAGGAGTCCGGGCGTGAACTGCGGGGTGTCCATGCCCAGGATGAGCAGCGGCCCCGCGGTCAGCCGGCACACCGCGGCCAGCCGTTCATCCAGCCCGCCGCCGGCCTGGGCGAACACCTCAAAACCCTCCGCGTCGCACGGCCGCGGCATCCCCTCGAACACCAGCAGTCGGCGGTCGGCGTCCACGGCGCGCACCGTCCTCAGGGTCTGGCTGAGGCTGGCCTGGGCCAGCGTTGCCGCCTGGACCGCGGTGAGCGGTGGGGTGAGCCGCGTCTTCACCCTGCCCGGCCGGCACTCCTTGGCAATCACCGCGATGCTCAGGTTCATGGCCCGGCCCCCGGCGCGGCCGGCGGGGAGCCGGCGGGCGTGCGCGACCGGGCGGCCGCCAGCTGTGCCGACATGTCCTTCACCGCGGTCAGCGTCCCGCGAACCGTTCCGGTCACCTTGGACCGGCCCGTCCGGGGCAGATAGGGGACGGGGATTTCGGTGACCCGCCAGCCGGCCCGGTGTGCCGCCAGGAACATTTCCAGCGGGTAGCCGCTGCGCCTGTCCCGCAGGTCCAGGGACAGCAGTGCGCCGCGGCGGGCCAGCCGCAGCGGCCCCAGGTCGGTCAACGGCACCCCCGTCATTCTGCGCAGCCGCCAGGCCAGCCAGGCGTTCGCCACACGGGCATGGGCGGGCCACGCCCCGCGCCGCGGCTTCCGGGCCCCGAGCACCAGGTCCGCCCGCCCGGATTCCACCAAGGCCAGCATCGGCACCAGCCCGGCCGGGTCCAGCGAACCGTCGCAATCGCAGAAGGCCACGTAGTCGGCGGTCGCCGCGAGCAGGCCGGCATGGGCGGCGGCGCCGAAGCCGCGGCGGGGCTCACGCACGACGACGGCCCCGAGTTGCGCGGCCAGCTCACCCGATCCGTCCGTCGAGCCGTTGTCCACCACGATGGCGCGGAAGCCCGCAGGCAGGGCGGCCAGCACTCGGGGGAGGGCGCCGGCCTCGTCCAGGCAGGGCAGCACCACGTCCACCAGAGGGGCGGTGCCGCCGGTCGTTTCCTTCATGCTTCGACGGTAGAGTCTGCACCGGCGCCTGGCCGGGCCAAATCCTTACGGAACCGGGACAAATGCGTCCGGTGGCCGGATTCCCAGCCGCCCGCCGGTCTTGAAACCTATGCTGGGAGGGTGAACATGGCGGCCCAGGACCGGGAGATCGGCAACAGGCGCGTCCTGCTGGTCGAGGACGAGGCAACCATCGCCCATGTGGTGCGCGACTACCTGGTCCAGGCCGGCCTGCAGGTGGACTTGGCGGCCGACGGATTCACGGCCCTGCACCTGGCGTTGACCCGCACCCCCGACTTGATCATCCTTGATCGCCTGCTGCCCGGGCTGGACGGGGCGGAGGTGTGCCGGCGCATCCGCCAGACGCAGACCATGCCCATCATCATGCTCACCGCCCTGGGCACCGAGGAGGACCGGATCCTGGGCCTGGAAATGGGGGCGGACGACTATGTGACCAAGCCGTTCTCGCCCCGCGAGCTGGTGCTCCGGGTGAAGTCCGTGCTGCGCCGCAGTCTCAGGGACTATGCCCCGGAGCAACCCGTGGAGCTGGCCGGCTTCGAGCTCAACCCGGCGTCCCGCGAGGTGCGGCACCGGGGCGTGCCGTTGTCCCTGACGGCCCGCGAATTTGATCTGCTCGCGTTTTTTCTCCGCCGCCCCAACCAGGTTTTCAGCCGGGATGTGCTCATCAAGGCCGTCTGGGGGTGGGATTTCGGGGACCTGTCCACCGTCACCGTGCACGTGCGCCGGCTGCGGGAGAAGATCGAGGACGTGCCCACGGCACCCGTGCTGCTGAAAACCGTGTGGGGCGTGGGGTACAGGTTCGACGACGGCACGCAGGCGGGTGCCGGTGAGCGCTAGCGACCTTTTCACCATCATCCGGGTGGTGCTCATGTGGGCCGTGATCATCGGCCTGGTGACCGTGGTGTTGCAGCGCCTGCTGCGCCGGACGTCCATCGTGGTGCAGATCCTCCTTGTGGTCGTGGGCACCCTGGGCGTGTTGGTCGCCGGAATGGTGGGCGCGTTCAACGCCATGTTCCTCTCCGCCCATGACGTCCAGGTCATGTGGTACATCCTGGCCATCGCCTCCGTGGTGGCTGTGGCGGTGGCCCTGGCCCTGGGCATTGGCGTGGCCCGGAACACGAACCGGCTGGTCGGTGCGGCGGCACGGATCGGGCGGGGCGAGACGGTGGCGCCGGCCGGGACGATGAGTTCGGAGCTGGCGGCGCTCGCCGCCGAGCTCAAGGCGACCAGCGAGAAGCTTGAGGAATCCCGCCGGCGCGAGTTGGCCGTCGAGCAGGCGCGGCGCGAACTGGTGGCCTGGGTCTCCCACGACCTGCGCACCCCGCTGGCCAGCATGCGCGCCATGGCGGAGGCGCTGGAGGACGGCGTGGCCGATGACGTCTCCGGCTACCACCGGCGCATCATCGCCCAGGCGGACCGGATGGCCGTGCTGGTCAATGACCTGTTGGAACTGTCCAGGATCCAGGCCGGGACGATGGTGCTCAACCGCCAGCAGCTAGACCTGAACGACCTGGTCAGCGATGCCATAGCCGATCTTGTCCCGCTGGCCGCCGGCCGTGGCATCGGCATCAACGGCGACGGCGTGCAGTCCACCCTTGTTGCCGTCGACGGGGCCTCCCTGGGCCGCGCCATCCGCAACGTGATCCTCAACGGCATCCTGTACAGCCCGCCCGGAAGCACCGTGGGCATCTCCGTCCGGTCGGGTGCGGGGTGGGCCACGGTGGATGTGCAGGACGGCTGCGGCGGCATCGCCGAGGCGGACAGGGCCAGGATGTTCACGCCGGGCTGGCAAAAGGACTCGGGCCGGACCGGGTCGCGATTCAGCGGGGCGGGCGTCGGCCTGAGCCTGGTGGCCGGGATCGTGCGGGCGCACCAGGGGAGCGTGGAGGTGGCCAACGTCGACGGCGGGTGCCGGTTCAGCCTGCGCGTCCCCACCGGCTGACCGACGCTGCCCCGGGCCAGTCGCGGCGGTCAATCGTCACTTTCAGAAGGCGGCTGCACCAAACAGCAGCGACTACTTCGTTAAGGGCTCGCATAGAAATTAGGTCTGTTTTGCCGTGAATTTTCGGTAGTCTCGTGCTATGGAAGAGA
>NZ_RWKQ01000037.1 GCF_003946885.1 Specibacter cremeus | reverse complement strand
CACCACCGGTTCCGAAATCTCTTCCATAGCACGAGACTACCGAAAATTCACGGCAAAACAGACCTAATTTCTATGCGAGCCCTGACTTCCAGGTTGTCACCGAGCAGTATGGCTTTGGGCGGTGTGGTTTCGGGCGGTGTGGTTGCGGGCATGGGGCCAGCGTACGCCCCACGCAAGGCCGCTGCGAGGATTGGTTACCGGTATTGGCCCACGAACGGGCTGTTCGTGGGGACGATTTCCTTGCCCAGCGGCATGAGGGAGATGGGGATCATCTTCAGGTTGGCGATGGCCAGCGGGATGCCGATGATGGTGATGGCCATGGCAACGGCGGTCGTGAGGTGGCCGATGACGATCCAGATCCCGGCGACGAGCAGCCAGATGACGTTGCCGATGGTGCTGGCGACGGACGGTCCGCCCGGCTTGTCGACCACCGTGCGGCCGAACGGCCACAGCGCGTAGCCGGCGATGCGGAAAGCGGCGATGCCCCACGGGATCGTGATGATCAGCAGGCAGCAGACGATGCCGGCCAGGAAGTAGCCCAGGGCCAGCCAGATGCCGCCGAACACGAGCCAGATGATGTTGAGAATCGTCTTCATGGTCCCATTCTGTCCCGCCGCGCCGGCGCCGGCCATCGGGGACGTCCCGGAGCGGACCCTGATTCACGGGCCCCATTCGCCGCCAAGGGTGCGGTGCTACGCTGATGAGCCAGGAATAGGCCCGATCGGAGGCGGCGAACGCATGGATTCCGGAACAGTCATCCTGGTCATCGCGCTGGTCATCATCGCCCTCGTGGTGGGTGGCATCGTCACCGTGGCCGTCCTGGTGTCCCGCGGCGTGGTGGGGTTGGTGCGATGGTCCAAGCCGGGCCTGGAACGGGCCAAGTTCGAGGCCCTGAAGGTGCGGGCCCAATCCGGCACGGGCCCGTCAAGCGCGCTGATGGGACTGCGCATCCACCTGCGCGAGGCGTTGGAGGCCACCGCGCGCAGCCTCGACGTGGCCAATTCCGCGCAACAGTACACCGGCAACCTCGAACCGATCGTGCGCACGCTGCAGCAGGCCGGGGCCGCGATTGAGCAGCAACTCGTCGTGGCGCAGAAGGACCCGGACCCCGCCATCCAGACGATGTACGCACAGACGCTCGGCGCCCACGTCAAGCAGATCATGACGACGGCGGCCGGCGTGCGCAACGCACTGGCCGCGACCGCGCGCCCGCTCACCGACGTCGACCTCGCCGCCGTGACCCGCAAGCTGGACATCGAGGCGCAGATGTTGCGGAACTGGTCGCAGACCTACACCGAACTGGGGAACGACGGCCCGCCGGCATGAGCATCTGGCGCAAGCGTGCTAAAAAGGAGCCGGAAGGGCTGGGCGTGGCGGAGTCGCTCGACAAGCAGCTGGCGGCCCTGGCGAAGATGCGCCGGGGTGTGGCCGACGTGGCGACCAGCCGGCAGCGCCTGGACCTGCAGGCGACCGAACTCGAACGGCTGATCGCTGAACTCAAGGACCAGGCAGCCACCGCGGCAGAGGACGACGGCCTGGCTCGCGCGGCGCGATCGCGGGCCGCCGTCATGACGGACCAGCTGGCCGACATCACCGCCCAGCGCGACGCCCTGGTGGACCAGGAAACGATGCTGAAGGCCGAGCTGGCCCAGCTCCAGACGCGGGTCGACGGGTTCGGTGTGACCGCCCAGACGCTGGCGGCCCGCCGGCAGGCGGCCGACGCCCACCGGCGGATCGGGGAGTCCCTGCGGGACCTCGCCGACGGCCCCGACTGACCTGCCCTCAGCGCTGGGATTCGGCGACGTCGCCGGTCGTGATGTCGAAGACGAACGTCTTCTCGACCCTCACGGCCCCGTCGACCGCCGCGGCGAGGGCAAACCGCACCACGGCCCGGCCCGCCGCGACGTCCGACTCGGTGATCACGTACGTCGGATTGAACAGCAGGTCCTCGCCGGGTGCCAACAGGGCGGTGCCGGTGCCGTTTTCGACGCCGTTGCGGACGACGACGTCGTGGGCCGCGTGGGCACCGCGGTTCACCACCCGGGCGCCGAAGGCGAGGACGTCGCCCGCCTTGTAGCCTGCGGTGACGGGGCCGTAGTTCAGGTCCTGCGACTCACGGTTGGACAGCACCTGCGGGGCGTCCGGCGTGTAGCCCTGGCCCACCTCCTTCCAGACCGAGGGGCTCCAACCGCCGTCGGCCTGGGCGAGCGTGACGGTCTCGCCCACGCTCCGCCAGCGGGCGGGCCGGCCGGGCGTGATGGACCGCAGCACCACGTCGAAGGCGAGGTCGCCGGCAAAGCAGGTGCCGCCGTCATGCGTCAATGCATCGGCGGGGGAGTCGATCAGGGCCTGCGGGTCAACGGCGGTGAACACGATTTCCTGGTAGCCCTGGCGTTCATGGAGGACGCCGATGCGGCCGTCGGGGAGGCGGGCGGCCGTGGAGTATTCGGAGCTTCCCGGGCACAGCACGAGGGCCTGCGGCCAGGTGGCGCCGTTGTCGCGGGAGAGTTTCAGGACGGTGTTGCGGCGCAGCGCGGTGTCGTGGTTGTGCGTGGCGATGAGCCACTCAACCGTTTCCGGGACGGCCAGCGTGGTCACGTTCGGCAGGCCGTCAAACCGGGCCAGCGAGCCGTTGTCACCGGGATCGGGCAGGTCCTGGTGCGGTTCGGCGGCGGAGTAGCTGTGCCCGCCGTCGGTGGAGACGGCCGTCAGCCGATGCGGGGTGGCGCGCGAATGCAACAGCAGGCTGCCATCGGCGCGGCATGCCACCTTGTTTTCATTGCCGCCAGGGACCAGTTCGCCCAGGGTCCACGTCTCGCCGTGGTCGTCGCTGTACGCGCTGGCGGCCATGATGTCGCCGCGGAACAGGACCACGAACTGCTGTACCAGGCGGCCTTCGTAGGGGCCGGTGTGGATGCGGATGCCCGCACCGGCCGCGGCGAAGATCCCCGTGATGCCGGGCCGTTTGAGCATCCCGGTGAGCCGGCGGTGCCGCCAGGTGACGCCGTCGTCGTCGGAGAAGCTCAGGTCGGTGTGCTGCACGGCGTCCTCGGGTTCCAGGCCTTCGGCGGCCTCAAAGAACCCGGCATGCGTGCCGGCCGCGTGGAACATGGTGATCCGGCCGGTGTCCGTGTCCACCAGCAGGCTCGGGTCGCCGTACCCGGCCAGGCCGGTGCCGGTGCGGACCACCTGCTGCGGCCCCCAGGTGCGGCCGTTGTCGGTGCTGCGGCGCAGCAGCAGGTCGATCGGATTCGGCAGGTCGTCCAGGTTGGGCCGGCCGTCGTAGGCCGCCAGCACCGTACCGCGCGTGGAGACGGCCAGGGCGGGGATGCGGTACTGGCGGTAGCCGCCGACACCGCGGCGGGCCAGCACCCGCTCGAATGAGGTAGGACGTGGGGTCACTTGACCAGCCTAGGCGATCGCCGTCAGGGGCGCACCCTTGTCAGCGACCATGAGCCCGGGGTTAGACTCCACGCATGAGATTCGACGAGGAATCCGAGGTCACGTTGCGGGTAAACGGCGAGGACCACGTCATCCACCTCGAATCACGGATGACCCTTCTGGACGCGCTGCGGGACCGGCTCGGGCTGACCGGGACAAAGAAGGGCTGTGATGGAGGCGAGTGCGGCGCCTGCACGGTCCATGTGGGCGGCCGGCGCGTTCTGGCGTGCATGACACTTGCCGTGTCGCTGGCCGACGCGGACATCGCCACGATCGAGGGAATGGCCGTCGATGGTGGTTTGGGCCCGATCCAGCGCGCCTTCCTGGACAATGACGCGTTTCAATGCGGCTACTGCACGCCCGGTCAGGTGATGTCCGCCGCGGCTCTCATCGCCG
The DNA here is from genome assembly GCF_003946885.1 of Specibacter cremeus. Lineage (GTDB taxonomy): Bacteria > Actinomycetota > Actinomycetes > Actinomycetales > Micrococcaceae > Specibacter > Specibacter cremeus. Next base: position 44,151 of record NZ_RWKQ01000037.1, on the reverse strand, counting down.
AGGGGCACGCCGGGTCCGCCCGGGAGATCAGGGAGTGGATGAGCGGCAACATCTGCCGCTGCGCCGCCTACCCCCAGATTGTGGCCGCCGTGGCGGAGGCGGCCGGGGCATTGGGCCGGACCGTCAACGTCACGGAGCCGGCCCCATGAAGGCGTTCGCCTACGCGAAGGCACCGGACCTGGCCGCCGCGCTGGCCGCGATCGAGGACCCCGGTACCAGCGTGATCGCCGGCGGCACCGAGATGGTCAACTGGCTCAAGGAGGGCATCGCGACGCCGGAACGGCTGGTCGACATCAATGGCCTGCCGCTGGACGGCATTGACGCCCGTCCGGAAGGGCTGCGGCTGGGCGCGCTGGCCCGGATGAGCGACGCGGCCCCGGTGGTGGCGGCCGAGTATCCGGTGCTGGCCGAGTCGCTGCTGTGTGCCGCCTCGCCGCAGCTGCGGAACATGGCCAGTCTCGGTGGCAACCTGTTGCAGCGCACGCGATGCCCGTACTTCCGTGCCGAGGTTCTGCTGCCGTGCAACAAGCGCGCTCCGGGATCGGGCTGCGCGGCGCGCCACGGCGAGACCCGCACCCAGGCGATCTTCGGATGGAGCGATGCCTGTGTGGCGACCCACCCGTCCGACTTCGCGGTCGCGCTGGCCGCGTTGGACGCCACGGTGATAATCGTCGGCCCTCGGGGCGAGCGGACAGTGCCGGTGACCGGGTTCTATCGGCTGCCGGGCGATGATCCAACGGTCGAGACGGTGCTCGCCCCCGATGAGCTGGTCACCGCGATCGACGTTCCGGCCGGCCCGCACACCCGGGCGTCGCATTACTTGAAGGTGCGCGAACGTGCCTCGTATGAGTTCGCGATGGTCGCCGTCGCCGCCGCGCTTGCCCACGACGGCGGGGTGGTCACCGATGCGCGTCTGGCGCTGGGCGGGGTGGCGGCCAGGCCGTGGCGGCTCGACCGGACCGAAGCCGCGCTCCGGGGCGTTTCGCTGGACGACACCGAAGCGCTGCGCGCCGCGGTGGCGGCCTCGTTCGCCGAGGCCCGTCCGCTGGCCGGCAACGCGTTCAAGGTCAAGCTCGCGCAGCGGGCGACGCTACGGGCCCTGACCACGGCCGGGTCGAGAGGAATGGTGGCGTCGTGATCGCCGCGATCGGGGGGCTGCGCCGACCGGATGGGGCGGCCAAGCTCACCGGCGCCGCCGACTATGCCGCGGACACCCCGGTGGACGGCGTCACCCACGCGGCGCTCGTGCCGGCCACCGTGGCGACCGGCCGGATCGCCCACATCGACACCGCCGCGGCCGTCCGGGCGCCCGGCGTGCTGGCCGTGCTCACCCACACCGACATGCCCCGGCTGAAAACGATCGGGTCGCCGCCGCTGGGCCAGTCGGTGCTCCCGCTCCAGGACGACACGGTGCGCTACGAGGGCCAGCCGGTGGCGATGGTACTGGCGGAAACCTTCGAGCAGGCCCGCCGCGGCGCCGAACTCGTCCGGGCAACCTATGCGGACGTCGCCGTTCCCCGCGCGTTCGGCGACGGTGAATCGGTGACGCCCAGGCCTGGTCTGATCTCCGGCAACCCCGCGGGGCGGGTCGGTGACGTCGAGGCCGGGCTGGCCGCGGCGACCACCGTGGTCACCGCCACCTACACCACCCCGAACCGTCACCACAGCCCGATGGAGCCCTCGGCCACCGTGGCCTCCTGGCACGGCGACCAGCTCACCGTGCACGAGAGCACCCAATGGGTCTTCGGAACGCAGATGGCCCTGGCGGCGGCCTTCGACCTGCCGGCCGACCACGTGCGGGTGGTCTGCCCCTTCATCGGCGGCGGCTTCGGCTGCAAGGGCTTCGTCTGGCCGCACACGCTCCTCGCCGCGGCGGCGGCGCGCGTGACCGGCCGCCCAGTGAAGCTGGTGCTGACCCGGGCCCAGATGTTCACCTCCTGCGGACACCAGCCGGCGACCACACAGACCCTCACCTTGGGGACCGACGACGACGGCCGGCTCACCGCCGTCCGCCACCACAGCGTCAACCCGACCTCGACCTTCGACGACTATGCCGAAAATGCCACCGGCGGGACCCGGTGGATGTACGCCAGCCCGGCGATCGACGTCGCCGTCCTGGTTGAACACACCAGCAGGCAGACGCCGACCCCGATGCGCGCCCCCGCCGAGGGGTTGGGCATGTTCGCACTCGAGTCGGCCATGGACGAACTCGCCTACGCTCTCCGCATGGACCCGGTCGAGCTGCGGCTGCGCAATGAACCGGCGGTGGACCCGATGACCGGGCAGCCGTTCTCGTCCCGGCCGCTGCCGGACTGCTTGCGGGCGGCCGCGCAACGGTTCGGCTGGTCCGGCCGCCCGGCCGAACCGCGTTCTATGCGTGACGGCGACGAGCTCGTCGGCTGGGGGATGGCCTCGGTCACGATGGACACCTTCCGGCTGCCGTCGTCGGCTCGGGTCCGGCTGCAGGCCGACGGCCGGACGATCGTGGAGGCCGGAACGCAGGAGATCGGCACCGGCCTGCCCGGGGTCCTGACGACGATCGCCGCCCAGACCCTCGGCGTGGACCCCGGCTCGGTCGAGGTGCACCACGGCGACACAGACCTGCCGGAGACCTCCGGCACGTTCGGGTCCTCGGCGACCATGGGGGTGGGCTCCGCGGTGGCCGCCGCCGCAACCGAGCTGCGCGACAAGCTCGACGCGCTCGCCGGCACGGGCGCATACCCGCGCCGGCTGGCCGACGCCGGGCTCGATTCGCTCGACGCCGAGGCCCGCTGGGATCCGGCCGAGCGGGGCGAGGGCCGCTCGATCCACACCTACGGCGCTATATTCGTCGAGGTGCGTGTGGACCCCGACCTCGGGTTGGTCCGGATGCCGCGCTGCACCGCCACCTACGCCGCGGGCCGGATCATCAACCCGCTCACCGCGCGCAGCCAGATGATCGGCGGCATCGCGTGGGGCTACGGCCAGGCGATGTTGGAGGAGTCGATTCTCGAACCGCAATTGGGCCGGTTCCTGTCGAAGAACATGGCCGGGTACCTGGTGCCGGTCTGCGCCGACATCGGCGACATCGATGTGTCGTTCATCGAGGATCCCGACACGGATGCCAGCCCGCTGGGGGCCAAGGGCATCGGCGAACTCGGCGCCGTCGGGGTGTCGGCGGCCATCGCCAATGCGGTCTTCCACGCCACCGGCATCCGGGTCCGTGACCTCCCGATTTCGATCGAACGGTTGCTGAATCCCGTCTGGGACGCTCCCACGCCGACTACGCGACCGTGATGCCCAGGTGCCCGGCCAGCAACGGCGCCAACAGGCCCAGCTGGTAGTCGTCGATGATGACGCCGGAAATCGAGCCAATGCCGTTCAAGGTCCGGAATGCCGTGGTGCGCAGGTCGACGTCGGCCAGCGTGGCCTGCCGGAGGTCCAGCGTGCCGATCCGGCAGTTCGCCAGCGCCAGCCGGGTCACCGTGGCGCCGGACAGGTCGAGTTCGTCGATGATGCAGTCGCTGATGAGCATGTCGGTGATCTTCGCGGCGCGCAGGTTGACGAAGTCGAGCTTGCCGCCGTCGATCCGCACCGACTGCCACCGGCTGTCGAACAGTTCCGCCGACCCCCACCGCGGGGACTTGATCTCCACGTGGCGCCAGCTCGTGCGCGCCGCTTTGAGCACCGGAGCGAAGCTGTCCGCCACGATGGAGTCGCGGAATCGGGTGCCGCGCAGCTCCGTCTCGTGCAGCGTCGGGGCCAACAGTTCGCATTCAAGGAAGTCGGTCGAGGACAGGTCCGTGGCGCCGAAATCCGTGCGCGTGAAGCGCTGCCCGTCGTAGGTGCGGCCGGCGCTGAAGAACCGGTCCTCGTTCTCCGCCAGATTGGCGGGCCGGACCGGGGTCAGCCGTGGGGGGCGGGGCGTGGGGCGGGCGGGCATGCCTCCAGCCTATCGGGGCGGGACGACGGCGGATGCGTCCCGGGTGTCAGGCGCCGTGTATACGGTCTTGCCATGATGCTCGCATTCTTGGACGAATCAGCCTCATGGTTCCACCAAAGATCGAATCCGCAGAGGAGACAAACACCAACGTCACTCCGGGCGTCCCGGATACGTCGCTGGACCCGGAACTGGAAGCATTCAAGGCCCAAAGGGCGTCCGGCTTCCCCCATGCCCCGGAACCAAGGGCAGGGGAGCGGCGTCCATACAACCGGAAAGCCAAGCGACGGCGCGACCGACAATGAAGCAGGCCGCGAGAGATGCCGCGGACCGAGGACGATAGATCCAAGGGCGGGGCCTTGTGAATGCAGGAACGCCCGTTCAGGCCGTGTTCTTCAGCAGGATCAGCCATCCATGGGCGCCCGTGCCGCCTGTCCTGGAACGGAGTGGTGACAGGTCAAAGTCTCCCTTATAAGCTTACTAATAAAGGGAGGTTTGGAGATGACGGTCACTTCCAGTCCCGACCATGTACTTGACCGGGCCCGTTCCGCTTTGGCGCGCGCGGACCTGGGCCGCCTTGACTACTTCAGGGCACTTCAAGCGGCTGTCCGCGACGGGCTCCCGCAGCGAGACATTGCCCGGGCCCTTAACGTCACCCAGTCTGCTATCAGCCAGGCGTTGAAGAAGGCGGCGTCCAAGGGAGTGGGTGCGATCCCCGCGGGATTCAGCGGCGCCAGCCCCTATGAAATTGCCGAACGGTACGCCGCCGGCGACATCGACCGCAATGAGATGATCCGGCAGCTTTCGGTATGGCCCTACGTCAAGAGGCAAGACCCCACGGAACAGCTGGCAACGGAATGGAAGGCCATACTTCCGCCCGATCCGCCAGGGACGTTTGAGGAAGTCGGGGAGGCGTTCGATAAGGGTCTGATCGACGCGGAGGCTTATGACCGTATTTTGGATGCGTCGGACGACGTTCTGGATGCTCCATGACTGCGCTGTAAGGCGTGGCTACCGAAGATCGGGCAGCGGGCCACCGTGTGCATCTGGAGCGGCTCTGTGCCGAGGGTGGCTCGTTGACCGCCCAGTCGAGGCACGCGACGACCCAAAATCCTGAGTGGTTCAACGTCAAGCGCCAGCAACCGCGTCCGGCACGCAGGGCGCTGCATAATGAAATGCTCTCGAGTTTCGTAGCCGCACATGCAGCCGTGAGGAGTGACCGCAAGGCGATTGTCCTTGCCGGTCCGCCGGGGGCCGGCAAGTCCACTGTGGTGGACTCGCTCATTGCGGACTCCAAGTCCCGTCCAGAACACTGGCTGACAATTGATCCGGACGACTTCAAGGACGCGCTTCTGCAGCAGGCACGCCTGGACGGCAGCTATGACAGCTATCTCATGCCTGATGAAGTCCGCGCGAAGCTGCGGGGAGAGATTCTATCCGCGTGAGCTGGCAACCTTGGTTCACGGCGAATCAGCGATCCTGGCCAGGAAGGCCATCAAGGACGCGCTCCAGCGTGGGGACAATATCGTTATCGACGGCACGTTGTCTGGTGAGAAGAACGCGCGCATGCAGCTGGACGCCTTGCAAGGGGCCGGCTATGACGTCATGGTGGTCGACGTCGAAACAACCCAGGCCGTTAGCGAGGCCCGCACCATGGGGCGCTGGGAACGCGGCTACCTGGCCGCTGTGAACGGAACTGCGGCCAGTCTTGACGCTGAAATGGGTGGGCGCTGGGTGCTCCCGTCTTATCCCGCCGCGTTGTTCATCACCCCGGAGGCCAAGGAATCCGTATGCGCAGTCAACGCGGCCGCCGTGGCGAAAGACTTCGGATGCGTCAGTGAGTACGTTGTATATCGGGTCAAGGGCAACGAATCAGCTCCTGAGCTGGAATCCAGGCAGGGCCGGACAAAGCCGTCCACCAACCGAGACTTTGGACGATAGGGCAATGCAGGTCAAAGACGCCGACCAGGAGCAGAAGATGCCTGTTGCGACCGAGGCGAACCTGCGACGCAGCTTCAGGCTGCTGATTGACACATGGTATAGCCAGAACGGATTTAAAACGGCCACGGTGACGAATAACGCGCGGAGACGCATCCCGCAGCTGTGAAAGCGATGGCATACATTGTGGGACGGCTGGGCGCAGCAATCCGGTTCAAGTATGTGTGGCGTCCGTACACCAGTGATATTAAAACGCGAAGCCCCGCCGTGCGGGGCTTCGGATGGGCGGGAGACATTAGATGCATCCTGCGCACTCGACGATATCCGGACGAGCCGTCCCAATTCAACAGGCAGGCAAGCTGGCCCGCACCGTAGTGCGGGCTGCAACATGGGCCGACTGAGCGTGGGGGGCGGATAAATACTCGATCAAGATCGCGCGGTCCACGCTAATCGCCGGCGGTGGTCAAGACGTGGGCGGATCATCGAGGGCGATCGTCAGCATGCTCCGGTAGGCGTTTGGCCGGACTCGATCACGCCCCAGCCCTCCCCGTCGTCCCAATCGCGGACGATTCCCCGGCCCGTCACGCCAGCACCTCCACCAACCGGAACCGCTCCAGCACCAGCATCGTGTCGTCGCCGACGGTGAAGGCGGGGTCGCCCACGGCCTGGCGCATCTCGGCCGAGTGCCAGAACTCCTCGTGGCCGCGCCGCCACTGGGCCACGGTCGTGTACCCCTCGCCCTCATCGACCGCATGGTGCAGGTCGACGTCGGCCAACCGGGCCTGCCGTACCTCGGTGATCTCGATGACGGCCACCGGCTCGCCAGCCGAGTCGACGACCACCTGCCGTGCCCCGACCTCGGGAAGCGGCTCGTTTTCCACCGCGTACTCGACCAGCGTGCTGGTGGTGGACGTCTTCGTCCCGGCCAGGATGGCGGCAACCAGTTGGTCGCGCAACGGGCCCGGAAACGCGAATTCGGCCACGGGGAGGGAACTGGAATCGGCCATGCGCGGAGTCTACCCCGTCACGTTTTGGCCCAGCCGTGCCAATTCCTGCCGCAGGTTGCGTTGTGCGGCAGCCGCCCACAGCTCGGCGCCCCGCGCGGTGTGGAACAGCGGGTCCAGCGTCAGCAGTTGACGGACGACGGCGGCCCGTCCCCTGGCGAAGTCGGCCGCCGGTATGTGCGCGTAGTCGGCACGGACACCTTCCACATATCGCGCATAGTCCGGGGTCTGGCCACCGAGGATGGCGAGGTCAGCATCGCACAGGAGGGCGCCGCCGTCGTCCGTCCCTGCCGGCGCATGCGTGACGGTGAGCCGCACCAGCCGCGCCGCCTCGGCAACCTCCGCGGCCGGCACCAACCCGGCCAGCGACGTCTCGGCGAGCGCCGCCGAGGCCTCCTCGTCGGCTCCCGGGACGCCGTTGTACACCGCGTCATGGAACCACGCTGCCAGGCCCACCGCGCGTGGCGGCGCCCCGTCCGCAAGCACATCCAGGGCCTCGAGCACAGCCAGCAGGTGGGTGGCCGAGTGGTAGTGCCGGTGCGGCTCGTTCCAGCGGCCGATCAGCGCGGCGCCCAGGTCCTCGGTGCCCGGCAGCAGTGTGTCCCACCGGTATTGCAGCCCGGTCTGCAACGACCCGCCGCGATGCCGGGCCTTCACGCGCAACCCCGAGGCGGCCAGGATGCGTACCAGATCCTTGCCCGGGACCGGGATTGCGCCGGCCGCGACCAGATCCCGGTAGCGGCGCTCCGGCACGTCGTAGTGGTCCAGGTCGAACGCCCGCCGCGTGATCCCGGCCGCGTCCGCGAAGGCGTGCAATTCATCGATCGAGGCGTCCGAGACCAGATGCGAGAACACCGTCCCGTGCGCCGGCCAGAACGGCGGATCGATGTAGATCATGCGGCCAAGCCTAGTGGCCGCCGGTGGTCGAGGCGGTGATCGAGCCTGTCGGTGATCGAGCCTGTCGAGATCCGGGTTTCGACGGGCTCAACCACCGACGGTTTCGGCGGGCTCAACCACCGAGGTTCCGCTGCGCGTACACGGCCAGTGCGTCCCGGACGAACGCGGCGCCCCCGGGCCCGCCGTAGTTGGCGCCGAACCGCGCGTCCGCCACATACATCTCGCCCAGTCCCGTGACGTACGCCTTCACGTCCTGCCCCGGGGTGGCGGCCGGGGTGCCCGGCACGGTCGTGAGCCACTCGACCTGTCGCCGGGCCAGTTCCTGCGCGGCCTCGCCGTCCGCGGTTTCGCCCGCCTCGAAGGCCTTGTTCCAGTCGCGGATCAGGGCCGCGGAGCGCTCCTTCCACTCCGCCTGCCCGGCCGGCCCGAGCCCGCGCCACCAGGCGTCCGAGCGGGTGTAGGCGTCCTTACCCCACCGTTCCTCGACCTCATCCTTGTATTGGGTGTGGTCGAACCCGTCAAACATGTTTTCCGCCATGGGATCTCCTCCTTCGTTCACCGATTCAATGGTTCGTTCGACCGACGCGATCTGCCGTGCCAGCCGGTCCCGCTCCTGCCGCAACCAGGCCACATGGGCCCGGAGTGCGGCGGCGACGTCACGTTCGTTGGCCAGCACCTCGCCGATGGCCGGCAGGCCGAGGCCCAGGTCGCGCAGCAGCAGGATGCGCTGCAACCGCACCAGGGAGCCCCGGTCGTAGTACCGGTATCCGTTGTGGCCGATCCGGCTCGGCGCCAGCAGGCCGACGTCGTCGTAGTGGCGCAGCGTCCGGCTCGTGGTGCCTGCCAGCCGCGCGATCTCGTGGATCGGCCAGTCCGCTCCGGTTTTCGTCTCCATGCCATCCACGTTAAAGGTTGACGCTGCGTCAAGGTCAAGGGCCCGGTCAAGACCACCGCACCGGCGGCTTTCGCCGTCGGCAAAAACACGCCGGGGTGACGGCGGAAACTAAAGTTGAGCGTAGTAGACTCAACTTCGTCATCTATGCATGCACGACCCGAATGCTCGGAAAGGAGCGCTCATGGACACCAAATTCACCACGAAGAGCCAGGAGGCTCTCTCCGCGGCAGCCATGAACGCCTCGACCGCCGGCAACCCGACCGTCGAGCCGGCCCACCTGCTCAAGGCCCTCATGGACCATCGCGAGGGCGTCGCCGTCGCGCTGCTCAAGGCGGCCGGAATCGACCCCGACGTCGTCTCCGTCGCGGCCAGCACCGCCATCCGCGACCTGCCGTCGTCGTCCGGGACGTCGGTGGCGCAGGCCCAGCTGGGCCGCAACACCCTGCTCGTGGTCCAGTCGGCCCAGCAGGCGGCCGAGCGCATGGGGGACAGCTACGTCTCCACCGAGCACCTGCTGCTGGGGCTGGCGGACGACGCCGGTGCGACGGGACGTGCCCTGCGCGGCGCGGGTGCCACCCGGCAGGCCCTGGAGGCCTCGCTTCCCGCGGTGCGCGGCGACGGCAAGGTCACCACACCCGACCCGGAGAACACGTTCCAGGCGTTGGAGAAGTTCGGCACCGACATGACCGCCATCGCCCGCTCCGGCAAGCTGGACCCCGTGATCGGGCGCGACGCGGAGATCCGCCGGGTCATCCAGGTGCTTTCCCGCCGCACGAAGAACAACCCGGTGCTCATCGGCGAGCCCGGCGTCGGCAAGACCGCCGTCGTCGAAGGCCTGGCCCAGCGCATGGTCGCCGGCGACGTGCCGGAATCCCTGCGCGGCAAGTCGCTGATCAGCCTGGACCTCGGGGCCATGGTGGCCGGGGCCAAGTACCGTGGCGAGTTCGAGGAACGGCTCAAGGCCGTGCTGGAGGAGATCAAGGCCTCCGACGGGCAGATCGTGACGTTCATCGACGAGATCCACACGGTGGTCGGCGCCGGCGCCTCCGAGGGTTCCATGGATGCCGGCAACATGCTCAAGCCCATGCTGGCCCGTGGCGAGCTGCGGCTCATCGGCGCCACCACCTTGGACGAATACCGCGAAAACATTGAAAAGGATCCGGCCCTGGAGCGCCGCTTCGCCCAGGTCTACGTCGGCGAACCCAGCGTGGATGACACGATCGGCATCCTGCGCGGGCTGAAGGAACGCTACGAGGCGCACCACAAGGTCGCCATCGCCGACTCGGCGCTGGTGGCCGCCGCGTCGCTGTCCAACCGCTACATCAGCGGCCGCCAGCTGCCCGACAAGGCCATCGACCTGGTCGACGAGGCCGCCTCGCGGCTGCGCATGGAGATCGATTCCGCGCCGGAGGAGATCGACCAGCTGCGCCGCGCCGTCGACCGCCTGACCATGGAGGAACTGGCGCTCGAGGGCGAAACGGACGAGGCGTCGGTGGAGCGCCTCGAGGCGCTGCGGGCCGACATGGCGGACAAGAAGGAGGAACTGGCCGCACTCAACGCCCGGTGGGAGGCCGAGAAGGCCGGCCTGAACCGGGTCGGCGAGCTCAAGGCCAAGCTGGACGAGCTGCGCTCCGTGGCCGACAAGGCCCAGCGCGACGGCGACCTGGAGCAGGCCTCGCGCATCCTGTACGGGGAAATCCCGGCGCTGCAGCACGAACTGGACGCGGCCGCCGCGGAGGAGGAGTCGGAAAAGAAGGACCTGATGGTGGCCGAGGAGGTCACCGCGGATGACATTGCCGAGGTCATCTCCGCCTGGACTGGCATCCCGGCCGGGCGCATGCTGCAGGCCGAAAGCCAGAAGCTGCTGCAGATGGAGCAGGTGCTCGGGTCCCGGCTGATCGGCCAGGCCAAGGCCGTCTCGGTAGTGTCCGACGCCGTTCGCCGGGCCCGGGCCGGCATCAGCGACCCGGACCGGCCCACCGGCTCGTTCCTGTTCCTCGGCCCGACCGGCGTCGGCAAGACGGAGCTGGCGAAGGCGTTGGCGGACTTCCTGTTCGACGACGAGCGCGCCATGGTGCGCATCGACATGAGCGAATACTCGGAGAAACACTCCGTGGCCCGACTGGTCGGCGCCCCTCCAGGCTATGTCGGCTACGACGAGGGCGGGCAGCTGACGGAGGCCGTCCGCCGCCGCCCCTACTCGGTGGTGCTGCTCGACGAGGTGGAGAAGGCCCACCCCGAGGTGTTCGACATACTGTTGCAGGTGTTCGACGACGGCCGCCTCACCGACGGGCAGGGCCGCACCGTCGACTTCCGCAACACCATCCTGGTGCTGACCTCGAACCTGGGTTCGCAGTTCCTGGTGGATCCCACGCTGACCGACGAGGCGAAGCACCGGGCCGTCATGGATGTGGTGAACGCCTCGTTCAAGCCGGAGTTCCTGAACCGGCTGGACGAGATCGTCATGTTCGACGCGCTGAGCGTGGACGAGCTGTCCCGCATCGTGGACCTGCAGGTCCAGGGACTGGCGCGTCGCCTGCAGGATCGCCGGCTCGTGCTGGACGTCAGCGACGGGGCCCGCGCCTGGCTGGCCATGGCCGGATACGATCCGGCCTACGGCGCCCGCCCGCTGCGCCGGCTGGTACAGCGGCAGATCGGGGACCGGCTGGCCCGCGAGTTGCTGGCCGGCCAGGTCAGCGACGGCGACACCGTCGTCGTTGACACCGCAGAGGACCTCGACGGGCTGACTGTCGGCCGGAAGTAGCTAGTTCAGCAGGGACGTCGTGATGTTCTCGCCGCGCAGGCAGTCGCCGGCTTGCCATTTCAGCGGGGAGCGTCGTCCTGGAAGACGTAGGCGGCGGACGTTTTCGCGGGGGCGTCGCCGGCCGCCGCGCCGCCACCCGACAGCAGACCCCCTACGACGGTGATCAGCAGCCACACGAGCAGCCCAAGGACGACGACGGCGCCGACCACGACGCTGATCGCGATGATGGCCGTCCGGTTGCCCGCGGGCTGCTGCTGTGTCACCGGTGACGGCGCCCCGGCTGCCGGGCGATCCGCCGCCGGACGACCCTCGGCCGGCGGCACACCCTCCGGTGGCTGTTGGTCCGCGCGCGGCGCCGATGCCTTCTCGCCGGGCGACTGCCACGTCGTGGGTCGTGGCTGCCACGCGCTGGCCGACTGCTGCCACGGTGTTTCGGGCCGGTGCCAGCCGATGCCGTCCTTGCTGACATGCGTGCCGGGCGCCGAGGGTGCGGCGGCGGGTTCCGCCGGGGTCGGCTCTTGCTGGGCGGCCACGACCCCGGGCATTTCGGCGGACGATTCCGCCTCTCGTGCGACCCGTGCCGCTTCCGCCTCCACAGCGTCAAGCTCGACGGCCTCGGCAACGTCGCCGCTGATTTCCGCCGCGCCCAGGGTCGGCTCCTTGAACTCCGGCTCAGCGTCCGGCAGGGACTCATCAGGGGGCGGGCCGGCGGCGTCCCGGCCGGGTTCTGCGTCCCGGGCGCTCTCATTGTCGCTCATGCCGGACGTCCTTTCCTGCAAGCCGCGTGGGCCCGGGATTGGCGGTCGCGGAAAGTCCGCGTCCCCACCCAATTGACTCTACCGAATATCCGGGACGGGGGCACCGGAATCGGCGTCCCGGCCTGCAGCCCATCTACGGCGCCCAACGGGCGAATCGGACCGAAACCATGTAACCTGTAGGTACGACAAATTGACCGAATATTCCGGAGCCTCGCCCACAGCCTGGGCGACCACCTCCGGTCCAAGTGTAAAAGGGGGTCACGCCATGGGGCGCGGCCGTCAAAAGGCGAAGGCAACCAAGCAGGCTCGGGATATCAAGTACTACTCCCCGAACACTGACTATTCAGCACTGCAGCGCGAGCTCGGTGCATCATCGAGGCGTGCGCCGAGCCATCACACCGAGATTCCGGCGGAGCCGGACTACTCGGCCTACGAAGACAAGTATGGCGATCAGTTTGACGACGACGACGAAGTGGACAACCGCCGCATAGGCTAGGTCCGCCCGTCGTTCCAAACGCAACGAAATCACCCTGCGCGACGCGCGGGGATTTTGTTGTTCCCCGGCGGTGGTTGAGCCTGTCGAAACCCGGAGTCGGGGGCCGGTGATCGAGCTTGTCGAGATCCGGTGGTTTCGACAAGCTCAACCACCGGTGGTTTCGACAGGCTCAACCACCGAGGACAGGCTCGACCACCGGCGCTATGCGGCGTAATTCCCGACCAGGCGGACGGCACCGCCGTCAACACCCTTGGCGCCCTGCACGTAGTCCGGTCCGGACTTGTCGAACGTGCCGTCGTCGGAGGTGACGGTGCCCATGACCCAGGCCGGCAGGCCACGGCCGTTCAGGCGCTCCAGGGCGGCGTCGGCGGCGTCTGCGGACACGACCGCGACCATGCCGACGCCCAGGTTCAGGGTGCGTTCCAGGTCTGCCAGCGGCACGTTGCCCAGCTGGGCGACGAGGTTGAAGATGGCGGGCAGGCTCCACGTGGAACGGTCCACGGTGGCGACCAGGCCCTGCGGCAGCACGCGGGCCAGGTTCGCGGCCAGGCCGCCGCCGGTCACGTGGCTGAAGCCGTGCACGGCGGCGTCGGCCGTGACGGGCAGGAAGCGGGCCAAGTCCAGGCAGTCGGCCGCGTACACGCGTGTCGGTTCCAGCAGCTCCTCGCCGAGCGTGCGGCCCAGCTCGGACACCTGCCGGTCGAGGGCCCAGCCGGCGTGGTTGACGACGCGGCGCACCAGCGAGTAGCCGTTGGAGTGCAGGCCGGAGGACGCCATGGCGATGACCACGTCGCCGGCACGCACGCGCTCCGGGCCCAGCAGCGCCTCGGCCTCGACGACGCCGGTGCAGGCGCCGGCGACGTCGTACTCGTCGGCGGCCAGCAGACCGGGATGCTCGGCGGTTTCGCCGCCCACCAAGGCGGTCCCGGCAACTTTGCAGGCCGCCGCGATGCCGCGCACGATGTCCGCCACCCGCTGCGGGACAACCTTGCCCGTGGCGATGTAGTCCGTCATGAACAGCGGCTCGGCGCCGACCACGACGATGTCATCGACCACCATGCCGACCAGGTCGAAGCCGATCGTGTCGTGGATGTCCATGGCCTGGGCGATGGCGACCTTCGTGCCGACGCCGTCCGTGGACGTGGCCAGCAGCGGCCTCTTGTAGGTGAGCAGCCGGGAGACGTCATACAGCCCGGCGAACCCGCCGAACCCGCCGATCACCGATGGGCCGTGGGTGGCCTTGACGGCCTCCTTCATCAGCTCGACGGCGCGGTCGCCGGCCTCGGTGTCAACACCGGCGCTGGCGTACGTGATTCCTGCGGCCGGCTCCGGGGCACCGGTGGCGGTCATGGGGTCTCCTTCGTCTGGGCGCCGGAAACGGCCGCCCGGTCCTCGTCGGTGAGCATCGTTTCCAATTCGGCGTCCGGACCCGGGTCGCAGCCCGTGGAGGTTGTGGCGTTGCCCGGCTGCGTGCGTTCGAGCAGGTTCTTGCCCAGCCGGTCGCTGGACGGCAATTCGATGGGGTACACGCCGGTGAAGCAGGCCGTGCACAGGCGTTCACGCGGCTGCCTCGTGGCGTCGATCATGCCGTCCTCGGTGATGTACGCGAGCGAATCGGCGCCGATCGACGCGGCGATCTCGTCGATGGCCGCCCCGTTGGCGATCAGCTCGGCGCGGGAGGCGAAGTCGATGCCGTAGAAGCATGGCCAGCGCACCGGCGGCGAGGAGATCTTCACGTGCACCGCGGCCGCCCCGGCCTCGCGCAGCATGCGCACCACGGCGCGCTGCGTGTTGCCGCGCACGATCGAGTCGTCCACCACGACGATCCGCTTGCCCCGGATGACGGATTCCAGCGCGTTGAGTTTGAGCCGGATGCCGAGCTTGCGCAGGGTTTCGCTGGGCTGGATGAAGGTGCGGCCAACGTAGGCGTTCTTGACGAAGCCGTGCGCGAACGGGATGCCGGATTCCTCGGCGTAGCCGATGGCGGCCGGCGTGCCGGACTCGGGCACCGGGATGACCAGGTCGGCCTCGGCCTGGTTCTCGCGGGCCAGCTGGCGGCCCATCTCGACGCGGGACTCGTACACGGAGCGGCCGGCAATGGTCGCGTCGGGGCGGGCCAGGTACACGTACTCGAACACACAGCCCGCGGGTGTGGCCGCGGCGAAGCGCTGGGTGCGCACCCCGTCCTCGTCGATGGCGATGAACTCGCCCGGTTCGATCTCGCGGATGAAGCTGGCCCCGACGGTTGCCAGCGCGGCGCCCTCGGAGGCGACGACCCAGCCGCGCTGCAACCGGCCCAGGACCAGCGGGCGGACGCCGTGCGGGTCGCGGGCGGCGTACAGCGTGCCCTCGTCCATGAACACGAAGGAGAACGCGCCGTGGATCTTTGGCAGCAGCGTCATGGCCGTTTCTTCCAGCGAACGCCCGTCGTCGCCCTTCAACAGCGTGGTGACGAGCGCCGTGTCCGACGTGTTGCCCTGCGCCATCTCACCCGCGGTGGGCATGCCGCCGTCGGACAGCACCATCTCCAGCAGCTCGGCCGTGTTCGTCAGGTTGCCGTTGTGCGCCAGCGCGACCGTGCCGGCGGACGTGGCGCCGAGTGTCGGCTGGGCGTTGGCCCAGTTGGAAGACCCCGTGGTCGAGTACCGGCAGTGCCCGATGGCGATGTGCCCGGTCATCGCGTTCAGGGTGGGTTCGTCAAAGACCTGGGACACCAGGCCCATGTCCTTGTAGACGTTGATCCGCTTGCCGTCGCTCGTGGCGATGCCGGCCGATTCCTGTCCGCGGTGCTGCAGCGCGTACAGCCCGTAATAGGTTAGTTTTGCGACCTCTTCACCGGGGGCCCAGACGCCGAGGACGCCGCAGGCATCCTGGGGTCCTTTTTCGCCGGGTAGAAGGTCATGGGATAGTTTTCCGTCTCCGCGTGCCACCCGACAATTGTCTCATGCCCGCAGGGGCGCGTTGAAAGCAGTCGCTACCGTCCGTCGTCGTCCGATTCCGGCCCGGAATCAGGCACCGCATCCGGCACCGGCTCGACGATGGCGCGCTGGCTGCGGCGCAGGCTGACCCGGTCGATGACCAGCGCCACGGCGGAGCCCAGACCGAGCCCGATGATCCCGAACATGACGGCGAACAGGCCGAACGCGGCGCCCCGGCTGTAGTCCTCGCTGCCCGGTGCGGCAACCGCCGCGACGGTGGCCGCCAGAATGCCCAGCACGGCGCCGGCGACCATGAACGGGACGAACTTCGGCGCGCGCCGGACGCTGATCTGGCGCACTTCCGGGGTTCCGGAATCGGCTCCGGCGGGCTGGACTTGGGGCGTCTCACTCATTCCATCAAGGGTACCGGGCTTTGCTGGGAGTCCCTTCCGGGCCCTGGCCGCACCGTCGTTGCGGGATCCAAACGGTTATCAATACGGAGTCGTATGCGTCGAGCCGTAGAGCACAAGGTACCAGAATGCACCGATGACTATGCCGACCCACCCCCATAGTCGGGCCTTCTTCGAGGCGTCCAGCGCGCCCGCGGGATTGCCGGCACCCCAGCGTTTGGCGACCTGCGAGGCGAAGTACAGGGCAGCGGCACCCAAGGGCAGGAACAGGAGCAGGGCGACAATTGACAAACCCCAGTGCTGGGCCGGCACCCCCGGGTACGGGCCACTCTGTACCAACTGCGGAGCCTGCTCCTGCTGGTGCCCGGACGCGGCGCCGGTATTCCGCGGCGGAGTGAGCGGCGGCTCCGGGCGGGGCGTGCCCTGCGCCCTGCCAACTACAGCTTCGCGGGCTGTTTCAGGCGATGGCGCCCGTGCCCCCTTACGCTGTGCCTCCTCCTGCCAGATCCTCTCAATTTCCTTGGCGGTCTGGTGGAATAGATCAGGCCTGTCCTCGAGTCGTCGCAACAATTCGGCGGCGGCGTCGTGTTCCCTGGGACGAGCCAACGACGCGGCGAGTTTGGCCGCTATGGAGAACTGCTCATCGGCCGACAAGGTGCGCTTCAGCAAAACTACATTGGACACTTCGCCAAGATACGAAACGGGGACCGCGGGTGGTTCGGGCAGCGGTTCCGGAAGGGGGACACCCGTCCGGACGGAAGAGAGGGCATTGGCGAACTGCACGCCGGTGAGGGGAGTGTGTCGGGTGTAGTCGATTAACTGGAGTGTGGCGATGTCTGGTGGCAGGAGGTCACTTCGGACGGCGGCCACGACCAGCGGAATGAGCGGCTTGCCCAACTGGCGGGCGTAGTCCCGCTCCCGCGCAGCCGCCTCCGACTCCAGCAGGCTTGGGGACACCACCAATACCATCGCGTCGCACCGCCGGATCTGCTCAAGGATGACATCCCACCACGCCTGCCCGCCGTCGAGGTTGCTGTCGATCCATGACTCGTGGTGCAACGCGGAGATGCCTTCCCGGATCTCCTCGAGTGATCCCCTGTCTTCGCGGGCATAGGAGATGAATACCTTGCGGTTGGCAGTCGGTGGCGGGGGAAATTCAGTTGGCGTGGTCATTTCATGTCCCTGTGAGGTCGAAGTTGCGTAAATCGCCGGAGGTACCCGGGTCCCGCGCGGAGGGCATGTCGTCATCCTCCATGGCCGGCCAGCCACATTGTGTGCTCCCGGCTGATGGCCTTTTCTGCATCAGCGACAGCGCGGGGCCAGTCCGCCTCGGCTGTACCAATCAGGATGTCTTCCTGGAGCGCCAGCTCGCGGCTGGTCGTGTTGTATGCGGAGGCCAGCTGAGCGTGCTGTTTGAGCACCAGCCAAGCCGCACTGGCCGCAATCACCGACCCGCAGACGCCGGCAAGATCCACCTGAAGACGTCCGGTGATCCGCAGTGTTGCCAGGGCCACGGCAAGAATTTCCGCCGACACAAGCACGATCCGCCAGAACTGGGCGCGGCGTTTGTTGAATACCGCCTTTCCCGCGTACCAGTGGCGCTGGGCCGCGGTCCTGTGCTCGATGTAGCTGGACCGGCGCATCTCAAAGTCGCTGCGTCTGAGCGCCAGCATGGACGCGGTCACGAGGGGGGTGTCGGTGCCGATCGCCACCCGATCGGCTCCCTTGATCGTGAGCTGTCGCACCCGGGATCGCAGGAGCCCCCGTAGCTCCGTTTCGCTCAGCCCGTCCGTGAAGGGCTCGCCGTGGACGGCGTAACGCCAGGCCATGGTCTTCATTGACTCGGCCATGGCGCGCCCCGCGTACCAGTCCCTCTCTGGCTGCAGGTAGGACAGAACCAGTTCCGCCACCAAAGCCACGAGAAATCCGGCAAGCGCCACGATCGCCGAGTAGTCCACCCGGCCGTCGGAGAGCGTGACTACGCCACCGGCGGTGCCCACGACCGCGCTGGTCAGCCTGATGCGGTTCAACCTGAGGTACGACCGCTGGCCATTCAAGGATGCCGTGTCCGCGTCCTTGAAGAAGCCGGGCATATCCAAGTCCACGGTCATCGCAGCACTTCCGTTCGCGCCCGCCGCCGGGGGACCCCAGTGGGCCGCGGCGACGTATTTAAAGTGTAGGAGTCCGGTGCTGCCCGTGGCCAGAGAGCCTTGACCAGGGACACTTGACCAGGCAGTGCCTGCTCCGGACGCCACCGCCCCGAGGGTTCCCACGGCGCAGGATCCGGTTCGGCGCCTACAGCGGCAGGATGGCGGACAGGTCGGCGCGCAGGCCGGAGGCGGCGACGCGGGATTGTCCGACGGCGTCGGCCCAGCCGAGCGCGCCCGTCACCAGTTCCAGCCATGTGTCCGCGTTGCACTCGACCACGTTGGGCGGCGTCCCGCGCGTGTGCCGGGGGCCCGGGATGCACTGGGCGACGCCGAACGGCGGCACGCGGACCTCCACGGAATTGCCCGGCGCCCGGGCCGCGGCCTCCTCCAGCGTGTACCGCACGGCCGTGGCCACGACCGGCCTGGCGCGTTCGCCGGCCACCCATGCGGCAACCGCGGCCCGGCCCTCCTCGATGTCGACGCGGCGGCGTGCAACCATGTGTTCCGTCCTCGCTATTCGGTGGTCGAACCTATTCGGTGGTCGAGCTTGTCGAGACCCGGGGTGATTTCGACAGGCTCAATCACCGAACCGGTGGTCGAGCTTGTCGAGACCCGGGGTGATTTCGACGGGCTCAATCACCGAACCGGTGGTCGAGCTTGTCAAGACCCGGTGATTTCGCTCCCCATCCGCTCCATCACCGGCCTGCCCTCAGTCCAGCAGGGCGCTCACGGCGGCACCCAGGCGCAGGCTGCCGGCGCTGCGCCCGCCGCCGTTCACGGCCGGGACGACCTTCGCCAGGACCGCCGCCACCGCGGGGACGTCCAACGCGCCCGCGGCCGCCAGCATGGTCAGCCCCACGAGCGTGCCGGCGCGGCCGTTGCCGTCGAGCATTTTCAACGCCACACTGGCGCCGGTCGCCGTGGCCATGGCCAGCACGCCCTCGGCGCCGTGCTTGGCGATCACGCCCAGGTCCTCCATCACCACGGTATTGGGCCGCCCGCGGCCTTCCACGGCCGTCGGGTAGTCGAGCATGGACGTGGCAACCGTGGCGGCGCGGGCGTTCGCGTTCCGGTCCGACGGCGCCAGTGCCAGCCTCGTGTACGCCCGGGCCAGGCCCTCGAGCGTGACGGCGAACACCGGGGCGCCGCAGCCGTCCACACCCGTGTGGAACACCTGCGCCCCCGTGTACTCCTCCACGACCGCGCGCACGGCCCGCTGCATGGGGTGTTGCGGGTCCAGGTAGCTGTCCCGGTCCCAGCCGTTCTCCACGCACGCCCACAGGAACGCGGCATGCTTGCCGGAGCAATTCATGGCCAGCCGGCTCTTGCCCCGGTCGGTGCGCACCAGCCAGGCACGGGCCTCCGGGTCGGACGGCCAGGCTGGCGCCTCCGGGTCGGACGGCCAGGCTGGCGGGCATCGCAGGTCCTGTTCGGCCAGCCCGGCGGCGCGCAGCATGCCGGTCACACCGTCCATCTGCTCGAGCGACCCGCCGTGGCTGCCGGCCGCCAGTGCCACCTGCACGCCGCGCAGTGGGACGCCGGCGGCCATGGCGGCCATGGCCTGGAAGGGCTTGAGTGCCGAGCGGGCGAACACGGGGGCGTCGACGGCGCCCAGCCGGGTCACCACGGAACCGTCCGCGGCCAGCACGACTGCGGCGCCCAGGTGGCGTGATTCGACGAACCCGCTGCGTTCGACGACGGCAAGTTCGACGGCGTCGGCCGCCCGGAAGGTCTGGTGCATGCGCTCATTCTATGCGGGGCGGATCCGGCACGTCGGCGCCGTTCGGCCGGGCCAAGTACCCTTTAAAGCGTGAAGGTACTCGTGATTGGCCCCGGCGGCCGCGAACATGCCCTTGTCCGATCCCTGCTTCGCGACCCGAACGTGACCGAGGTGCATGCGGCACCGGGCAATGCCGGGATCGCCGAGATCGTCCCCACGCACCCGATCGACGCCAACGATCCGGCGGCCGTGGCGGCGCTGGCCGTGAAACTCGATTCCGACTTGGTCGTCGTCGGGCCCGAGGCGCCGCTGGCCGCCGGGGTGGCCGACGCCGTCCGCGCGGCCGGCATCCCGGTCTTCGGCCCGGACAAGGCGGCCGCGCGGCTCGAGGCGTCCAAGGCGTTCGCGAAGGCCGTCATGGCGGAGGCCCAGGTGCCCACCGCCATGGCCCGGGTGGCCGGCAACGCCGCCGAGGCCGCCGACGCCCTGGACGTCTTCGGCGCCCCCTACGTCGTCAAGGACGACGGCCTGGCCGCCGGCAAGGGCGTCGTCGTCACGGCCGACCGCGGCGAGGCCCTGGCCCACGCGCAGTCCTGCTTCGACGCGGGCGGCTCCGTGGTCATCGAGGAATTCCTCGACGGACCCGAGGTCTCCCTGTTTGTGCTGGCCGACGGCCGCACGGTGGTCCCGCTGGCCCCGGCCCAGGACTTCAAGCGCATCTTCGACGCCGATGAGGGCCCCAACACCGGCGGCATGGGCGCGTACTCGCCGCTCGACTGGGCCCCGGCCGGCCTGGTCCAGGAGGTCATCGACCGGGTCGCCCAGCCGACCATCGACGAGATGGCCCGCCGCGGCACCCCGTTCGTCGGCGTCCTGTACTGCGGCCTGGCACTGACCAGCCGTGGCACCCGCGTCATCGAGTTCAACGCCCGCTTCGGCGACCCGGAGACGCAGGCCGTGCTCGCCCGGCTGAAGACACCGCTCGGCGGCGTGCTGCTGGCCGCCGCGCGCGGCCAGCTCGACACCGTCGAGGAGCTGCGCTGGGCACCCGAGCCGGCCGTCGCCGTCGTGCTTGCCAGCGAGAACTACCCCGGCACCCCGCGCACCGGCGACCGCATCCGCGGGCTGAAGAAGGCCAACCGGCTTGACGGCGTGCACGTCCTGCACGCCGGCACGGCCATGGACGACGACGGCTACGTCGTCAGTGCCGGTGGTCGCGTGCTCGCCGTGGTGGCCCTGGGCGACGACCTGGAGGACGCGCGCGAGCGCGCCTACGCCGGGATCGAGGAGATCGCGCTGGACGGCGGGCAGTACCGCACCGACATTGCCGCGAAGGCCGCGCGCGGGGAGATCACCGTGCCGGGCGTGCGCGCCGAGGCGAAGGGGAACTGACCGTGGCCCCCACCGCCCAGGAACTGCCCGGCTGGCAGCACGTCTACTCCGGCAAGGTCCGGGATTTGTATGTTCCGGTGGTCTCGACCAGCGGTTCGGTGGTCTCGACGGGCTCGACCAGCGGTTCGGTGGTCTCGACGGGCTCGATCAGCGGTTCGGTGGTCGAGCCTGTCGAGACCCCGGAGACCTCGGTGACCCCGTTCGCCGGGCGCGAGGACGTGGTGCTGGTCGTGGCCAGCGACCGTATCAGCGCCTTCGACCAGATCCTCGCCAGCGAGATCCCGGACAAGGGCCGCATCCTGACCCAGCTGAGCCTGTGGTGGTTCGACCAGCTGCACGTGGCCAACCACGTGGTCGCCACGACGGTCGAGGACGGTGTCCCGGCCGCCGTCGCCGGCCGCGCCATGGTGTGCCGGCGGCTCGACATGTTCCCCATCGAGTGCATCGCCCGCGGCTACCTGACCGGGTCCGGGCTCGCCGAGTACCGGCAGTCCAGGACGGTGTGCGGCCTGCCGTTGCCGGACGGGCTGGAGGACGGCTCCCGGCTCGGCGAGGCCATCTTCACCCCGTCGGCGAAGGCTGAGGTGGGCGAGCATGACGAGAACATCACGTTCGCGGCGATGGCCGACACGATCGGCCAGACGCCGGCGGAGCAGCTGCGCGCGTTGACGCTCGAGGTGTACGCGCGGGCCGAGCAGATCGCCCGTGAGCGCGGCATCATCCTGGCCGACACGAAGGTGGAGTTCGGCGTGGACCCCGAGGGCGTGATCACGCTCGGCGACGAGGTCCTCACGCCCGATTCGTCCCGGTTCTGGGACGCGACGCTGTGGGCGCCGGGGCACGCCCAGGCCAGCTTCGACAAGCAGTACGTACGGGACTGGCTGGCCGGTCCCGCCTCCGGGTGGGACCGGGCATCCAACGCACCGGCCCCGGCGCTGCCCGCGGATGTCGTCGCGCGGACCCGGGCCCGCTATGTCGAGGCGTACGAGCGGTTGACCGGGCGCCACTTCGTGTAGCCCGCCGGCGCACCCCACGCCCCTGCGCTGACGCCCGTCCGCCGAAGCCGGTACGCCCTAGGCGGGCGTGCCGGGTGCGCTGCCGTGGCTTCGCGAGAGGCCGGAGGCGCGCAGTTCCAGGATGTTGTCCAGGGCCAGTGCCACACGGTCCGTGGCGCCCGCCGTCGTGAAGTGCTCCCTCGCCGCGGTGAACGCGTCCATGGCCTCCTCCAGCCGGCCGCGGGCCTTGTACGTCTTGCCCAGCAGCAGCGCCGCGTCGCCGGCGATGTTGCTGGCCAGGTGCTCCTGCTGCCCGCCGATTTCCTCCAATAGCGCGAGGGCGTCGTCCAGGGCGCCGTTGAGGTAGTACCAGCGGGCGCGCAGCAGCTTCACCTCCAGCTGGTCGGCGATGGTGGCGCCGATCACGGATTGCGCCAGCTCGCACCGTTCGATGGCCTCGAGCGTGGCCGGCTCGACGATGCCGGCGGTCAGCCGCACCCAGGCCGTCGCCTTGTTGAAATGCGCCCACTGGGCCAGGTCGGTGGCGGGCGAGAGCAGGTTGCCGGCCTGGGCATGGTGCGTCAGCCCGGCGGCCACGTCGTGGCGCATGAACGCCACGTTGCCGATCACCCAGTGGATTTCACCGGCCAGCTGCGCCGGCGTCGACTTTGTCACGGCGTCGGCCAGCCGCAGGCAGTGCTGCCAGGCCTCCTCCAGTTTCCCCGACTCGGCCAGGGCGCCGATCAGGGTGCGCAGCGCCGTCGTGTACGCGTCGAACTCGTCCGGGTTCCCGGCGCCCATCTCGACGGCGATTGTGGCCTCGCGGATGGCGTCGGGCAGCCGGCCCTCGCCCATCAAGGCCGTGGAAAGGACCTGGCGCGCCCGGACCGACAGGCCCGCGCTCTCGGTGGAGAGGGGGTGCGCCAGCAGGGCCCCGAGCACCTCGATGCATTCGGCGTAGGCGCCGCTCTTCACCAGGGCATTGGCCTGCAGGTACACCATGTTCCACCAGGACACCGGGTCGCGGTTGTCGGAGGCCTTCCGGGCGGCGTCGGCGGCGTACCGCTGGGCGGCCAGGTAGTCGCGCGTGTCCCAGGCCTGGCGTGCGTAGAGCGACGCGAGCAGGTATTGGGTCTCCTCCGGCGAGATCGGCAGGGCCCATTCCTCGATCGAGTGCGGGGCGAGCTGCAACTGCTTGGCCAGCTGCTTGATGACATCCACGGTCGGCTCCCTGCGGCCGTTCTCGAGCAGCGAGATATAGCTGGCCGAGTACAGCTGGCCGCCCAGTTCCGCCTGCGTCAGGCTGCGGGCCAGCCGCTCGTGCCGAAGCCTGTCGCCGAAGCTGTTTCCCACTGTGCCACGTCCTTTGTCGAACACCGTCATGATCGGTCGAAGGTCGGATCCCCTTGACACTTCCGCCAAGTATAACTTTACAATTGTTGTCAACAGGCCAACAAGCGCTTGTGGACTCCTCACTCATCTAAGGTGGTTGCATGAAAAAGCTCGCCCTGTCCCTGTGTCTGTTTGGTCTCGTGGCCGGCGTACTCCTCGTTGGCATGTTCGCCAAGGTCTGGATTTGGCCCGACTCCGTGCAGGCTGCCGTGTGGATCTGGCCGGACGCGATGCGTAATCTTCTATAGTGCGGGCGGCGGCTTACGTGCCGTCGCACCACAGCCAGGTCTCACAACGCTGCCCGGTCGCAACAAGGCGACCGGGCAGCGTCGTGCTTAACGGCTGGTCGTGCTTAAGGGCCGTCAGTGCAGCGGTTCGCCGCCGCACCTGGTCAACTTGTACAGTTTCGCGTGCCCTTCCCGGGCGACCAGCGTGAACGCGTCCGAATCCGGCGCCAGCGTCACCCCCGGGTACAGCGAACGGGGATTGTCGAACGCCGGGATGTAGCTGGTGCCGAAATCCAGCAGATACGTGACGCCCTTGCGCTTGGCGGCCGCGCAGATCGCCGGGTCGGTGCCCACCAGGTTCAGCCAGAACCGCAGGTTGTACAGGTCCTGGTCCAGGTCGTTCTGCGAGCTGTACGGGAACAGCATGGTGCGCCCGGCCAGCGCCATGGCCAGCGCCGATCCGTTGTACGGGTTGTTCGCGAGCACATCGTCGGGCGTCGTCAACGAGTCCAGCCGGTGGATGAGCGCCAACTCGTCGGCGTCCACCTGGGCCAGGTTGTTCGGTCCCGGCGGCACGTCGAACATGGTGGCCAGGGCGTCACGCATCTGCCCGAGACCGGGGTTCGCCAATCCGAGCACGACGGCGAGCACGGCCGCCGTCGCCGGCTCACCGAAGCGCAACGCGAGTGCCCGTCGTCGTCCACGCACCTTGCCGCCCAGCCAGGCGACCACGGCGCCCAGGCCCATGCCGGCCAGCGGCACCGCGACCAACGGCATGACGGCGGCGACCCGTTCCGGGTTGTCCCACCAGGGCGCCATGAGCATGTTGGCCAGCGGCAGGTTGGTGGCGGTGGTCAGCGGGTACGTGAGCACCAACAGCGCAAGCGTGGCCACCAGCCAGCGCCGCTTGTGCGTCTTCACGCACACCCACAGGCCGAGCAGCACCAGCAGCGTCAGGACGATCGACGGGAACCAGACGGGATCCGGCGCCTGGGTCAGGTTGCGCAGCGCGGCGAGCGGGAACGGCAGGAACGCCGGGCTCGTGTAGATGAACAGGCCGCGGAACTGGGGGAGCAGGAAAAGCCCGCCGATTCCGCCGCCGGCGACGGCAACGGCGATGCCCAGGCGCAGCCAGCCGAGCCGGCGCGAGAGGCCAAATCCGCGCCGCAGCCAGCCGACGAGCATGGCCGCCAGCAGCGGGGTGAGCACCAATAGGATGCTGAACACGCCGTTCGGCTGGGCCAGCCCGGCGCCGGGCAGGAACAGCACCACGAGCGTCATGGCCATGGCCGGGGAGATGGGTGCGTGCCTGTCCGGGCGCAGGGTCAGCAGCACGAGCCCGATCCCGACCGGCAGCACGGCGTTGGACAGTGCGTTCGGGTACGCGCTGCCGTAGAACAGCAAGAGGTAGGGGAACGCCGGGAAGACGGCCGCCAGCACGGCCGTTGCGGCCAGCACGGTCCGGTTCGGTCCGGCCAGCACGCGCACCAGGAACACGCAGGCCAGCGGCCACACCACCCCGGCCACCGCCAGCCACAGGATGTTCGTGGCGGCCGGAACGCTGATGCCGGTCAGGATGATGAGCAGGCTGGCGAGCCCATGCCACGCCGCCGGGTAGAACACGCTGCTGCCGCTGGGCAGGATGAACGACGAGATCGCGAACGAGGACGCGTTGCCGGTGCGCAGCACGTTTTCCGTCGCATTGAGGTGGAACACGGTGTCATAGCCCTGCGTGAACGACTCCGGCGACGTCGTCACATTGGCGAGCACTGCCGTCGTGATTCCCAGCGCCACCAGCGTGCCGACGACGGCGGTGGGCACCGTCCAGCGCCGGTCGCGCGGCTGGGCGGGGCGCAGGGCCGGGACGAGGCGTTTCACGGTGAACGCCGCTGCCGCCGTGATCGCCGTGCCAAGCACGACGACGGGCGCACCCCACCGCAGGTGGATCCAGGGCGCCACGATGGCGCTGACGCCGATGATGGACACCGAGACGGCCGGGGCGGCGCACACCGCCACCAGCCCCCGCACGCGCAGCACGGCCAGGACCACCGCGCCGGGCGCACCGAGCATCAGCAGGGCCGCCAGGAATGCCGGCAGCGCGTCAAGCCAAGAGGTCACACTTTTGTCCTGAGAGGGGGCGGGCGGGTCTGTCCAACTCTACCGGCTCGGGTGGACGGGCTGTCGGTGATCGAGCTTGTGCTGTCGCCGGTGATCGAGCTTGTCGAGATCTTGGACCCCGACGGGGCCGCTCGACCGCTGGCCGTGCCGCTGAGCCGATCCGATCACTGGGAGCTCAGGTCGCCGGTCGGCTTTCCAGCCAGCAGATTCCGCGCGAAACCAAGGATGTCGGCTTGTAGCCCGTCGTGAGCGCGTGGGTCGGGCGCCTCGTCGGATACGACCATCGCAATGAGGTTCAACGCCTCGTCGACTTTCGCCGCCACATGGTTCAGCCCCCACGATTGGCCTTCGGCGATGAGGTCGTCGCGAGTTATCATCTGGTGTGCGTAGACGCTGTTGACCGCAAGCGCCATCCGGCCATCGTTGCGGAAGTGCCGCATGGGAACCATGTCATAGGCCGGCGCCAGCGTGGTCGTCGTGTCGGGGAAATGCAGGAGTCCCAGGTTCTTGGTATGCATGTCGAGGTTCCCCAGGGCGACCGACAAAACCATTTGGCGGAACAGTCGATCTGTGGACTCCGCCATGCCGTTCTTCCGGAGTAGCCCGGCGACCCGCTGAAAGCTGACCTTGCCGCCATACTCCTGGTACTTCTCATCCCCTCCTGCCCCCAAGGCTTGGCTCATGTCCTCTTGGTGGATCCGACCGAGCGGTGCGGCCGGGGACCTGTCGTACCGTTCGATGACCAGCGCCGGCCGTCCGGAAAAATCCTCCAACCAGCTCCGCGTCTCGACCAGGCCAAGTCGCCGGGCAGCACGTGCCCCGTATTCCTCGTCGAAAATGATGGTCGGATAATCCCGGGAAACAGGCTTCAATATGTGAGTTGAGGGGAAGCCGTCCAAGGCGCGGTGCCAAGCGCCGTCGATCCTGGCCAGGACGATCTTTTCCTGGACCCCGGCCAGGGACGTCTTTCCGAACAAACGTTCATTGCCCAACGGGGACGCGGCCGTATCGCGTAACAGCTCGGCGATTCCGGCATCCGAAATCGGAGTTGCCCGCGGTGTTCGAGGTTCGCCTGGCTGTTCCGGGTCATGGATCTGCACCGCGCCGGCAACGTCACGACCGTAGTGGGTGAGAAGTCCCAATACATCGCCCTCGCGTGTGCCGGCTTGCCGGGCCAGATTGGCCAGATTGCGACCCTCCGGCAGGAGCTCAGCGAAGTAGTTGCGACGTCGGCCCGCCTTGGCCCTGACCGGCCGCAATTCCAAGGGAACGGATTCGGACAGGACGGTACTGCCCAGTTCATAGTGCTCAAACGCCGCACGGTCCGTTTCGAAGTCAAAGGTCCGCGAGCCCGTGCCGGTCAACCACCCGATCAAGTGCCCGTAGAGCTCGACCCGCAACCTAACCATTGGCTGATTCTTCCGACTCGTTCTCGGCGGGTTGCCGCGCGCGGTCCGCCTCCAGCTCCGCGTACAGCTTTACGCCGGTTGTACGCAGGATCTGAAACAGGCGGTCAGTGAAGATTCCGGGCTTCCCCTGTTCTACCTCCCACACATACTTCTGTGTGATGCCAAGCTGCTCTGCCAGTTGCCGCTGTGTGAGCCCCTCCAACATCCGGCCTTGCGCAAGCATGCGGCCAAGCGCTTCCGCGTTGCGGACCTCGCCACGGACAATCACGACACACACGCCCTTTCGACGTCAATAATGACTTCAGGCTATTTGACTACAGTATCGAAGTCAACGCACTTGACGTGGTTATCGAAGTCACCGAGGAGAGACACTTCCGCCCCACCCCGTTCCCCGCGCACGCTGACCCGACGGCGAAACCCGCTCCGCCGTCGGGGCTCGAACAACGGAAAAGGGCCCTCCCGAAGGAGGACCCTTTTCCGTGTGGGTCGGGGTGACAGGATTTGAACCTGCGGCCTCGTCGTCCCGAACGACGCGCGCTACCAAGCTGCGCCACACCCCGATTCGCCACTCCGCCGTCCCGTCAAGGACCGCAAAAGCAACCTCTCAAGGATAACGGACGACCCCCCGGAACGCGAAATCGTGCCGACTGCAGGTGCCCTCACACCAGCGAATCCCGCCAGGCACCGTGCAGGGCCGCGAACCGGCCACCGCCGGAGATCAGTTCCGCCGGGGTGCCGTCCTCCACGATCCGGCCGTCGTGCACCACCAGGACGCGGTCCGCGATTTCGACCGTGGACAAGCGGTGCGCGATGATCAACGCTGTCCGGCCCGCGGAGGGGGCGCCATTCCCGGCTCCCAGCAGCTGCCGCAAACCGTGCTGCACCGCGCGCTCCGATGGGATGTCCAGCGATGACGTCGCCTCGTCCAGGATCAGCACGGCCGGGTTCGCCAGGAACGCCCGGGCGAACGAGATCAGCTGCCGCTGCCCGGCGGAGACACGGCCGCCGCGCTTGTTCACATCGGTGTCGTACCCCTCCGGCAGCGACGCGATGAACTCGTGCGCGCCGACTGCCCGCGCCGCCGCCTCGATCTGCGCCCTGCCGGCCCGCGGGTTGCCCAGGGCGATGTTGTCCGCCACGGAGCCGGAGAACAGGAACGCCTCCTGCGTGACCATGACGATGGCGCGGCGCAGGTCCGTCGGGGACAGGTCGCGTAGCGCCACCCCGTCCAGCGTGAGCGAGCCCGCGCTGACGTCGTAGAACCTGGCGATCAGCTTCGCCAGCGTCGACTTGCCCGCACCGGTTTGGCCGACGACGGCGACCGTCTGGCCCGCGGGGATGTGCAGGGACATTCGGGGCAGGATCACGGGGCCGTCGCCGTAGCCGAACTCGACGTCCGTGAAGTCGATTTCCCCGCGCGGGTGGGGGAGCGGGACCGGTGTCTTCGGTGGGCGGACCGTGGGCGTCTCGGCCAGCAGGCCGGACACCTTCTCCAGCGCCGCCTGCGCCGACTGGAACGAGTTGTAGAACATGGCCATGTCCGCCACCGGCTGGAAGAACCGCTTCGTGGCCAGCAACAGCGCCAGCAGCGTGCCGACGGCCATGCCGCCGCCGAGCACGCGGAACCCGCCCTCGAGCAGCACGGCCGTCACCGTCAGGTTGCCGATCAGCACCAGGCCGGGCTGGAACACGCCGTTGAGGTTGATCGAACGAACCGTCACCTTGCGGTAGTCCTCGGCCAGGTCGTCGTACGTGGCCGCGTTCGCCTGCTCGCGGCGGAACGCCTTCACGGCCCGGATGCCCGTCATGGTCTCGATGAAGTGCACGATCAGGCGCGCCGAGACGACCCGGGAGGCCCGGTAGGCGATCTGTGAGCGGATCTGGTACCAGCGGGCCAGGAAGTACATGGGGATCCCGGCCAACAGCACGATGATGCCGGTGCGCCAGTCAAGCGTGAAGATGCTCACGGCCGTGAACAGCATGAACATGGCCCCGGAGGCCAGCGACGAGACGCCGGAGTCCAGCAGCTCGCGTAACGCCTCCAGGTCCGAGGTCTGCCGGGAGATGATGCGCCCCGACGTGTAGTTCTCGTGGAACTCCAGGCTCAGCCGCTGCGTGTGCCGGAACACCCGGATGCGCAGGTCCAACAGCATGGCCTGGCTCAGCCGGGCCGTGGCCGTCAGGTAGCCGGCCGTCAGCCAGCCCGCCGCGATCGCCGCCACGATGTAGCCGCCGCCGGTGAGGGCGAGGGGCCACGGATCCCGGGACCCCGTCAGCGCCGGCAGGCCATGGTCGATCCCGTACGCGATCAGCAGCGGCCCGGCCGCGCGCGCCGCCTGGGACAGCACCACCAGGGCGACCGTGACGAGGAACCTGCCCCGGACCGGGCGCAGCAGCGAGCCAAGCAACTGCACGGAGCGCCGCCGCACGGCCTTGCTGTCCTCCCTGGACAGGTGGACGTTGTCCTCATCGGCTGTACCCGGGCTCACGCGCGGGCCTCCTGTTCCTCGTCCGCTTCCCAGTCCCGGATCAACTCGTCGTCCTTGTCCTCCAGCTCGGTGTCCAGGTCGCGCGGCTCCTCGCTCAGGCTGGCCAGCACATACCGGTAGTGCGCGTTGGAGGCGAGCAGCTCGGAGTGCGTGCCGACGGCGTCGATCCGGCCGTCGCGCAGCAACGCCACCCGGTCGGCCAGCGCCACCGTCGACGGGCGGTGGGCGACGATCAACGTCGTCGTGCCCTCCAACACCGCGCGCAACCGCGCCTCCACGCGCTCCTCGGTGTTCACGTCCAGGGCCGAGAGCGGGTCGTCGAGCACCAGCACCCGCGGCGCGGCCGCGATGGCCCGGGCCAGGGCGATGCGCTGGCGCTGCCCACCGGACAGGCTCAGTCCCTCCTCGCCGATCAGCGTGTCCACCCCGTCCGGCAGCGTATACGCGAACCCCGCCTGGGCGACCTCCAATGCCCGGGCCAGCACGTCGTCGTCGGACATGCCGGGCTGCGTGGCGGCGCCGAGCAGCACATTCTCGCGCACCGAGTCGGAGAACAGCGTCGTGTCCTCGAACGCGACGGACACGTGCGTGCGCAGCGCGTCCAGCGGGAGGTCGCGCAGGTCCGTGCCGTCCAGCGTGATGGAGCCGGCGGTGACGTCGTACAGGCGCGGCACCAGGGACAGCAGGGTCGTTTTGCCGCAGCCGGTGACCCCGACCAGCGCCATCGTCTCACCCGCGCGCAGGGCCAGGTCGACGCCGTCGAGCACGTCCGGCCGGTCCGCCGGCGTGCCCGGGTAGCGGAAGCGCACGCCGTTGAAGCGCAGCTCCCCGCGCACGCCCGTGGGCTCAAGCGGAACGGCCGGATCGGTGATGGTGTTGGGCGCGTCCATGACCTCGTAGTGCCGGTCGATGGCGGTCTTGGCCGTGAGGGTCATGGCCATCAGCGGGCCCATCGCCTCCACGGGACCGGCGACGACGGCGGCCGTGGCGAAGAACGCGACCAGCGCGCCGACGCTCAGCCCGTCGTGCGCCACGAGCAGGACGCCCACGACCAGCCCGGTGCCCAGTGCCAGCTCCGGCAGCAGCGTCACGACCAGGGAGAAGACCGCGAGGGACTTCGCCTTGTGGATCTCGGTCTCGCGCAGTTCGGCGGCCTGCCCGGCGAACGCGTCCAGGGCCTCGCGGCCGCGCCCGAACGCCTTGAGCACGCGGATGCCGTGCACGGACTCCTCGACGGCCGTGGCCAGGTCGCCGGCCTGGTCCTGGCTGCGCCGGCTGACCAGCCCGTAGGTGCGGCGGAAGCGGAACCCGACGACCATGATCGGCACGGCCGCGGCCAGGAAGATCAGCCCCAGCTGCCAGCTCAGCGTGAACATCAGCACCACGCCGATCGTGACGGTCAATGTGGTGGCCACGAGCATGATCGCCCCGAACGCCATCCAGCGGCGCATGAAGTTCAGGTCGCTCATGGCGCGGCTGAGCAGTTGCCCGGACGCCCACCGGTCGTGGAATTCGACGGCCAAGTCCTGCAGGTGCCGGTAGAACGCGGTGCGCATGGTCTTCTCGACCGTGGTGGCCGGCACGATGACGAACTGGCGGCGCATGGCGATGAACGCCGCCTCCAGCATGCCCAGGACAAGGACGACGGCGGCTGCCGCCCACAGGCCCTCGCTGCCGGTTCCCGGCTGCAGGGCCGTGTTGATCAGGATCCGGTACACCTGCGGGATGGCCAGGGCCACGATGCTGGCGGCGAGTGCCGAGAACATGCCCAGCAGCAGCCG
This sequence comes from Specibacter cremeus, assembly GCF_003946885.1. GTDB lineage: Bacteria > Actinomycetota > Actinomycetes > Actinomycetales > Micrococcaceae > Specibacter > Specibacter cremeus. The sequence goes on along the minus strand of NZ_RWKQ01000037.1, from coordinate 12,479 downwards.
GGGGAGAATGGGGCGCACGTGTGGCGCCACCCTGCGGATCGAGTCAAGGAATGTCGTGTTGGAAGTATTCGCCATGCCGCCTCACTTTGTTACCCCACGACACTATTCCACGTTCGGGGTCCGTTGCGTGCCCGCCACCACCCAACTTGGGCCCACTCGCCCGAGGGTCCCGACGCGAGCTTGCGAGCGTTGGGAGGGCGAAGGGATGGACAGTAGATGCTCGAAATCCACTCGAAACGAGCATCTACTGTCCACCAGTTGGGAGGGGCCAGGGGCGGGTGTCTTAACGTTCACGTGATTCGTCGCGGGCGTGGACACGCTGAATTATTTGGGTCCGGTTGCGCGGATCCGTGGTGTTGGCGTGATCCCATGTGGGAGGCGCTATACACATCCGCCTTCGTTGGCTTGTTCTTCGGGGCTGGACGTAGCCATTCCCTATCTTTACCACGTACCGAAAGTCTGCCATGTTCAGGTTTCTGTCCCGGATGCCACGGGTTACTGCCGTTCTTGCGTTGGTCCTTGGTTGCTCGGTTCTGAGCACCTTGCTGAGTGCCTCCATGGTGCAGGCCGCGGTGCCGACCCAGCCGTCCCCGGCCCGGCAGAGTCAGGGGACCGTGGCGGCGGCCTCGGTTGTGGCCCGGGATTTCGGTGCGGGGGCCGCGTCGTCCCCGGACGTGGCGGTCTCGGGGTTTGGTGATTCGGCCGGCTACCATGTGCAGGTCGGCCGGGAATCTGGGGGTTTTGCGTGGAGGTCGTTGGCGGTCATCAAGCCTCAGGGTGTTGATGCGTCGTCGTGGACGGGCTATCAGTGCCTGTCGGGGGATGGGAAGTACGCGGCGGTGGCGGTTCTCGCGGCCCCGGCCGTGAATCTATCGGCGGCGCGTGACCATGGTGCGTTCGGCTATGTGGTGGCGCTGGCCACGGGCAAGGTCACGCCGGTGGTGAGCGGGGTGGGGCTGAAATACTACTCCCCGGGGTGCGGGGCGGCGGATACGGCCGTGTTCTCGTTGAGCCTGGGCGCTGACGAGCAGACGACGGGGCTGGTTTCCGTTGACCTGGCGGCGGGCAAGGTCGCGTCCTCGACCGTGGTGGCCGGTCAGGTGACCTCGGCGGTGCCGACCGATAATGGTGTGGTGGGCGTGCTGGGGTCGGCCCTTGTCAAGATCCCGGGACGGGGAGCGGGTTCTCGGCCGGTCAAACCGATAACGCTGGCACGGGTGGCGGGGACGCCGTTCAATCTCCGGCCTTCCGGTGACGGTGGCGTTGATCTCCTCAGCGTCACGGCCGGCAGGGGCGCCTCCCAGCTGTTGCATTTTGACGGCCGGCATCTGGGCGTTCTGGGCCAGGGCCCGGTGGGCAAGGTGGCGCTTTTCGGCGGCCGGGCCGGGACGAACACGGTCACGGGCCTGGGCGCGGCTCCCTCATCCGCTTTGGTGAAGAGTGTCGATTCCTCCGGGTTGAGTGGGGCGGCCGACGGGGCGTCGTTGAACGGGGATGCGATCTTCGGTTCCCAGCAGGCGCCCCCACCCAGCACCACGGCGGCGCAGAAGGCGGGTACCGGCCAGACGGGTGCCGTCACGGCGGGTGAGGCGGTTGCCACGGCAACGGGATCCCGTGTTGATCGGCCCTTCGATCCCACGGTCGGGTCGGTGAGCACGGCGGTGGCGTCGTTCGTTCCGGCGGGTGCCGCCGGGACCGGCGGTGCGGCCAGTGAACACAACACGATCGCACCCCGGGAGAAGGCGGCCGGGGGCTCGGGCGGGAAGCCGGTCATCAAGACATCGGTGGAACTGACCACGTCGGGGGCTTTGGGGAAGGGTTCGTCGGTTCGTCTGGCCGGTACGACTGATACGCCGACGTGTGCGGTCGGGCGGTTGGATCCGACCATGCAGGTCATGCAGCCTTCGAACGCGCAGGTCAATTGGGCGGTGCAGATGGCCGAGCAGGGTCTGCTGTCCGGGGCCCCGTATGCGCGGCCGGCCAATTTCGCGAACATGGGCCTGGCGAGTTACTCGCCCAGTGATGACTTCGCACCGATTCCTTTGGAGCATCCCTCCACGACAGCGGCGTCCACGGTTCCGCGGTCGGTGATGCTGGGCGTCCTGGCGCAGGAGTCCAATTTCGACCAGGCGTCGTGGCATGCCCTGCCGGGCATCGCGGCGGACCCGTTGATCGCCGACTATTATGGCGTCCCGGGCAGCATTGACCGGATCGATTACCCGAACGCGGATTGCGGGTACGGCCTGGCCCAGGTCACCAGTGGCATGCATGCCGGGGATACCACGATTTCCGCCCATGGGCAGATGAAGATCGCCGCCGACTACCAGGAGAACATTGCCGCCGGGTTGCAGATCCTTGAGGCGACGTGGAATCAGCTCTACGAGGCCGGGGTCACGGCGAACAACGCGGACCCGGCGAAGTTGGAGAACTGGTACTTCGCCCTGTGGGCGTACAACAGCGGCATCCAGCCGACGGCGGCGTTCGGGAACACGACCGGGTGCACCCCGGGGCCCACGTGCACGGGGCCGGACGGGACGTGGGGGCTGGGTTGGTCGAACAACCCGCGCAACCCGTCCTATCCGCCGAACCGGGCGCCGTTCTTGCAGAGCACGTACGCGGACGCCGCGCACCCGGGTGATTGGCCGTACCAGGAACGGGTGCTCGGGTGGATGGCGAGCCCGATCATCCGCTACGGCTACTACGGCTACGCGACGCCGGACTACCACGGGGCAAGTTGGCCGCAAATCCCGGGCGTGAACTCGATGTGTGACAGCACGAACCATTGCAATCCGAGTGATTCGTCCGGGGCGTACTGCGCCCTGGGTGATTATGAGTGCTGGTGGCACCAGCCCGTGACCTGGATTGGCACCTGTTCGAGCACGTGTGCGACCTCGGCGTACGAATACGGGGCGGGATCCACCGAGCCGTCTTACCCGGATCCGCACCCGCCGACGTGCACCCTTGATGCCACCGTCCCGAGCGGCCCGGGCGGGCCCCCGATCATCGTGGACGACGAGTCCTCCCCGCCGCTGAATCTTGCCGGCTGCGGGTCCGGGAATTGGGCCAGCAACGGCTCCTTCGCCATGACCTATGGGAAGGACCCCACCGGGGTCACGGTGGGCCAGATCGACACACACCAGTTGGGGGTCGGATTCGGCGGCCGTATTCTCTTCACGCACACCCAACCGGCCAGCCAGCCGCAGGTCATCGACACCGGCGTGTGGACGCCGAACCTGCCCAGCCTGCAGTACTACACGATCAAGATCCACTTCCCGGCCACCGGTGCGTCGGCGACCGACGTCGTCTACACGGTCAACCCGGGCGGCGGCGCGGCGCCGTGGAAGTTCCGGGTGAACCAGGACTGGGGATCCGAGCAGTGGGCGACGATCGCGACGATCGCGATGTCCCCGGGCGGGAATGTCACGCTGAGCAATGCCAGCAACATGACGCCGGGCGGGTACGATGTCGCCTATGACGCGATCGCGTTCATTCCCATGGGCGGCACGCCCGGCGCACCGATCGGCGGGCCCGTCGGTGTCCAAGACGAACCGAAGGGGTCCAACCCCGCGTGGGTGAACTGTGGCTGTGTGCAACGCACCGCGGGAGACCCGGTGAACACCGCGACCGGCTATTTCGGTGATTCCTTCACCGACCTGTCCACCCCCGGCCTGGGCGACCCGTTGGCCGTCACCCGTTCCTACGCCTCCGCGCAGGCCGACGCGGCCGGCCCCAACGGGGCGAATGCGGTCAACGGGCCGTTCGGGTGGGGGTGGACGGATAATTATGCGCTCTCCGCGGTCACCGACGGCGCCGGGAACGTGGCCATCCATCAAGAAGACGGCTCCGTGGTGCCCTTCACCCTCACCGGAACCACGTACACCCCGTCGGCGCCACGCTACGACGCGACGCTGACGAAGACCGGGTCGACGTATTCGTATGTGCGTCGCGGCACCCAATTCTTCACCTTTGATACGGGCACGGGCCGGCTGAGCGCGGAAACCGATCTGGCCGGGGTCAAAGCGTCACCCCCGTACTGGACGACCCTTGCCTACGATGCGAACGGGCACCTGACCACCGTGAGCGACCCGGGCGGACGCACCTACACCTTCGCCTGGACGGGCACCCACATCACCGGTGTGAAGGACCAGAGCGGCCGTGAGGTCGATTACGGCTACGACGGCAACGGCAACTTGACCGACGTGTACGGGGTTGGCAGCATCCGCACCGCCGGCAGCCCGGACAACAGCGACCGGACCCAGTACGGCTACACCGCCGCGCACTTGATGTCCTCGATGCGCAGCCCGGACAACTACGGCAAAACGCTCACGCCGGCGCCGGTGACGTCCATGGTCTATGACAGCGCCGACCGGGTCACCTCCCAGACCACCCCGACAGGCCAAACCACCACGTTCACCTACGGTCCCAACGCCGCGGCGGGCTTGGCGGCCGGGCAAACACTGACCACCGACCCGGCCGGGCACAAGACCATCGACACTTATGATGCGAATGCGCTGCTGACCTCCGAAACCCGGGGCGCCGGGACGGCGCAGGCCGGCACCTGGACGTACAGCTACGACCCGGTCACCCTGGGTATCGCCACGGTGACCGATCCCGACGGGAACACCTCCACCAGCTCCTACGACCAGTACGGGAACAAGATCGCCTCCTCGGACCCGGAGGGGAACACGACCAGCGCCCTCTACGACACGGCCGGGCACCTCCTTCAAAGCGTCTCCCCGACCGGGCTGGAAACCACCACCACCTACACGGGCGCCGGGACGCCGTCGGTGACGCAGCAGTTCCACGTCAGCCAGAACGCCGACGGGAACCAGGCCGGCACCCCACCGCCGGCGACCGTGGTCCGCCAAACCTCCTACAGTTACGCGGATCCGGCCCACCCGGGCGAGCTGACCGCGGTGAAGGACCCGAACGGGAACACGACCACCTACACCTACGACGCCTTCGGTGACAAAATCTCCACCACCACCCCGACCGGGGACAAGACCCTGATGGGGTACGACACCGGGCGCGGGCAGCTCAACTGCACGGTCCCGCCGGCCAGCACGGCCAAGGGCGTCACCCCGCCCTGCACATCCTCACCAGCGGCGACAGGGCCGCTGACCCCAACCTCCGTCCAAGTGGGCGCCACCGGGTGGCAGAACTATGCGCAGGTCCTGGCCGCCGGGGACCTCACCGGCGGCGGCCACCCGGACCTGCTCACGGTGGACAAGACATCCAACAGCAACCTGCTGCTCAACGTCGGCACCGGAACACTGACCCCGCAATCGGCGTTCAAGGCCCCGGTCACCGTCGGTGGCGGGTGGAGCATCTACCCGCAGGTGTTCGGCGTCGGGGACATCAACGGCGACAAGGTTTCCGATCTGCTCGCCCTGGACTCCACGGGCAAGCTGTGGTTTTACGCCGCCCACGCCGGCGCCACGCCCACGTTCTCCGCCCGGGTCCAGGTGGGGACCGGCTGGGGAGGCTTCACCAAGATCATCGCCGCCGGGGACATGAACGGCGACGGCGTCCCGGACCTCCTGGCCGTCGATTCAACCGGCAAACTCTGGCTGTATCCCATCCACTCCGGCGCCACGCCCACGTTCTCCGCCCCGGTCCAGGTAGGGACCGGTTGGAACATCTTCAGTAAGATCATCGCCGCCGGCGACATCACCGGCGACGGCCACCCGGACCTGATCGGTGTCAAGGCCGACGGATCCACCCTGTTCTACGCCGGGAACGGGGGCACCTCCCCGATGGTCAAGACCGCCGTCGCGATCCCGGCCCTGGCCTACACGGCCACGGACACCCTGCTCGGCCTCGGGGACTTCGACGGGGACAAGGTCCCCGACATCCTTGACGTGCGCAGCGACGGCAGCCTGTGGCTGACCCAAGGCTCCTCGATTCGCAACACCCTCACCCCGCCGGCGCCCGGGACCATCAGCTACACCCGCGATGTTCACGGCCACGTCACCGCCAGCACCGACCCGCTCGGGCACACCACCCGGGCCGTCTTCGACGCGGACGGGAACCAGACCAGCAGCACCGACGCGAACAACAACACCACGACAACCGGTTACAACGCCGCCGACCAGCCAACCACCGCCAAGGCCCCGGACGGGTCCACCACGACAACCGACTACACCCCGGACGGGCACGTGGCCGACACCATCGACGGGACCGGCCACACGACTTCGTCCACCTACGACGGGCAGGGCCGCCGCATCACCTCGACCGACCCGAACAACCGCACCACCACCATCACCTACGATCCGGCCGGGCTGGAAACCAGCCTGCAAACCGCCAAGGGCGTCACCACGACCTTCACCTACACCCCGGACGGGCAGAAAACCTCGGCCACCTACTCCGACACCACCCCGGCGATCAGCAACATCAGCTACGATCCCGACGGGCGCCAACTGACCATGACCGACGCCTCCGGCACCAGCACCATGACCTATGACGACTTCGGCGACATCCTCTCCCACACCAACGGGGCCGGGGCAACCGTCGCCTACGGCTACGACGCCGACGGCCACCAAACCTCCATCACCTACCCGGGGCAACCCACCCCCGTGGCACAAACCTTCGACACCGACGGCCGGCTGGCCACGGTCACCGACTTCGCCGGCAACAAAACCAGCCTCGGCTACACCCCCGACGGGCAACTGGGCACCATCACCTACCCCAACGGCACCACCGTGACCAACACGTTCAGCACCGCCGACACCCTCACCACCCAAACCCTCGCCACCGCCACCACGACCCTCGCCTCCCTGGCCTACGCCCGGGACAACGCCAACCAGGTCACCGCGCAAACCCCGGCCGGGCTCCCCGGCGGCGTGCAAGCCTACGCGTACACGGCCAATGAGCAACTCGCGACCTCCGTCGCCGGCGGGGCAACCAGCACCTACGCCTACGACGGGGCCGCCGACGCGACCACCCTGCGCAGCGGAACCCTGGCCTACGACCCCGCGAACCAGCCCTGCTGGTCCACGACCACGACCGTCGGCAGCCCCACCTGCGCCGGCACACCCTCCGGGGCGACCACCTACGGCTACGACGCCGACGGCAACCGCACCAAAACCACCCCCGCCACCGGGACCGCATCCACCTACACCTACAACGGCGCCGACGAACTTACCGCCGCTACCACCAGCACCGGGACCGCCAGCTACACCTACGACGCGACCGGGCTCCGCACCTCCGAGACCAGCGGGACCACCACCCAATTCACCTGGGACGACAACCCCACCCCGAACCTGCTCGGCGACGGCACCAACCAATGGATCTACGGACCCGGCGGCAAACCCCTCGAACAAATCACCGGCAGCACGGTGAACTTCCTGCTCACCGACGCCCTGGACACCATCCGCGCCATCACCAACGCCACCGGCGCCCTGGTCGCCGCCTTCACCTACGACGCCTACGGCATCCTCACCGGACACACCGGAACCACCACCACACCCCTCGGATTCACCGGCGCCTACCACGACCTCATCACCGGATTCGACTACCTCCGCGCCCGCTACTACGACCCCGCCACCGCCGCCTTCACCAGCACCGACCCCGCCTACCAACGAACCGGCCAACGCTACGCCTACACCGGCAACAACCCGATCAACCGTAGCGACCCCACAGGACTCGACTGGTGGAACGACTCGAACTTTTGGTCAAATGTGGCCATCGGCGCTGGAATAGTCGCTGTGGCTGCGTCGCTAGTGGCGGTCGGTTGTGCCGCCGCCTTCGAAACAGTGGTCGGAGGTGCCTGCGCTGTCGTTGCCGAGGGTGTGGCAGAGACCGCCTCGTTGGTAACTTTGGGCTCAGACATCGCAGCAGAAAGCATTTCCGGTCAATGGGATGCGACCTCGCTGGCGTTGGACGGACTCGGGGTTGCAACTGGAGGCATCGGATTTGTCGCAAAGATTCCGAAATTTGTAGAAACCTTCGACACAGCGGCTAAAATTATAGACGACATGGGCCCTGGCATTGATGTCTTCGGTGGAGGATTGGGTGCAGGGGCGACAACTCGTTCTGCTGAGGGGCAGAGCGGTGGGCAAGAGACTTCCGAAGGGTGCGGTAAGAGATGAGACCAGCGGGCCCCCTGGGACCTAATAAACTGGGGAATAAGAGTCGGTACTACTTCAACCGTTACCAGAATTTCATGCTCCTTAGTTGGGGCATTGGAATTATAGAAGCCGTCGCTATCATATCAATCGTCCTTACGACCAGGCCTCAACCTTCCAGTCTCTTCTTCATCATTCCGATTAGCGTACTCGGCGCATCGGTGATCTGCTTTGTGGTCCTGGCCATTTTGTTCGCGATTCCATTCTTCCGAGCTGTTGGCGAAGAGCGTAAGCGTCGCAAACAGGGATTGCCTGTTGACTCGATGGACCCTGGTCCTTGGCTTCATGGGAAATAGTCGACTTGGGATACGATCCGAGTCGACAATGGTCAAGGCCAGACGGACTACTCGGACACCACTGACCCTATGAGGCTTATTCAAAACGCCTGGCGATGGAATTCTAGGCCGATGATTGCGGCGATGGTGTCGGTGAATGTTTCGTAACGGCGGCGGTAGCCGGTGTGGAGGATCCGCCAGGTCTTGAGATTCGCGATCGTCCGCTCTATCTGGTAAAGAACTTGATTGACCTGGCGGTTGAAGTATTTTTCCTCGTCCGCGAGCGACCGGTAGACGGGTTTGCGTGTCGGGGTGATCATGCCCACGCCGATATAGCCCTTATCGCCCAGGTGCTGTGGCGCGTTTCCGTCGGCGGCACGTCTAGCAGTCCGGACTCTCGGAGGGCCTTCACATCGTGGACTGAGCCGGGCAGCGGATTCGAGACCCGGGCTAGGTGGCCGGCCAGGGTGCAGGCGAGTTGGACGCTGACGCCGGTGGTGTGGTGCTTGTCCGAGTGGAGCTCGGGCATGGCCATGCCAGGACCAGCAGGGCAGGAGCGTGCCGCCGATGATGTACTGCGCCTGCGGGCCGAGGTCGTCAGCGGTCGGGACCCAGTCCGCGAACACGGCCTTGAGCATCGGCACGAAGGCTGCAATGGTGCGCGAGATCTTCGATTGCGAGGCGTCGTGGAATTTGGCCAGTTCTTGTTGCACATGATTGCGGCGCAAGTACCTCAGGGTGGCGGTCACGGACCGGAACAGACCGAAGACGGGTTTCCGGCCGGTCACGCGTTACCTTTACCGGAAACAATTCCGTGACCCGTGCGCAAATCTCGGTGATGGCGGCCTTGCTGAACTCTGTTGTATGATACATTTGTGGCGGACTTCTTGGAGGTAGGTTCCGCTAAATCCATTCTTTCAAGAAAGTCATCATTTGACACTTAGAACGCGCTCGTCGCCTTGATTGATTTCGACGGTTTTTGAATAAACCTCAATCACTAAATTAAAGAATAGGGAATCGAATAATGAATAGATTGCGTTTTGGGAAGCTTATTCGTGCTGTTTTATCGATTGGTGTGGTTGCGTGGATGGCGCTCTCCATGCAAATATCTCCAGCGCAGGCAGCTACGTGCTCGGGGAATGCCTGCAGGGGGGTGGACCCTCAGGCGTCAGGGTGCTCTGCTGATGGCGTTACCATTGGATACTATGCTGGCGGCGATGTTCGATACTCTCGGGCGTGTCAAGCAGTCTGGTATCGGGGTGGAAATGGATATATTGGGGCTCTGGAGTATGTATTCAAAATCTATCAGATAAAGCCGAATAACCAAGGTTGTTGCGATTTGATTGCGACTTACACGCTAGATTACACTGGATGGAATGGCACTGGTACGTCTCCCGCCTGGACGAGCATGGTGCCGATGGCCTCGACGCTTCTGGTGCAGATTAGTGGTGCTTCAATTGAACCTTCGGTGTTATTCAATACAGTGCCGATTTGATTTGAAAACCACTTGGATTACGTGCTAAGGACTACGTAAGTAGGTCGACTTGTTGAGACCGTCGCCAACCCGACCCCGGGACGTCTGCAAAGTCTTCGGCGAGGAGCTGACGTATTAACCTCGATCTTTCATGAAGCGGGGTTTCATCAGGGCCAGGGCTTCAAGGCCTGTTCAAAATCGGTCTGTCGGTGTGGCGGGGTGACGACACTCCGGGTGGGGGTGTAAAGCGGCACGGGCACGGCATCCGGTCGGATCGTGGGAGGTGTTCCAAGCTGTTCACGCGTCCTGGAGTCTGCCGTGCCAGCACCCGTATCATCCGTCATTTCTGCCCCCGATGGCCAATCCGTCTCGTCCGACCTGGGGACCGGCCTGCTGGGCCGGATCGATCTCTGGCAGGTGCTCTCGTACGCTTTCGGATCCGCGGGATCGGCGGGGTGCGCGGCACCCGCTGGCGACCGTGCTGACGGTGGCGGTGGCTTCCGATGGCCGCCGGTGCACGGTCGCTAGCCGCGATCGCCCGCTGGGCGCAGGACATGCCGGCCGTGTTCCGGGCTGGGCGCAGGCCCAATGCCACGTAGCGTAATCGGTGGGGTGTCCGGCGTGTCGTGAGGGGTGGGGCTGGCGGGTGTGCTGGGATGGTCGGTCATGGGTTCAACAGTGGTGTGTCCGGATCAGGTGACGTTGGGTGTGTTGGTCGACGCGGTGCCGCGGGACGTAGTGGATGAGGCCGTCTCGGTGTGTGGGCGTAAGGAGCGCAGGTCGGATTGGAGTGTTCCCGCTTTTGTGGACTCGGGGTTAGGCCGCGAGTTCGTGTATTGTTTTATAGCCTAGCTCATATTCCGCGGGTGTCAAATAGCCGAGCGTTGAATGACGTCGTTTTGTGTTGTAGTAGCCTTCGATCCAGAGGAATGTCTCTCGGCGGAGGCGTTTCATGTCGGGCCAGGGCTTGGTGTGGATGAGTTCTTTCTTGTAGGTCGCGAAGAATGACTCGGACACCGCGTTGTCGTAACAGATTCCCGTCTTTCCGAGGGAGCGGATGATCTTGTTGTTCACGCAATAGTCGGCGAATTCTCCCGAGGTGTATTGCGTGCCGCGGTCGGAATGGAAGATGACCGGCGCGGTCGGCGCCCGCCGGGCCAGGGCCAGGTCCAGGGCGTCGGTGACCAGCGAGGTGCGCATGTGCGTATCCAGGGCCCAGCCCACCAGGGCCCGGGAGTGCAGGTCGATGACGGTGGCCAGGTAGGCCCACCCCTCCCACGTCTTGATGTAGGTGATGTCCCCGCACCAGGCCGTGTTGGGCTCGGCGGCGGTGAAGTGGCGCCCGATCAGGTCCGGGGCGTTCACCGGGTCCTCGCCGGCCACCGTGGTGGCCTTCCACGCCTTCGGGTGCCGGCCCTCCAGCCCGGCGGCACGCATCAGCCGGTGCACGCGCTTGGGCGAGATGCGCCGGCCGGCGGCCGTCAGGTGGGCCCAGGTGCGCCGCACCCCGGGGTTGCCGTCCAGCTCCTCGTGCGCGGTGCGGATCTCGGCGAGGATCTGCTCGTCCTCGACCTGGCGGGCACTGGGCCCCCGGCCCCGCCAGGCATGGTAGCCGGAGGTCGACACGCCCAGCTCCGCGCACATGAAGGAGACGTCGTACTCATCGGAATCAGCCCAGCCCGCGATGGCAGCAAAGATCACTGCTGGCCTTTCGCGAACCAGGTCGATACTTTTTTTGCAAAGTCAAGCTGCATTGCAAGTTTCGCGTTTTCCTGGCGCAAACGCTGCAGCTCCGTCCTCTCGGACTCGGTCAACGGCTTTTCAAGAGTCTTGGCCGGATCCGGTTGGACCTTCTTCATCCACTTCCTCATCGTTGTTTCGCTAATCTCAAGCTTCTTCGCAACGGCCGCCACGGTATAACCGCCGTCGGTAATCAACGCCACCGCGTCGCGCTTGTACTCATCGGTGAAGCTCCTGCGAGTGGAACCCATAAAAGTAGTCTCCTACAGTCGGGAACCCGGACCAACCCCAACCGTGTCCACCAAACCGGGTACGCTCCAGATGGCAAGCTGCCGGCGCATGTGATCACGTACCTGACGTTGGGGTTGTGCTTGTTCGCCGAGGACGACTACGAGGAGGTCGCGGCGAAGGTGACCGGGTCGCTGGACCGGTTCGGCTGCTGGGACGCGACCTGGAGCGTGCCGACCTCGAGCGCGATCACGCAGGCCCGGAAACGGCTGGGGCCAGACGTGTTTCCCGAGCTGTTCGAACGCATCTGCGGGCCGGTGGCCGGGGACGCGTCGCCGGTCGCGGAGCTGGCGGCCTTGGGCGCGGCGCGGGGATCGTTCCTGCGCCGGTGGCGGCTGTTGGCGATCGACGGGTTCGAGGTGGAGGTGCCCGACACGCCGGCCAACGCGGCCGAGTTCGGGTATGCCGGGTCCGGGGCGAACCGGTCGGCGTTTCCCAAGGCGCGGGTGGTGGCGATGGCCGAGTGCGGTACCCACGCGTTCGTCGCCGCCGAGGTGTTGACCGTCGCGTTATTTGACGATGGCGGCGTCGCCTTGGATGCCGATGGGATTGGTGGGTTTGGTCGTCATGGTGACG
>NZ_RWKQ01000036.1 GCF_003946885.1 Specibacter cremeus | reverse complement strand
CGACTGGAACTACACCGTAACCGCCGCTCCGAAGGAGAAAACGACACGCCCGGATGAACCGAAATAATTTATGTGCGAGCCCTAAGGCCTCCGCGGTCCCCATGGCCGGGACCCGCCGGTAGAGGGTGGGGACGGAGACGCCGAGGCTGCTGGCAACTTCCCGGGGCGGTGTCCCCTGGTTGAGGAGCATGCGGGCGGAGCGGACCTTGGACTCCGTCATGAGTCGTTTGCGGTCTCCGATCCTGCCTTGTTCCCTGGCAGCTTGCAGGCCGGCCTGGGTGCGTTCGACCATGAGCTCCCGCTCCATCTGGGCGAGGGAGGCCATCACGTTGAAGAAGAAGCGCCCGGAGACCGTGGTGGTGTCGATCGCATCGGTGAGGCTGACGAAACCGATGCCGCGCTCGTTCAGCCCGCCGGCGAAGTCCAGAAGGTCTTTCACGCTCCGGCCGAGACGGTCCAGCTTCCTCACGACAAGGGTGTTGCCCCAGGGCCGATGCAAAGTCGTGGTGGAACTGTCGGCCGGCTGCCGGCGACACGTGCCCTCGGGCCAGTCTGGATCATTTCTGGGCTGGGCATGAGGTGCAGGTATGCGTCGTGTGCGTGTCCCAGAGGACGGCATGTCCTTCGAAGGAGGGCATGAGGCTTCCCTCTGTGACGAAGCGTGCGCTGTCGTGCCCGACCGCAGTCCACCACCCGGTTTCGGTGCAGTGGTCCCCCGTGCGGAGCATGAGGGAGAGAGTGGTTTCACGTCGGGTGGCGGGGCAGGGCATGACGACATTCCTTGTGGATGGTGGCAAGCGGGAGGGCCCAGAGTGGGGATCCGCCGATGCGGCTCCCCACTCTCGCGTGGTCAGTCGTCCTCTGCGGCGTCTTCCATGACGGCTGTGGGGGCGATGTATCCGTTGGGGTCGATGACCCGGCCGGCGTCGTGAGCAGCGGCGGAAACCTCGGGCGCCCATTCGAGGCGCACCCTGTCGTCGCCCGCGTTGATCACCAGGAGCTCTCCGGTTTCCTCGGTTGCGGTGGTCTCGCCCGCTTCGAGGCAGCGGAACTCCCGCCATGCGCCGGCCGGGACCGAGAATGAATCGGAGGGGCCGAGCACGAGGCTCGTGTCCGGGTCGCCGTTGAGCGTGATCGACCAGCGTCCGGACTTCACGAGCACGACCTGGGGTCGCTCGTGGCGGTGCCGCAGCACGCCCTCGCCCGGCTGTGCCCGCAGGCATGCGAGGTTGAAGCTGTGCGGTTCGTGGATCGGCGGAACCTGCCGGCGGTCCTCGCTCATGCCGTAGCCGATGACCAGGGCCAGCTGGGCGCCGCCGCCGGGCACAGCATTGCACAGGAGCGCGTGGTCGCTGTAGACGCGGTCGCCGGACTGGATGACGCGGGAGCGCATCTGCTCGGGGGAGTAGCTCGTGAGCTCGTCGATGAATCGCTGCCGCATGGGCTTGATGAGCGCGGTGTCCTTCGGGATCTCATCGCCCGCCACGGTGTCGATGAGCCGATTGTCGGCGGTGAGGTGCAGGCCGTAGGATTCGGCGTCGCGGAGCACGGACGGGCCCCAGATGATGCCACCGGTGTCGTCGTGGCCGAGGACCGTGTACAGGACGCCGTCGTCGGGACCCTCGTTCGTGAAGCCGCGGAAGATCCAGGTGGGGACGGAGATGATGTCACCGTCCGTGGCGACGTATTCGCCCTGTGTGCCGTCCGCGCCCCAGCGGAGCCGGAACTCGCCGCCGAGGTTGATGAACACCTCGGCCGTGAAGTGCAGGTGGAGGTTGTTGCTGATGCCCTTCGGCATTCCTGCTGCTCCCGTGTTGAAGCCGTGCCGTTCGGTGAGGTTGACGTACTGGTTGGCGTTCTGTGAGACGCCGGGACCGATGAAGGCGTAGTTCTCCTTCTTGTCGGAGCCCGGGGTCCGGCAGTCAATGAAGGCCGCGTTGCACGCGACCCAGTCCGTGCGGCGGATGGTGCGGCGTTGGATCTCGGCGCTGTCGACGGATGGCTCCGAAAGGGTTGAGCTGGTCATGGTGGTTTGTCTCCTTCGGGGGCGGGGTGGGATCAGTAGATGTTGAGGGCGGGTTCGGGCCCGTCGCCGCGTGTGGCGTTGATCTGCGTGCGCAGGGCGATGTCGTCCCACAGCTTCACCTCGTTGACGATGCGGCCGTTCTGGACGAGGAACTGCGAGATGCCAAGGACGTCGACGGGCTTGCCGGTCGGGGCCCCGTACCGTGGCCGGCCGAGGTAGTCGCCCGTGAACTTCCACGTCACGGCGATCCGGAGGCCGCCGTATCGGGGGTCGTTGTGGGTTTGGAGGTCACGGACTTCGAACTGCCCGCCGGGGAAGGCGTCGAGGAAGCGCAGCAGTTGTCGGCGGTAGCCCTCGGGGCGGATGATGAGCTCGTTGCCGACCGTGTGGAGGGTGAGGTCGCGGACGAAAAACTCGTCGACCTTCTTCAGGTCGCGCCCGTTCCATACCTGCTCGATCATCCCCAGGACGTCCTCGACTTCGCTGCGGAAGTCGTCGGGGCGGGGGCCGGAGTCGCCGACGGCGATGACATCGGCCGGCGCGGCGCCCGTGAACGAGCCGGTGTACCCGCGGAACGACTTGGTGCGCGCGACCTCCTCCGGGTCGAGGCCCCGATGGAGGGCATGGGCGAGCTCGTCGCGGACGACCCACTCCTCGACCATGCGCCCGCGCCGGTAGAGGCAGTTGGCGATCGTGCGGCCCACGACCCTGAAGTCCTCCTCGCCGGAGAGGACGAGGTGGGAGCTGAGGAAGGCATCGTCCCCGCGCGCCTCCCAGATCACGTCGCCCGCCTGGCCGATGTGCTCTGGCGCATTCGAGATGCGCATGAGGCATCCTTCGATGACTTCCTGGCGGGTCGTGGAGGTGCCGTAGGAGCCGTGCACGATCGAGTCCGGCTCGTAGTTGTCGCGGATGAAGCCGATCTGGCGCTCGACCCAGATGTAGTCGGTGACCTCCCGGATGAAGTCATCGGGGTCGCTGTAGGGTGCGTAGGCAATCGGGTTGAGGGGCACGGGATTCGCTCGCTTTCAAGAATGTGACGAGTGGGATAATGCGAGTGTATGCGTATGCACAATGGCTGACAACCCCCTTCACCCGATCTTTCCGAAAAAGATCAGGACGCGATCAGGACGCGGTGCCGAGGGTGTCAAGCACAACGAGCCGGGATGGGAAGGACGCCTTCTCGAACGGCAGGTCGGGCTTCTCAATGCGCTGGATGAGCAGGTCTGCGGCGCGGCGCACCATGGCGTCCAGGTCGTACGCGATCGTCGTGAGCCGGATGATGGGCCACGAGGCGGTCGGGAGGTTGTCGAAGCCGATGATCGATACGTCGCCGGGGACGTCCACCCCCGCGACGCGCGCGGCGTTGAGCGCGCCGAACGCGACCACATCGTTGCCGCAGAGGATCGCGGTCGGCGGCTCCGGGAGCCTGAGCAGCTGCTGCGTGCCGTCGTAGCCCGTGGCCGTGTCGAACGGGCCGCGGTGAACGTAGTGTCCCGGGATCGAGATTCCGTGGTGTGCGAGGGCCTCGCGGAGCGCGAGTTCGCGGTCGAGGGCGGTGCTCGTGTTGGCCGGGCCGAAGATCCCCGCGATCCGTCGGTGGCCGCGATCGACGAGCGCTTCGGCAGCCTGTTCCATGCCCTGTGTCGGGTCGACAACGGCGGAATCGGCGTGCACGCCCAAGGAAGTGCGGTTGAAGTACACGAACGGCAGCCCGCGGTCGCGAAGACGCAGCGGCACGACGGAGTCGATGGTCGAAGTCGCCAGGATGACACCGTCAAGGCCATGGGAGATGAGCCGTTCCGCGACGACCTCGTTGTCGGCCGACTCGGTGTGGAGCATGAGGTGGTAGCCGCGCGACTCCAGCTGGTGGTGGGCCGGGGCGATGATATGCGGGTAGAACTGGTTCTCGAGATCGGTCAGCAGAAGGCCGATGCGTCGGGTCCGTCCGCTCGAGAGTGCACGGCCCACGTCGCTGGGCACGTAGCCGAGGCGTTCTGCCGACTTGCGGACGCGTTCTTTGGTCGCCGCGGACAGGCGCGGATCGTCCCGCAGGGCCCGCGAGACGGTCGGCTGTGAGACACCTGCGAGCTTCGCGACGTCCCGGCTCGTGACCACCATGGCGTTCTCCCTTCCCTCTGGGGTCTTGACCCCAGCCCCTATCACCACTCATAGTATATCGCATACGTATGCACATCTGAGGAGTGACTGTGGTCCAGTACCTGAAACAAGCACCGTCCAAGTCGTTCGCCGATACGGGCCACACCGACGTGGCCGAGCGTGTTGGCCAAATTATTGCCGATATCCGGGCGGAGGGCGATGCGGCCGTCCGCAAGTACGCCAAAATGTTCGATCACCAGAGCGTGGAGTCCTTCCGGCTCTCGGACGCGCAGATCGAGCAGATCATGGGGACACTCGACCCGCAGGTGATCGAGGACATTGTCTTCGTCCAGGGCCAGGTGCGCTCGTTTGCGCAGGCTCAACGCGACTCGATGCGCGACGTCGAGGTCGAGACCCTCCCCGGTGTCTTCCTCGGACATCGGCATGTGCCCGTGCAGGCGGCGGGCGCGTACATCCCGGGTGGCCGGTACCCGCTCACGGCCTCCGCGCACATGACGATCATCACCGCCAAGGTCGCCGGTGTCCCCCGTGTCGTGGCCTGCACGCCGCCGATCCGCGGCGAGATTCCCGCCGCGACGATCGCGGCGATGAAGCTCGCGGGGGCTGACGAGATCTACCTGCTCGGCGGCGTCCAAGCGGTCGCCTCGATGGCCATCGGCACCGAATCGATGCCACCCGTGGACATGGTTGCGGGCCCCGGGAACGCCTACGTCGCCGAGGCCAAACGGCAGCTTTTCGGCGAGGTCGGCATCGATTTGTTCGCCGGGCCCACGGAGATCCTCATCCTGGCCGATGCCGGCGCGGATCCGTTCACGATCGCCGTCGACCTCCTCTCCCAGGCCGAGCACGGCCCCGACTCGCCGGCGGTCCTCGTCACGACCTCCGAGGAGGTCGCCCGCGAGGTCCTCGCGCACATCGAGCGGATCCTGCCGGAGATGCCGACGAAGGACTTTGCCGAGCCCGCTTGGCGGAACTGGGGCCAAGTCATCCTCGCCGACGACCTTGACGAGGCGTTCGACATCGCCGATCAGCTTGCGGCCGAGCATGTGCAGGTCTTCACGGCCGACCCGGCCCGCGCGCTCGAGCGGATGCACAACTACGGCGCCCTGTTCCTCGGCGAGAACACCTGCGTCTCTTATGGGGACAAGGTCATCGGCACGAACCATGTCCTGCCCACCCTCGGCGCCGCACGGTATACGGGTGGGCTGTGGGTCGGCAAATACCTCAAGACCGTCACGTACCAGACCATCGAGAATCCCGAGTCCTCGGTGGAACTCGGCCGAGTCCTCGGGCGTGCAGCACGAGTAGAGCTCTTCGAGGGCCACGCACGCTCGGGCGACGTACGGGTGTGGCGCCACACGGGCGAGCGTTTCGAGTGGATCGACCGCGCGCTCGAGGGCACCGCCCGCGCCCGGGCAACCGCCGCGGGAGCCACCCCGTGAGTCTTCTGGCGGGGCGCACGGCCCTCGTGACGGGCGGTGGGACGGGCCTGGGCGCGGCCATCGCCCGTGCCCTGCACAGCGCTGGCGCCCGCGTCGTCGTGGCCGGCCGCCAACCCGGGCCGCTCCGGGTGATCGCCGAAGGACTCGGTGCCGGAGCCGAGTGGCGGACCGTCGACGTGGCCGATGAGGATTCGGTCGCACGGCTCGAGACGTCGCTGCGGGATACCGAGGTGTCTATCCTCGTGAACAATGCAGGGATCGCCGGCCCCGTCGCGCCGCTGGTCGACATCACGGCGCAGCAGTGGGACGAGGTGTTCGACGTCAATGTCCGCGGCACGTTCCTCATGTGCCGGGCCTTCCTGCCCGCCATGGTCGGCCGCGGCAGCGGGGATGTCATCAATCTCGCCTCGGTGTCCGGCAAGCGCCCCCTGGCCCGCCGGACCCCGTACTGCGCCTCCAAGATGGCGGTGATCGGGCTGACCGCGACCCTCGCATTCGAAGTCGGACCCGCCGGTGTCAATGTCAACACGCTCTCACCGGGCCCCGTCGACGGGCCCAGGATGGACCGGAACTTCCGCCTCGAAGCCGAACGGACCGGGACGAGCTACGAGCAGGCGCAGGAGGCGTTCGTGTCTCGCGCCGCACTCGGGCGCATGGTGACCGAGGACGAGGTCGGTGCGGCCGTGGTCGCCATGCTCGGCATGCCCGGCCTGTGCGGAGCCGACGTGGACCTCTCCGCGGGAATGGTCGCATGAGGGCGCGCAGGCGCCCCCTGCGCGAACGCGTCCTCACCGGGGAGCGGTTCTGCGGGGCGCTCGTGCGCATGCCGTCCGAGGAGCTCGTCGAGATGCTCGCCGTCGCGGGGTTCGACTTCGTGCTCATCGATTGCGAGCACGGGCCCGCCGACGTGGTTCCCCTGCGCCAGCACATCGCCGCCGCGGCGATGCACGGTATCGACGTTCTGGTCCGCGTCGGGGAGCGTGAGGACACCCTCATCCTGCGGGCCCTCGACTGCGGCGCCGCCGGGATCGTGGCACCCCATCTCGACAGTGCCGAGCAGGCGCGGGCGGTTGTTGCGGCCGCGCACTACCCGCCGCGCGGGCGCCGGGGATTCGCCACCTACGGGCGCGCCGGGTCGTTCGGCGCCGTGACCGGAGCGGACCACAAGGCCCGCTTGGCCGAGGAGACCCTCGTGATCGGCATGATCGAGTCGCCGCAGGCCGTCTCGGCCGTCGAGGACATCCTGGCCGTGGAGGGGCTCGACGGGATCATGCTCGGCGCGGCGGACCTCGCCGCATCGAGCGGCCCGGACGATCCGACGGTGTCTGAGGCGCGGACGCAGGTCAACGCCGCGCTGGCAGCTGCCGGATCACTGCGACTTGACCTCGTCGGGGACGCGGACGCCGCGGCTGCGTCGTACGCCGACGGCGCGCACATGGTCGCCTACAACCTGACCCAGGCACTCATGGCGCAGTTCGCCACACTCCTCGCACCGCGCCCTACGTAGGGCATGACCACCTGTCCCCGAGTGCGACGCAACGCCACAAACAAGGCCGGCCCACACCCCCTCGAGCCAAGGGAGGGCGTGGGCCGGCCATGCTTCGCGGGTCGACATGGCCTGATTGGTCCCCGGGTCGTGCCTAGCCGCTTTGCGCTTGGGCGAGCCAGCCGCGGATGAGCCGGCCGACGATGTGGGGGCGCTCCATCGGCGCGAGGTGGCCGGCGTCGACTAAGACGAGTCGGGCTCCCGGTGTGGCGGCCGCGATGTCCTCGTGAAACCGTGGAGGGCAGATCGCATCGGCCGTCCCGGAGAGGACGAGCACGGGCACTCGCAGTGCCCCGAGCGCCGTGGATTCGTCGATTCGTGTCTCTTGCATGCGCAGTTGCGTGTCGAGGCGCGTAGTGCCCGTCTCGTCCCCCATGCGCAAGGCCCGCTCCACGAGGCCCGCATCGCGCTCCCGCGCCGGGACGCTCAGGAGCGCGTCCAGGATGTCGCGTTGGAGGTCCCGGGCGGACTCCCCGGCCGCGAGCCGGTCCCGCCACAACCGCCAGCCCTCACGTTGCTGTTGTGTGGGGGCCTTCGCGTTGGTCGAGATGAGGCAGAGCCCTGCGACCCTCTGGGGGGCCCGACGGGTGAGCGCCATCGCGACGATCCCGCCGAGCGAGAGGCCCGCGAGGGCAAAGCGTGGGGGCAGGACGTCGAGGAGTTTGTCGACCTGGCCGTCGATGCTCGCCTCGTCGAGGTGCGGGGTGAGCGCGTCGTCGAACCCGCACCCTGACCAGAGGTCCGCGGTGCAGTTCATGCCGGGCAGGAGGGCAAGGGGGGCAGGGGTGTCCACGCGAGGGCTCAGCCCTTGACCGAGCCCTCGCTCAGGCCCGCCACGAGGTACTTCTGTGCGATGAAGGAGATCGCGATGACGGGCAGGGTGAGCAGCATGGCCGCCGCCCCCGCTTGCTGGAGCATCGGCAGGGTCTGGCCGAGCTGCGTCGTGATGAAGACCGGCACGGTCTTCGACGACGTGTCCGTGAGCACGAGCGCCGTGAGGTACTCCTGGAACGCGAACAGGAAGACGAAGATCCCGGCCGTGAGGATCCCGGGCCGCATGAGCGGGATCATGACCCGGTAGAGCATGCCCACACGGGTGCACCCGTCGATCATGGCCGCCTCGTCGAGCTCCTTGGGGATCTCGGCGAAGAAGTTGCGCAGGAGCCAGATCGTGAACGGCTGGTTGATCGCCACGAGGGCCGCCGCGAGTGCGAACGTCGTGTCGTAGATCCCGAGGGCCTTGCTGATCTCGTACATCGGGAGCACCACCGAGAAGCGGGGGAGGGAACGGAAGACGAGCGCGAGCAGCAGGAGGATCGCCGAGACATAGCCGGGGGAGCGAGAGAGCGCGTACGCGGCCGGGATCCCGATCACGAGCGCGACGACGGTCGACATCACTGCGACGACGAGCGTGTTGGTGAGGTATTGGGCGAAGTACGTGGTCTCCCACAGGTCCCGGAAAGCCTGGAGGGTGGGCGTGTAGCCGCTCAGGACCGGCGGGTTCGCGAACGCGACGTCGGTCGGCTTGGTCACCGACAGGGCGGTCCAGATGAACGGCGCGAGCATGAGCACAGAGGTCAGCAGGAGCAGGACCGCGGCGGTGCGGCTTCCTCGGTTGCGGCGGCGGCGCCGAGGCTTCTTGACGGACGTGCGTGGCGGGAGGGTGGACGCCTTGGCGGTGTCGGCGATCATGCTTTGGCCTTCGCTTCCTTGAGCAGACCCCGGATGAAGGGGAACAGGCAGGCCAGGATCAGCAGGATCGAGAGCACGTTGATCGCGCTGCCGAGGCCGAGCTGCTGCGAGCCGTTCCGGAACGCCACGTCGAACACGTACAGCATGATCGACTCGTTGCCGATGGCATCTGCCTGGGGGGAGAGGGGGATCAAGCTGTCGAACGTCCGCAGGACGTCCATGATCGTGATCAGGCACACGAAGCCGAGGACGCCGCGGATCGTGGGGATGATGACGTAGCGGTGCGTCGTCCACGCCGTTGCGCCGTCGATCTTTGCCGCCTCGCGCAGCTCCGCGGGAACCCCCTGCAGGCCCGCGAGGATCATGAGCATGGAGAATGGCAGCAGGTGCCACACGGTGTGCGCGATCAGCAGGATCCGGTTGGGCCACGTCTCGGTGAACCAGAGGACGTCTGCCCCGGTGAGGGCATGGATGACGTAGTTCACGACACCGCCGAAGTTCTCATCGACCAGCCACGAGAACGAGACCGCACCGACCACGTTCGGCAGCACATAGGCGACCAGCATCGCGCCCAAGACCACGGGGCGCAGCTTGCCGAGCCCGTTCATCCCCGTCGCGACCAGGTACCCCAGCACAAGGATTGCCACTGTCACGACAACCGTGAGCAGCAGGGTGAACAGCACGGCCCGGCCGAAACGGGGGTCGGACAGCGCCTGGCTGTAGTTCTTGAGGCCGATGAACTCTCCCGGGGTGCCGTACTGGACCTTCTGGAAGCTCCACTGGATGGTCCGGACGAGGGGGACTACCAGCAGCCCCACCATCACGAGCAGGCTGGGTGCCATGAGCAGCGTGAACTCGCGTCGTCGCATGGTTTTTCTCCTTTAGGAATCGTCTCGGTGTGCCGCGGCTGCCGCGGCCGGCGACATCGTGTCAGCCGGCCGCGGCGGCACCGTCAGTTGCCCGCGGCAGCCTTCTCAGCGAGGGCCTGCATCTGCTGCATGCCCGCCTCGACGTCGACCTTGCCCGTGATGATTTGGACCAGGACCGGCCTGATGGCGTTCGTGACCGGCGCGGCGGCCGGGTTGCCCGGGGTCGGCATCGTCTTGCCGATCGTCCCGTTCGCGGCGGTGGCGTACTTCGAGCTGTTATCGCCGACCATGCCGCTTCGCGCCGGGTAGGCCGCCGGGACAGCCGCCTTCGATGCGTCTTCGCTGACCGAGGAGGCGATCATCTGGAACAGCATGTCCTTGTCCAGCTTCGTGTTTTTCGGGATCGACCACCCGTCCACCGACAGGCGGCTGTAGAGGTACGGGGCCCCGGCCGCGACGGCGGGGGGAGCGGCGAACGCGAAGTCATTGGCGAGCTTCGTGTTGGTCGGGATCGTGAGGTCGTTCATGCGGCCCGAGAACATGATCGCCATCGCGGCCGTGCCGTTGAACATCTGCTGCTGGACCTTTGGCTGGTCGAACGTGGTCACCTGAGGATCCATATACGGCAGGAGGGACTTGAGGCCTTCGAGCGCCTTGCGCGACGCGTCCGAGGTGAACTGGGGCTTGCCGCTGCGATCGAGGAAGTCCGTCCCGTAGGAGTTCATCGCGGCCTGGTAGCTCGTCGTGATGTCGGCGGTCGCGTTCCAGGGCAGGGCAATCGGGTACTTGATGCCGCCTTGGGCCTGGATCGTCTGCGCGGCGGCGATCATCTCTGCGAAGGTCGTCGGCGGCTTGAGGCCGAGCTTGTCGAAGACGTCCTTGCGGTAGGCGAGGATGAACATCTGCGCCTGCATTGGGAGCCCGTAGAGCTTGCCGTTGTAGGACATCGCCTCGCGCATCTGGGAGCTGAGCGCGTCGAGCTTGTACTTGTCCTTGTATTTCGCGACGTAGTCGTCGAGCGGGACGATGCCGCCGTTGGCGGCGAAGCCGGGCACGACGAACCCGTATGTCTCGATGATGTCGTAGCTGCCGGTGTCCCCGGCGAGCGTCGCCGTCGTCTTGGTCACCTGGCCACCGAAATCGATCGGGTCGTGCTTGAGCGTGACCTTGTCCCGGGTGCAGCTCTTGACCATGGTGTTGGTGAACGGGTCGATGGCCGAGGAATTGTAGGCGAGAACGTTCACGGTGGTCGACTCTTTCGGCATCGTGTAGTCGCACTCGACCGCCGTGGCGTTCTGCGCCCCGGTGCGGGAACCGGCGCCGCAGGCCGTGACGCCGGCCACGCTGGCGGCAATCGTGAGCGCGGCGATGCCGGCCCTGAGGTGTCTGGGAAATTGCATGATGGGGCCTCTCATCGGTGAGCGGTGGGCGGGCCAGCCACGCCGGCCCGCCCAGAATAAACATACGTATGCACAGTTATGGGGTTGCCGCGAGCCGGTCCGCGTCCCCGGAGCGGATGAGGTCGAGGCGCAGTTGCGCGCTGTCCCGGTGCGCGGGCATCTGCTCGAAGCCCGCGATCGTGACCACGGGCCCGGCCTGGGCCTCAGTGGCCTCGCGGGTTGCGCGCTGGTAGGTGAGCTGCTTGAGGAAGCGGGCCACCGAGAGGCCCTCCGTGTAGCGCGAGCCGCGCCCGGTGGGCAGGACGTGGTTCGTGCCCGACATGCCCTTGTCCGCGTAGGCGACGGTGGACCACTCGCCGAGGAAGAGCGAGCCGTAGTTGGTGAGGTTCGCCAGGTAGTAGTCGAGGTCCGCGGTCAGGATCTCGAGGTGCTCGGGCGCGAGGGCGTCCATGACCTCGACCGCAGTCCGTGGCGAGTCCGCGACGTAGATCGAGCCCCAGTCCCGCCATGCGGCACCGGCGATCTCGCGGGTTGCGAGGCCGGCGAGCTGCCGGTCGATCTCGGCTTCGACCTCGGTGGCGAGGCGGTGCGAGGTGGTCACCAGGCATGCGGGCGAGGTGGGCCCGTGCTCGGCCTGGGCCAGCAGGTCGGCGGCGACCATGGCCGCGCTGGCGGTCTCGTCGGCGATGACGGCCACTTCCGATGGCCCTGCGAGGACGTCGATGCCCACCTTTCCGTACAGCTGCCGTTTGGCCTCGGCGACGAACGCATTGCCGGCTCCGACGAGCATGTCCGCGGGGTTCGTGTCGAGCAACCCGAAGGCCATGGCCGCGAGGGCCTGCACGCCGCCGAGGGCGAAGATCCTCTCGGCCCCCGAGACGCGGGCGGAGTAGAGCACGGCGGGATGCACGTGCCCGTTGTTGGACGGGGGCGTGCAGGAGACGATGTTCGGCACCCCCGCGGCCCGCGCGACGCCGACCGTCATGAACGCACTGGCGAGCAGGGGAAACCGGCCCGCCGGGAGGTAGGCGCCGACCGTGCCGACGGGGACGTACTTCTGGCCGCACACGACGCCAGGAATGACTTCGTCCTCGAAATCGGTCAGATGCGCGCGCTGCATCTGCGCGAAACGGCGCGTGCGCTCCGCGCCGGCATCGAGAGCCTCGCGCAGGTCTGCGGGGAGGCCGGCGGTGAGCCTGTCGGCCTCCGCGGGCGTGATCTCGAAGTCCATCCCGCCGGACCAGCCGTCGAGTCGCTCGGCGTAGTCGCGCACGGCCTCGAGACCTTTCGACTCGATGGCCGAGAGCATTTCGGAGACCGTGGAGATGACCCTGGGGTCGGATTGGGCCGCCACGTCCGGGCGGTTGGGTTCGCGGACGACGGTGACCGTGCCCGTCAGGCGTGTTTTGTCTGCAGGAGTGAGGTGCATACGTATACAGTAAGGCTCTGCGGCCGCTGTGACAAGGGGCACATCGGGGTATGGTGGCGGTCCGCCACTGTACGGGCGCGGACGCAGTGAGGCGGGAGGCTGCTCGCCACCTTATTCGCGGGGCTGGGGGGCCCAAGTGGCCGGGTCGATCCGTCCGGCGTAGACGGGCAGATCGATCGGTGCCTCGCCGGGCCGGAACTGCGCCCACACGCGGCTCACACCGGCCGTACCGACCGCGCGAACGCGGTCGAGGGCGGTCAGGTCCAGGTCAACGGCGAGCAGGGTCGGTGCCGCATCTGGGGCCTCGGCGAGGACGGTGCCCTCGGGGTCGACCACAAGGCTGCGCCCTTCGCCGGTCGGCCCGGCGCAGTTGACGCTCACGACGAAGACCTGGTTCACGATTGCATTCGCCCGAGCCAGCACCAGCTCCAGGGCACGGTCCGGCGTCGTTGTCTTGACGACATTGAGAATGATGTCGGCGCCCATCCAGGCAAGCTGGCGCGTCGTTTCCGGAAACCAGGCGTCGTAACAGATGTTCAGTCCGACACGGCCCGCACCGTTCAGGTCGACAACGGCAAACCGGTCACCCGGGTCGTATGGTTCGTGGGGGCGCCAGGGGAAGATCTTTCGGTAGCTGCCCGCAAGCTCACCAGCGGGCGAGAGAACGATCTGTGTGTTGAACAACTCGCCCCGAGTGCCCGCTTCGCACAGGCTTCCCGGCACCAGCCAAACGCCAAGCTCCCTCGCGAGGTCTGCGAGCCCCTCAACGCGAGGGCCGTCGAGCGGCTCGGCGGAGCTTCGGAGGGCCTCGACGCGTTGACGGTCCGGCACGCCGTCGCCGAAGAGGTGAAGCTCCGGGAAGACGAGCAGTTCCGCGTCGGGGTGCCGGTCCATGGCCCGGCAGGCCTCGTCGGCGAAGTCTGAGAGCGGGGCGCCGATGAGCTGGGGAGGAGCCTGGGCGGCCACGAGGGGGATGTGTGTGCGCAACGGAGGAACCTCTTCGTTTCCTGCTGGTAACTGTTCAGATGGGTACCGGGGTCCAGGGAGGCCGAGCTCGTTGTGGACCTTCCTGGTCAGGATGGACGACTTCGTATGGAGCGGGGCGGCCAGCTCGCACGGGTAGAACTCCTCCCCCGCCGCGTCGAGGGCGCGCACCCCGTCCGGCACCAGGTAGCCATCATAGCTTTCGTCCCGGCGGGCCTGCTACAACAGGCAGCCGATCATTGAAGTCGCCTGCACCAAACGGCAGTGACTACTGCGGTGGGGCCCCCGCGGTCCCCGTGGCGGGGACCCACCGGTAGAGGGTGGGGACGGAGACGCCGAGGCTGCTGGCAACCTCCCGGGGCGGTGTTCCCTGGGCGAGGAGTTTGCGGACGGAGCGGATCTTGGACTCCGTCATGAGTCGTTTGCGGCCGCCCACCGTCATTTTCCGAAGTCAACTGCACGAAATGTCCAAAGTCGCCTGCACGGCCGCCACCTGTCCGTAAGGCAAGCCTTGACCTGGCGATCGACACCCGGTCCAGCAGTACGACTGGGACTGCAGCGCCTGATGTCATTTTTCGAAGGCGAGTGCGCGGCCCAACGGCTGCCGTGGACGGTCGAGGGTCGCGATAAACCGTGGAACCCCATCGCGCGTGCCACGGAATCCGAATCAGGCCCAGGATCTCCAGCAGCGCAGAAAGATCGCTTGCCTGTCAGCGCTCAGTCATCAAGGCGAACCGCGTTCAACTAGGCCCGCCGTGCTTCGAAGAGATGATCTCCTCCCGCGGCATATCCATCGGGCGCCTTCCTGCCGGTTCAGCCCGTGGGACCGGTGCGGGCCAGCGCCGCGCGAACTACCTCGCGCAGGGATTCCAGACTCGGCAGCCCGGACAGGCCCTTCGGTGTCGGGTAGACGCGGCACGTCACGGCTGGGTCGGTATCCGTAGGGAACATGTCCGCCCCGTCAAGGGTGAAGGTGGGCAAGCCGTGGAAGTCCAGGACGAACGCGTCGGCGTCGGTGGTGATTTTACGGACCGTTAGTGCTGCCGGGTCGGCGCCTTCCAGATCCGGGCCCGGGCAAACAGCTCGGCGGCGGAGGTTGCATGGGGGCAGTCAGCAATGGTGCGCAATTCGAAATCCATGACCCTATTGTCCCCCGGGCCGAAGACAGCGGCCCTCAGGCGCGCGAACCGCTGAGTTCAATAACCAGGGCTTGGCTCCTGGCCTGGATGTCCCCGTCGGGGCCCGGACAGAATCCGTCAAAGATCCTCAAACCTTCTCTACGTCGGCACAGCGGAAATCCCTACGCCGTGCGGTCTCGATCGTGAGATCGTACTGGTCCCATGCACCAGATACCAGAGGTATTCAAAGGCAAACCCGGCGCCGAGGACGGCCATGAACACCGGCTCCTCATAGCCGCCGATCAGGCTGTGGCCAAGCTCGGCCCCGATGCCGGCAAGGGCCGCGATCCCCAGCCACCCGACGGCTGTAATCACGCAATGAGCCCTGTGGCACCGCCAAAAATTACGCCCGCACCAAGTCCCCGCCACAAGCGACGCAAGTCCCACCATGGCCAAATCCAAGCGTGCCGGCAGGTGCGGCGCAATAGCCAGCAGCGCCGCCACCGCGGCAAAATAGAGGACACACGATATGCCCCAGCGGCGCAACACGCCATGACCGCCGAACCGCCTCACCGTAGTCGGCGGCACTTCCCCTGCGTTGAACACTGCCATCACCTCAAGATCAGGCTAGGACCTGCCCCCGGGGGAGAGTCAATCCCCTTGTGCGCGAAATGCGGGTCGTGCACATGCGGGTCCGCGCGACCGGCCAGCTCGTCAGCATGGAGTGCGTCAAAGCCGTCAATTCGGGCGAGCAGACTTTCCAGCTCCATGATCCGCTCCTGGGTCCGGGCTCGCACCGCATCGAGCAGGCCTGCCAGCCGGAGACCGGCAGGCTCATCAAGGCGCTGCAAATACATCTGGGCAAGGTCTTGGATCTCTGAGAGCGTCAGCCCCACGTCCCGCAGGGCTCCCACCACCCCGACGCACCACAATGCCTCATCGTCGAACAAGCGGTAGTTCCCCGGGCTACGCCCCACCGTGTAGATCAGGCCCAGTTCCTCATACTTGCGCAAAGCCTTGACCGGCACCCCGGTATGTCGTGCCAAGGCCCCGATCGTCATGACGGTCATCCACACCCCTCCCTGAAACATAAGACCTTCACAATTCATCGTAGGCTCGCTGCCCGTGTGTTGCGGTGAGCAGGCCGCAACTGTGCGGGGTGGGCCACGGGCTGCAAGGCGCGGCACCCATCGTTGTCGCCGACACGGCTCTGTCAAAGGTGGAAGAAACCATCCACGATGCCGAACACCGGCTGGTCCCCGCGCTCCCCACACTCGACGGCGTAGCCGTCAAGTCCGCCACCGGGCTGGCTGATCACGGACACCGCGTGGAATGATGCTCCAATGACGACGGCGGAACCCGGCAGTGAGGCTGAGCAGCAGGGTTTTGAAAACGGGCAGCGGAGAACGATCAGGCCAAATAGCACTACAACAAATGAGCCAGATAACTCTGCGACTCACAGGTCAGGAGTGCACCTACTTTGGGATCCGCTACTTGGCTCTCGATAACGAATGATTTCGAGAATGACTTGAATTGAGAATCCCTGAGGTCTGAGTCTCGTCATCCATGTGCATTGACCGGACAGGCAGCTCGTCCCGTTTCGGGAGCGCTTTTCCGGACTCACTTTTGTGCCAGTGCCCCATTCCAGCGCCTGACCAGCTCCCGATTCGCGTAAGCGTCCCGGAACCCGACGGCACGCTTCTTGGCGGTCACCAGGCCATGACTATTGCTCGAGCAACTCTTACTCCGACCATAACCATCGGGCCAAGGAAGCAAGCCATAGGGCTGGCTCTGGTAAGTGGATGGCGGGTGTGTTTCGATGGGGGAACGGCACCCGGTAGAGGACCGGGGCCACAGGCGGAGGACATGACATGGCTGCGATCCCAGGACACCGCGTGGTTGTATTCATCCAGGAGAACAAGACCACCGACTTCTACTTCCCTACCATGGCTGCCTGGGGTGCCGCCGTCGCCAACCACGGCAGCCTGCTGGACGCGCCACCCAACTTTGACCAGCCCCATGACCGCAACGCGTGGGTGCACTATGCCATGGGCGACTACCCGGCCCTGGACGCCCAGGTCAACAATGACACCGTCATCCCCTTCTACAGTTGGCTGGCCAAGCAGTTCACCTTTTGCGACCACCACTTTGGCTCGGGATCAAACTCCACCCCGGGACATATGCTCGCCATCGGCGGCCAGATGCCGACCCTGAAAAATCCGCCGTTCGTCGGCCCCCATCCGGTCTGGGACCTGCCGTCCATCTTCACCGCTGCCGAGGCCGGCGGCGTCCCTTGGGCCGCGTTTCCGGATGGGTCCGGGTATCCGACCAAGTTCTACAAGAGCCTGGGCACCGCACCGGGCTCCTCGCAGGTTTTCCCGCCCAAGGACTTCATCCCCATGGCCAAGGCCGGCACCCTCCCGCAGATCTGCTATGTCTGGAGCCCCGCAGGCTACGACGAACACCCACCGCACGTGAGTACGCCCGACTACGTGACCAAGGGACAAAACCTGGTGTGGGACAGGGTTCAGGCGGTCATCGACGGCGGCGGCTGGGCAGACACCACTTTCATCCTCACCTGGGACGACTGGGGTGGTTACACCGACTCCGTTCCCACCCCGGGCATTGAGACCGTGCCGGATGCCCTTCACCCGAGCGGCTTCGCCGCCATCGGCGGATCCCGAATCCCGCTGATTATGTTCGGCGGCAAAGTCAAGCAGAGCATCGACCCCCAATGGCACTCCCACGCATCGATCCCCAAGACCATCATTGACCTCCTCGGGCTCCCCGCCATGGGCGTCGCCCGCGTCGATGCCGCACCCTCCCTGGCGGCACACGTCGACCCGACGCTGGCACGGCCGGAACCGCCCGCCCCGGGCACCATGATCACCCAGCCGGCATCCCCGGATCCCGCACCGGTCCCGGTCCCGCCCGACCCCTGGAATGGACCCGCCGGACAAGCGATGCCTGCCCTGGCCACCCTCGACGGCTCCACAGTCCCTGCCCCCACCGACGGAACAGTGAACAAAAACCCACCAAAACCCCCGAAGCCTGCCATCCTCGGTTGATGTCCGCCAACCAGGGGGCCCGTGGCCGGTCAATGTTAGGGCTGTACCGGTCCGTGATGGCCCTCGATGTCGCCGAGCAGCTGGGCGGTGCTCGCCGCCTGACGTTTTCGGGCAACTCGTTTGGAGACTAGTAAAATGGACCAAGCCATCACGGATCTCGACCTCGCGAGTTACCGTTATACGGAGGCGATGCGAGTCATCCACCAGGTCCAGCAGGATCTTGCAGATTTGGAGCCAGGGAAGCTCACAGCGGGTGCACGAAAGGGCCTAGAACAAAAGGGCTACGCAGCGTACAGGGCGACGATCCCTCCGCTATCATCTGTCGTTGCGGCAGCGCCTCCTGCCGCCAAAGCGGCAGACAGTAGTTACCCCAGCTCCTGGCAGGACGATCAAGTTACGGCCTATTTGAAGAGTAACGGCTTTACGGACAGACAGGCGGCCTGGGTGCTGGCCCATGCCCATCAACGGGGATATCACCAACCCGGAGCACTAACTACACACTCTGCGATCTTTGAGGGCGTTCAAGAAGCCGACATTCAGCTCTGGTCGAGCCGTTCGCCGCGGCAATACGGCACCCTGTCGCAGAAAACCGACCCTGTATGTCATTTTCGAAGTCATCTGCACAACCCCCGTACTTCCGCGGGTGCCAGTGCAGACGACTTCGAAGAATGACAGGCACGGCTGCACCAGGGGTGGAGCGGGGCGATTCTCGTTTCGCGGCGTTCTCGAAATCCTTCGTTTTCGAGAATTGCTGACGGGTCACAAACAAACAGGTCAAGGCCTTCGTGGCCGGCGCCACCGCCGCGGCCGCCGGCGCCCTCTCCGGCGCTGTCGTCGTCCTGACCCGCGAAGCCGTCACCGACTGGACCACCGCAGCCATCGCCCTGGTATCCCTCGGGCTGCTCTGGCGCTTCAAAATCAACGAACCCTACATCGTCATCGCCGCAGGGATCCTCCTGCACTGACGAGCGGACCTGGCCCAGACAGCCCCGTCCCGGTTCCTTGAAACCCGGACGCACCGATGCATCGAACTTTGCTGTCCGCGGCAAATCCGGACATTTCGTCCATGCTGCGAACAGACTCTGCTGGCACGCCTGTGCAACCCACTGGCCCAGGAGCATACTGATGGGCATGACCGACCGCGACGACTTTTTAGCCTGGGTCCAATCCGCGCTGTACCAAGCGGAACTGGCCCTTCACAACGGCGACCTGGCCCCGCGCCGGGCGCTCTGGTCCCGCAACGAGCCCGTGAGCATCCTGGGTGCGTGGCGCAACGCCTATGGGCTGCAGGAGGTGGACGAGGCCTTCACATACCTCGAGCGGACGTTCTCCGACTGCACGTCGTACGCGTTCGAATTGCAGGCGTATGACGTGGTGGATGACATGGCCTATACCGCCGGCCTGGAGCACATCTCCGCCTCCGTCAACGGCCAGCCGCGCCGTTTCACCCTGCGGGCCACCCAGGTGTATCGCCGCGAAGGCGGCGCATGGAAGGTAGCCCACCGGCATGCCGACACAGTGACCGAATGACGGACCGGCCCTGGTCGCCGCCTGGCTCAACACCCGCCCCAGACCCTGGGTCTGGGGACGGCCCGCCCCGCACCCTGCGTCGCCATTTTGTCTACCTCCTTTGAGGAACGCTAGGCGACGAGATTCTCGGCGGCCGTGTCCATGTGCTCGCGGATGGTCTTGCGGGCCAGGGAGGCATCGCCGGTTTCGATGGCGGCAACGATGTCGTGGTGCCGGTCCACGCTCATGTTTTTGACGCCCTTTTCCAGCCCGGCGAACATGATGGACATCCGGATGGATCCCTCCAGGGATTCCCAGGAGTGGAGCAGGGTTTCGTTGCCGGTGAGGCGGCACATGGTGCGGTGGAACTCGAGGTCCGATTCGATCCGCTCTTCGAGGCTGCCCCGGGTTGCCGCTGTCATGGCGTCGATGGCGGCCCGCAGGGAGGTTATGACGTGCTGGCGGTCCGGCAGTTCGCACAACGTCCGGGCGGCCAGCGATTCCAGTGCTGCGCGCACGGAGTAGATGTCCCGGATTTCCTTGGCATCCAGGTGCCGGACGGAGAGGCGGCCGCGCGGCCCCGCGGACAGGAGGCCCTCCTGTTCCAGTTGGCGCAGTGCCTCCCGCAGGGTTCCCCGGCTGATCTGCAGCATGTCGGACAGCTCGGTTTCCACCAGGTGCCTGCCCTGCTCCAGCTCCCCGCTCGTGATGGCGGTGCGCAGCGCCGACAGCGCCTGCTCGCGAAGGCTTTTCTTCTCAAGTCCAAGCAGCGGTGCCGTTGTTCCGGCCATCGTTTTCGTCCTCAATGTCAGTGGTCGACTGTTTACAGTCGGCGTGTTAACTGTTGATGTTACGGCAGAAGCGCGGAACCGGCTTGAACCGGCTCCGCGCCTCCGCCGTGCAGATCCGGCTCAGCCCAGTTCCGCGAGAACCTTCGCGACGATCCGCTGCACGGACAGGCCGTACCGATCGTGCAGGGTGGGCAGGGCGCCGGCGTCGAGGAATTCGTCCGGCAGTGCCACGGACACAACCCTCTTGCCCAGGCCGGCGGTGACCACCGCCGAGGCGACGGTTTCGAACAGGCCGCCCACCACGCTGTGGTTCTCCAGTGTGACCGCGAGGCGGTCGGTGTTCAGTTCGGCCAAGACCGTCGCGGTGTCGAACGGTTTGATGGTGGGGGCGTGGACGACGGCGACGTCCACGTTGTGGGCGGCCAGCGCCCTGGCGGCCTGCAGCGCCCGCATGGTCATCAGCCCGCTGGAGACGAACACGACGTCGTTGCCGCCGCGCAGCACCTTCGCCTTGCCCAGCTCGAACGTGTAGCCGTACTCGTCCAGCACCGTGGGGACATTGCCGCGCAGCAGCCGCAGGTAGGTGGGGCCGTCGCTGGCCGCGAGCTGGGGGACCGCCTGCTCGATGTCCACTGAATCGCACGGGTCCACGATCGTCAGGTTGGGCATGCCGCGGAAGATCGCCATGTCCTCGGTTGCCTGGTGGCTGGGCCCGTAGCCCGTGGTCAGGCCGGGTAGGCCGCCGACGATGTTCACGTTGAGGTTGGGCTCGGCGCTGTCCAGGCAGAGGAAGTCGTACGCGCGCCGCGCGGCGAACACGGAGTAGGTGGACGCGAACGGCACCAGGCCGGTCTGCGCCAAACCCGCGGCGGCGCCGACGAGCAGCTGCTCGGCCATGCCCATCTGGAAGAACCGCTCCGGGAACGCCTGCGCGAAGATGTGCATGTCCGTGTACTTGCCCAGGTCCGCGGTCAGGCCCACGATCCTGTCGTTCTCCCGCGCGGCCTTCACCAGGGCGTGTCCGAACGGGGCGGCCGCGGTTTTCTGGCCCGGCTCGGCGAAGGACGCGATCATGGCCGACGTTTTCAGCCTGGGTGCGGCGGCGGCGCTCATCGGGCGGCCTTTCCTTCGTATCCGGCGCTCAGTTGCTGGCGGCAGAGCCGCCATTCGTGGTCCTCGATGCGCATGAAGTGCGCCT
The DNA here is from genome assembly GCF_003946885.1 of Specibacter cremeus. Taxonomy (GTDB): domain Bacteria; phylum Actinomycetota; class Actinomycetes; order Actinomycetales; family Micrococcaceae; genus Specibacter; species Specibacter cremeus. Next base: position 26,932 of record NZ_RWKQ01000036.1, on the reverse strand, counting down.
TTTCGCGGTTCTCGAGCAGCGGCACGCCGCGGCCCACCTTCGTGTCGCACAGGATCACGGAGGGACGTCCGACGGCGGCCGCCTGGGCGGCTGCGTTGTCGAACGCCGCCAGCAGCGCACCGACGTCGTTCCCGTCCACCCGCTGGGTGTACCAGCCGAAGGCCTCCCACTTGTCAGCCACGGGTTCGGTGCGGAGCACCGTGTCCGTCTTGCCGTCCGCCTGCAGGGCGTTGATGTCCACCATGGCGGTGAGGTTGCCCAGCCGGTGGTGGTGGGCGCCCATGGCGGCCTCCCACGTGGAGCCTTCGTCCAGTTCGCCGTCGGAGAGGAAGTTGTAGATCCTCGCCTCGGACCCCCGGTGCCGCAGGCCCAGGGCCATGCCGACGGCGATGGCCAGGCCATGGCCGAGGGAGCCGCCGGAGATTTCCATGCCCGGGGTGTAGGTGGACATCCCGGACATCGGCAGCCGGGAATCATCCGAGCCGTAGGTGTCAAGTTCCTCAACGGCAATGAGGCCGGCTTCGGCCAGGGCGGCGTAGTGCCCGATGGCGTAGTGGCCGGTGGAGAGCAGGAACCGGTCCCGGCCCTCCCAGTCGGGCTGGTCGGCGCGGAAGCGGAGCTGGTCCGTGTACACGGCGGCCAGCATGTCGGCCGCTCCGAGGGCCTGGCCAACGTAGCCCTGGCCCTGGACCTCGCCCATGGTCAGGGCGTGGTGCCTGATACGGTAGGCGGCACTGCCGACCCGTTCAGCGCGGTCCGTGGCGGTTTCTCCGGGCATTCTTCCCACCTCGTGCAGTTCCTGGGTGGTTGCCATCAGACGATCACCGACTGGGGGGTGCTTTTGGTGGCCTCGTCCGCCAGTCCACGCTCACGTTTGCCCCACGTTTCCCGGGTGGCGACGGCGGCCCACAGCCCGATGGCGGCGTATACGCTGAACAGCAGCGCCGGACCCATCCAGCCGAAGCTGACGAACAGCAACGTGGTGATGAAGGGCGTGAATCCGGACACCATGGCCGAGATCTGGTAGGCCAGTGAGGCGCCGGAGGCGCGGGTCTTCGCCTGGAAGAGCTCCGGGAACCAGGCGCCCTGGGCGCCCGCCAGGGAGTTCTGGCAGACGGCGTAGGAGATCACGATGGTGGCGATGATGAAGATGAACAGGCCCGTGTTGACCAGCAGGAACATGGGGATGCCGAACAGCAACGCGAAGGCGCAGGACCAGACGTAGAGCGGGCGGCGGCCGATTCTGTCGGTCAGGCGGGCCCAGGCGCTGGTCGCGAAGATCCCGATGGCGGAGGCGATGGAGAGCGCGATGAGGGTCTGGGTCTTGTCGGCCAAGTGCTGGCTGTTCAGGTAGGAAATCATGTAGGTGACCGAGACGGCGTAGCCGGCGGTCTCGGCAATACGGAGGCCGATGCCGCGCACGATGTTGCGCCAGTCCGTCTTCAGCACCTCAACGATGGGGGCCTTGGCGATGGTGCCGCTGTCCCTGACGTCCTCGAAGACCGGGGACTCGGGGACCTTGGAACGGATGATCAGACCGACGGCGACCAGCACAATGCTGGCGAGGAACGGGATGCGCCAGGCCAGTGAGCTGCCGAGATGGACGCTGACGAGGAAGACAAGGTTGGCCAGAAGCAGCCCCACCGGGAAGCCGGCCTGGACGATGCCCGTGTACTTGCCCTTGGCTTTCCAGGGGGCGTGCTCGTAACTCATGAGGATGGCACCGCCCCATTCGGCGCCGAAGGCAAATCCCTGGACAATGCGGACGAAGACCAGCAGGGCCGGCGCCAGCAGGCCGACCTGGCTGTAGGTGGGCAGCAGGCCGATGGCAAACGTGGCCAGACCCATCAGGATCAGCGAGGCGACCAGCACGGGCTTGCGGCCGAGCTTGTCGCCCAGATGACCGCCGATGATGCCGCCGATGGGCCGTGCGGCAAACCCGACGCCGAGCGTGGCGAAGGCCGCCAGGGTTCCCGTGACCGGATCCGCCCCGGGGAAAAACGCTGTTCCAAAGTACAGGGCAGCCGCGGTGCCGAAACCGATGAAGTCGTAGGTTTCGATGACTGCACCGACGGCGGAGCCGACGGCAACCCGCTTGGCGTCCCTGGTGCCGTGAACCGGCCCGCGCATGGCCAGAGCTTCTTTGCTCATTGGTGAATCCCTTTCGAAGAGCGACCAACGTTTCGATGTGTTCGATGCGTTAGCACTGTCGACTGTTAACAAATGATACGCCAGTGTGACCTGCGCCATCCACTTCTGTCAACAGTCAACTTTAGGAGTTGACTGTTGACAGTCAACGTACATATTGTGGTGCCCACCACCTAAGCCCGTGGGCATGACCAGAGGATCAACGACGATGTTCCATACCCGGCTCGGATGCTCGTCCATCAGCTTCCGCCATCAGGATCTTCCCGCCGCCCTGCGCACCATCGGTGGCCTGGGCTTTGAGGAGATCGACCTCGGCGCCCTCCCCGGCGTCTGCAACCACGTCCCGTATGACCTGGACGCCGACGCCATCACGGCCGTTGCCGCCGATGTTGCCGCCTCCGGGCTGCGGGTCCGCTCCGTCAACGGCGACATCGGCGATCTGAACGCAGCGCTCGACGCCGACCGGCAGGCTGCCCGCGATCTTCACCTCGATGCGCTGCTCACACTGACGGCCAAAACCGGGGCGAAGGCGCTCGTCCTGCCGTGCGGCGCACTCAACCACGAACCTGTCAGAAGCCTCGAAGAGGATCTGGACACCATCGCCGCCCAGCTGGTCCGCGCCGGAGAGCGGGCGGCGGAGTTCGGCGTCGAACTCTGGACAGAATCCCTGCACTTCCTTCGCTTCTGCTGGAACCTGGAACGCGCGGAACGGCTGGCCCACCGGCTGGCGGGATCCGGTGTCGGAGTCGTCATGGACTTCAGCCACATCGTGGCCTCCGGCGAAGACCCGCTCGAATACATCGAACGGCACCAGGGCCGCATCACCCATGTTCACCTGCGCGACGCCGTGCCAGGGAACATCAACCTCAGCATCGGCAACGGCCGGGCGGACTTCGCCGCCGGGCTCCGTTCACTGGCGGCCCGCGGGTACTCGGGCCACTTCTCACTTGAATTGGAGACCCGGGACGTCACCCATGACGAACGCCCCGCGGCCGCAGCCCAAGCGGCCAGCCTCATCACCGACCTGATCCGGCCACGGACCCCGGCCGGGGACCCCAACCACCCACGCAACCTCAACAACCGTCAAGGAGCATCATGACCACCACCATCCAGCGCACCGCCGTCCTCACCGGGGCCACCTCGGACCGGGGCATCGGCCTGACCACCGCACGCCGCTACGCCCGTGAAGGCTGGGCCGTGGTGATCCTGGACCTCGACGGCGAGAAGTCCGCCAAGGTCGCCGCGGAGATCGGCAACGAATTCAACGTTCCCGCCTTCGGCCACGAGATCGACGTCGCCAGCGAGGACTCCGTCAGCGCCGCCTACAAGGCAGTGGCGGCGGAGGTCGGCTCCGGCACGCTTCCGGCGGTCGGAGCCCTGGCCAACATCGCCGGCATCACCTCGCCGGTGCCCTTCCTGGAAACCACGCTGGAACTCTGGAACAAGGTCATGGCCGTGAACTCCACGGGAACCTACCTCGTCACCAGGGCCTTCCTGCCGGACATGATCGCCAACGGCTGGGGCCGGATCGTCAACATGTCCTCCGTCTCCGCGCAGCGCGGCGGCGGCGTCTTCGGCAAGGTCCCCTACTCCGCGGCCAAGGCGGCCATCCTGGGCTTCACCAAGGCCCTGGCGCGCGAGATCGGCAGTACCGGGGTGACGGTCAATGCCATCACCCCGGGCGCCGTGGACACCAACATCCGCGTCGGCAGTACCGACGAGCAGGAGGCGGCCATCGCCTCCAGCATCCCTGTGGGCCGCACCGCCACCACCGAGGAGATCGCCGCCGTGATCACCTTCCTGTCCTCCGAGGACTCCGCCTACCTCACGGGCACCACCATGGACATCAACGGCGGAAGCCACATCCACTAGCAGCCCTTCCGGCAGCCGAGAGAGCCCACAATGACCAGAATTTTCAACGACCCCGCCGATTTCGCCGAGGAAGCCCTCGCCGGGTTCTGCGACCTCCATGCAGACCTCGTGCGCCAGGTCCCGGGCGGCGCCGTGCGCCGGCTCCGGCCCGCCAACCCGAAGGTCGCCGTCCTCGCCGGCGGCGGCTCCGGCCACTACCCGGCCTTCGCCGGGCTGATCGGCGCCGGACTGGCCGAAGGCGCCGTGATCGGCAACATCTTCACCTCTCCCTCCGCGCGGCAGGCGTACTCCGTGGCGAAGGCCGCGGACTCCGGCGCCGGTGTGGTGTTCGCCTACGGCAACTACGCCGGCGATGTCATGAACTTCGGCATGGCCAGCGAACGGCTAGGCGCCGAAGGACTGGCCGTCGAAAACGTGCTGGTCACGGACGACATCGCCAGCGCCCCGCCGTCGGAGACGGACAAGCGCCGCGGCATCGCCGGCGACTTCACCGTTTTCAAGGTGATGGGGGCCGCTGCCGAAGCGGGAGCCGGCCTGGCCGACGTCGTCCGCCTGGGCCGCAAGGCCAACAGCCTCACCCGGACCATCGGCAGCGCCTTCTCCGGCTGCACCTTCCCCGGCGCGGATGCCCCGCTGTTCACCCTCAAGGACAAGGAGATGGGGCTCGGCCTGGGCATCCACGGAGAACCAGGCCTGTCCGACACGGCCCTGCCTCCGGCGAAGGGGCTTGGCCGGGAACTTGTTTCGCGGCTGCTCGCGGAGACACCCCCCGGCGCGGGGCATCGCATTGCCGTGATCCTCAACGGCCTCGGATCCACCAAACATGAGGAACTCTTCGTGCTGTGGCTGACGGTCGCCCCGCTCCTCCGCGCAGCCGGCTACACCCTGGTCATGCCCGAGGTCGGCGAACTGGTCACCAGCCTCGACATGGCCGGCGTTTCCTCACCATCACCTGGCTCGACGACGAACTGGAACCACTGTGGACGGCGCCCGCGCAAACGCCGGCCTTCCGGCGCGGCAACGCCGCCCCGCAGCCCGCAGACGCCCACGCCGAACCCGAGCCCGGCGGCGGCACCGCAGCGGTTCCGTTCGAGGCCGCCGAAGGCTCCCGCCAATACGCAGCCAGCGCCCTGGCGGCCTTGGAAGCAGCCCGCGACACACTGCACGGCGCAGAGTCGCGGCTGGGGGACATGGACGCCATTGCCGGTGACGGCGACCATGGGCGCGGCATGGTCCGCGGGATCGACGCTGCCACCGCCGCGGCATCCGACGCCCTTGCACAGGGCGCCGGGGCCGGCGCGGTGCTCGTGGCAGCCGGTGATGCGTGGGCCGACAGGGCCGGCGGAACATCCGGCGTGCTGTGGGGTGCGGGCCTGCGGGCCTTCGGCGAATCCCTCGGGAACCATCAGGCACCGGGCCCGGGGGAACTCGCCGCCGCCGTGACGGCGTTCGCCACCAGGATCACCGCGCTCGGCAAGGCCGAACCCGGGGACAAAACCATGGTGGACGCGCTGCTGCCCTTCGCAGAGACCTTCAGCCGTCTCGTCGCGGAAGGCGCCGGAGCGGGACCGGCCTGGGCCGAGGCCGCCGGAGAATCAACTGCTGCGGCGCAAGCCACGGCCGCGCTCCGCCCGCTGAAGGGACGCGCGCGCCCGCTGGCGGAAAAGAGCGTGGGCACGGCAGACCCGGGAGCCACCTCCCTGGCAATGGCCTTCACCGTCATGGGCCCCCACCTTGCGGCGATCCGGCGGACAGCGGGGGCACTCTCGTGACGATGGAAGGACAGCCCGTGGGCCTTCGGCTTATCCTGGGTGCCGACGAGGCCGGCGTCGACTACAAGAACCAGATCATGGCGGACCTTCGTGCGGACCCCCGCGTCGGCGAAGTCATCGACATCGGGGTCAACCGCACCGATGCGCCCGAGCAGTTCACCAAACCCTACCCCTACGTGGGCATCGCGGCCGGCGAGATGATCAGGGACGGTCGCGCCGACCGGGCCATCCTGTTCTGCGGCACGGGAATCGGTGTGGCCATCGCCGCCAACAAGGTGGATGGAATCCGCGCCGCAACGGCCCACGACTCGTTCTCGGTGGAGCGCTCCGTGCTCTCCAACGACTGCCAGGTTCTCATCATGGGCCAGCGGGTGGTCGGTGTGGAACTCGCCCGCAGGCTGGCCCGCGAGTGGATCGGCTACACCTTCGACCCGGAATCGGCGTCGGCTGCGAAGGTCAAACTCCTCACGGACTTCGAAGGCTGCCAGGGCCGCGCAACGGGGTCGTAGGGTTCGGTGGAACCCTCCCCAGGCTTCACAGGGCGATCCCGGCCAGCCGCGCCCGATGGCGGTAGTCTCAGCGGTGCAGCGACTGTAGACATCCCGTGCAGCCGTCTTCGAAAATGGCATCAATCGCCGCGCAATGGCGACGCCGCGAACTCCCGCATGCCACGCTCGAAGCCGTGCCGTGGAACCCAGCCGAGTTCGGCCCTGATCCGGGCCGAGCTGGCGGTGATGTGCCGGACGTCGCCCAACCGGAACGCGCCCGTGACCACGGGCGCGGGGCCGCCGGTGAGGGTGCTCAACACCCGGGCCACCTCCCCGATCGTGTGGACCTCGTCCGCGCCCACGTTGTAGGCGCGGAACCAGCCGGGCGCGGCTGCGGCCAGGGCGCCAACGGCCAATACATTGGCGGCGGCGACGTCGGCCGCGTGCACGAAGCTGCGCCGCTGGCCCCCGTCCTCGAACACCTGCGGGGGCAGGCCCTGTGCCAGGGCGGAGCGGAACAGGCTGGCCACGCCGGCATAGGGGGTGTTCCTGGGCATCCGGGGCCCGTACACGTTGTGATAGCGCAGGGCGATGGCCCGCCCGCCCGTGGACCGCGCCCACGAGCCGGCCAGATGCTCCTGGGCGAGTTTGGAGGCGGCATAGACGTTGCGCGGGTCGAGGACGGCGTCCTCGGTGACCAGCGCGGGGTGCAGGGGCCGGCCGGATACCGGGTGGCGCGGCTCAAACAGGCCATGCGCCAGGTCGTCCGCCAGGCGGGGGCCCGGGCGCACCGGCGTGCCGGCGTCGTCCGTGTACGCGCCCTCGCCGTAGACCACCATGGAGGAGGCAAGCACCAGCCGTTCGACCCCGGCGGCGGCCATCCCGGCCAGCAGGACGGCCGTGGCGAGATCGTTGTTGCGGACGTAGTCCGGGGCGTCGGCAAACGTCACGCCCAGGCCCACCTTGGCGCTGTGGTGGACCACCACGTCCACGCCCGCCAAGGCGGTGGCCACCGTCGCGGCGTCGGCGACGTCCCCGGCCAGGAGCTCGGCCCCGGCGGGCAGCCGGGGCGGCCGCGGGTGCACGGACGGGTCCAGCAGGTCCAGGACCCGCACGTCCCAGCCCTGCCCCAGAGCGGCCTCGACAACGTGGGAGCCGATGAAGCCGGCGCCGCCGGTGACCAGGATTCTCACGGCCGGCCCGGACCGTGCCCCGGGGCCGGTGCGGCGTTCATGACCGCCGCCACCGCGGCCGCGGCGATCCACCGCGGGGCGCGGTAGCCGTCGTCGACCATTCCGGCGACGGCGGCCAGGACGCGCAGGATGCGCGGCTGGGCGGCGGCCAGCCGGCCCAGGACAAGCTCCGCGGTCACGGGTTCCGAACCGTCGTGGCCCGTGTCCGCATCGGTGACGAAGGCCAGCGTGGCGAAGCCCATGTTGAGCTCCGCGGCCAGGACGGGCTCCGGGTACGCCGTCATGCTGACCAGGTGCGCGCCCATGCCGGCCATGGCGGCGGACTCGGCCCGGGTGGAGAACCGGGGGCCCTTGATGACGGCCACCGTGGCGGCGGGCCGGAAGTCCTCCCCCAGTCGCCCCAGGGCGGTGTGCAGCAGGGTCCGCAACCGTGGACAGTATGGCTCGGCGGCGGGCAGGTGCTGGACCCCGGCCGGCACGGTCCCGTCGTAAAACGTGTCCGCCCGGCCCCACGTCCTGTCCATGAACTGGTCGGGGACGGCAAACGAACCGGGGCGGTGGGTGGCGACCAACGCGCCCACCGCCGATGAACCGAGCACCGCCGCGACGCCCAGGCTCCTGAGCGCCCACAGGTTGGCGCGGTAGTTGATCTGCTGCGGCGCCACCGTGTGGCCGTGGCCGTGCCGGGCCAGGAAGGCGACGACGGGACCGGACCCGCCAACGCCGGGGAGCTCGGCCACCGTGACCGGACTGGACGGGGCGCCGAAGGGCGTGTCCACGCCCACGGTTTCCAGGATCCGGGCGCCCGGCAGCCGGTACAGCCCGGTGCCGCCAATGATCCCCAGCCGAACGCGGGGGACGGTCGGCGGCCGGTCGGCGGACTGGTTTTCGGGTTGCGGGACCATGACACCCATCCTGCCAAGTCCGGGCGCCGGCGCGGGGAGTGAATCCTTACAAGAGCGAAACGGCGCCGTCAGCCCTTCGGCGCGTCCTCGAGCTCGGGCACCAGCGGGTCGCCGACCGTGCCGCGCCACTTCGCCAGCGCGTTCATGCCGTGGTAGACCACCAGGGCGGCCGCCGTGCCGAGCGCGATGCCGGCGAACTGCAACGTGCCGACGTTCCACTCGAAGTTGGCGATGCCGACCACCAGGGCGACGGCCGCCGTCGTCAGGTTGATGTTGTTGGAGAAGCTGACCTTGTTCTGCACCCAGATGCGCACCCCGAGCACGCCGATCATGCCGTACAGCAGCGTGGCCGCGCCGCCGAGCACCCCGGCCGGGACGGTGGCGATCAGGGCGCCGAACTTCGGCGAGAAGCCCAGCAGCAACGCGGCGATGGCGGCCACCCAGTACGCGGCCGTGGAGTAGACGCGGGTGGCCGCCATGACGCCGATGTTTTCCGCGTACGTGGTGGTGCCGGAGCCGCCGCCCAGCCCGGCGAGGGTGGTGGCGATGCCGTCGGAGACCAGCGCCCGGCCGGCGTACGGGTCCAGGTTCTTGCCGGTCATCAGCGCCACGGACTTCACGTGCCCGATGTTCTCGGCCACGAGCACCAGCACCACGGGGATGAACAGGCCGGCCACGCCGAGGTGGAACGTGGGCGTCTGGAACTGCGGCAGGCCGATCCACGCCGCCTTGTCGATGGCGGAATAGTCGACCTCGTGGCGGGCCACGGCCACGAGGTAGCCGACGATGACGCCGGCCAGGATGGACAGCCGCCCGAGGATGCCGCGGAACAGGACCGAGACCAGGATGATGACCGCCAGCGTGGCGAGCGCGGTGACGGGGGCCAGCTTGAAGTTGCCCCACGCTGCCGGGGCCAGGTTCAGTCCGATCAGCGCCACGATGGTGCCGGTGACCGGCGGCGGCATGAGCCGGTTGAGCCAGCCGGCGCCGAACTTCTGCACCACGAGGCCCACGATCGCCAGCGTCACGCCGGCCATGACCACCCCGCCCAGGGCGCCGCCCACGCCGAACCGGGTCTGCGAGGCCATGATCGGGGCGATGAACGCGAAACTCGAGCCGAGGTAGCTGGGCACCTGGCCGCGGGTGATGAGAAGGAACAGCAGCGTGCCGATGCCGGAGAAGAACAGCGTGGTGGCCGGGGGCATGTGCGTGAGGATGGGGACCAGGAACGTGGCGCCGAACATGGCCACCACGTGCTGGAGCCCGATCCCGATGGTCCGCGGCCAGCTCAGCCGCTCATTGGGGGACACCACCGCACCCGGAGTGATCGTCTTGCCATCGCCGTGGACCGTCCATTTGGTGCCCAGCATGCTCATTTAGGTGCCTTTCCCTGCCGCGCCACGGGTGCGTGGCCACCGACAAGGATATCGGTCGCCGGGTGCGGCGGTGATGGGCGACGGCGGCGCTGCCGCGGCTCAGGCTGTTGTGGCGTGGTCGGGATCCACCAGCAGCGCCAACCCCAGCAGGTCGCCGAGGGCGTGCGCGAGCGCCGGGTGGGCCAGTTCGTAGCGGGTCCGGCGGCCCTCGGCGACGCCCTGGACCAGGCCGCAGTCGCGCAGGCAGGCCAGGTGGTTGGACATGCTCTGCCGGGACACGGCCAGTTTCTCGGCCAGCGCGGCCGGGTAGTTCGGTCCGTGCGCGAGCTCCATGAGGACCTGGGCGCGGGTGGCATCCGAGAGGGCGTAGCCGAACCGGGCCAGCACGGCGGCATCGCTAATGGTCTCCATTCTCAATATGGTACACGTTTCCATGGATTCAGTCGCGGATGTACTATTGAGGGCATGAGCGGACACGACCACTCCCACGCGCACTCCCATGCTCTCGGTGCCGAGACCCACCAGGGCCGCCTCGCCGTCGCCCTCGGCGTGACACTGGCCGTCTTCGTGCTGCAGGTGATCGGCGCCGTGCTGACCGGTTCGCTGGCTCTGCTCTTCGACTCCGCGCACGTGCTCACGGACGCCGGCGGCCTGGCCATGGCGCTGGTCGCCGCGCGCCTCATGGGCCGCCCGTCCACGGACCGCCGGACGTGGGGATTCGCCCGCGCCGAGGTGCTTGCCGCCACCGCGCAGGCCGCGATCCTGCTGGCCGTGGGCCTGTTCGTGCTGATCGAGGGGGTGCAACGGCTGTTCCACCCGGCCGAGATCGCCTCCGCGGAGATGATCGTGTTCGGCGCGATCGGCCTGGCCGGCAACGTCATCTCACTGCTCGTGCTGGCCGGTGGGCGCGGCAGGAACTTCAACATGCGCGCCGCGTTCCTGGAGGTCGTCAACGACGCGCTCGGCTCCGTGGCCGTGATCGTCGCCGCGGTCATCATCGCCACGACCGGGTTCCTGCAGGCCGACGCGATCGTGGCCATGCTGATCGGCGTGCTGATCCTGCCGCGCACCGTGAAACTGCTGTGGGAAACCGTGAACGTGCTGCTCGAGGCCACGCCGGCCGGGCTGGACCTGGCGCTCGTGCGCGAGCACATCCTCGCGGTGGACCACGTCCGGGAGGTGCACGACCTGCACGCCAGCCAGATCGCCACCGGCCTGCCCGTCCTGACCGCGCACGTGGTCGTCGATGACGGCTGCTTCCACGACGGGCACGCGCCCAAGATGCTCGACGCCCTGCAACAGTGCGTGGCCGGGCACTTCGCCGTCAGCGTGGAGCACTCCACGTTCCAGCTCGAGCCCGTCGGGCACACCCGGCATGAGGCCGGCATCCACGAGTAGGTCTCGACAGGCTCGACCACCGGTGATTGAGCCGACCCCCGGTGATTGAGCCTGTCGAAATCCCGGGTCTCGACAGGCTCGACCACCGGGTCTCGACAGGCTCGACCATCGGGTCTCGACGGGCTCGACCACCGGTGAGCCCGACCACCGCTACGAGATGACGGCGTCCACCAGGGCCTTCGCCTCGGCCTGCACCTGGGCCAGGTGTTCGGGGCCCTTGAACGACTCGGCGTAGATCTTGTACACGTCCTCGGTGCCGGACGGGCGGGCCGCGAACCACGCGTTCTCGGTGGTCACCTTCAGCCCGCCGATGGGGGCGCCGTTGCCGGGCGCCTCCGTCAGCTTCGCCGTGATGGCCTCCCCGGCCAGCTCCGTGGCGGTCACGTCGGCGGCGGACAGCTTCGCCAGCGCGGCCTTCTGCTCCCGTGTGGCGGCCGCGTCGATGCGCGCGTACGACGGCGACCCGAACTTCTCCGTCAGCGCCCCGTAAAGCTGGGACGGGGACTTGCCGGTGACGGCCGTGATCTCGGCGGCGAGCAGGGCCAGCAGGATGCCGTCCTTGTCCGTGGTCCAGACGGAGCCGTCGCGCTTCACGAACGACGCCCCGGCGGACTCCTCCCCGCCGAACACGCCCTCGCCGGACAGCAGGCCGGGCACGAACCACTTGAACCCGACCGGGACCTCGACCAGGTCGCGGCCCAGGTCCGCGGCCACGCGGTCGATGATCGACGACGACACGAGCGTCTTGCCGACGCTGGCCGTGGCCGGCCACTGGGCCCGGTGCGTGTACAGGTATTGGATGGCGACGGCCAGATAGTGGTTCGGGTTCATCAGCCCCGCGTCCGGGGTGACAATGCCGTGCCGGTCAGCATCGGCGTCGTTCCCGGTGGCCACATCGAAGGGGGCGCCGCCGGACAGCTTGGCGATCAGCGAGGCCATGGCCGACGGCGAGGAGCAGTCCATCCGGATCTTCTCGTCCCAGTCGAGCGTCATGAACGCCCACTGCGGGTCGACGAGCGGGTTGATGACGGTCAGGTCCAGGTGGTGGCGTTCGGCGATCTCGCCCCAGTAGTCCACCGAGGCCCCACCCATGGGGTCGGCCCCGATGCGCACGCCGGCGTTGCGGATGGCGTCCAGATCCAGCACGGTCGGCAGGTCGTCGACATAGCCGGACAGGAAGTCGAACTTGCCGGTGGTGCCCGCTGCCAGCGCGTCGGCCAGCTGGATGCGGCGCACGCCGCGCAACCCGTCCGCCAGCAGCTCGTTGGCGCGGTTGGCGATCCAGCCGGTGGCGTCCGAATCGGCCGGCCCGCCGTGCGGCGGGTTGTACTTGAACCCGCCGTCCGAGGGCGGGTTGTGCGACGGCGTGACGACGATGCCGTCGGCCAGCTCCTGCGTGCGGCCCCGGTTGTGGCTGAGGATGGCGTGCGAGAGCGCCGGTGTGGGCGTGTACCCGTGCCGGGCGTCGATGAGCACATGCACCCCGTTGGCCGCCAGCACCTCGAGCGCCGTGTTCTGCGCCGGTTCGCTGAGCGCGTGCGTGTCCTTGCCCAGGTAGACGGGTCCCGTGATGCCCTGCCCGGCACGGTATTCGATGATGGCCTGCGTGATGGCCGCAATGTGGGCGTCGTTGAAGGACGCGTTCAGTGACGTGCCGCGATGTCCGGACGTGCCGAACGCGACACGCTGGGCCGGGTCGGCCAGGTCCGGGGCCAGGTCGTAGTACGCGTCCAGCAATGCGGTCAGGTCGACAAGGTCTTGGGGGAGGGCGGGGGTGCCCGCGCGGCTAGCCATGGACCCAGCATGCCAGAGCGGTCCGGCTTTGGCACCCGGCCGCCACAGTGTGACCGTCGCCGGCCGGCGCTCAGTGCCTGGACCGCCGCCGATTCATGGACACGGCCCCGGCGCCGACCGCCAGGAGCAGGGCGGCGACGCCGATCAGCGCGGATGTTTTCGAGGCACCGGTGTGGGCGAGCCCGCCTTCCAGGTTCGACGGCGATGAGGTCGCCTCGGCGGGGCCGGCCGTCGGGGTGCCGGCCGTTGGGGTGCCGGGCACGTGGGCCGTGCTGCTTGGCATCCCGGCCGGCGAGGCGGTGCCCGTAGGTTCGTCGGTCGGCACGCCCGTGGGGTTGGTGGGCTCCGTCGTTGCCGTTGCCGTTGCCGTCGGGCCGGTGGCGTCGGCCAGCTTGAAGTCCACGGCCCTGACGTCGCCGTGGCTCAGGTCGACCGGCTGGGCCGACGCCCCGACCATCGTGCAATCCGTCGGAGCGTCGGCCGCAACCGTGTAGGAATCGGAGGCGACGAACCCCTGGAACGCATAGTCGCCGTTGGCGTCGGTGACGGTCGCGGCCACGACGCCCCCGTTCGCATCCCGCAGCTTGATGGGAACCCCCGCCACGATGCAGCCGGATACGGTTCCGGAGATGTCATGGGCCGCCGTGGCGAACCAGGTCTGGTAGACGGGGAACCCGGAAATCATGGTGTAGGTGATGGTCAGCGTCTTCAGCGGCACCGTCGGCATGAACCAGCCGGAGGCGCCGGATGTGTCCATGTTTGAGCCGAAACCGCTGCCGCGCAGCGTTCCCGTGACCGCATCCCAGGTCGGGAGGTCGAACCGGGTGACGCCGCCGACCACGTCCCCGGTGCAGGGGCGCGGTGCGGGTGCGTCGCAGTAGTTGAACACGCCGCGGAAACCGAGGCCGGCGATGGCAACCGGCTTGCCGTCAGCGTCCGTGGCGGACACCGTGGCCATGTCCGCGTCGATGTCGCCGAGAACGAAGCCCCAGCCGGTGGACGGTGTCGGGGCGCCGAACGTGTAGGTGGTGGTGCCGGGCGCCGTCGGGGTGTCCCTCAGCGGGCGCTGGTTGAGGTACTGCTGGTTCTGGCTGGAGCCGAAGACCTGGCCCGGGGCGCTGCCCGCCGGCAGGAAGACCGTCTTGCCGGACTGGACCGTCGCCTGCCGCGACGTCGCCGCGAACGTGGCCCCCGGAAACCCGCCACCGAGCGTCACGGAGCCGATGAAGGCCGGTGCCGCCCCGGACAGGGCCCACGCACCGTACCCGCCGCCACCGCCGTCGACCGTGTCCGCCTGGGACGCCGTTGCGCCCGCAACGAGCAGGGACAACAACACGACCGAGGCAGCCATCGCAGCCAAGTGCTTCTTCACGAGGACCCCCAAGGTGCATGGATGCCGGCTGTGACCGGCTGATCGAATTCCAATGTACTCAACTATGATGGAACGGAAAATCCTCACAGCGCGAGTGGCCGTTCCGGGCGTTCGCGAAACCCGCAGGGAGAAGTTCGTGACGAATCAGCCGGAACAGGCCGGCCAGAACACCGGCCCACTGCCCGTGCCGCCGCCGAACGGCCACATGCCCCAGCCGCCGGCACAGAACCCATACGCACAGAACCCCTATGGGCAGATTCCGTACGCGCAGCCCATGCCGTACCCGCCCCAGCAGGTCGCGCCCCCCGTGCCGCGGACGTTCAGCGTGGCGTCCATGGTCATCGGCCTGGTGTCCCTGGTCTTCCTGGGCTGGCTGATCGTGCCGCAGATCGTGGGCATCGTGTTCGGGCACATCGGACTGAAGAAGGAGGACCCGCAGGGCCGTGGGTTCGCCATTGCCGGCCTGGTCCTCGGCTACCTGGCGCTGCTGCTGTACGTGGCCATCTACATTGCCGGCATCTACCTGTTCACGCAGTACGGCAGCAACCTCGAGCGGCTGGAACCCACCCCCGTCTGAGGCCCCTTCCGGGGCATAGGATTGACATCGGGGAACAACGCCACCCACGGACCGCGATCGCAGGAGCAACGAGCACATGTCGGACATCTTGAACGTCACCGTCACCGAACTTGGCACGGACGCCTTGATCCTGGACGTTCGCGAGGACTACGAGTGGGAGGCCGGGCACATCGACGGCGCCCTGCACATCCCGCTCGAACAACTGCCCGGCCGGCTTGACGATCTTGATCCGGACGTGGACGTCAACGTCATCTGCCGCACGGGCGGCCGGTCGTTCCGCGCCACGACCTGGCTGACCGAGAACGGCTACTGTGCATTCAACGTGGTTGGCGGCATGGGTGCCTGGTTCGAGGCCGGCAAGCCCATGGTGTCCGGCACCGGCGAGACACCGCGCGTCCTGTAGGTCCCCTCCCACCCGTTAGGCCATCGCATGACAACTGTTGCCGAACCGCGCTCATTCACGTTCCTCGGGCCCGAGGGCACGTTCACCGAGGCGGCCCTGCTGCGCGTCCCCGAGGCCGCCGCCGGGATCCGGGTGCCGTCGTCCAACGCGGCCTCCGCGCTGGCCAAGGTGCGCGCCGGCGACGCCTACGCGGCCATGCTGCCCATCGAGAACTCCGTCGAGGGCGGCGTGTCCGCCACGCTCGACGCCATCGCGACCGGGCCGGAGCTGCGGATCCTCAACGAGGTCGTGGTGCCCGTCAGCTTCGTGCTCGTGGCCCCCGACGGGGTGGCGCTGCAGGACATCCGGCGCGTCGGCACGCACCCGCACGCCTGGGCGCAGACACGCAACTGGTTCCAGGCGTTCCTGCCCGCCGCCGTGCACGTCCCGACCACGTCCACGGCCGCGGCCGCCTACGAGCTGCGCGGCAGCAGCCCCGCGTTCCATGCCGCCGTCTGCGCGCCCAGCGTGGCCGAACAAACCGGTTTGAGGGTGCTCGCCGCCGGCATCGAGGACAACGTCGGCGCCGTCACCCGCTTCATCCTGGTCGGCCGGCCGGGCGAGCTGCCCGCACCGACCGGGGCGGACAAGACGACCGTCGCCATCCCCCTGCCGGAGGACCGCCCCGGCGCCCTCATGGCGATCCTCGAGCAGTTCGCCAGCCGCGGCGTGAACCTCAGCAGGATCGAATCGCGGCCCACCGGCCAGTTCCTCGGCCACTACTTCTTCAGCGTCGACGCGGACGGGCACATCGCCGACGCCCGCGTGGCCGATGCGCTGCGCGGGCTGCACCGTGTCAGCCCGGGACTGCGGTTCCTGGGCTCGTACCCGCGCGCGGACCGGCAGCCGCCGGCCGTGGCCGCCCACAACAGCGACGGCGCCTTCCGCGAGGCAGGGGACTGGGTCACCGCGCTGCTGGAGGGCCGGGCCTGACCGCGGCCCGCGGCGCAACCCGGCTGCCGGCCCCTATGCCGCGGGCACGTGCGTGCGCGTAAGCTGTGCTTAATCGCTCCCGTTTTGGGGGCGCGATGCACCAGGCAGGAGGTTTCCGATGTGCCCACATGTAGCCAACGACAGCAACTCAGACGGCACGATCATCAACCCGGGAGCCAAGCTGGGCCGCGACGATTCGGTCGGGGACGAGGGAGACAACGCGAACGACCTGCGCTTCGACGAGGAACAGCGTCTCATCCGCGAACAGTCCCGCCGCCGGGATGACGCCAAAGACGACTGAACTTACTGGCCCGGCGCCGGCACGCGCACCAGCACGGCCTTGGGCTCCACGCTCACGCGAACAGTCGTCGCCAGGCCGGCCGGGTCGCCGTCGACCTGCGTCTCGACCGGCAGGACGGTGCGGATGGTCAGGTTCGTCGACCGGTAGAAGTCGATCACGGGAAGCCGCGCCTTGTGCTGCAACACGACCTTCCCGAGCATGGCCACCCAGCCGAGGGCGCTGCGCGGGCTGACCACCACGACGTCCAGCACGCCGTCGTCGATCAGCGCGTCCGGCACGAAGTTGAGGCCGCCTGGCAGCATGCCGCAGTTGGCGAACATCACCGACCGGACCTTGCGCTGTTGCGCGGGCTGGTCGTCCAGGGCGATGCTGACCTTTTTGCGCCGGCCGGCGAGGTGCCGCATCCCGGCCTCGCTGTACGCCAGCCAGCCGACGGACTTCTTCAGTTTGTCGTTCGTGTCGCCCATGACCTCGGCGTCCATGCCCATCCCGGCGATCACCATGAACGACGCGTGCGAGGACTCCCCGGTCACGCCGTTCTTCAGTTCCATCAGCCCGGCGTCGATGTGCCGCTGGTGGCCGAACAGGGCCGCCTGCACGTTCGCGCCGATGTCGTTCACATCCAGCTCCAGGTTGCGCGCCAGCAAGTTGCCGGTGCCCAGCGGGATGATCCCGAGCGGGATGCCGGTGTGCCGCAGCTCCTGCGCCACGGCGCGGATCGTGCCGTCGCCGCCGCCGGCAAGAACGACGTCGGCACCCTCCTGGACCGCGCGCTGCGCCGCCACGGTGCCCGGGTCCGTCTCCGTGGTGTTCAGGAACAGCGGTTCGGGCCAGCCGGCCAGCATGACAGCCCGGCGCACCAGCGTCGTGACCGCGTCGGCGCCGTCCTTGGTGGGGTTCAGGATGACCACGACGCGCTGGTGCTCGGCGTTGATCTTGTGCGGTTCCTCCGCGGCGGCGCTTCGGGTGTGCTTTTGGGACAGCTTGCGCACGCCCAGCCAACTGGACAGCACGGCGATGAGAATGAGTGCCGCGATGATGAAGACCAGATCCCAAGTAGCCATGATCCCCAAGGATAACCCGTCGGTGCGTTCGATTGGATAGGCTTGGACGCGTGATCGATGTACGAGACCTCTGCGAGAATCCCGAAGTGTACCGCGCCAGCCAGCGAGCCCGCGGCGCCGACCCGTCCGTGGTGGACTCCATCATCGCCGCCGAGGCGGCCCGCAAATCCGGGATCAGCGCCTACGAGTCGCTGCGTGCCGCGCAGAACGCGTACGGCAAGAAGGTGGCCGCGGCCAAGGGCCACGAGAAGCAGGCGCTGCTCGCCGAGGTCAAGGAGCTGGCCGCCCGGGTGAAGTCCGCGTCGGCCGCCGCCGACGCCGCCGCAGCCGAGCAGGACGAACTGGTCCGTGCCCTGCCGAACCTGGTCTCCGACGGCGTCCCGGAGGGTGGCGAGGACGACTACATCGTCGTCAAGACGGTCGGCACGCCGCGCGAGTTCCCCGACTTCGAACCCCGCGACCACCTGGAGATCGGCGAACTGATCGGTGCCATCGACATGGAACGCGGCGCCAAGGTGTCCGGCTCACGCTTCTACTTCCTGAGGGGCGTCGGGGCGCGGCTGGAGATGGCGCTGCTGCAGATGGCCATGGACCAGGCCATCGCGGCCGGGTTCGTGCCCATGATCACGCCCACCCTGGTGCGCCCGGAGACCATGGCCGGCACCGGCTTCGACGTCCAGCACGACGCCGAGATCTACCGCCTGGCCGAGGACGACCTGTACCTGGTCGGCACGTCCGAGGTGTCCCTGGCCGGCTACCACGGCGACGAGATCCTCGACCTCTCCGATCCGCTGCGCTACGCCGGCTGGTCCTCCTGCTACCGCCGCGAGGCCGGTTCGCACGGCAAGGACACCCGCGGCATCATCCGCGTCCACCAGTTCAACAAGGTGGAGATGTTCGTGTACACGACCATCGAGCAGGCCGCCGCCGAACACGAGCGCCTGCTCGCATGGGAAGAGGAGATGCTGGCCAAGGTCGAGCTGCCCTACCGTGTCATCGACACGGCCGCCGGCGACCTGGGCATGTCCGCGGCGCGCAAGTTCGACTGCGAGGCCTGGGTCCCCACGCAGGGCAAGTACCGGGAGCTGACATCGACGTCGAACTGCAGCACCTTCCAGGCGCGCCGGTTGAACATCCGTGAGCGCGTGAGTGCCGCCGACGGCGGCAAGGGCGGCACCCGCGCCGTGGCCACGCTCAACGGCACGCTGGCCACCACGCGCTGGATCGTGGCCATCCTCGAGCACCATCAGAACGCCGACGGCTCCGTCACCGTCCCGGCAGCGCTGCGGCCGTACCTGGGCGGCCTCGAGGTGCTGCCGGTCCTGTAGGAATTCACTGCTCGTTCACCGGTTCGCGGCCTGCGGTCCGACCGGTGCGCGGACGCGTCTGCTTCACTGGAAACATGACAACAATGACTGGACACGCGGTTCCCGGCATCGATGACCGGCTGAATGACCGGACCAATGCCACCCACGCAACCGGCAATCTTGTGGCCCTCGACGTGGACGGCACGCTCGTCGACCACGACGGCCGCATGAGCGACGCCGTGCGCACCGCCGCCCGGGACGTGGTCGACGCCGGGCACGACGTCGTGATCGCCACCGGCCGCTCGCTCGGCGCCCTGCTGCCGGTCGTGGAGCAGATCGGGCTCACGCGCGGCTTCGGCGTGTGCTCCAACGGCGGCGTCACCGTCCGCATCGACCCGGCGCTGGCCGCCGGCTACGAGGTGATCGAGCGCGAGACCTTCAACCCGGCGCCGGCCCTGAACGCGCTGCGCCACCGCATCCCGGGCGCCCGTTTCGCCCTGGAGGACGCGGACGGCAACTTCCTGTCCACCGAGCGGTTCCAGGATTCCAGCTTCGGCATCGAGGCACGCGGTGTCGATTTCCACCACCTGCTCCACTCGCGCGCCGTGCGCGTCGTCGTCAACAGCGTCGACGCCAGCACGGAGGACTTCGCGGCGGCCATCGGCGAGGCCGGGCTGGCCGGGGTCACGTACTCGGTCGGCTGGACCGCATGGCTCGACATCGCCGCGGCCGGCGTCACGAAGGCGACGGCGCTGGAGAAGGTCCGCCGCCGGCTTGGCACGCCCCAATCGCGCACGGTGGCCGTCGGCGACGGCAGCAATGACATCGACATGCTCGGCTGGGCCGCCCGCGGCGTCGCCATGGGCCAGGCTGATGCGGTGGTGCGGGCCGCCGCCAACGAGGTCGCCGCCTCGGTGTACGACGACGGCGCCGCCGCCGTCCTGCGCAGCCTGCTCGCGTAGCCGCCGCGGTGGTCGAGCCGGTCGCGGCCCGTACCGTCAGGTGGTGTCGATCCCGTGGATCCGCTGCGAGATCATCACCCGGACGCGGCGGCACGGCATTTGGCCGCCGTCGGAAATGACGAGTTTTTCGCGGATGTCGTCCAGACCAAATCCAAGCACGAGGGTGTTGCGAATGAACTGGAGGCGCCGGGAGTCGGATTCGTCGAAGAGGCGGTGGCCGCCGCGGGTCCGGTGTGCTTCGCGACGTCGCCGATGGTCATCGGTGTGCCCATGATGGTTTCCTCCGTTCTCTTTCAGCAAGCCCTTGACCCTCACCCGGGGTCAAGGTTCGACGACGGTGCCCCGTGGAGATTCAAGGTTCAGTGACTTGTGCATCGTGTCGCGGGCGGGTCGGGGAGATCGGTTTTCGGGCGGTCATCAGGGTGTAGCCGATGATGCCTGCGGTGGCGGCTTCGCGCACGAGGCGGGTGTAGTGCCTGATACGGGTCGGGTCGGCGCCGGCGGCTTCCAGGTCGGCTGGCGCCGTCATGGCGAGGAGGCCCAGTCTGGCCTCGATCTGGTCGATCATGCGTGTCAGGGCGTCCCCGTGGTCTTCGACCCGCTCCACGCCCAGGCCTGCCGTGGAGAGGATGGCCTGGTAGCCGTCGATGCTGCGGGCGTCGGCGATGCATGCAATCCATGCGGTGAGGGTTGTCAACTCTTCGGGTAGGCCCTCGTCCGTGACGGTGATGTCCGTGAGGCCGAGCCAGCCGCCGGGTTTGAGCACGCGGGCGAACTCGGCGGCCGCCTGGTTCTTGTCCGGGAAGGTGCAGAACGCGCATTCGCACACCACTGCGTCGAAGGATCCGTCCGGGATTGGCAGGTGTTCGGCGTCGGCCTGCTGGAACGTTACCGTCGCGTCCAGGCCTGCCTCGGCGGCGGCCCGCCGGGCCTGCTCGATCTGGGCGGTGCCGAGATCCAGGCCGTGGACGGTGCAGTCGTATTCGGCGGCCAGCACCAGCGCGGTCCGGCCCGTGCCGCTGGCCACGTCCAGGATAGCGGACCCGGGGTTCAAGGCAAGGGCTCGGGCGAGGCGGCGGGTCAAGGGGAGACCACCGGGATGGTAGCTGGTGCCCAGCAGCAGCGCCACCGCGTCGGATCCGTACCCGGCGGCGCAGCAGGCCTTGATGCCGTGGCCCGCGATGTCCCGGGGTGTGCTCACGTACGCACCGCCGGCATGCCCAGATTGGTTTGCCCTGTTCCGTGCGCCGATCTGGCTGCGCCGGATGTTGGGGACCCGGCAATTTTGGTGCCGTGCGCGGAGGTGGTGAGCAGTTCCTGGATGCCCGTGGCGTTCGGGACGACGTCGGCGACCTCGACCCCGGACATCCGGGACCTGACCTGCTCCCGGTAGCCCACGGAGTTGTAGGCGCAGAACGGGATGAGGTGGCCGTCCGGGGTGATTTCCTCGACGCAGCATTTCATCAGCTGCTTCACGTTCAGCGTGTAAGGGTCCTGGAAATCCTGGATGACGATCATGAAGGCGTGATCGTCGAGGTCTTTGACCGCCGCGGGCAGGTCGATGCCGCAGCTGGTGCATTCCAGCTCGGCGGCCGTGGTTTCCAGGCCGGCCGTGGTGGCGGGTCCGCCCATGGTGGCAGAGGCGCTCCACAGGGTTTCCAGGGCGGCGCGCACCTGCACGTCGGGCAGGACGCGGTTCGTGACGTAGTCCAGGTAGTCATCGAGGTTGATCAGGCGTGGGATGGGAACCACGGTGGTCTCGCCGTTGCTTTTGTCCACGAGAAGGTAGGTGATGGACCGGCAGGTGGGGAAGCAGCACGGGACGGGGAAGAAGTCATCGGCCCGGAACCAGTCGGGGCACTGGTCGACCAGGAATCTGATGACGTCGGGGTTGGTCAGACGGGTCAGCGGATCGAATTCGAGGTGCCGGCCGGAGTGGGTCACCGGCTGGAACACGACGGAGCGCACGGCGGGGTGGTCGATGCCGTAGCGGACGATCTCTCCGACCTCGTGGTCGTTCAGGTCCCGTTCGATGGCCGCGACCAGGGTGACGGAGAGCCCGAATTCGGCGCAGTTGTCCAAGGCCCGGCGTTTGCGTTCCCGCAGGTCCTTGCCCCTGATCTGCAGGTGGGTCCGTTCGTTGAACCCATCGAACTGGAGGTAGATGTTCACCGTTTTGCCCTCGATCCGGTTGCGTTCGGCCAGGGCCTGAACAAATTTCCGGTCGGAGGCCAGGCGGATCCCGTTGGTGTTCAAGTTCACGACCTTGATCGGGCGTGCCTGGGCCAGGTCGATGAACTCCAGAATGTTTTTATGGATGGTCGGTTCCCCGCCGGAGAGCATGACCACCTCCGGTTCGCCCTCCGCCTCCACGAAGACGTCGAGCATCCGGGCGCACTGCTCCACCGTGATGGAGTACCCGTCCGGTTGGTGGCCGGAGCCGGCAAAGCAGATCGGACAGTCCAGGTTGCAGTTCGTGTTGACCTCGATGATGCCCAGGCAGGCGTGCTGTTTGTGGGCCGGGCACAGCCCGCAGTCCGACGGGCATCCGTCGACGATCTCGGTCTGGGTTGCCAGGGGGATGGTGCCGGGCTTGTTGTATTTCCCGGACTCCAGGTAGGCCTTCGCGTCGGAGTAGACGAGGGCTTCGAACGGGCCGTGGTCGCGGCATCGCTTCCGCAGGTAGACCTTGTCTTGGCGGATGTTCACCTCGGCGTCCACGACGACCTTGCAGACCGGGCAGATGCTTTTGGTGTATTCGATGAAGACTTCGTTCCGGGTTTCGCGTTGTGTCGTCATGAGGCCAATCGTCCTAACCAGGTAGTGATCCAGTAGAGAGCGAGGTAGGTGCCGAGGCCGATCAGCAGCGCCCCGGCGATGCGTTTCCAGGCCTTCTTCACCCCGGGAAGGGTGCATGCCCGGCGGCGCCGCAGTGCCCACCAGATCAGGCCGGCCGTTACGACCAGACCGGCCAGGCTGAACACCCAATGCCATTGGTCGTACAGACCGGTGGCCAGGGTGAACGCCGAGGCTGCGCTCAGCACACCGATGAGCGCAAGTACTGTCGGTCCGACACAGCAAATGATCGCAGTCACCCCACCGGCCAGCCCGGCCCGCCACATGCCCAGCGGTTTGTCGGTGGTCAGTGAGCCTGATGGCTGATGGGAGGCGGTCACGTGCGGTCGTTCTCGATGCGGATACCGCTGAAAGGGGAGAACGCGACCTTGTTTTTGATCCGCCACGCCAGCGGGGAGGGCAGGGGATGGGACCAGGCTGCGTTGGGCGGGCGCTGTCCGTCGGCCGTGGCGTGGCAGGCGGCGGTGATCACGAGGTTCTCCTGGCCATGGTGCGCAGGGCCCCGGCGTCTTCGATGATGATCCGGCCGCGTCCCTGGCGGATGAGTCTCCCGGCGGCCAACTCGGCCATGGTTTTGCTGGTCGCCTCCCGGCTCGCGCCCAGTAGGCCGGCGAGCTGTTCGTGCGTGAGCCGGACCGCCGGTGCGTGGCCGAACCGCTGCGGTGGCGCGTTTTCCGCCAGATTGAGCAGCGTGGAGGCCGCCCGGGCGGCCAGGGGCCGCAGGGCCAGATCGGTCAGGCGCTCCTCCAGCCGGGCAACCTGTTCGCCCAGCAGCCGCGCAATGCGTATCGCGATGCGCGGGTCGGCCAGAAGGAACCGTTCCACCTCGGCCGTGCTGAGCCGACAGATCATAGAATCCTCGATGGCCTCGGCATAGTTGTCGTACATCCGCTGCCCGACCAGCAGCATCTCCCCGAACACGGCGCCGGGCTCCAGGATGGCCATGGTCAGCGCCTTGCCACCCTCGGCGACCCGGAAGACGCGCACCCGGCCGGACTTGAGGATGAACAGGGCCGTGACCGGCTGGGACTGGGTGAACACCATTTCCCCAGCCCGGTAGAGCCGGGGTGGGGCCATGCGGTCCATGGCCGCCATCTCGGCCGCGCTCAGGTCCGCGAACAGGTCCACCTCGGTCAGGCAGCTGAATGGGTCCGTGGGTCCGGGCATCAACGGGTCGGCCTCCCTCTCCTGCGGCGACCACGGGCGGCGGTCCCCCGTGGGGACCGCCGCCAAGTTGTTGCCGCAGTCGTCGGTCATGCACGGGCCTTGAGCACGCGCACAGCTGTCAGACCCAGAATAGCCCCGTAGACCAGATGACCCATCAGGGACAGGGCAGCCATCAGGTTCAGGGTGAAGACGGGCATGCCCAGGACCAGGGGCATGATCAGCAGCGCGCCCAAGACCCACCACACGACCCCGTAAACCAGGCCTGTGACGACGCCCTTGCCGTAGCTGGTGAGGAACTTCCCAGCGAAAAGGACCGTCAGAACAAGGCCGATCACGATCGAGATCAACAGATGGATGACGACCCCGACCCCAACCGAGTTGACGCCGACCAGGGCGGCGATCATGGGGAACATGCCCATCATCGCCATGAGGATGCCGAACACGATCCCTCCGGCGAGGCCGCCGATCACCCCGGCGGAGACGCGCCTGCCCAGGATGGACCAGAGGTGCGGATGATGCGCAAGCGTGTATGAAGCGGACATGGGATCCCGCCTTTCGTCGGTGGAAGGTACCTACGGATGAACGGTAGGCCCGCCACAGGGAAGAGTTCTGCAATCCCGGACACACAACCGGCACTCTTTCCCGGTTCCGGCGCCGGCGGCTCAGCCCCTGGCCGGGCGCCGGCGGCGGGCCGCGGCCACCAGGCGGGTCAGTGCCGCCGGGACGGGTGCGTGCAGGCGCCGCAAGACCTCCAGGATCGCCGCGTTCCACAGCGCATCGTTGTGTGTCGGGTAGGGGTGGGTGGCGCGCGCCAGGTTCGAGGTGCGCAGCCTCAGATGCACGGCAAGGGACAGTTCGCCGATGGTTTCCCCCGCCCGAGGGCCGACCACCGTCCCCCCGGTCAGCCGTCCGCGCCGGCCGACGGCCAGCCGGGTGAATCCGGCCGTCTGCGCCTGCGTGACGGCCCGGTCCAGGTGCGTGTGCCAAATAGTGCTCTGCCGGTGTTGTTCCGTGCCGGGGCCGGT
Organism: Specibacter cremeus; assembly: GCF_003946885.1. Lineage (GTDB taxonomy): Bacteria > Actinomycetota > Actinomycetes > Actinomycetales > Micrococcaceae > Specibacter > Specibacter cremeus. The sequence goes on along the minus strand of NZ_RWKQ01000036.1, from coordinate 1,980 downwards.
CGGTTCACCCACGGCGGCGATCTCCGGGTCCGTGAACGTGACCCTGGGCGGGGTCACCGGGCTGATCGTGCGCCACGGACCCAGGACCGCGTTGGCGGCGGCGATGCCGGCATGCACACCCGCGGTGTGCGTGTACTGCGGGTGGGCCGTGACGTCGCCGGCCGCCCAGAATCCGGGTTTGCTCGTACGCAGGTGCCTGTCGGTCACGACACGCCCCCGTTCGTCCAGATCGATTCCGGCGGCGGCAAGGCCCAGGCCCGCTGTCCGGGGCGCCCGGCCGGTGGCCGCCAGCAGATGGGTGAAGCCCACCCGCTGCCCGTCGTGCGTCACCACGGTGCCGCCGCCGGTACCTGGCGTCACCGACGCCGCCCGGGTGCCCGTGAGCACCCGCACGCCGTCGGCCACCAGGGAAAGCCGCAGCAGCTCCGACGCGTCCGGGTCTTCGCGGGGCAGCAGCCGGGGTCCGGATCCGATGATGGTCACCGTTGAACCGAGGCGGGCGAATGCCTGGCCGAGTTCGCAGCCGACCGGGCCCCCGCCAATGACGGCGAGGCGCTCTGGGAGCTCTTCGAGCCCCCAGATGGTCTCGCTCGTCAGCACCGGCACCACGCGGATGCCGTCAATAACAGGAACGGCCGGAGCGGCCCCCATCGCCAGCAGCACCTGACGCGCGGCGATCCGGCGCCCGTTCACGGCCACCGTGCCATCGGCGCCGATCACCGCATGCCCCAACACGACCGGCACGCCGGTTGACTCCAGTGCTTCGGGGGAATCCGCCGGCGCAAGGGCGGCAATGGCCGCCCGGACATGGGCCATCACCCGGGTGAAGTCCACACCCACCTCAGCAACATCGATGCCGAGTCTGGCAGCGTTCCGGGCCGCGGCGGCCGCCCCGGCCGCGGCCAGGACCGCCTTGGAGGGCACGCAGCCGGTGTACAGGCAGTCCCCTCCCGTTCTGTCCCGCTCGACAAGCAGCACCCGGGCACCCAAGCCCGCCGCGGTCCTGGCCCCGACGATGCCAGCCGTCCCGCCGCCGACGACCACAACGTCCCATAACCCGCCCCAATCCAGTTCCACGTCGTGGCCTTTCATTCGAGTTTCCAATGGCCCCGGCGGCCATCGCCTGACTTCGGCCGTTCCGTCGGCATCCATCGCATAATGGGACTGGAACGTCCGGACCCAACGATGCCGCTGCCGGCGCGAACTGTCGAGCAGCCGAGGTCGCGTGGGACGAATCAGGTTTCATCGAAAACCCCGGGCCGGTCACAAGGGAGGGACCCGCGGATGACGCGCGACCGCTACGAATCCTTCGCCCGCGTCTACGACCTGCTCTCGGGCGAATGGCCCATCTACCGGGCCGGCCGGATCCGCGGCATCAGCGACCTGCACCTGCATCCGGGCATGGCCATATTGGACCTGGGATGCGGGACGGGACTGAACTTCGGCCCGGTTGAGGACATCATCGGCCCGGGCGGGAGGATCGTCGGCGTCGACAACAGCCAGGCCATGCTCGCCCAGGCCCGTCGCCGCGTCCGCCGGCATGGCTGGTCCAACGTGACACTCGTCCGGGCCGACGCAACCGTCATGACTCCCGAGGGCTGCACAATCGACGCCGTCATCGCCACCTATGCCCTGTCCGTGATGCCGGACTGGCGCACCGCCTGGCGTTCCGCGGCAGCGCTCGCCGGCCCGGGTGGCAGGGTCTGCATTGTCGACATGCAACAACCCACGGGTGCAGCGCGGCTGCTCTCGCCCCTGGCCCGGCTGGCCTGCACCGTCGGCGGTGCCGACATCAACGCACACCCCTGGACAGCTCTTGAGCAATCAACCGTCGGCACCACCCGGGCCTCATTGCGCGGCGGACACATCCAAGTGCGCACCGGCACGCTTAAGCCACCGAAAAAAGTAACTGGTCAGGTTCTTTGACGGCGTGTCATCCTGCGACTTTGGTGAGGTTGCGGAAGACTGGCTTGCATGTCC
>NZ_RWKQ01000035.1 GCF_003946885.1 Specibacter cremeus | reverse complement strand
AAGACCACCGCATCATAGTGGGCCCGCAAATCCGCCAACGACAAATCCACCCCGTACGCCACATTGCCGAAAAACCGGATATCACCCCGGTCCAACACCTTGTGCAACGCGCCCACGATCCCCTTGATCCGCGGATGATCCGGCGCCACCCCATACCGGATCAACCCATACGGCGCCGGATACCGGTCAAACAGGTCAATACTCACCGACAACCCATCCGCCACCTCCTGCGACTTCGTCAACAGGTCCGCGGCATACACCCCCGCCGGACCCGAACCAATAACGGCCACACGCAGGGGGCGCTCGGCGGATCCAACAGTGGCTCCAACAGGGGTGGGGATGGCAGTGGACACGGGTGTGCTCATTTCTGTCATGGGAAAAGGGGGTTTGGACAATTCTAGGGCAGTTGGCTGACGGTTTCCCGGGTGCCGTAGTACCCGGTGGCCAGTTCCGGCGGCGCCAGCGGGCTCACGCGCACCACGTCGCCGACGACGACGACGGCCGGGTTGCGCACGCGCGCCGCCTGGGCCTGCGCCACGATGGTCCCGAGGGTGCCGATCGTGACGCGCTGGTCGGGCGCGAACCCGTTCTCGATGATGGCGACGGGGCAGTCAGCGCCGCGCCCGGCCGCCGCCAGGATGGGCATGGACCGGTTCAGTGTGCCGACGCCCATGAGCAGCACCACCGTGTGGTCGCTGCCAGACGGGACGTGTTCAAGTTCCTCATGGCCGCTGATCAGCGTGAACGCCTTGGCCAGGCCGCGGTGCGTGACGGGGATGCCGGCGGCGGCCGGGACGGACACGGCGGACGTGACGCCGGGGACCACCTCGACGTCCACGCCGTTCGCGCGGCAGAAGATCGCCTCCTCACCGCCGCGGCCGAGCACGTACGGGTCCCCGCCCTTGAGCCGGACCACGCGGTTGCCGGCCCGGGCCTCGCGGACCAGGATCTCGTTGATCTCCTGTTGCGGGACGGGGTGGTGGCCGGGCGTCTTGCCGACCTCGATGACGCGCACGTCCGGGTCCAGCCCGGCCAGCAGGTCGCGGGGGCCGAGCCGGTCGGCGACCACGACGTCGGCCTGGGCCAGCAGCCGCCGGCCGCGCACGGTGATCAATTCCGGGTCGCCGGGCCCGCCGCCGACCAGTGCGACGGATCCCCGGTGGTCGAGCCCGTCGAGACCCCGGTGGTCGAGCCCGTCGAGACCCCGGTGGTCGAGCCCGTCGAGACCCCGGTGGTCGAGCCCGTCGAGACCCCGGATTTCCCCAGCCTCAATCACCGGCTTGCTCCGCCGCACCGGCAGCTCGCCTGTCTCCAGGGAAAGGGCGACGGCGTTGCGGATGGCGATGGCACGGCGCGGGTCCCCGCCGGCGTTGACGGCGATCTTCACGTCATCCACCGTGGCGACGGCGGGCGTCCAGGCGGTGGAGCCGTCCGCGTCGGCGGCGTTCACGCACCACAGGCGGCGGGCCTCGGCGTCGGCGGCGACACGGTTGTCCACGTCCGCGGAGCCGGTGGCCGTGACGACGAACCAGGGCACGTCGAGGTCGCCCGGCTCGTATTCGCGCTGCCGCCAGGCCAGCAGGCCGAGCAGCTCACGCGCCTCGGCGGAGAGCTCCGGCGCCACCAGCGTGACGCGCGCGCCGGCGTCGAGCAGGCCGCGGGCACGCCGGGCCGCGACACGGCCGCCGCCCACCACGAGGGTGGGCCGGCCGAGCAGCCGCAGCGACGTCGGGTACAGATCCACAATTGCCATGAAAAAACCTTAGGTAGGGGGTGTTGCCGCGATCAATGACCCCGCAACACCGGTTCACGCGGCGTCATGCGGGGACACATTCGGCGGTCACCGTCAGCGCGTGCTGCCGGCGAGCAGGCCGCGGCCGCGCAGCAGGCGCTTCTCGACCGGGGCGAAGACCAGCAGTTCCACCGCGATGCCGACGAACAGGATGGTCAGGATCGCGGACATGACCATGCCCATGTCGGCCAGTTGGCGACCCTGTTCGAGCAGCGAGCCCAGGCCGAACCCGAGCGTGCCGCCGATGACGATGATCTCCGCCGCCATGAGCGAACGCCATGAGAACGCCCAGCCCTGCTTGAGGCCGGCCACGTAGCCGGGCAATGCGGCGGGCAGCACCACGTGCAGGGCCATCTCGAGCCGGGACGCGCCGAGCACGTGGCCGACGCGCCGGTATTGCGGCGGGATCTGGTCGACGCCGGCGATCAGCCCGTTGATGATGGATGGGATGGCGCCCATGAGCACCACGAAGAACACGGTGGCGTCGGTGAGCCCGAACCAGATGATGGCGGCCGGCACCCACGCGACCGATGGCAGCACCTGCAACCCGGAGATCAGCGGCCCGAACGCCCGGCGCAGCGGTTTCGCCTGGGCCAGCAGCAACCCGATGGGTGTGGCCACGGCGACGCTGATGGCGAAGCCGATCAGTCCGCGCTGCAGCGACGTGAGGACGGCCTCCTGGATCTTGCCCTCGTCCCACAGGGTGCCGAGCGAACCGAACACGTCCAGCGGACCGGGCACCAGGTCGCGGCGCCGGAAGCCCAGGGACACGTACAGCTGCCAGGCCAGCACGAGCACCACGAGGGCGCCCAGCGGCAGCAGCAGACGCGACCATTCGATGCCGCGGCGAACACCCGCGTCGGATTGCAGCGAATCGAGCCCGGCCTCCAGCGAGCGCAGCTCCTCAGGCGTGCCGCTCTTCAGGGCCGGGGCCGTGATGGTTTGAGGCAGTGCTGTTTCAGGCAGTGCTGTTTGAGGCAGTGCTGTTTCAGGCATGGCGGCGGATCTCCTCGCGCAGTCTGGCGGTGATGGCGGCCGTCAGCTCGCCGGCGGCGCCCGCATTGGTCCGGTGTGCCTCGCTGACGTCCCATTCGGCCACGACGCGGCCGGGCCGGGAGGACAGCAGCAGGACGCGCTGGCCGAGCCGGACGGCCTCGCGCACGTTGTGCGTGACGAAGATGATGGTCCGCCCGGTTTCGCGCCACACCCGTTCCAGTTCGTCGTGCAGCAGGTCGCGGGTGATCGCGTCGAGCGCGGCGAACGGTTCGTCCATGAGCAGCAGCGGCTTCTCCTGCGCCAACGACCGCGCCAGGGCCACGCGCTGGCGCATCCCGCCGGACAATTCGTGCGGGCGCTTGTCCGCCGCGTGGCCCAGGTGCACCAGGTCCAGCAGTTCGTCGGCCCGTTCGCGCCGTTGCGACTTGTCGAGCCCGCGCAGCTTCAGCGCCAGCTCGATGTTGCCCCGGGCGCTGCGCCACGGGAACAGCGCGGAGTCCTGGAACATGAACGCGGCGCCGTCCGCGGGCACCTCGAGCGCCCCCGCGGTGGGCGTGTCCAGCCCGGCGATGATGTTCAGCAGGGTCGATTTCCCGCAGCCCGACGCGCCCAGCAGCGCCACGAACTCGCCCTGCCGGATGGTCGCGTTGACGCCGTCGAGCACGGGCGCGCCCGCGCCGAAGCGCTTGCCCACCGAGTCGAGCACGACGGCGGGTGCCCGGCGCGCGTCGCCGGCCGCAGCACGGGTGGGGGCGGCCTGGGCTGGATTTGCCGCTGTCGCGGCCTGGGCTGCGGGGGCGCTCACTAGTTCGTCCCCAGCCCGGCCGCGTTCACCGTGGGCTGCCCGGCCTGGCGCAGCGCCGCGTTCAGCGGGGTCAGGTCGAAGATGCCGTTTATGTCGGCCTGTTTCGTGACGCCGGCCTTGACCCCGTGCGCCAACAGGGTCGGGAACGTGACGGCGAGCGGGTCGGCGGAGAACTTCAGTTCGGTCAGCGAGCGGGCGATCACATTATCCGCCAGCGGCTTGCCGGCGGCCGTGGCGAGGCCGGCGTTGATGACCTTCGCGGTCTGGTCCTGGTGCGTGTTCAGCCAGGTGACGGCCTGAACGTGGCCGGCCAGCAGCGCCTGGACGGTCTGCGGGTGGGCGTCCAGGTAGGACTTGTTCACGATCAGCACGGTGGTGCTGAACTGGCCCTTCGCCCACAGGTCCCCCTCGTTGACCAGGACCTTGGCCCCGGCCTGCAGCACGAGGCGGGACGCCCACGGTTCCGGAAGCCAGGCGCCGTCGAGCTTGCCGTCCTGGAACAGGCGCAGTGTCTGGGCGTTGTCGGTGGGGTTGATGGTGACGTCTCCCCCGCCGCCGGGGGTGGTCTTGAAACCCTGGTCGGCCAGCCAGGAGCGCAGCGCCACGTCCTGGGTGCCGCCGAGCTGCGGGGAGGCGAGCACCTTGCCCAAGAGCTGCGCGGCCGTGGTGATGGTCGGCTTGACGACGAGCTGGGCGCCGCCGGCGGTGGCACCGGCGACGATGCGGATCGAGTCGCCGTGGCTCTTGACGTAGGAGTTGATGGCCGGGTTGGGCCCGACGTAGGCGGCGTCGATGGCGCCGGCGTTCAGCGCCTCGATGGCGGCCGGGCCGGCGTTGAACACCTCCGTGCTCAGCGTCGTGCCGCCCAATGCCTTGGCGAAGAGGCCCTCCTGCAGCCCGACGAGGGCGGGGGCGTGGGTGACGTTGCCGAAGTAGCCCAGCCTCAGGCTCGCTGCCGGCGTGGGTTGCGCCGCCACGGCGTCGTGCGATTGCGAGGTGACCGAGGCGACGGCGGCACCGGCGCCGATGAGCACCACGAGGCCGGCGACGGCGGCGATCTCCAGTCCGCGTTTGCGGGCCTTGGTCGGGCGCTGCGGTTTCTGGCCGGCGACGATGCGGGTGGTGGCCAGGGGTTCATTGTCTGGGTTGTGCTGGGGCATGGGGGGTCCTTGGGGTTCGGCGGATGCGGGCAGTGGTCAGGCTGCGCGACATCGCCGCGTGGTGGTGCGCGTCCGGCGATACGTCGTGGCGGGCAGTCCCAAAGTGGTCATGCGACAACGCTAGGGAAGCCGCCGGGCGCCTTCAATCGCCCGGAAACCCTAGGTCACGCGGGGTCACGCGGCGTCACAAAACAGCCCTCAGGCTCCCCGCACCCCTGGCCTCATGCCAGTGAAGTCGCCTGTCCCTGCACGCGAGTGCCTGCACGTTGATGGGTTCGAGAACCCATTGTCTTGTCTTCTGTGCGTCCACCAGTGCGTAAACCCGCGCACGCCACCGCCGCCTCCACCCGGGCCACGGCATCCAAACGCTCCACCACGGCCGCCCTGCACGCCGCCACCTGCGCCTCCAGCCGGGCCACCGCCGCCAACGCCTCCACCGCGTCATCACGGGCCGCCCGCGCCGTCGCCACCACCGACTCGCCCCGGCGGCGCTCGGCCACCGGGTCAAACCGGGAAACCACCGGCACACTCACCGCGGCCACGACCGCCGCCACACCTCGCGGCGTGCCGACACCCTCACCGTTCGATCCACTGCCGCTGGATCCTCTGCCCCGTCCCCCGGAGCCACCCGGAATACCCATATCTTCATGGAACACCCACCCACCGACAAACTCGTTCGCGGAGACCGCGCTGCTCGGGCTGGCCGCGCCGGAAGCGTGGAACTGCCCGCCGTTCTGCGCACCGTTCGGGGCCGAACATTGCGCAGTGTGGCCTCCTGCGCAGCGTAGCAACCCGTACCGTGCGCAGAACGGCCGGCTCTTGAACCCGCCGCTAAAATGAACGATAATTCATAGTGAATGAATCAATCGTCAGTCTGCCGGGTGGTGGGTCATGCCGCATGTCGCCCTTGTCACAGGCGCCGGGTCCGGGATCGGCCGGGCCATCGCCACGGGCCTGGCCGCCGGCGGCTGCCGGGTCGCGGCGGCCGACCTCAACCTGCCCGCGGCCGAGGCGACGGCCGCGACCGCGCCGAACCTGATCACCCCCTACCTGGTCGACGTCACGGACCGGGCATCCGTGGACGGGTTGCGCGACGGCGTCACGGCTGGGATGGGATGCCCCGACATCGTGGTCAACGCGGCCGGATGGGACCGCGCGGCACCGTTCCTGGCGGCAACCGCGGACTTCATCAACGCCGTCGTCGCGATCAACTTCCTGGGCCCCGTCAACATCTGTGGCGCCTTCCTGACGGGCATGATCGACGCCGGCCACGGCGGCAGGATCGTCAACGTGGCCAGCGATGCGGGCCGGGTCGGCAGCGCGGGTGAGGCGGTCTACGCCGGCGCCAAGGGAGGGGTCATCGCCTTGAGCAAATCCCTGGCCCGGGAGATGGCCCGGCATGCGATCACCGTCAACTGCGTCTGTCCGGGACCCACGGACACGCCGTTCTTCGCCGCGCAGCCGGAGAAACTCCGTGAGGCGCTGATCCGGGCCGTGCCGTTCCGCCGCCTGGCCCGGCCCGAGGAGGTCGCTTCGGCTGCCCTGTTCTTCACCTCCGACGCGGCGTCATTCGTGACCGGCCAGGTGCTCAGCGTCAGCGGCGGACTGACGATGGCAGGATGACACGGAAGCGACCAGTGGGGCCATGGATTTCACCCAGTACAAGCACCTTGCGTTCACCCGCCACGATGACGGCGTCCTGCTGGTCACCTTGAACCGGCCGGCAGCCTACAACGCCACCGACGAGCGGATGCACGGCGAATTGGCACGGGTCTGGCGGGAGGTGTCCGACGACCCCGGAACCCGGGTGGCCGTCGTCACGGGCGCCGGCAAGGCGTTCTGCGCCGGCGGCGATCTGGCCATGGTGCAGCGGATGGCTGGGGACCATGCCCGCGTGGCGCACATGCTCTCGGAGATGAGCGATCTGGCCTACAACGTCATCAACTGTGAAAAGCCCATTGTGTCGGCCGTCAACGGGGTGGCTGTCGGCGCCGGGCTGGTCGTGGCGTTGCTGGCGGACATCTGCGTCTGCGCCGAGGACGCCCGGCTGGGCGACGGCCATGTGAAGCTCGGCGTCGCCGCTGGAGACCATGCGGCGATGATCTGGCCCCTGCTGGTGGGGATGGCGAAGGCACGCTACTACTTGCTGACCGGCGAGATGCTCACGGGCGCCGAGGCCGAGAGGATCGGCCTGGTGAGCCTGGCCATCCCGCGGGACCGGGTGCTCGAGACGGCCCTGGGAATCGCGAACGAACTGGCCACCGGATCACAGCTTGCCATCCGGTGGACGAAGCGGGCACTGAACAATTGGCTTCGAAGTGCCGGGCCGATCTTCGACCAGTCAGCCGCCTACGAAATGCTCACCTTCCTCGGACCCGATGTGGCCGAGGGCGCCGCGGCCCTGCGGGAGAAGCGAGCCCCCCGGTTTCCGTCCGCGGCGCGGGCCGGCTGAGAACGCGGGAGCAGGCCATGCTGGACCAGGGCCCCGAACACGTCGCGTTCCGCGCCATGATGCGCCGCTTCCTTGCCCGCGACGTCGTGCCCCAATTGGACCGCTGGGAACGAAATCGGCGAATCGACCGGGCGTTCTTTGTCCAGGCCGGCAGCCTCGGCCTGCTTGGCCTATCGGTACCGGAAGAATACGGCGGACCCGGGGTCGACGACTTCCGCTACAACGCCATTGTCATCGAGGAGACCAACCGGGTCGGGGCCGTGGCCCTCGGCCTGGCGTTCGCGTTGCAAAACGATGTGGTCTTGCCGTACCTGACCGGTCTGGCACGGGCTGAACAGAAGTCCCGATGGCTCCCGCGCGTCGTCACCGGCGAATCGCTGCTGGCGATCGCCATGACCGAGCCGGGCGCCGGCAGCGACCTGGCCGGCATCCGCACCAGTGCCGTGCGGGACGGTGAACACTATGTTGTCAACGGCAGCAAGACCTTCATCTCCAACGGCCAGAATGCCGACCTGTTCGTCGTTGCCGTACGGACCTCGCCGGAACCGCACCACGGTCTGACGTTGCTCGCCGTCGAGGCCGGCACACCCGGATTCGCGCGGGGACGCAATCTGGACAAGATCGGCCTGCACGCGCAGGACACCAGCGAATTGAGCTTCCGCGACGCCCGCGTCCCGGCGACGCATCGCCTGGGCCTTGAAGGCGAAGGCTTCTTCCAGCTGGTGCACAACCTCCCCCAAGAGCGGCTCTCGCTCGCGGTGGGGGCCGTCGCTGCCGCCGAGGGAGTGTTGGCCGGGACGCTGCGGTACATCCGTGAACGGACGGCGTTTGGGCAGCGGATCGGCGATTTCCAACAGACGCACACGGTCATTGCCGAACTGGCAACGGAGCTCGACGCCGCGCGCGCCTACGTCGATGACTGCGTTCGCGAACACCTCGCCGGTGAACTGAGCGCCGCCCGGGCCGCCCGCGTGAAGTGGTGGACCACCGAACTCCAGTTCCGGGTGGCGGACCGATGCCTGCAACTGTACGGCGGCTACGGATACATGCGGGAATACCCGATTTCCCGCGCCTTTGTCGATGCCCGCGCGCAAACGATCTATGGTGGCACTACGGAGATCCTCAAGGAACTGATCGCCCGCGACCTCATCGGCTGAGCCACCGCGGCCGGGCGGATGGTGACAGGTGGCAAAGGAGCGGACGATGAGCCTGGCCGAGTCAATTTCCGAGATGGAGGAGGCCGTGCGGTCCCTGCGCCGTGACGCCCGGCGCCGCCAGGTCCTCGACGCTGCGGTCGCCGTGATGCAACGCACGGGCTTTCACGAGATGTCGATGCAGGCGCTCGCGAACGAGGCGTCGGTCAGTGTCGGGTTGCTGTACACCTATTTTGGCGGCAAGGAGGAGATCCTCCTTGCCGCCGTGCTGGACATCCTCAACTCGTTCCGGGACCAGCTCCGGCCCGCCATGGACGCCGTGGGGGACGATCCGGTCGAACGCCTGGCCGCCGGATTCCGCCGGTACACCGAGATAGTCGACGAGAACCGGGACGCCGTACTGCTGACCTATCGGGAGAGCCGTACCCTCGACCATGCCGGCCTGGAGCAGATCAAGGAACTGGAGGTCGAGACGTCGGCACCCCTGCGCGACGCCGTCGAGGCCGGCATGGCACGCGGCATCATCCGGAGCGCGGACCCCGATTTGGTCACCTACGACCTGATGATGCTCGCCCACGCGTGGGCGCTCAAGGCCTGGCACTTCGAACCGAAATACTCGGTCGAGACGTTTATCAGGGCGCAGACCGCGCTCGTTCTGCAGTCGCTGATTCCCCCGTCCCGCCGCAGCCACTACCGCCACCTCGTGGAGGGGTGACCGGGCGTTCTCGCCTCCCCGCCGGGGGCAAGCGCTACGGGCGCATGTCCCCCGTATCGATGTAGCGCTGGTGCCAGGACAACGCCTCCCCCATCAGGTGCGGGGTGTGCTTGCCGTAGCTCTCGCGGGACGCCCGTTCGAAGTAGTCCTCCAGCATGGGCCGGAAGTCCGGGTGGGCGCAGCGTTCCATGATGAGCCGCGCGCGTTGCTTGGGCGCCAGGCCGCGCAGGTCCGCCAGGCCCTGCTCGGTGACGATGACCATGGTGTCGTGCTCGGTGTGGTCCACGTGGCTGGCCATCGGCACGATCCCGGAGATCCTGCCGCCCTTGGCCGTGCTCGGGGACATGAACACGGACAGGAAGCCATTGCGGGCGAAGTCGCCGGACCCGCCGATGCCGTTCATCATGTGCGACCCGGCCACGTGCGTGGAGTTCACGTTGCCGTAGATGTCCGCCTCGATCATCCCGTTCATGGCGATGCAGCCGAGCCGGCGCACCAGTTCCGGGTGGTTGGAGATCTCCTGCGGGCGCAGCACGATCCGTTCCCGGTAGAAGTCGACGTTCGCGTTGAATTCGGCGATGCCGGCCTCGCTGAGCGAGAACGACGTGGCGGATGCGAACGCCAGCGTGCCATTCTTGATCAGCTCCAACATGCCGTCCTGGATGACCTCGGTGAACGCGCGCAGCCCGCGGTAGCCACCGTCGGCCAGGCCCGCCAGCACGGCGTTGGCGACATTGCCCACACCGGACTGCAGCGGCAGCAATGTCCCGGTCAACCGGCCGTGGTCGATCTCGTGGGCGAAGAAGTCCAGCAGGTGGCCGGCGATCTGCCGGGAGGCCGCGTCCGGGGCGGCGAACGCGGACAGCCGGTCCGGCGCGTCCGTCTCGACGACGGCGATGATCTTGTCCGGGTCCACGTGCAGGTACGGCACGCCGATCCGGTCCTCCGGGGCCAGCAGCGGGATCGGCTTGCGGTGCGGCGGCAGGGCCGTGCCGTAGTAGATGTCATGCATGCCCTCCAGCCCGGGCGACTGCTGCGCGTTGACCTCGATGATGACCTTGTCCGCCATCTCCAGCCACGTCTTGTTGTTGCCCACGGACGACGACGGGATGAGCCGGCCGTCCTCCAGCACGCCCACCACCTCGATCACGGCCACGTCCACGTCGCCGTAGAAGCCGAACCAGGCGTGTTGGGCCACATGGCTGAGATGGATGTCCATGTAGTCGAGGTCGCCGTCGTTGATTCGCTTGCGCAGGCTCGGGTCCGACATGTAGGGCAGGCGCAGCTGCATGCCGCCCACCTTCGCCAGCACGCCGTCGAGCTCCGGCGCCGTGGACGCGCCGGTGAGGACCTTGATCTGGAACTCGTTCCCGGCTCCGTGTTCGGCCTCCATCAGGCTTGCCAGCGCCTGCGGCACCGCCTTCGGGTAGCCGGCCCCCGTGAAGCCGCTCATCGCCACCGTCATCCCCGGCTTGATCAGCGCGGCCGCCTGTTCGGCCGACATCCGGCGTTCCAGCAGTCCTGCGTTCCGGATTCGATCGTGCACGTGCGGGCCCTTCCCTTGGTCGCGACCCCCATCCTCGAGTGTCGCCCACACCACTGTAGCCCGTGGGCCAGACGACAACGGCCGTTCCGTGCCACCGTGGGTGGGCCTCCGCGACGAACTGTGGCTTTCACGCGCCCAGGTGCCGGCGGACGTGCCCCGGGCCCGCCTGGCGGCCCCCAAGACCCCAAGACCCCAAGACCCCAAGACCCCAGGGACCGTGGGATCGGTTTGATACGCTTCACACTCGTGCGCAACGGCAGCGTCCGGAACGAACTCCATCGTCACGGGCCGGCCGGTTCCGGACCCCGCCCACTTCCAAGGAGCAGCCATGAGTGCAGCCACCCCCGCCGCCAACCCCGACGCCGGCGCGCCGACGGCGCAACCCCGGCCCGCCGTCGTCGGACTTGTCGATGTGGACCGGACCGACCCGGCAAAGCGCGCGTGGCTGACCGAGGCCATCCGCCGGGTCAAGGCCGACGGCGTCCGCTCCGCCGACACGCACCTGTTGCAGTTCCCGCTGCCGGCCGAGTGGGGCATCGACCTGTACCTGAAGGACGAATCCACGCACCCGACCGGCAGCCTCAAGCACCGGCTGGCGCGGTCGCTGTTCCTGTACGGGCTGTGCAACGACCTCATCCATGCGGAGTCCACGATCGTGGAGGCCTCCAGCGGGTCGACGGCCATCAGCGAGGCGTACTTTGCCCGGCTCATCGGCCTGCCGTTCGTGGCCGTCATCCCGCGCCGGACCAGCCCGGAGAAGATCGCCGCCATCGAGGCGTACGGCGGCCACTGCCACCTGGTGGGCGATGCCGTGTCGATCTACGACGAGTCGAGCCGGCTGGCCGCGGAACTCGGCGGGCACTACATGGACCAGTTCACGTTCGCCGAACGGGCCACGGACTGGCGCGGCAACAACAACATCGCCGAGTCGATCTTCGCCCAGCTGCGCGCCGAACGGCACCCGCTGCCCGAGTGGATCGTGGTGGGCGCCGGCACCGGCGGGACGAGCGCGACGATCGGCCGGTACATCCGCTACCAGGGCCACCCCACCAGCCTCTGCGTGGCGGACCCGGAGAATTCCGCGTTCCTGGCCGGCTGGGCCGGTCACGATCCTGGCGCCACCGGCGGCGGGTCGCGGATCGAGGGCATCGGCCGGCCGCGCATGGAGCCCAGCTTCCAGCCGGACGTCGTGGACCGGATGATGGGCGTCCCGGACGCCGCGTCGCTGGCCGCGACCCGGTTCCTGCAGCGGCACACCGGGCTGTGTGCCGGCGGGTCCACGGGCACCAACCTGTACGCGGCGCTGCGGCTGGTCTGTGAGATGCGCGCGGCCGGGCGCACCGGCAGCATCGTGACACTGTTGTGCGACGGCGGCGCCCGGTACGGGCAGACGTACTACGACGACGTGTGGGTGGCGGCGCAGGGCTTCGACCTGGCGCCGTACCTGGACGTGCTGGCGGCGGCCTGCGCCATGGGCGAGTGGACCGGCTGAGCCCGGACGACGACGGCGGCGACCCGCCCGCCGTGGGCGAGTCGCCGCCGTCGTCCATCACCGCCTCTACAGCGGCAGGTGCATGCCCGAGGCCAGGTTGAGGCCGGTGGCGAACGTCAGGTACATCAGCCACAGGCCCGTGGCCAGGTGCCAGAACCCGAGAGCGCGTTCACCCCAGGCCATGCCGATGCTGTGGAAGAAGTCGCTGACATAGATGAGCGTCAGCCCGCAGAACAGCAGCCCGACGGGCCAGTCGCCAGCCAGGAAGAACACCACCAGCCCCAGCACGGAGATGACGGTGAAGGCCACGGACATGCCCGCGTTGGGGCGCGGATCGCTGCGCTGCCAGCGGTTGTAGCCGAGCGCGAACCAGTGGATGCCGTACGCGGAGAACGCGAGCGCGGCCATGTACAGCGGCGCCGCCTTGAACACCTGGAACCAGGTCATGCCGACGAACAGGTAGATGCCCGTCAGCAGTTGGCAGAAGCCCGGCATCCAGATGCCCCAAACACCGGTTGACCGGTCCACCGCCTCATCCCGCTTGGGCCAGTGAAACAGTTCCTGCGGGCCGTAGATCAGGTAGCCCGTGCCGAGACCGAAAAACCCGAGGCCGATCGGTACGAATGCCGAGGCCTCAAACACCATGTTCATGTCCATGATCCTTTTCAGTGTGAACAAACCAATGTGAACTCACTGGGTGCGAATGATGGAACCGCGGGCAAGTGTGTAGGCCGGGCCTCCTTCCTGGGCCCGTACCGGGTGGTCAGTGGGCGAACGCCGGGGCTTCGGCGCGTTCCAGGCGCACGACGACGGACTTGGAGACGGGCGTGTTGCTCACCTCCGCGGTGTCGTCGAGGGACACCAGCACGTTGGCCTCGGGGAAGTAGGCGGCGACGCAGCCGCGCGACGTCGGATAGCTGATGATGCGCTGCTGGCGCAGTACCCGGTCGGTGCCGTCGGCGGCCTCGCCGTGCACGTCGACGTAGTCGCCGTCGGACAGGCCCAGCTCCTTCAGGTCGTCGGGGTTGACGAACAGCACGTGCCGGCCCTTCTTCACGCCGCGGTACCGGTCGTTGAGCGTGTACATGGTCGTGTTGAACTGGTCGTGGGAACGCACGCTCTGCAGCAGCAGCCGGCCGTCCGGGACGTGGATGGTCTCCAGCTCGTTGACCGTGATCATGGCCTTGCCGGTGGCGGTCGGGAACGTGCGGCTGTCGCGCGGCGGGTGCGGCAGCACGAACCCGCCGGGCCGGCGCACCTTTTCGTTGTAGTCCTCGCAACCGGCGCAGACGTGGGCGATGTGCTCCCTGATGCTGTCGTAGTCGGCCTCGAAGCCGGCCCAGTCGACCGGGTGGTCATCGCCGAGCACGGCCCGTGCCAGCCGGCTGATGATCGCCACCTCGGACAGCGCCGTGGCGGAGATGGGTTGCACGCGGCCGGCCGAGGCGTGGACGGCGCAGACGGTGTCCTCGACGGTGACGAACTGCGGGCCGGCGGCCTGCAGGTCGATTTCGCTGCGGCCCAGCGTCGGCAGGATGAGCGCCTGCTCCCCCACGAACGCGTGCGACCTGTTCAGTTTCGTGGACACCTGGACGGAGAGCTTGAGGTTCTGCAGCGCCGCCTCGGCGACGGACGTGTCGGAGACGGCGGAGACCAGGTTGCCGCCGAGCGCGAACAGGACCTTGAGTTTTCCGTCACGCATGGCGCGGATGCTCTCGACGACGTCGAGGCCCGGCTCACGGGGCGGGTCGAAGCCGAATTCCATTTGCAGACCGTCCAGGAAGGCCGGTGGCATCTGCTCCCATATGCCCATGGTCCGGTCGCCCTGCACGTTGGAGTGCCCGCGGATGGGTGAGGGCCCGGCGCCCGGCTTGCCGATGTTGCCGCGCAGCAGCAGCAGGTTGACGATCTCCTTGATGGTGGGCACGGCCTTCTTGTGCTGGGTCAGGCCCATGGCCCACGTGATGATGACCTTGTCGGCCTTCAGGTACCGTGCGGCGAGCTCGTCGATCTCCGCGCTCCGCAGCCCGGTGGCCGCGAGGACCTCCGCCTCGTCGAGCGTGGCGACGTGATCCTTGAACTCCGCCAGGCCCTGGCAGTGCTCATCGAGGAACGCATGGTCCAGGACGGTGCCGGGGGCGGCGTCCTCGGCCTCGAACACGCGCTTGGACACGGCCTGCAGGAGGGCCATGTCGCCGGCGAGGCGGATCTGCAGGAACTGGTCGGCCAGGTCGGTGCCCCTGCCGACGAGGCCGCGGGGCCGTTGCGGGTTGCGGAAGTTGATGAGCCCGGCCTCCGGCAGCGGGTTGACGGCCACGATGGACGCCCCGGCGCGCTTGGCCTCCTCGAGCGCGGTGAGCATGCGCGGGTGGCAGGTGCCCGGGTTCTGGCCCATGATGATGATCAGGTCGGCCTTGGCGAAGTCGGTATAGGAGACGGCGGACTTGCCCACGCCGATGGTCTCCCCCATGGCGGCACCGGTGGATTCGTGGCACATGTTGGAGCAGTCGGGCAGGTTGTTGGTGCCGAACGCGCGGGCGAACAGCTGGTATTCGAACGCGGCCTCGTTGCTGGTGCGCCCGCTCGTGTAGAACGTGGCCTGGTTCGGGGAGTCCAGCGCGTTCAGTTCCCTGGCGATGATACCGAACGCGTCGTCCCAGCTCACCGGCTGGTAGTGGTCCTGGCCAGCGGCCTTGTAGAGCGGCTCGACGAACCGGCCCTGCTGCCCCAGCCAGTATTCGGTGCGGTCCCGCAGCGAGGAAACGGTGTTTTCCGCCCAGAACGTGGACGGGATCTTCAGCGGGTCCGCCTCCCAGGCGACGGCTTTCGCCCCGTTTTCGCAGAATTCGGCGATCTTCCGGTCCGGCGGGTCCGGCCAGGCGCAGCTCATGCAGTCGAAGCCGTCCTTCTGGTTCATGGCGGCGAGGGTCTTGATGGTGCGCCCGAGGCCCATCTCGGACAGGGCCATGGGGATGGACACCGTGAGGCTGGTCAGTCCGGCGGCCGATTTCTTCGGGTGCGTGACCCGCATGTCGGCGTCGGTGACGTCCTGGACTGGCGGCTTGTTGCTGTTCATGCGGTGCGACCTTCTTCCGGCAGGGCTCCGGAATGAAACGCGGTTGCCGGCCGATCCGGACCCAGGGCGCCTCCGTGGTCAAGCACCCGCGGCTTGCCGCACGGCGGCGTGTGAACTAACGGGCTCTTTTCGGTATATCAGCAGTCATTGCCAAAGGCAACGGGCCGGAAAGTGATGTGGATTACATCCATGCAGGGTGGGTCGGATCACTCGTGAACCTCCACACCGCGCGCCCGGGCAGCCTTGGCGAGCCGTCGATCGAACGTCGCCAGTGCGCAGTGGAGCTTTTCAGCCGTCAACAGGACGCAGCAGTCGGGCACCGTCAGGGACGTCGCCGCCCGTAGTTGCGCGAGTCGAGGCACAGATGCCGCATCCAGTGGATCGGTCCGCAGGTTCATCCGGTCCACGGCCGTCGACACTGCTTCGAGTTGGCCCGCGCGAGCCGGCCCCACCATGACTTCGGCCAGCGTCATCGCGTTCACCACCCATTCCTCACCGGCAAGTGCGTCCAACAGCCGCCGCGATTGCTCATGGAATGCGTCTTGCCCGTCCAGCAGGGCGATGATCACGCTGGCGTCGAGGACGATCACGCGGGCCACTCCGCGTGGAGCGCGGCAATGTAGCCCTCGCCGTAGGCTTCGGTCAATGCTCCCGAGATTTCAGCCAGGGCCGCGCGCCTGGCCGACGTCGCATCGTGACGGCGCGAGGCGACGGCCGAATAGCCCTCTTCCACGAGCCGGACCAGAAGCTTTGCCCGATTTCCATGCAGTTCGGGCCACAGGCGCGATGCCTCATCGAGTGCGCGAGCGATCTTGTCCGTTTCCGTTATCTGGTGTCGTGGCCGCGTGGTTGGCATGCGTCAAGTGTACCACCGGCAAAAAAAGTGGTACACCGTCAGCCGCCGATGTACGACATCTCGATGCGGTGCGACGCCCCACCCAGTTCCGGTGTCTGGGAGCTGCGCAGCTCCGAGTACCGATCCGTCCGGGCACCCCACAGCGCGCGGAGGGCAACCGTGAGCTCGTCGTCGGACGCGCCACCGCGCAGCAATGCCCGCAGGTCCGTCCCGGAGGTGGCGAACAGGCACGTGAACAGCTTGCCGTCGGCGGACAGCCGGGCGCGCGTGCAGCCCTGGCAGAACGCCCGGGTGACGCTGGAGATCACGCCGATCTCGCCCGCCCCGTCGGCGTACCGCCAGCGCCGGGACGTCTCGCCACGGTACTGGGGCGCCAGCGGTTCCAGCGGGAAGGTTTCGTTGATGCGCTCGAGGATCTCGGCGGACGGCACCACCTGGTCCATCTTCCAGCCATTCGTGGCGCCGACGTCCATGTACTCGATGAAGCGCAGGATGTACGGCGTGCCGCGGAAATGCCGGGCCGTGGCGAGGATGTCGCCGTCGTTCTGGCCGCGCTTGACCACCATGTTGACCTTCACCGGCCCCAGCCCGGCCTCGTGCGCCGTGTCGATGGCGTGCAACACCTTGGCCACCGGGTAGGCGACGTCGTTCATGGCCTGGAACGTGGCGTCCCGGATCGAGTCCAGCGACACCGTCACCCGGTTCAGTCCGGCGTCCTTGAGCGCCTGCGCCTTTTGCGCCAGCACGGAGCCGTTCGTGGTCAGGGCCAGATCCGGCGCCTCGCCGTCCGGGGTTCGCAGCCCGGCCAGCATGCGCACCAGTTCCTCAAGGTCCTTGCGCAGCAGCGGTTCACCACCCGTGAGCCGGATCTTGTGCACGCCGTGCGCCACGGCGATGCCGGCCAGCCGTGCGATCTCCTCGAACGTGAGCAGCTGGTCCCGGGGCATGAAGACGAAATCGCGGCCGAAGATCTCCTTGGGCATGCAGTACACGCAGCGGAAGTTGCACCGGTCCGTCACGGAGATCCGCAGGTCCCGCAATGGCCGGCGCAGGGTGTCGGTCAACGCGATGGCGTCCATGACGGGCTTCCTGCAGAAGGGCGGCTGTTGCCTTCAGCCTAGGCCGCCGCGGCGGGGGCGTCGAGGGTCAGGCGCGCAGCACGTCGTGGGTGGCGTGGTCGTAGCGGAAGGTGACCGGACCGCCGTCGTGCGCGAACTCATGGTCGGCGCCATCGCGCACGCCGAACGCGCCGTAATTCTCGTGCCACGACCCGTTCACCACCGCCTTGTACTTGTAAAAACCGGATGGCAGTTCGGCGGTCAGGATCCAGGCTTGGGCCGACTCGTCCAGGCGCATCTGCACCTGCTCGTGCGCCGGTTCCCAGTCGGCCGGCGCGCCCAGCAGGGTGCCGAAGTCGCCGGCGATCGCCACGGACGCCGGCTGCTCTCCGCGGACGACGGCGGCTGCCGCGGCGGGTGCCTCCGTCGCCTTCGCGCGCGCGGCCGGCTTCTTGGCGGCAGGTTTCCGGGGGGTCTTCTTGGCTGATGTCTTTGCCTCAGCGGGCTTGGCCGGCAGCGGCGTGCCCTCCGGCACGGGCGTCCCGGCGGCGAGCGCCGCCGCCAGCTCGGCCACCGTGGGAAACGCGACCGTGGCCCGCAGCCCGTCCTCGGTGATGGTCCAGCCGCCGCGGCCCTTGAGCATCCAACCGGCCTTGACGAGCTGGGCCGTGGCCGCGGTGAGGGTCTTGTGACCGCGCGGGATGCCGCCGCTGAGCAGTTCGGCCTCCTCCGGCGTGAAGGGCACCCGGGCAGCGGCCTCGGCCAGCACGGCCCCGCCGCCCGGTTTTTCGTCGGCCCACGACCCCGCGGCCATGATGTCCAGGACTTCCTTGAGCCGGCGGTTGGTGTTGTCTCGAGCGTTCACGGGATCCTCCTTGGACGACGGGTATGGGTCCACCTTGCCAGCCCTGAATACTACTCGCCGGTATGTGACACGCCCGGGCCAGCATCGGCCTGGTCGGGGACCTGCGCCGGCTCTCCACGCAGGTGGAAGGCGCGGCGGGGTTCGCGGCTGCGTTGCAGGATGCCGGGATCACTGATGGGGAGAGGTTCGTGCGGGCCGACTCGCACGACGCCACCGCCGCGCGGGATGCGGTGCTGGACCTGGTGTCCGGTCCGCTGCCGCCGACGGCCCTGGTCACGACGAACAACCGCATCACGATCGGGGCCCTGCAGGCGCTGGTCGGCTTCGACGACTTCGACCTGGCCGACGTCCTCGGCGCCACGCTGGTGGCCCACGATCCCGACCGCATGGGCGCTCGCCACCCGGATCGTGCTGGACCGGCTGGCCGGCGACGACGGAGACCCGCGGTTCGAGGTGATCCCGACGCATCTCATCGAACGGGCGTCCAGCAGGCGGCCGCCGACGCTGTGAGGACAGGCCCCCGTCAGCGCGCCGCGGCCTCGGCGACCAGCCTCTCCACGCCACCTATCAGCGCATCCGCGAATCTCCCGAGCGTGGGTAGCCATCCTCGGGCCCCGCTCGTGCGGATCGCCGCGTGGCCGAACGCGATTGTCAAGGTCCGGCAGCCCACAGTTGCGACATTGGCCCAGGTCCCTGGGCTGTGCTCTCGCGAGGGAAGTCGGCACCGATCCGCACTCCGGCGATGGCTCCAAGGCGATCCGGCGCCACGGAAGCAGCGCTCGAATTGCCCCGACACGCCGGTAGAACACCCCTTCCCGACACCTCGCGTCGATAAACGAGCGCTGGATCCGACAGTCCCTACCCGCCCGGTAGCCATCCCGACAGAACGGCACCATGATAGATGGCCATTCCCGAGGTGATTGGGCCGGCCTCGAAAACCAGGGAACAAACTTCCAAAATCCCGCCCTCACAGCATGTGCGTAATCGATTGAGTCGGTAGGCTGTGAATCCTAGGGAGGGGCATGAGAAACGACAAGCAGCGCGTCACCATCCGCACGGTGGCCGATGCCGTAGGCGTGTCCACGGCTACCGTTTCCCGTGTCTTCTCAGGGCAGGGCGGGGCTGGGGAGGACGTCACACAACGGATTTTCAGGGTGGCAAGCGAGCTCGGGTACAGGGGCAATTCCATTGCCAGATCCTTGCGAAGCCAGCGAACCGACACGGTTGGGCTTCTGGTCCCAAATCTCCTGAACCCGTTCTTCCCGGCATTGATCCAAGCAATCGAAGTGCGACTCCAGGCTGGTGGCCTTGGCCTGCTCCTGGCCGACTCCCAGGGCTCCGTCGGCGTGGAGGCCCAGAGGATTAGGGCCCTCCTGGACCGGCGGGTGGACTCATTGATCATCAGCCCCGTGGACCAAGTCGAGTCGCGCACCGCGATCCAGGAAGCCCTGCGAAGTGTCACCGTGGTTCAAGTCGACCGTCAGGCCGGAAACGATGCGGCCTATGTGGGCGTGAACCACAGGCAGTCGGTGGAACTGGCGCTGAATCATATGCGCCAGTTGGGCCGGACCCGGTTCGCCTTCGCCGGCTATGACGCCGGCGTTTCAACTTCGGAAGAACGCCTTCGGTGGTTCTTGGAACTCACCAAGGACATTGACCCGGGGGCCTCGACACGGATCTTGCGTGAAACGGTTGGCGATGCGGATGAAGTTCCGCACGAATGGCTGGACAGGCACGCCGATGGCATGGATGCCGTGGTGACGACGAGCGACCTCATTGCCGTGTCGATGCAGATGGCGCTGCGCGAGCGCGGGTATTCCGTTCCCGAGGATGTCGCGATTGTCGGCTTTGACAACACCCGTTTGGCCGCGGTCGCCCAGATAACGAGTATTCAGCAGCCGTTGGATGACTTGGCCGAGGCCGTGGCGGCCAAGGTGGAGGGCACCCGGCTTGAGCTGCCGACCGATGGATTCCCGTGCACGCTTGTGATCAGGCACTCCACGGCCGGCAGCTCAGCGGATCGGTGACTATCCCCAGCTTGATTCGCTCATGCTGCGCAGCGCGACCTCCAGAATTCGGTATCGCGCCGGGCGCGTGAGGACAAACTCGGCGAGGTCCGCGATGTCCTCCGCCTGCATCATGGCGTCAAGGACCGGCGACCCCTCCTCCCGGCCCCGTCCCTCACCGACGGCGAAATTCGTTGCAACGCCGCCCGGGCACAGGTTCGTGGCCCGAATTCCCTTGGACCGGAGTTCATGATCCATGGCCTTGATGAATCCCACCTGTCCGAACTTCGAGGCGCTGTATGCGGCCTCGTAGGGCAGCCCCCTTCGACCGGCTTCGGAAGCGACGGCCAGGATGTCGCCGGTGTCATTCTTGAGCAGGTGCGGTAGCGCTGCACGGACGGCATTCACCGTGCCGGCGAAGTTCGTTTCGATCATTTCTTGGACGCGCTGGGCCGGGACGCCGAGGAACTCGCCCATGTGGCCGACGCCGGCGTTGGCAACAAGGATATCGATCCTCCCGAATCGCTCGGCCGTCTCGTGGGCGAACGCCTCGACGTCGGTCAAGTCCCTCACATCCACGGAGCGGGACAACGAGTCCTCGATGCCCAGGTTGTCGGCGGTTCTCGCTGCCAGGGCGACCTTGACGCCGTTCGTCGAGAGTCGTTCCGCGATGGCTCGGCCGATACCGGAGTTCGCCCCCGTGATCAGGGCGACCTTGCCATTCAAGTCTTGCTTAGGCATTGATGGGTGTCCTTCCATTCGTCGTGTTGGTGTCTGTCGCGGCAGCGATCCGTGTCTCCAGGGCGCGCGTGAAGCCGGTGATGCCCGACGCCACGGCGGCCTGGAAGATTTTGATGTCGTTCCCAAATGCCAAGATGTGGTAGCCCCGATCGAGCATCTCGGCCGCGACAACGTCGCTCGCGGTAGTGAATCCGGCGTACTTGCCGGCCTTGGCGGCCGCTTGCGCGACTCGTTCCAAGGCGTCAAGGTAGATCGGGTTGTCAAAGTCGCCCGGGACGCCCAGGGAAGCGGCAAGGTCGTTGTCGCCCACCCAGAGCACGTCGATCCCATCGACCGTGGCAATGTCATCGACGTTGGCGAGGCCTTCTGCGGTTTCGATCTGGACGAAGACGACGACCTCATCGTTGGCGGCCTGCAAGGCGGCGGCCGCATCCTGTGGTGGGGTGTATCTGTCCGCGACGAAGTTGAACGTCACCGCACGGTGCCCAGCCAGTGGATAGCGGGCGGCATCGACGATGGCGCGTGCCGTTTCGGCGTCGTCGACCGCGGGCACCATGATGAGTTTCGCTCCCAGGTCGAGTGCGGCCCCGATGAGCCACGGCTCCGGCGCCGGCACACGAACCCCTGGCACGATGTCCAGGCCACGGGTGTTGGCCATGCCGGCCGCGATCTTCTCCAAAGGCCAGCCGGTGTGCTGAAGGTCCCAGAAGATGAAGCGGGCGCCGCCGGCCGCCGCCAAGGGTGCGACACCGGGGGTCGCGAATTCCATCACGAAAGTGCCGAAGATCGCCTCGCGGGCGTCAAGGGCTGTGCGCACCGCGTTCGAGGTCATGCCGTCACCCAAGGGGCTGTCAGCAGACCGGAGCCGAACCCGTCCCGAGCCAGACGCCGCTTGACCGCGCCGATGAACTCGCCCTCATTGACCGCTGTTGCAGTGCCGATCTCGGCCAAGTAGGCGTTGACCTCGCGCTGCTTCTTCCAAGCCGAGTCGAGGTCACCCGACTTGGCCGTCTGAATCAGGTCCACAAAAAGGGCAGGGTTGGAAGCGCTGACGACCGAGACGATGGACGTGGCGCCGAGGGCCAGGCTCACCGCGATCAGCTCTTCCTGGCCCTGGAAGACGATGAAATCGTCCGGGGTCTCCCAGATGAGCCGCTGCGTTTCAGCGATCTGCGTGGTCGAGTCCTTGGTGCCCGCGATGCCGTCCGTGCGTGCCAGGCGCAGCATCGTGTCGATTGAGAGACGATTCTTGGTGAAGAACGGATTGTGATACGGGAAGACGGGTTTGCCCGTCATCTCGATGAGGGAGACGAAGTAGCCGTACAGCTCCTCCTGGCTGTAGCCGTAGTAGATGGGCGGGACGGCGAAGACGCCCTTGACGGGCAGATCGGCGATCGGTTCCCATCGTTCCTTCGTCCGCTTCGTCCCGTCTGCGCTGATGCCCGCGATGACCGGAAAGTCGTTTCCGAGTTCATCAAAAAGGATCTCCAGGGCGCGGCGACGGGTGGAGTCGTCGAGGGTCAGCCCCTCACCGCCGGAGCCGAACATCCAAAATCCTGATGCGCCGGCGTCGGCGTTGGCCCGGAACAGGCGGCGCTGGGCGTCCTCGTCGAGGGATTCACCGTCGACCAGGATGGTGGGAGCGGCCGGGAATAGTCCGTGGAAATCAGCAGGGTTGTGGGCAGCCATGGTGGTTTTCTCCTTGGTTGGCGTTGAAAATTTGTTCGATGTCGGATTCGGGTTCAATGACGCATGATCAGTTCGTGTGCTACCTCGATTCGCTGTTGCTGGTCGCCGTGGAGCCTCGCGGGCTCACCGTGACTCCGACGGCTGCGGGAAGTTCTTGTGGGCTCCTGTCGCCAAGAACTCGCTTGGCGACGAGTGCCATGCCGGCGGCATAGACCAGCCAGGCTGCGAGGAAATACATCGCGGGCAGGACGCTCCCGGTCGCGTCCGTGATCATGCCGACCGCGAACGGTCCGATGAACCCGCCCAGGTTTCCGATCGAATTGACGCAGGCGATGCCGACCGCGAGTGTCGAGGCGGACAGGACTTTGGTGGGGAGGGAGAGGAGGATGGGCTGGCCGGCCATGAGCCCGACCGCGGCCACCGTGATGAACCCCATCTGTAGGAACGGATTGTGCGTGGTGCCCACGAGCATGAAGGCCACGGCCCCCAGCAGTGCGGGCAACGCCATGTGCCAGTACAGCTCGCCCTTCCGTTGCGAACGACGCGGCCAGTACCAGAGTGCCAGGATCACGAAAACGTACGGGATCGCCGTGATAAAACCGGTCAGGGTCTTGCTGGATTCGAAATTGGACACGATCGTCGGCAGCCAGAGTTGCAGGCCCAAGGTGGCGACGGGGAAGGCGAGCCAGAATGCGCTCAGGAACAAGACACGTTTGTCCTTCAGTGCCTTGAGCGGGTTGCCATGCTCGGTCGTTCCCGCATTGCTGCCGGCCACTGACGCGAGCACGGCGGAACGTTCCTCGTCGCTCAGCCACTTGGCGGTCGCGGGCGAATCCGGAAGATAGGCGAGCAATACGAACGCCAACACCACAGCGGGAAGGCCCGTCAGGATGAACATCCACTGCCACCCTGCCAGGTTCAAGAATCCATGCGTTGAATCGAGGATCCAGGCCGACAACGGCGCGCCCACGATGACGGCAATCGGATTGCCAAACATGAGCAGGCCGATCATGCGGGCACGGTGCTGGAACGGAAACCAATTCGCCAGGTAATAGATTAGGCCAGGCATGAGTCCGGCCTCGGCTGCACCCAAGAGGAATCGGAACATGTAGAAGGACCAGTCGTTCTGTGTCAGGAACGTCAGCATCAGAATGACGCCCCAGGTGATCATGATTCGAGCAAACCACCGTCGCGGCCCAAACCTGACGATGGCCAAGTTACTGGGAACCTCGAAGAAGAAGTAGCCGATGAAGAACAACCCGGCGCCTAGACCATACGCAGCGTTCGACAGTCCGATATCACCCTGCATGGACAGCTTGGCGATGCCCACGTTGCTGCGATCGATGTAGGCAACCAGGTAAATGATGACCAGGAACGGAATCAGCTTGCGCGTGATCTTGCGCAGGAGCGCGGCCGACATCGCCGGGGTGGCGCTCGACGGAATCGATGCGGTACTCATGCCTGGACCTCACCATGGCCACGGCGATCAAGCGGGGACGAATTTGAACGCAACTTGCTACCTCCTTGTAGGACGGTGGGAGCACACTTGCACCATAAGTGGAACATTGAAACCGTGTGATCACCGTTACGTAATCGATTACGTAACGGTACCAACAGCCTCCCTCGTTGGCAAGGGTTGGTCGGTTTCGCCTGCGAACGACC
Organism: Specibacter cremeus; assembly: GCF_003946885.1. GTDB lineage: Bacteria > Actinomycetota > Actinomycetes > Actinomycetales > Micrococcaceae > Specibacter > Specibacter cremeus. The sequence goes on along the minus strand of NZ_RWKQ01000035.1, from coordinate 24,191 downwards.
GCGTGCCGCCGGCTACGGGTAGTGGTACCGCTCGCGCGCGACCGTGAACCGGCCCTTGACCTCGTCGGCCCACGCCCGTGACGTGGAGGGCAGGTACTCCCGCTCGACCCGGCGCGGCCACACCGGCAACTCGCCGGTCAGCGCCCATGCCGCCTGCCGGGCCGCGCCCAGCGCCGCGTACTCGCGCGGCTCCGGCACCACGATCTCGGCGTCCAGCACGTCGGCCGCCGCGGCCTGCAGCGACGTGCTCCGGGCGCCGCCACCCACCAGCACCACCCGGGACGCCGCGACCCCGCGGGCACGCAGCATCTCCAGCGACTCGGACAGACCGCACAGCATGCCCAGGATGGTGGCCCGGGCCACGTTCTCGGCCGTCATGTTGGCCCGGGTCAGCCCGGCCAGGGTGCCGGTCGCCTCCGGCAGCGCCGGCCTGTGCTCCCCGTCCAGGTACGGTAGCAGGATCAGTCCCCCGGCGTCGGCCGGCCCCGCCCCCGCCAGCCGATCGAAGTCGGCCAGCGGGACGCCGAGCATCCGGGCCGAGGCCACAATGGTCCGCGCGCCGTTGATGGCCGACATCAGCGCCAGGTGCTTGCCGGCCGCGTCGGCCAGCGAGGCGATGTAGCCGCTCGGGTCCGGCACGGGCCCGGGCAGCGGGGCGAAGATCGTGGCGCTGGTGCCGATCGAGACGGCCACCTCGCCCTCGGCCAGGCCCAACCCCAGCGCGGCCCCGGCGTTGTCCCCGCAACCGGCGCCCACCACCACGCCCGCCGCCGTGCTCCCGGCCCGCTCCGCCGGCCCCAGCACGCGCGGCACCGCCGGCACGTGGCCCAGCGCCCGCGCCAGCAGGTCTCCCCGGTACGCCTCCTCGCGCAGCGAGTAGTAGCCCGTGCCGGAGGCGTCACTGCGGTCCGTGACCGGCTCGGCGTCCGGGCCCAGGATCCGCCACGTGAGCCAGTCATGCGGCAACAGGACCCGGCGCACCCGGGCGGCCCGCTCCGGATGGGTCTCGGCCAGCCACAGCAGCTTCGACACGGTGGTCGACGCCGTCGGCACCACGCCCAGCGCGGACGCCCACGTGGCCGCGCCGTCTGCGGCCACGAGCCGGCGCGCCTGGTCCGCGCTGCGCGTGTCGTTCCACAGCAGCGCGTCGATCACCGGTTCGCCGGCCGCATCCAAGGCGACCATGCCGTACTGCTGGGCGCTGACCGAGAGCGCGGCGACCCCGTCGAACACCGGGGCCGCGGCGGTGTACGCCTCCCACCAGCGTTCCGGGTCCACGGCCGTCCCGTCCGGGTGCGGGGCGCTGGAAGCGTCCAGCACCCGCCCGGTCGCGGCGTCCACGTGCAGGATCTTGCAGTTCTGCGTCGACGAGTCGATCCCCGCCACGGTGGTCCGGCCGGCCATGGGACGCCTACGCCCCGATCAGGCGCCGCGCGGTCGCGGCGTCCGTGACGAGGGAATGCACCAGCCCGGAGGCCAGCACGGCGCGGATCGCCTCCGTCTTGGCGGCGCCGCCGGCGACGGCGATCACCTGGGGGATGCGGCGCAGCTGCGCCTCGGGGATGGCCAGGCAGCGGTTGTCCAGGTCGTGGATGATCTCCCCGCCGTCGCCCACCAGGGTCGCGCCGACCTCCGCCCGCACGCCGCGGGCGACCAGCTTGTCCCGGTCCTCGGCGCCCAGCGCCGGGTTCTGCATCATCTGCGAATCCGCCGGATTCCAGCTGCCGACGGCGACCACGGCGACGCTCACGCGGGCGAACTGCGCGAACGTGTCGCGGATCTCAGGCTGCTGCAGCAGGCCCTCGGCGGTGGAGGCCATGCTGGCGACTAGAGGCGCGTAAATGGTCCACGGCCGCACCCCCGCGATGGCACTGACCCGGCGGATCGTCTCGATGCCGGTCTCCTGGATGGGCCCGGCGATGCCGGCCAGCTGGACCACCTCGCACGACGGCAGCGTCTTCAAGGCGCGCGCCAGCGCGTTGATCGTCCGCCCCGAGGTCAGCCCGAACACGTCGTCGTCGGTCAGGATCTCCGTGACCAGGTCCGCGGCGGTGCCGCCGAGGTACTGCTGCATCACCTCCGGCTGCTCAGAGGGCACGTTGACGGCGACGGCACGGTCCAGCGTGAATGCGCGCGTCAACTTGATCGACAGGTCCAGGTCGATGCCCGACGGGCTGGCGATCTGGAACGTCACCAGCCCGGAGGACACCGCCTCATCCAGCACCCGCCCCACCTTGAACCGGCTCAGCCCGGTCTCCTCGGCGATCTCGATGCGGGTCCGGCCCTCCACGAAGTGCCGGTGCGCGATGTACGCGCTGCGCACCAAGGCGTCCGGGCCGGGCTGTTCTCTTCTCATGCGCCCATTCTTCCCTGCCAGCCGCACAGGCTCCACACGGCGGCCCATTGAAAATCGGTGTGCTCATATGAGCATTATTATTGCACATATGATGAGATCTGACTCATACTCGAAAGTGGCTGGCGGAGGGTGGGAACTCCGGCAGGGCCCTCAACGACGATTGGTCACCCCAGGAACGCGAAGGAGCTGACGGGTTTTGGCAGCTGACACACAACCACGTACGACGGCGGTACGCACCGATGCGCCGCCCGTCGCCGGGGGCGCCTCCCCCGGCATCCTCGAATGCACGGACATCCGGATCGGCTTCGGCGGCATCCCGGTCCTGAAGGGCATCTCCCTGGCACTGGAGGCCGGCACCGTGACGGCGCTGGCCGGCGAGAACGGGGCCGGCAAGTCCACACTGATGAAGATCGCCTCCGGCCAGTACCGCCCCGACGCCGGGCACGTCTCGGTGCGCGGCGAGCGCCTGGCCGCCGGCGACATCCAAGCCGCCCACCGGCTGGGCGTGGCCATCGTGCCGCAGGAGCTGGCCTCGATCCCGGACATGACGGTCTACGAGAACCTGTTCGTGGGCCGCGAACCCCTCGCCCCGCTCGGGTTGCTGGACCGGCGGGCCATGATCCGTTCCGCGCGCCGGGACCTGGCCGCGTTCGGGCTCGACCTGGACCCGTCGGTCCGGATGGGGTCCCTGCCGGTCGGCATCCGGCAGATCATCGAGATCGTCAAGGCCACCGGCCGTGGCGCCAGGATCCTGCTGCTGGACGAACCGACCAGCGCCATCGCCGAACAGGAGGTCGAGCGCCTCTACGGTGTGGTCCGTACGCTGCGCGACCAGGGCGTGGCCATGCTCTTCACCACCCACAAGATGGAGGAGATCCGCGCCATGGCCGACCGCGTCGTCGTGCTGCGCGACGGCGCCCTCGTCGAGGACAGGCCGCTGGCCGAGCTGTCCGACGACGACATCGTCACCGCCATGATCGGCCGCGAACTCGAGGACATGTTCCCGGAGCCGGCCCCGCACGGCGAGGACGTGGTGCTGGCGGTCCGGGACCTGGTCCTGGCCGAGGGCCGCGCCCCGGTCTCGCTGCAGGTGCGCCGCGGTGAGATCCTCGGGTTGGCCGGGCTGGTCGGCGCCGGGCGCACCGAACTGCTGGAAAGCATCTTCGGCATGCGTCGCGCCCGGGGCGGCGCCGTCGTCGTCCATGGGAAACCGCTGCCGGCCGGCAACCCGGCCGCCGCGATCGGCGCCCGCGTGGCGCTGGTCCCGGAGGACCGCAAGGGCGCCGGCGCCGTGCTGTCGATGAACGTGCTGGACAACGCCTCGCTGCCACGCATCGCCGATTTCAGCACGGCCGGGTGGATCAACAACCGCAAGCGCACCGGCGCCGTGGGCGGCGTGCTGGCGGACCTGCGGCTGAAAAGCCGCGGGCTCGGCCAGAGCATGGAGACGCTCTCCGGCGGCAACCAGCAGAAGGTGGTCTTCGGCCGCTGGCTCACCGGCCCCGTCGACGTGCTGCTGCTGGACGAGCCGACCCGCGGCGTGGACGTCGGCGCCCGCAGCGAGATCTACCGCATCATCGTCGACCTGGCCGCCCGGGGCATGGCCGTGATCATGGCCTCCAGCGACATGCCGGAGATCCTCAGCCTCGCCCACCGGGCCTTCGTGCTGCGCGACCTCACGGTCGCCGGCGAACTCGACCGGGCCGCCCTGGCCCTCCCCTCCGCACCCGAGACGATCTTCCGGCTGGCCTCCGGCCTGGACGCGTCCACCCAGAAAGACACGAAGTCCCATGAGCACTGACCCCACCACCACCCTTGAACCGCCCGCGATCGTGATGGCAGCGGCGCCGGCGCCGACCCGGTTCGGCTGGAAGTCCCTGCAGGGGCTGGCCGTCCGGCATGCCATGGTCGTCATCATGCTGCTCATCGTGGCGTTCTTCCTCTACAAGAGCGCCCGGTTCGGCACCGTCGACAACCTGGCCACGATCCTCATCGCCGCCGCCCCGTTCGCGCTCATCGCACTCGGCCAGACCCTGGTCATCCTGACCGGCGGCATCGACCTGTCCGTGGGCAGCGTCATCGCCGCCAGCGCCATGGCCTCCGCGTACGTCGCCTCCGCCACCAACGGCAACATCGCGCTCACCGTGGTGACCGCCGTCGTCGTCGGACTGGCGGCCGGGGCCGTCAACGGCCTGGTGGTCAGCCGGCTGAACGTGCCGCCGTTCATCGCCACCCTCGGCATGCTCACCGCCGCCTCCGGCATGGCCTACGTGATCGGCGGCGGCGCGCCCATCAACGGGCTGCCGGACAGCTTCGGGGCCATCGCGAACACCGAGGTGCTGGGGCTGAAGGTGCCGGTGCTGCTCATGATCCTGTGCGTGGCCGGCTTCGCCGTCATCATGCGCCGCACGTCCTACGGGATGCGCGTCTATGCGGTCGGCGGCAACCGGCTGGCCGCGGAGATCGCCGGCGTGAAGTCCCGGCGCATCCTGTTCAGCGTCTACACGGTCAGCGGCGCACTGGCCGGCGTCTCCGGGCTCATGCTCGCCTCCCGCGTCATCTCTGGCGCCCCCAACCTGGGCCAAGGCTACGAGCTCGACGCGATCGCCGCCGTCGTGATCGGCGGGGCCAGCCTCATGGGCGGGCGCGGCACCGTGCTGGGCACCGCCATCGGCCTGCTGCTGATCCAAACCCTCAACAACGGGCTCGACCTGCTGATCGTGCCGTCGTACTGGCAGGACGTCATCAAGGGCGTGCTGATCGTCTTCGCCGTCGGCATCGACGTCTGGGCCGCCAAGCGCCGGGCCCACTGACCCCCTCACCCCCCACCACCATCAAGGAGCCACCCATGAAAACACGCACCTCACTTCTCGGCGCCGGACTCGCCGTCGCCACCGCCCTCACCCTGGCCGCCTGCGGCATGGGCGACACCTCGGCCGGCAACGCGGCGGGCGGGAAAGCCGTCACCGTCGGCGTCACCGTGTACGACATGTCCTCGTTCGTCACGCAGGGCAAACAGGGTATGGAGGCCTACGCCAAGGCGAACAACATCAACATGCTGTGGAACTCGGCCAATCTGGACGTGGCCACGCAGGCCAACCAGATGGACCAGTTCATCAACCAGCACGTGGGCGCCATACTGGTCAACCCCGTCCAGGCCGGCTCGCTGCAGCCGCAGATCGCCGCGGCGAAGGCGGCCGGGATCCCCGTCATCGACGTCAACTCGTCGCTGAAGAACAACCAGCTGGCCGGCTCCGTGCAGCCCGACGACGTCGCCGCCGGCGTGCAGGAGGCCACCATGATGGCCGACGCGCTCGGCGGCAAGGGCAACGTGGTCATCCTCGAGGGACCCAAGGGCAGCTCCGGCCAGCTGGACCGCGGCGCCGGCATCGACAAGGTCCTGGCCGCACACCCCGGCATGAAGGTGCTGGCCAAGGACACGGCGAACTGGAAGCGGGACGAGGCCGTCAACAAGATGAAGAACTGGATCTCCGCGTTCGGCCCGCAGATCGACGGCGTCATCGCCGAGAACGACGACATGGGCCTGGGCGCGCTGCAGGCGCTGAAGGAGGCCGGCCGGACCGGGGTGAAGATCGTCGGCATCGACGGCATCGAGGACGGGCTGAAGGCCGTCAAGAGCGGCGAGTTCATCGGCACCTCGCTGCAGCACGGCACCGTGGAGATGACCGCGGGCCTGGCGGTCGCGGCCAAGCTGGCCAAGGGCGAGAAGGTCCAGGCGACACCGAAGTACATCATGCCGGCCATCACCACCAAGAACGTGGATGCCGCCCTGGCCAACGTCGTCACCGGGCAGGCCGCGTTCCTGGCGCAGCTGCCGGCCCTCGTCGACGCCAACCTGCAAAGCGGCGACATCGCCTTCGAGAACCTGCCCGGGCAGCGCAAGCAGTAGGGGCCCGGGGACCTGGCGGACGCCGGCCGGTTCAGGCCGCGGCGTCCGCCAGGAGGTCCAGCACCGACCGCGCGGTCCGGGTGTCCGTGACGAGCCGCTTGAACAGGCGTGCACGGGCGCCGCCGACGATGCTGCCGACCTTGTCCTGTCCGGCCGCCACGGCGACCGAGTGCGGAATGGCCTGCAGCGCCGCGGGGCGAATGCCGACCATGTACTCGCTGCCCGGGAACCGGACCTCGTTGCCGTCGAGGTCGAAGAAGTTCAGGCAGACGTCACCGGCGGCGCGGGCGAGGGAGTTGTCCTCGCGCGGGATGAAGCGGGAGATGGAGCCGCGGGTGGTGGGCGGGGCGCCGACGCCGACCACCGCGCCCTTGGCGCTGGCCCAGAGCCGCTGGATCCGCTGGAAGTCCGGGTCGCGTTGGAGCATCTGAAACATCTCGGCCGTGGGCAGCGCCTGCGCCCACACGAACGCCGGGTGCGCACCGGTGCGCTCGGCCACGGCCCGGGCAATCTCGTTGGTCTGGTGCCACGGCTCCGGCTCGGCCTGTCCCCCGACGGTGGGGACGACGACGACGCCGGGCAGCTGGGGCAGCTCCGACCGGCTGAGCTCGTACAACGTCCGCCCGGACGCCGCCAGCAACACGTCACCCGGCATCAGCCCCATCTCGCGCAACGCCACGCCGACCATCGGGGCGAAGCCGGGGCCGATCCGGTTGGCGAGGTCGCCTTCCGCCAGGTAGGCCTTGTCCACGCCCAAGGCCGAGGCCAGCTCGGCCGCGAGCGCGTCCGAGGCCGTCTGCGCCGGGGGGAGCACCTCGATGCGGACCATGCCGATCCGGCGCGCCTCGGTCAGCAGCCGGCTGACCGTGGGGCGGGAGACCTTCATGGCCGCCGCGATGGCGGCCTGGTTGGCGTCCTCCATGTAGTACATGCGGGCGGCCTCGTACAACACCTCGGGGGCAAACCTGCTCTCCGGGCGACCCACGTCGCCGGTCGTCGCACTCACCACATGCCCCTCCCTGCCGGGTCTCGAATCACTCCCTCCATGGTAGTCGCCACCGGCCCCCTGTGAACAAAATTTCACGATTCAATCTCGAGAAATTTTGTTCTTGACATTTGTTCACACACTGGCGACACTGGAATTGTTGATGACGTGGCCCACACAGCCGGAGCGAGCGAACTATGATCGGACGACCCAGCTCAATGGCCATGATTGCCGGAACACTTGTTCACGACAATGCGGGCACCTGGCCCGCCACGATCCACCCATCAGAACAAAGGCGTTTCCCATGACCACACTGCTCACCCGGCCGGCCACGGTCGCCGAGACCCGGCTGGACCGGATCGGCATCCCGCATTCGCTGCGCTGGGGATTCCTCGGCGTGCTGATCTTCATGACCGGCAACGGTGTCGAGTCGAACTTCATCGCCCCGCACATGGCCCACGCGCTGGGCGGGGCGGCCGCTCTGGCGCCCACCATCATCACGATGTATGGTGTCGCCGTGCTCGTCGCCTCGTACCTTTCGGGCGCCCTGTCCGACCTGTTCGGACCCCGGCGCGTGATGGCACTCGGCTGCGCCGTCTGGATCGGGTTCGAGGCCCTGTTCCTGCTGAGCATGAATGCGGACTTCACCCCCGGCATCGTCGCCGCCTACTTCTTCCGCGGCTTCGGCTACCCGCTGTTCGCGTTCGCGTTCCTCGTCTGGATCAACACGGTCGTGCCGCGCAAGCGCAACGGGACGGCCGTGGGCTGGTTCTACGTCATGTTCACCGGCGGGCTGCCGACCCTCGGCTCCCTGTTCGCGCTGATCTTCATCCCCCTCTTCGGTGGCGGCGACGCCGGCGAGGCGACCACCATGGCGGCCTCCGCCGTCCTGGTCGCAACCGGGTTCCTGGTCGCCTGGTTCGGTGTGCGCGAGCCGCTCGGACGCCGTCGCCTGGCCCCGGCCGGGGAATCCGCCGCCCACGTCCTGACCGGCGGGGTGCGGCTGCTCGGCCGCGAACCGCGGGTGCTCATGGGCTTCCTGGTGCGCCTGATCAACACCGCCCCGCAGTACGGCATGTTCGTCATCCTGCCGGCCGTGATCGGCGGCGAGCTGGGCTGGACCCAGACCCAATGGCTGATGATGACCGTCATCGTCTACGCCTCGAACGTCCTGTTCAACGCCTTCTTCGGGGCGATCGGCGACAGGTGGGGCTGGCAGCGCACCGTGCGCTGGTTCGGCGTCGTCGGCTCCGCGATCGGCCTGCTGGCCTGGTGGTACGTCCCCCACCTGGTCGCCCCCGGCTCCACCTGGGGCTACTGGCTCTCCGTGCTGGCCGGCGTCGTGTTCGGCATCATGCTGGCCGGCTTCGTGCCGATGGGCGCGATCATCCCCGCGCTGACCCCGGCCCACAAGGGTGCGGCCATGGCCATGTACACCACCGCCGCCGGCGGTGCCGCGTTCCTCGGGGCCGCCGTCGTCGCCGTCGTGCTGCCGTGGGGCGGGAACACCGGCGTCGTGTGGGCCTTCGTCCTCCTCTACGGCGTGGCCTTCGCGCTCACGTCCTTCCTCAAGGTCCCCGGGGATGCCCCCGGCGCCCGCCACCACTAACCCATACCAGCACTTGGAGCAGTTGCCATGACCAAGATCTTCAACGACCCGGCCGAGTTCGCCGACGAGCAGTTCGCCGGGTTCCTGTCCCTCTACGCCGACCGGTTGCGCGGCGTGCCCGGCGGGGCCGTCGCCCTGCCGGACGCGTCCGGGCCCCAGGTGGCCGTCGTCATCGGCGGCGGCTCCGGCCACTACCCCGCGTTCTGCGGACTGGTGGGGCCCGGCCTGGCCAGCGGCGCCGTCGTGGGCAACATCTTCACCTCCCCGTCCGCCGCGCAGGTGTACTCGGTGGCGAAGGCCGCCGACCAAGGCCGCGGCGTGATCCTCTCGTTCGGCAACTACGCCGGGGACACCATGAACTTCGGCATCGCGGCGGAGCGGCTGCGCAAGGAGGGCATCGACACGCGCATCGTCGTGGTCACCGATGACATCGCCTCCGCGCCGGAGGAGGACAAGCGCCGCGGCATCGCCGGGGACTTCACGGTGTTCAAGGCCATGGGCGCGGCCGCCGCGGCCGGGCTGGACCTTGACGGGGTGGAGCGGATCGGGCGGGCCGCGAACGCCGCCACCCGCACGCTGGGCGTCGCGTTCTCCGGCTGCACCATGCCGGGCGCGCAGGGGCCGCTGTTCACCGTCCCGGAAGGCCATCTGGGCCTGGGCCTGGGCATCCACGGCGAGCCGGGCATCCGCGACGAGGCGCTGCCGAGCGCGCAGGAACTGGGCGCCACCCTGGTGCGCTCGCTGCTGAAGGAAGCGCCGGAGCGGGCGGGGAAGCGCGTGGGCGTGATCCTCAACGGGCTGGGCACCACGAAGTACGAGGAGCTGTTCCTGCTGTGGAACACGGTCGCCTCCGAGCTGGCCTCCGCCGGGCTGGAACCGGTGGACGTGGAGGTAGGCGAGCTGGTCACCAGCCTGGACATGGGCGGCTGCTCGCTGACGCTCATGTGGCTTGACGAGGAACTGGAGACGTACTGGACGGCCGACGCCTACACCCCGGCGTACCGCAAGCAGAAGGCCGCCACGGCCGGGCTGCTCTCCCCCGCGGAGGCCGCGGACCAGGACACGGCCGAGACGGAGACGGCGCCGCCGGCTACCGCGGCCGCGCGCGCCCTGGGCCGGCTGGTCCTCGACGGGCTGGCCACCATGCGCCGCACGCTGCACGAGCATGAGAAGTCCCTGGGCGACATCGACGCGGTTGCCGGCGACGGCGACCACGGCCGCGGCATGGTGCGCGGCATCGACGCGGCGCTGACGGCGGCGCTCGCGGCAGCCGAGGCCGGAGACGCCTCCGAGACCCGGGCGCCCGGCGGGGCGTGGCTGCTGCACCGGGCCGGCGGGGCGTGGGCCGAGCAGGCCGGCGGCACCTCGGGCGTGCTGTGGGGGGCCGCGTTGGAGGGGGCCGCCGCCTCGCTGACGGACGACCGCGACCGCTACACGGCGGCCGACTTCACCGCGGCCGCAGACGCGTTCGCCGGCGCCATCACCGACCTCGGCCGGGCGAAGCCCGGCGACAAGACCCTGGTGGACGCCCTGGTGCCGTTCGTCGACGAGCTGCGTGCCGCCGTCGGGCGCGGCACCCCGTTCGCCCGGGCCTGGTCGGGCGCCGCACGGGCCGCGGTCGAGGCGGCCACCGCCACGGCCGGGCTCAGGCCGAAGCTGGGCCGCGCCCGCCCGCTGGCCGAGAAGAGCGTGGGCACGCCCGACGCGGGCGCCACCTCGCTGGCACTGATCGTCACCGGCCTGTGCTCGCTGAACAACGAATCCCACCACGAGCTGCAACACGAAGGGGCCTGACCATGGGCGACGACACCTTGCGGATCGTCATCGGCTGCGATGACGCCGCGTACGAGTACAAGGAGATCCTGAAACAGGACCTGGCCGCGAACCCGCGCGTGCAGCTGGTCGCCGACGTCGGGGTCGACGCGGACGGTCACACCCCCTACCCCCATGTGGCCGTGAAGGCGGCCACGATGGTGGCCGACGGGCAGGCGGACCGGGCGTTGCTGCTGTGCGGCACCGGGCTGGGCGTGGCCATCGCCGCGAACAAGGTGAAGGGCATCCGTGCCGTCACCGCGCACGACTCGTTCTCCGTGGAACGCTCCGTGCTCAGCAACGACGCGCAGGTCCTGTGCATGGGCCAGCGCGTGGTGGGCATCGAACTGGCCCGGCGGCTGGTCGCCGAATGGCTCACCTACACCTTCAACCCATCCAGCGCGTCGGCCGAGAAGGTCAACGCCATCAGCAGTTACGAGGCATGACCATGAACGAGGAATTCTCCGGCAGGGTCGCCGTCATCACCGGCGCGGCCAGCGGCATCGGCAACGCGGTGGCGCACTACTTCGCCGAGCGCGGCGCCCGCGTGGTGGGCGTGGACCTGAACGAGGCGGTGGCCGACGCCATGGCCGCGATGCCGGGCACCGGCCACCACGGCATCGCCAAGGACCTGACCGCGCCCGGCGCGGCCGCCGAGGCGATCGACGAGGCCGTGCGCGTCGCCGGCACGGTCGACATCCTGGTCAACTCGGCCGGCGTCGCGTTGCTGGACAAGGCGCTGGAATTGTCCGACCGGATGTGGGATGCGACCATCAACGTGAACCTGACGGCCAGTTTCAAGATGGCGCAGGCGGCCGGGCGGGTCATGACGGCCAAGGGGTACGGGCGCATCATCAACCTGGCGTCGCAGGCCAGCGTGATCGGCCTGGACCAGCACGTGGCGTACTGCGCCAGCAAGGCCGGCATCCTGGGCATGACGCGCGTGCTGTCGCTGGAGTGGGCGCCGTCCGGGGTGACCGTGAACGCCGTCTCCCCCACCGTGGTGGAGACGCCGCTGGGCAAGGCGGCCTGGGCCGGGCAGAAGGGCGAGGACATGAAGAAGCTGATCCCGGCCGGCCGGTTCGCCCAGCCGGAGGAGGTCGCGGCGTTGATCGCGTACCTGGCCGGCGAGAACGCGGGCATGATCACCGGCGAGAACATTCTGATCGACGGCGGGTACGCCAGCATCTAGGTTGTTGGACTGGCGTAGTTGAGGGACGACGGCGGCCGCGCGCCTTGGGTGCGCGGCCGCCGTCGTCCGCGTGGCTAAAGTGTGGTTTCCTTCCCGTCCTCGACGGCGACGGTGCCGGCCCGGAACGGTGCGGGGCGCAGATACAGGCTGACCAGGCCGGCGGGCGAGGTCTCGGCCGAGACCACGGTGAAGCCGGAGGGGGCCGCGCCCGTCTCGAACAGCCGCTTGCCCTTGCCCACGACGACGGGGAAGACCAGCAACCGGTACTCATCGATGAGGCCCGCATCGTGCAGGGCGCGAACGAGTTGGTGGCTGCCGTGCACTTGAAGCTCGCCGCCGGGTTGGTCCTTGAGTGCGGCGACGGTCTTCACCGGATCGCCGTCCAGCTGGACGGAGTTCGGCCAGGCCAGGTCGCCACCGCTGGTCACCACGTACTTGGGCAGGTGGTTCAACGATGTCGCCACGGGGTTGTCCGGGTCCGTCACGGTGCTCCAGTACGGGTACATGGCCTCGTAGGTGGTGCGCCCAAGCAGGATGGCCTCGGCCTGGGCGAACCAGCCGTTGACAATGCCGCCGAACCATTCGTCGGCCAGCGGCACCAGCCACCCGCCCCGGTCGAACCCGTCGCTGGTGTCCTCCTCCGCGCCGCCGGGCCCCTGCATCACGCCGTCCAGGGTGACAAAGGTGTGCACAGTCAATTTCATGGTTTGATCCTCCCGTGGGGGTTGGGCCATTCGGCGCCGTGTGACCCAGTGTTGCCCTGACGGCGGCGGGAGTCAACGGGCCGCGCGTTTCAAATGATTCGTCTGTTTCGTTTGATTCGATTGGGGCGAAACGTGGAGAATGCCAGGACAAAGGTGATGCTGGTCCCCCACCCCACAGGCGGCGGATGTGCTGCACGTTTCCCGGCCTTACCTGGTCAAGCTGTTGGAATCGAGAAAGATCAAGGATCACAAGGTGGGGACTTACCGTCGCGTGGTGACAGAGTCCTGGACGAGTTCAGGCGCCAGGATTCACTGGCACGTCGGGACGGCGTGGGGCGCACGTTCAGGGATGGGCGGCATGTTCGGGCCCGACCCGTACATTCGGGGGTGGGCAGCACCGAATAAGCGGGCCACCCCCGACTGAGCGGGCGAACCCCGAGCATGCCACCCGTATCGGGCATTGCGGCCACTGGCGGCAACAGGATTGTCGTGACAGGCCGTGCCCCAAAACGGCTCCTGGCGGCATTCCACGGGATGCCGAGCCGCTTCTACCTGCATAGTTATGCAGTCGGACGACCAAGTCACCGGCACGGATGAAGATCTTCGACGGCCCTATCGACGGTGGATTCGCCTCTTGTGCTCGGCATCGTAAGCCATGCAATGTGGTGGCCGAAAGGGGATCCTCACCTGGACGATCACCCGTTGACCCGTATCGTCAGACAAGATATGTTGTCTATATGCGGATTGGTGCCCCGCGTGGAAGCATGGCGTTTCCGAACCGGACATCCGGCATGCTGTTCGCTTCGCGATACGCCGGATCGCCATGGACGAGGAACTTACCATGCTCATAGGACCGGCCGAAGAAGGAGCCTTGTTGGAAATCGGGGTTCTCGACATTGCGGGCGACGATCCAGTGGTCATCCACGCCATGCATTTACGGCCAAAGTTCTACAGATTCCTTTGAGGGAGGTGACGATGATGCGACATACCGAAGATGAGATTAATAAGGCAGCGAGCCGGTTCGAAGACTTGGCTGACGCCCTCGATCCTTCAACCGCCCAAGTGGATCATGCTGACGACCTGCGCCAGATTGCAGCCGCCTCCGAAGCGGTTCGCACAGACAAGGTGCGGTTGCGGGAGTGCATCGAGGTCGCCCGGGCGCACGGAAGGTCATGGAACCAAATCGCGATCGCCTTGGGCGTTTCCCGCCAGGCGGCTCGACAACGGTTCAGCGACAAACTGCACGCCTGACTCCCGTAGCCGTTCCGCAAGTCGACCGGTCTACGGAACGGCGCGAACACAATCCACGAGTAGCTGCGACGGATCCGGTGCATGTGCAACCAGGGAATCCAGCTCTCCCCGGCGTCCTCGCCGCCCGCGTCGTCGCAGGCACATGTGAGGACTTCCCCGCTGAAGAAGTCCGTGCGGTAGCGGCCGCCCCTACAGGATCCGCCGCAGCACCGGGATGGCCAGCAGCGCCGCGGCCACGGCAAAGCTGCCGACGACGGCGGTCGGCGCCAGGATCGCCAGCTTCACCCCGCCCGAGAGCGCCAAGGGCCGCAAGGCGAGCGCGATGCCGACCAACACGGGCGCCTGGACGATGTACGCCGGGTAGGCGGCCCGCGCGGCGAACCGGGTGACGGGCGACGGCGGCCCGCCGGGGACGGCGCTCACCACGACGACGGCGGCCGCCACCGACACGGCCCCTTCGAGCAACGCCACCACGAGGGATTCCCAGTGCCACCCGCCGGCCAGCGGCGTCAGGTCGCTGCTGAAGAGCATGAGCAGGGCGACGACGCCGGCCAGCCCGGCAACGAGCACGCCGGCACAGGTGCGTCGCAGCGCCCGCGGGACGTCATTGAACCAGCCGTGCCGCCCGGCGTGGAGGCCCAGCATGAACAGCCCGGCGCATTGGCCCCATTGCCACACATGGGCGGCGAACAGCTGGAACGAGTCCACCGGGAACCACAGGCGCAGGACGAACGACGCCGTGGCGACGCCCACGGCGCAAACGGCCAGGACCGCTGGGAGGCGGAACCGCCGTCGTACTGGCCGGCGACCGGCAAGCAGCGCGTACACGGTGGAATACACCAGTAGGACCCCGACGAACCACAGCGGGCCGGAGTCGAGGTAGCCCAGCTCCGCCAGCCACGCGGCCGGGAGGGAGCCGTGCGGCCCCAACAGCGAGACGGACCACTGGATCAGGGGCACCACGACGAGCACGAACACGGTGAACGGGACGCCGAGGCGCAGCCACCGGTCGCGCAGGAAGCGGGTGCGGCCCTTGCGGGCGAACGACGCCGGGGTGAACGCGCCGGCCAGGAAGAAGAACAGGCCCATGCCGAACAGTTCGCCGAACGCCAGCGGGATGTCCAGGACGGCGCGGAGGGGTTGGCCGGCCGTCGGCTCGTGGTAGAACCAGGACCCGATGGCCCCGTAGGTGATGGACGCGTGGGCGCAGATGACCCCGACGGTCAGGGCGATCTTGATCCGGTCGACCTGCGCCAGCCGTGCCTCCCCCGCCGCCGGGAGGGTGCCGGCGTGGACGGTGGCGGGTGCATCGCGCACGGGCCGATTTTACGCCGACTTTCTGCGTGGACGCCGGATTCACGGGCAATCCCCAGCCGGGTCAGCCGTCGGCGTCCCCGGCCTTCTGCGCCGCCGTCAGCTTGGCCGGCGCGGGCGTCCCGGTCAGCGTGGTCGTTGGATGAACCGGCAGCAGCAGCGGTGCCCGCGGGGCCTGGGTGAAGTCGAAGTCGGCAACCAGGTTGCCCAGCACGGCCGCGTTCTCGCGGACGTCCGGGCGCGGGTCCGGCCGGCCGTCGGTGCGCGGGTCCAGCCGCTGCCCGCCGAGGAAGTCGTCCTCGATGAACTTGTCGTAGGCGTCGAAGGACAGCGTCTGGTGGTCGACGTATCCCTTCCGCGCGTAGGCGCTGATCACGATCCCGGGCACCCGCAGCCCGTAGCCGTTCTGATCCACGGTGGGCGGCACGACGTTGTCGTAGAAACCGCCCCAGTCGTCCCAGGACAGGAAGATGGCGGTGGAGTCCCAGTCGGGGCCGGCCATGACGGCGTTGACCAGGCCGGTCACGTAGGACTGGCCGTAACTCACCGGTGCGGGCGGGTGCTCGCTGATGGCCCCGGACGGCACCACCCAGCTGACGGCCGGCAGCGTCCCGGCCTTGGCGGCCGCGTAGTACTTGTCCACCGACTGGATATTGCCCTCCTGGCCGTCCGCACGGACCGTGTCGAAGTATGGCAGCGGGTTCCAGATGCCGGGCGTCTTCGCGTTCTGCTTCACGGGCGCGCAGGAGATGGCGGCGCTGTTCTCGCAGTCCGGCTCGGTCCCGGCCACCACGTAGTAGCCCCAGGACACGTTGTCCTTGTGCAGCAGGTAGGTCAGGTCGGTCCAGGCGTAGATCGGGCCGGAGCCGTTCGGGGCCTTGATCGCCTTGCCCGGCAGCCCCTGGTGCTGGGGTGTGCCGGGGCTCTGCAGGGCGTTGGTGCAGCTGGCCGGGTTGCCGTGCTGGGTGCAGTGCGCGGACCATTCGGAGACCTCGAACAGGTGCGATGGCAGGCTCCAGGACGCGTTGGGCTCGAACATGTGGTCCTGCAGCACGAAGTTGGAGGCGTACGCCCAATAGTTCGGGATGTCACTTTGCACGTGGTAACCCATGACGTCGGGCGTGGCCGAGTTCGCGCAGGCCGGGTTGTTCGGATCCTGGCAGCCCTTCCGGGCCGCCTCGGCCTGCCGGACGAACCCGTCCATCTTGCCGCCGTCGGTGTCCGCGGTGGCGTTCGACTGCCCGTGCGGGCCGCCGCCGTTGATGTCGGCGTGGTCGACGAACGGCGCCACGCAGGGCTGGCCACTGTTTGCGGGTTCGCAGACGGACGGCTTGCCGTTGGCGGTCGGGATGCCGTCGGCGCCGGGGAACGTGCCGAAGTATTCGTCGAACGACCCGTTCTCCTGCATGATCACCACGACGTGCTTGATCTTGTGGATGCCGGCATTGGCCTCCGCGGTTGCGCTGCCGGTTGCTGTACTTGAGCCGGTTCCTGACGACGGCGGTGCCGGCGCGGGCGTCACCGGCGCCGTGCACCCGGCAAGCATCAGGGCCGCCGCGGCAAGGAGGGCGAGGGTCCGCATCCGCCCGTGGTTCGACCCGTGCCGACGGGGTTTCCGATGCTTCATGTCAGCCTCCCGGGCCGAAAAGGATGCGTTGTGGATCAGGGTAGGACCGGGGCGTGACGCTCAGGTCTGGTTTCTGTAAGGTCCCGGTAAAGTTTCAGGGGTTTCCGGGGTTCGACCGCACGGGTAGGCTGGCCGCCATGATCGGGCGCATGCACCATGTGGTGATCGACTGTCCGGACCCGTTGGCGTTGGCCAGGTTCTACTCCGAGTTGTTGGGCCGCCCCGTCACGTACCGCTCGGCGGATTGGGTGGTGGTCGCATCGGATGAGCGCAGTTCCGGGCTGGCGTTCCAACTCGCCCCCGACCACGTGCCGCCGCGCTGGCCGGACCCGGCGTATCCGCAGCAGGTCCATCTGGATGTCATGGTCGACGACGTCGACGCGGCCGAACCATGCGTCCTCGCCCTGGGTGCCACGCGGCTTTCGGCTGACGACGCCCGTTCGCGGGTCTTCGCCGATCCGGCCGGCCATCCGTTCTGCCTGATCCCGCGGCCCTCGTGGGCCGATCCGGTGGTCGAGCCCGTCGAGACCCCGGTGGTCGAGCTCGTCGAGACCCCCGAGCCCCACGATGCCTGAGCTGCCCGAGGTCGAGGGCCTGGCCCTCTTCCTCCGCGGCAAGCTGGTGGGCCAGACCGTCCGGCGCCTCACTGTGGTCTCGTTCGCGGCGCTGAAGACCGCCACGATCCCGGCGGACCGGCTGGCCGGACGAACCGTCACCGCAGTGGCCCGGCACGGGAAGTTCCTGGACGTGGATGCCGACGGCGTCCACCTTGTGTTCCACCTCGCCAAGGCCGGCTGGCTGCGCTGGTACGACGCCGTTCCGGCCGCTCCTGCGCGCCCGGGAAAGGGTCCGCTGGCAGCCCGGTTCGTCCTCGACCATGGCTCGGGCTTCGACCTGACCGAGGCCGGCACACGCAAGAGCCTGGCCATCTACCTGGCGCCCGTCCCGGACGAGGTTCCGGGCATCGCCCGGCTCGGCCCGGACCCGCTGTCGGCCGGATTCACCCGTGACGATCTGGCCACGCTGCTGGCCGCCCATCGCGCCCAGATCAAGGGCGTCCTGCGGGACCAGTCGAACCTGGCCGGCATCGGGAACGCCTACAGTGACGAGATCCTGCACGCCGCACGGCTGTCCCCGTTCGCGATCGCCGCCAACCTGGACGGCGACGCCGTCACCCGGCTCTATGAGTCGATGCGATCAACGCTGGCCGCGGCGGTCGAGGCGGCCGGCGGCAAGCCGGCTGCCGCCTTGAAGGACGCGAAACGGGCGGGCATGCGCGTGCACGGCCGCGCCGGCCAGCCGTGCCCGGTCTGCGGGGACACGGTGCTCCAGGTGATCTTCGCCGACTCGTCGCTGCAGTACTGCCCGACCTGCCAAACAGGCGGGAGGGTCCTTGCCGACCGGCTGCTCTCGCGCCTGCTGAAGTAGGTGTGCCACGACTTCTGCCACCGCTTCCGCTTTCTGCGACCGGTAGACCGGTGGCAGAACGCGGAAGCGGGAGCATCTTTCGCAGGCGTTGATTCTTCGGCGATTGTGGGTGGCGGGCTCGCGCACCCACAATTGCCGAAGAATCAACGCGTCGAATGCGCCAGGCGCAGGGCGAGCATCGGGCACAGGCGGATGGCGTCCCGCGCCGCATCCAGGTCGGCGGCCGCCAACGGCACATTTGTGGGGTCCGAGTCCGCGTCCAGCGCCAGCGGGTACCCCCACGGGTCGCGGCCCAACCGGTGCGGGAGCAGTTCGGTGCACAGCCCCCGGCCGTCGCATCGGGTCCAGTCGATGTGCAGGACGGTACCGGAACTCATGATTCGTCCTCCACACAGGTCCCGGCCAGGTGCCGGAGGGTCTCGGCGCCGAACGCGTCCAGGGCGCTGGCCACCAGCCGGACCGTCCCGTCCGGGTGGTGGCACGCGCCGCGCCCCGACACCAACGCACCGAGCGATGCCAGTTCCGCCGGCAGCCCGGGATCCGGGTCCCGGTCCGCCAGCCGGCCCATCGCGTCGGCGAGCGCCGGCAGGCCGAACCGGCACGGGCCGCATTGGCGGGCGGACTGCGCGGCCAGGTAGGCGGTGATCTGCGCCGTCGCGACGAGGCCGCAGCGCCCGGACCCCAGCACCATGAGCACGCCGGCGCCCGGCGTCACGGGGGCCGACGCCGATCGCACCCACTGCCCGTGGTAGCCGCCCACGAGCACGGCCGAGACGCCGGATCCCACGCCCGCCACGTGCAGCACGTCCCCGACGGCGGCCCCGCCGGCGACCTCGAGCACCTGCGAGGACGGCACGTCGCCGCTGACCGTGACGAGCCGGGTGCCCGGATCCGAAGCTGTCCCCGCGGAACGGAACCAGGCCGGCCCGTAGCGGGCGATCAGCGCCACCTGGGCCAGGGTCTCGACATTCTGCACCAGCGTCGGCCGGGTGCGCGATGCGGTGACGCGGTCCAGCGGGATCGGCGGGCCGCCGGCCAGGACGTTGGCGACGGCGCTCGTCTCCCCGGCCAGGAACGTGTCGGGCGCCTCGACGAGCCGCACCGCTCCGGCGTCGGGCCGGTCCGCGAGCGCCGACGCCAGGGCCGGAAGGGATCCGGCGCCCGCGTACAGCACGAGCCGCTTCGCGGACAGCACCGCCCCGGCCACCAGCAGCCCGTCGATGACCAGGTGTGGCGCGTGTGCCAAGAGCGTGGCGTCCTTGCAGCTGAGCGGTTCGCCCTCGGCGCCGTTGGCCACCACCACGGGCCTGTCACGCCCGTGCGCGGCGAACTTCCGCCACGTGGCGAACCCGGCCCCGCCACGCCCGGCCAGCCCGGACTCCTGCAACCGTTCGATGAACACGGTGCCCAGCGCGTCCACCCGGAGCGGCCCATAGGCGGCCACGTGGCCGGCATGCCCGGCGTGTTGCCCGGCGGCGAACAGCCGGTTGGGTCCGAGCACGGAGCCGGGATGGACCGCGGAAGTCATCGTGGCCTGGCTCATGACGCGCTCCCCTGCCGGAGCCGCGCCGATTCCACAAACCCGGCAGACAGCCGCCACGCCACGGCCGCGAGCACCAGGACCACGGCCACGACGGTCGCGCCCAGGAACCAGCCGTTGAACCCGTCGGTGCCGTTGCCGATCCCGTGCGCCACGGCGACCGGCCACAGCGCGTAGGACAGCCAGTGGACCAGCCGGAAGGCCCGGTACCCGAGCCGGTGCCGCAGCAGGCTGGTGAGGACGACGGCGATGGCCAGGTCGAGCGCGACGGTGCCCAGTCCCTGCCAGAAGGGCCGGTAGTGGCCCAGGAACGGCACGACGACGTCGGTGAGCGTGAGCTTCGCGAACGGGTCCAGCAGCAGCGTCCCGACGTGCAGCGCCAGGAACACGAGCGCCAGCAGGGACACGTTGCGGTGGATCAGGGTCAGCGAGAACCGGGGCACGCCCGCCACCGGCCGGCCCGAGCGGTTGAGGATGCCGAGCAGGACGGTGCACGTGAACAGGGCGAGGGCCACGAAGCCGCCGGCCCTCCCGGCCGCCCACAGCACCTCATCCATGAGGGTCCGCCCCGGCGAGGGAAGACCCCGTGGGCCAGGCACCGGTGGTGACGACCCGGCGTCGTTGGTCAACCAGGCGGGCGCTGACGCCGTCCGCGCGCAACCAGTCAACGGCGGCGTGCCCCCTGACGATCGCGGCCGTGCTGTACGCGTTGGCGCGCAGGCACGATTCCGCCGCGACGGTGACGCTGCGCCAGACGGGGTCGGCGGGCAGCCCGAAGCGGGGGTCCAGGATGTGGTGGGCGGCGCCGCGGGGCCCGTGCCAGCGCCGCTTGGACGTGCTGGAGGTGGCCATGCCGCAGCCGGCCGGCAGCGCCACGCACTGCCCGGGGTCGTCGTCGAGATCCTGGACGAGCACCTGCCACAGGCCGTCCGGGGCGGGTCCGGCCGTGGCGATGTCGCCGCCGAGGCTGACGAGCACGCCGCAGCCCAGGGCGTCGGCGATCTGCCGGGCGGCCAGGTCGGCTGTCGCGGCCTTCGCGGTGGCGCCGAGGTCCAGGCTGACGTCGGCCGGGACGGTCAGCACGCCGGCGTCGATGCCGACGCGCCGCCAGCCGGGCGCCCCCCGTGAGGCCGTCCGGGTGAGCAGGGCGCCGTCCGGCTCGGCCTGGTCTACTGGAATGCTGTCCACGGGGATGCTCGCGAGGTCGCGGTCGTAGCCGAGCGCGGCCAGGTCGTTGCCGAGCGTCGGGTCGACGTCGCCGTCGGTCATCTCCGCGGCCCACAGCGCCAGCTCGACCAGGTACGCCAGCAGCGGGCTGACGACGACGCCGTCGGCCAGCACGGGGGCGAGCCGGGACAGCTCGGAGTCGCGGCGGAAGCGGGAGCAGGAGTCGTCGACGGCGTCGCACAGGTCCTGGACGTGGCGCGCGGCCGCACCGAGCCGGGCCGGTTCGGTGACGACCACCGACGCCGCCAGCCCCCACACGGTCCAGTCCCGGGACGCGGTCATGACCCCGACGACCTTCCGTGGACCGTGCCGCCGGTGTCACCGTTGCCGGGCAGCACGGGCGTGGTCGTGGCGCCCTGGTCGGAGCCGGATGTGTCACCCGAGGTTGCCGAGGGGGCGGGCGTTGACGTTGCTGGTGTTGACGTTGCCGGTGTTGTGGCGGCCTTGGCCGTCGGGGTCTGCGCGTATGCCACGGCGGCGCCGATGCCGGCCGTGCCGAAGCTGCCGACGGCCGCGACGACCGTCACTGTGGCGGCGATCCGCTTTCCACGTGAGTGTGCGTCCATGGTTCTGCCTCCTGCACCGGAAAGTTTGAGTAGTGCAATCGTGCGCGCGGCAACTTTGCACAGGATCGGAGCTCTCTGGTGACAGGCTGTGTTTTTGCCGGGAATGCGAGCCGTGGCGGGGCGTGTCTGACCCGGCCCCTAAACTTCTAGGGTGATCACAGGTGAAATCAAGTCCCAGGTAGACAGGGTCTGGAATACGTTCTGGACCAGCGGCATCTCGAACCCGATCGAGATCATCGAACAGGTCACGTATCTGCTGTTCCTAAAGCGCCTGGACGAGGAACAGACCCGGCTGGAGAACCAGGCCAACCGCACAGGCGATCCGATCCGCAACCCGCCGTTCCCCATCGGCAACGACCACCTCGGCCGGCCGTTCAGCGACCTGCGCTGGAAGAACTTCGAGCACCTGTCCAAGGACAAGATGTTCCGGTTGTTCAGCGACCGCATGTTCGACTTCCTGCGGGACGTGCTGCCCACGCAGCGCAACGGCGAGGCGTCCAGCTACACGAAGCACCTGGAGGGCGCCCGGTTCACCATCCCGACGGCCAATGTGCTCGGCACGGTGGTGGACATCATTTCCAAGATGGACATGTCCGGCAGGGACACCAAGGGCGACCTGTACGAATACATGCTTTCCAAGCTGTCCACGGCCGGCACCAACGGGCAGTTCCGCACGCCGCGGCACATCATCGACCTGATGGTGACGATGCAGGCGCCGCAGCCGTTGGAGGCCATCTGCGATCCGGCGGCGGGCACGTGCGGCTTCCTGGTCCAGGCCGCCGCGTACCTGAAGGAGCACAACGAGACGCTGCTGACGAACCCGGAAACGGCGAAGTTCTTCCACCAGGAGCAGTTCCACGGCTTCGACTTCGACAACACCATGCTGCGCATCGGCGCCATGAACCTGATGCTGCACGGGGTGGAGAACCCGGAGGTCACGTACCGCGATTCGCTGGCGGACCTGCATGGCACGGAGGAGGAGAAGTACGACCTCATCCTGGCCAATCCCCCGTTCGCCGGCAGCCTGGACTACGACAACGTGGCCAAGGACCTGCTCAGCCTGGTCAAGACCAAGAAGACGGAGCTACTGTTCCTGGCCCTGTTCCTGCGCCTGCTCAGGCCGGGCGG
This sequence comes from Specibacter cremeus, assembly GCF_003946885.1. Lineage (GTDB taxonomy): Bacteria > Actinomycetota > Actinomycetes > Actinomycetales > Micrococcaceae > Specibacter > Specibacter cremeus. The sequence continues at coordinate 1,542 of NZ_RWKQ01000035.1, read as the reverse complement.
CCGCGCGGCGGTGATCGTCCCGGACGGGGTGCTGTTCGGCTCCACGAAGGCGCACAAGGAACTGCGCAGGATCATCGTCGACGGCCACAAGCTCGACGCCGTCGTCAAGCTCCCATCCGGCGTGTTCAAGCCGTACGCCGGAGTCTCGACCGCGATCCTGTTCTTCACGAAAACGAACGCCGGCGGCACGGAGAACGTCTGGTTCTACGACGTGAAGAGCGACGGTTTCTCGCTCGACGACAAGCGCACGCCGCTCGGCTCCTCCGACCTGGACGACGTGCTGACCCGCTGGTCCCAGCGCACGACGGCGGAGCTCACCCGGGCGCGCACGGACCAGTCGTTCTGTGTGCCGCGGGCGGAGATCGAGGCCAACGACTACGACCTGTCGCTCAACCGCTACAAGGAGATCGAATACGACGAGGTGGACCACAAGTCGCCCGAGGAGATCCTGGGCGAGTTAGATACCCTCGAAGCGTCCATCCTGTCTGGCATGGCCGAACTGCGGGAGCTGTTGAAGTGACGGTGGTTGACCCAAACCCGGTGGTCGAGCCCGTCGAGACCCCGGTGATCGAACCCGTCGAGACCGAGCCTGTCGAGCCTGTCGAAACCCAAGCGGTGGTCGAGCCTGTCGAGACGAAGCCTGTCGAGACCCCCGTGGTGCGCCTTGGCGATGTTGCTTCGTTCATCCGAGGGATCACTTTTAAGCCCACAGATCTCGAACTTGCAAATGGCGAGAATATTGACTGCATGCGTACCAAGAATGTGCAGTCGTTGCTCGACACAACGGATGTATGGTCCGTCCCGCGATCCTTCATGAAGCGGGCAGATCAGCAATTGCAGGTCGGGGACATTCTCATCTCCAGCGCCAACAGCTGGAATCTAGTGGGCAAAGCCTGCTGGATTCCCGAGCTTCAAAGACCCGCCACTTTCGGAGGCTTCGTCACAGTTTTGAGGGCTTTCCCTTCGGCCGTGGACCCGAGGTACCTTTACCGGTGGTTTACTTCGGATCCTATTCAAGAAACGCTTCGCAGTTTCGGGAACCAGACCACGAACATCTCCAACTTGAACTTGAAGCGTGCCTCGCAGCTTCAAATCCCCCTCCCACCCCTCCCCGACCAGCGCCGGATCGCCGCCATCCTGGACAAGGCCGACCACCTCCGCACCCAGCGCCGCGAAGCCCTGGTTCACCTCGACGCCCTGACCCAGTCCATCTTCCACTCGATGTTTGGGGATCCAGTACAGAATGAGCTCGGATACGAAACTGTCCCCCTGTCGGAGATCGGCCATCTCTACAGTGGCGGGACTCCGTCAAAGTCGGAACCCTCACTCTGGGATGGGAATGTCCCATGGTTCAGCCCGAAGGACATCAAATCCACGCATCTGACCGATTCGATCGATCACATCGCCGAATATGCCCTCCAAAACTCTTCTTTGCGACTGTTGCCGGAAGGAACAATCGTTGTAACTGGTCAGGTTCTTTGACGGCGTGTCATCCTGCGACTTTGGTGAGGTTGCGGAAGACTGGCTTGCATGTCCCGGCCA
>NZ_RWKQ01000034.1 GCF_003946885.1 Specibacter cremeus | reverse complement strand
CTCAACATCAACGCCGGCACCACCGGATCGGCCGGCGGCGACAGCTAGGGCCCCCGGGGATTGAGCCCGCCGGTGATTGAGCCCGTCGAAACCACCGGGCCTCGACAGGATCGAGCCCACCGGTGATTGAGCCCGCCGAAATCATTTGGTCTCGACGGGCTCGACCACNCCCCAGCGGCTCCCCCTGCTCGCAAGCTCGCACCGGGTCCCCCGCCGCTGTGGGCCCAGGCTCGACCACCGACCGGTCTCGACCAGCGGCGGGGCCGCACCGCCACAACAGCGGTGCGGCCCCGCCGTCGTCATTTGTAGCAATCACACAAATGGGCATTGGCACGGCTCTGGTCCTATGCTCGTTCAATGGCATATGACAGCAGCGACCCGACGGCATCCTCGCGCACCCTGGAGCGGTTGCGCGCCAACCTGGGGCACCTGTCCACCTCGACGCTGCGCGAACTCGACAACACGCTGCCCTGGTACCGGCGGCTCAGTTCCGACGAACGGTCCGCCCTGGGCCTGGTGGCACAGAACGGCATCGCCGCGTTCGTGTCCTGGTACGAGCACCCGTCCTCGCCCGGCTGGGTGCTCTCGGACGTGTTCGGCACCGCCCCGACCGAGCTGACCCGCTCGATCAGCCTGCAACGGGCGCTGCAGCTGATCCGCACCGTGGTCCAGGTGGTGGAGGACCGGGTGCCGGAGCTGGCCCCGGTGGACGAGCAGGTCGCGCTGCGCGAGGCCGTGCTCCGGTATTCGCGCGAGGTCGCGTTCGCCGCCGCCGACGTGTACGCCCGCGCCGCGGAGACGCGCGGCTCCTGGGACACGCGGCTGGAAGCGCTGGCCGTGGACGGGATCCTGCGCGGCGAGAACACGGACGCGCTGCAGTCCCGGTTCGCCGCGCTCGGCTGGAAGACGCAGCACAACATCACCGTCATGGTGGGCCCGTCACCGTCCGGCACGAATGCCGGGTTCGTCGCCGGGCTGCGCCGGGCGGCCGGCCGCTTCGCCGACGACGTGCTCGTGGGCATCCAGGGCGACCGGTTGATCCTGGTGTTGGGCAACGTGGTCGACAAGGAACCGGCCTACCACCGGCTCAGCGACCTGTTCGCGCCGGGGCCGGTCGTGTACGGGCCCCTCGCCGCGGGGTTCGACGAGGCCACCGCCGCCGCGCAGGCCGCCTTCGCCGGCATGGCCGTGGCGAAGGCGTGGCCGGCCGCGCCACGCCCCGTGGCGGCCGACGACCTGTGGCCCGAACGCGTGATCTCCGGCGACGAGACCGCACGCCGGGCGCTGCTCGCCAACATCTACCGCCCCCTGGTGGCCGCCTCGAACGGGTTGGCGGAGACGCTGGGCAGCTACCTGCAGCTGGGTCATTCACTGGAGGCCACCGCACGCGAACTGTTCGTCCACGCCAACACGGTCAGGTACCGGCTGCGCCGGGTCTGCGACGTCACGGGCTGGGATCCGCTCATCCCCCGCGAGGCGTTCGTACTGCAGACAGCGCTTGTAGTGGGCCGGCTGGCGGCACCGGCGAAGCCCGCCGCGGAGCGCCCCAATGGCCGCGCCTGACCCCGTCCACGTTGTAGACTTCCTACAAATGGACCCCCGGAGCTTGGTGCACCAAAACACGGGGAAAACCGGCCCCGGGCTGGAAAGGTAGATACCGTGCTCGCAATAGTTTGCCCCGGCCAAGGCTCCCAGACCCCCGGTTTCCTCTCCCCATGGCTGGAACTGCCCGGCGTCGAGGCCAGGCTCGCCTACCTGAGCGAGGCCGCCGGCATCGACCTGGTCACCCACGGGACGGTCTCGGATGCCGAAACCATCAAGGACACGGCGGTGGCGCAACCGCTGATCGTCGCCGCCGGCCTCATCGCCGCCGACGCCCTGCTCGACGCGCCGCTGGACACGCTGCCGGCCGTCGTCGCCGGCCATTCGGTGGGCGAGATCACCGCGGCGGCGCTGACCGGCACCTTGAACGACGACGACGCCATGGCGTTCGTGCGCGAACGCGCCACCACGATGGCCGCGGCCGCCGCCGTCACCCCGACCGGCATGGCCGCCGTCGTCGGCGGGGACCCGGACGAGGTGCTGGCCGCCATCGCCGCCGCCGGCCTGGACCCGGCGAACATGAACTCGAAGGGCCAGACCGTGGCCGCCGGAACGCTGGACCAGATCGCCGCGCTGCTGGCGAACCCGCCGGCCAAGGCCCGGGTCATCCCGCTGCAGGTCGCCGGCGCCTTCCACACCCACCACATGGCCCCGGCCGTCGCCGCGCTCGAGGCGCTGGCACCGTCGCTGACGGTCCACCAGCCGTCGGTGCCGCTGCTGTCCAACTACGACGGCGCCGTCGTCCGCTCCGGCGAAGCGGCGCTGGAGTCGCTCATCGCCCAGGTGTCGCGCCCGGTCCGCTGGGACAAGTGCATGGACACCATGGGCGCCATGGGCGTGACCCGCCTGATCGAGCTGACGCCGGCGGGCACGCTGACGGGCCTGGCCAAACGCGGCATGAACGGCGTTGTCACGGTTGCGGTGAAGACTCCGGACGACCTGGAGACCGCCAAGGAACTGCTGGCCGAACCGGCCACGGGGGAAGAAGGACACCAGTGAGCACGCCCACACTGAAGCAAAACGCCCTGCACGAGGGGACCCGGATCCTGGGCGTCGGCGCGTACCGGCCGTCCGTCATCGTCAGCAATGACGACGTGTGCCAGTGGATCGACTCATCCGACGAGTGGATCCGCAAGCGCACCGGCATCGTCACCCGGCACCGGGCCCCGCACGACGTGTCGGTCGTCGACATGGCCGTGGCGGCCGGCAGCGAGGCCATCGAGAAGGCCGGGATCGCCCCGGGCCAGCTCGGTGCCGTGATCGTCTCCACCGTCACCCACCCGTACGCGACCCCGTCCGCGGCCGCGCTCATCGCCGAACGGATCGGCGCCAGCCCGGCGCCCGCCTACGACGTGTCCGCCGCCTGCGCCGGCTACTGCTACGGCATCGCCCAGGCCGACGCCCTGGTCCGGGCCGGGACCGCCGACTACGTGCTGGTCATTGGCGCGGAGAAACTGTCGGACGTCATTGACAACCACGAACGCACCATCTCGTTCCTGCTGGGCGACGGCGCCGGCGCCGTCGTGATCGGCCCGGCCGAGGAGCCCGGCATCGGCCCGTCCGTGTGGGGTTCGGACGGCAGCAAGTGGGACACCATCGGCATGACGCACTCGCAACTGGAGATCCGCGACTTCAGCGAGCAGAGCATGAAGAATGGCACGGACCTGGACGACCTGGACCTGGCGGCCCTCGGGGAGGCGCAGGCCAACCTGTGGCCGACGCTGCGCCAGGACGGGCAGACGGTGTTCCGGTGGGCCGTGTGGGAGATGGCGAAGGTGGCCAAGCAGGCGCTCGAGGCGGCCGGCATCGAGGCGGCCGACCTCGGCGCGTTCGTCCCGCACCAGGCCAACATGCGCATCATCGACGAATTGGCCAAGCAGCTGAAACTGCCCGAATCGGTCATCGTCGCCCGGGACATCGCGGACGCCGGCAACACCTCGGCCGCCTCGATTCCGTTGGCCACGCACCGCCTGTTGGCGGAGAATCCGGAACTTTCCGGTAAATTGTCCCTGCAGATCGGTTTTGGTGCCGGCCTGGTGTTTGGCGCCCAAGTCGTCCGACTCCCGTAGAAACGAAAAATCGCGGACGGGCCGCGCCCGCGGCCCGTCCGACACCGCCTGAAACGGTCAAGATTCCTGACCAGGCACATCACATCAAGAAAAGGAGCCTGTAATGGCCAGCAACGAAGAAATCCTCGCCGGTTTGGCTGAAATCGTCAATGAAGAGACCGGCCTGGCCCCCGAGGCCGTCGAGTTGGAGAAGTCCTTCACCGACGACCTGGACATCGACTCCATCTCCATGATGACGATCGTCGTCAATGCCGAGGAGAAGTTCGACGTGAAGATCCCGGACGAAGAGGTCAAGAACCTCAAGACCGTCGGCGACGCCGTCAGCTTCATCGCCGGCGCCCAGGCCTAGCACTCACTGATCCGGCCCGGCCTCCCGCAGGAGGCGGCGCAGGCGGCGTGGATGGCCGGGGTGCCAGCCCCGGCCATCCACCAGCACACGCCCCATCCTGAACACTTCGTCTATTACCACGAGAGTTGAACCATGTCCCGCAAAGTTGTCATCACCGGTCTCGGAGCGACCACGCCGATCGGCGGAGATGTCCCGACCATGTGGAGGAACGCCCTCAAGGGTGTTTCCGGCGCCCACACGCTGACCGATGAATGGGTGGCCAAGTACGACCTTCCTGTGCACTTTGCGGCGAAGGTCAGCAATCCGGCCAGCGAGGTCCTGTCCCGGGTCGAGGCGAAGCGCCTGGACCCGTCCAGCCAGTTCGCCGTCATCGCCGCCCGCGAGGCCTGGAAGGACAGCGGCCTCGGGGAAATCGACCACGACCGTTTTGCTGTCGCGTTCGCCACCGGCATCGGCGGGGTGTGGACCCTGCTGGACGCGTGGGACACGCTGCGGGAAAAGGGCCCGCGCCGTGTGTTGCCCATGACGGTCCCGATGCTGATGCCCAACGGCGCCGCCGCCGCCGTCAGCCTGGACCTCGGCGCCCGGGCCGGCGCCCACACGCCGGTCTCGGCCTGCGCCTCGGGCACCGAGGCGCTGCACCTGGGCCTGGACCTGATCCGCGCCGGCAAGGCCGACGTCGTCATGGCCGGTGGTGCCGAGGCGGCCATCCACCCGCTGCCGTTGGCGGCGTTCGCCTCGATGCAGGCCCTGTCACGCCGCAATGACGATCCGGAGCACGCCTCCCGGCCCTACGACATCGACCGTGACGGGTTCGTCATGGGCGAGGGTGCCGGCGCGCTCGTCCTGGAGGCCGAGGAGCATGCCCTGGCCCGCGGGGCGCGCATCTACGGCGAACTGGCCGGCACGTCGGTCACGGCCGACGCCTACCACATCACGGCCCCGGACCCGGAGGGCCTGGGTGCCACGCGGGCGCTGAAGGCCGCCCTGTTCGATGCCCGGGCGCAGGCGGAGGACGTGGTGCATGTGAACGCCCACGCCACCTCGACGCCCGTCGGCGACCGGCCCGAGTACACGGCGTTGAGGGCCGCCCTCGGAAACCACGTGGACAATGTGGCGGTCTCCGCCACGAAGTCCCAGACCGGCCACCTGCTGGGCGCCTCGGGTGCCGTGGAGGCCGTCATGACGGTGCTGGCCGTGTACGACCGCAAGGCGCCGGTCACGATCAACCTGGAGAACCAGGACCCGGAGATCCCGCTGGACGTGGTGACCACGGCCCGCGACCTGCCTTCCGGCGACATCGTGGCGCTGAGCAACTCGTTCGGCTTCGGCGGGCACAACGCCGTCATCGTGGTGCGCAACCACTAGCCCACGCCCTCCCACGTGCGGGCCCGGCTAAACACGGCGAGGCGGCCACCCAGTTTGGGTGGCCGCCTCGACGTTTTTGGCTCCAGGTAGTTTGGTGGAGGTTTCCGCCGATGCGCTTTCAGCCGACGCGGTGCAGCCAGCGCACCGGGGCACCCGCGGCGGCGTGCCGGAACGGTTCGAGTTCCTCGTCCCAGGCCTCGCCGAGGGCAAGGGACAGTTCCTGGTACACGGCCGCGGGGTCGCCCTTGCCGGCCTCATAGGCGTAGCGGATGCGGTCCTCGGAGACCATGATGTTGCCGTGCACGTCGGTGACGGCGTGGAAGATGCCCAGCTCCGGGGTGTGCGACCAGCGCGACCCGTCGACCCCCCGGCTCGGTTCCTCGGTCACCTCGTAGCGCACGTTGGCCCAGCCGCGCAGCGCCGAAGCCAGCTTGGCACCGGTCCCCGCGGGGCCGTCCCAGGCGAGTTCCGTGCGCAGCATATTGGGCGCAGCGGGCTGGTCGATCCACTGCAACCCCGTGCGCTGGTCCATCACGGCGCTGATGGACGACTCGATATGTGGGCACATCACGGCCGGGGCCGAATGCACAAACAAGACACCGCGCGTCGAACCGACGTTCATACCATCCTCCATACTGTAGGTGCGTCTTCCCCAACGACCTGCCATGGAGCGGTGTGTTCGCGAGCGCGGATCCCTGGCGCCCATCGGCGCTGGTGCTCGTCCCGATCTTGCCCTTACTGGTGTGGTTACATCCCTATCATTGATCTTCCCGCCCGGGCAAAACGCAACGGGCGAATCCGTGTTTCATTGTGCCGCAGCTTCAATTGTTACGCCACCATGAGCGGCCAACGTCCGGCGTGTCGCCCGGCGTGTCGTACTCAGGCCCGCGGGTGGGCCTGCTGGTAGCTGGCCCGCAACCGTTCCACGGACACGTGCGTGTACAGCTGGGTGGTGGCCAGCGAGCTGTGGCCCAGGATCTCCTGGACGGTGCGCAGGTCCGCTCCCCCATCGAGCAGGTGCGTGGCCGCCGAGTGCCGCAGCGTGTGCGGGCTGGTCGCGGACGTGTCACCCAGGTCGGCCAGACGGCGTTCGACGACGGCGCGCACCTGCCGCTGGTCTATCCGGCGGCCGCGCACGCCGAGGAACAACGCCGGGCCCCCGGCCGGTTGCCAGAGGGCGGGCCGGCCGGTCCGCAACCACCCGTCGACGGCCCGGGCGGCCGGCACTCCGAACGGCACGGCCCGTTCCTTGTTGCCCTTGCCCAGGACGGTGAGCGTGCGGCGCGCAAGGTCCACGTCGTCGATGTCCAGCCCGGCGAGTTCACCGACGCGCACACCCGTGGCGTACAGCAGCTCGACCATGGCCAGGTCGCGCAGCGGCACGGCTCCCCCGTCTGCGGCGTCCTCGGCCAGGGCCCCAAGGGCGCGCTGGACCTGCTGCTGTTGCAACACCCCCGGCAGCGACTTGTCCCGCTGGGGTGCCCGCAGCCGCAACGCCGGATCGACGAGGACGAGTTCCTCCCGGGTGGCCCACGCGGTGAATGTGCGCACCGTGGCGGCACGGCGCGAGAGTGTGGAGCGGGCCAGCCCCTCCGTGCTTTGCGCCCCCAGCCAACGGCGCAGCAGGCCCAGGTCCAGGTCGGCCAGCGTGTGGCAGCCCTCGGCCACCGCATGGATGAACAATGCGTCAAGATCCGACAGGTACGCCCGAAGGGTGTGTGCCGACCGGCCGCGTTCGGCCGCAAGGTACCGGGCAAAGCCCGTCGACGCGGCGGTGAACTCCGCCGGCAGCCGGTCCCGTTCGTGTTGATCCACCCCCCTACTGTCCGCCGCGACAGCGGGCCGGGCAAGCTGCCCCGCCGCCCGCCACCAAAGTGTTACCTCTTCCGCCGCCAGCCGGCGCCGCCGCGCTCCGCCAGTCCCATGACCTCCAGCCGGCCAAGCCCGGCCAGCACGGCGGGCAGGCCCAGCCCGGCCACCGAACACAGTTTCTGCGGTGTCGTCACCGACGCCACGGGCAGCGCGTCCATGAGCAGCAGGTCCTCGACGGCCAACCCGTCGTGGCGTGCGGCGGCGCCCACCGGCTCGGCGGCCAGGTTGCTGCCCGCGGCCCCGGCCAGCTCGGCGACCTCGGCGACGTCCGTGACGCACACGGCCGATCCCTCACGCAGGATCCGGTGGCAGCCGGCCGAGTTCGCCGAATACACCGAGCCGGGGACGGCACCCACCGGACGGCTCAGCGCATCGGCATGGTGGGCGGTGTTCAGCGCCCCGGAGCGCCAGCGCGCCTCGACGACGACCGTGGCCGCCGCCAACGCCGCGATCAGCCTGTTGCGTTGCAGGAACCGGTACCTGGTCGGATTGGTGCCCGGCGGCACCTCGGCCACGAGCGCCCCGGCATCCGCGACGGCCCGGAGCAGTTCCTCATTCCCGGCCGGGTAGAACCGGTCCAGACCGCCGGCCATGATGGCCACGGTCGCCGGCCACCGGCCGGGATTGCCGCCGAGCGCCCCCCGGTGCGCGTGCGCGTCGATCCCGTAGGCGCCGCCGCTGATGACCGTGAACCCCCGGCCAACCAGCCCGTGGGCGACCTCGCCGGCCACATTGGCACCATAGGCGGTGCTGTCGCGGGACCCGACGACGGCGACGCACCGCTCGAGCGGTGGCAGCTCCCGCAGCCGTCCGCGCAGCCACAGCGCGATGGGCGCGGCAAGTTCCAGGTCACCGAGCGCGGCGGGCCACGCGTCGTCCTCCGGGATCAGCAGCGTGCCGCCCAGCCGCCCGATCATGGCGAGGTCCCGTTCCGGCGCCAGGTCACCCACCCTGGGCCGCCACCGGGTCAGCGCATCCGCCAGTCCGGGCCAGCGGGGCACCCCGGCATCGGCCAGCACGGCGCTCATGGCACGTTCGAGTTCCGGGCTGCCGGCGGCGGAGCCGCGGATGAACGCCAGCGCCTCGACGGGTCCGGCGGCCCGCACCAGGGCCAGCCCGGGCAGATCCGCCGGTTCCATCAGGCGGGTCAGCGCGGCGCGGGCGATCCGCGGGGCGTCACTGCCCACCCGGATTGGGGTCTCAAAGGTGTTCACAGTCCCAGTCCTCGCTGTCGCATTGTCAGGGCCAGCCCCACGTCGTCGCCGCCGGGCCTGTCCCGATCGGCGAGGTCGGCCACCGTCCAGGCGATCCGCAACACCCGGTCGTAGCCGCGGGCCGTCAGCGTGCCCGCCTGCATGGCCCGGTCCAGCAGGCCCGTGTCTGTGCGTTTGAGCTGCAGCGGTCCGCGCAGCAGGTTGCCCGTGACGTCGGCGTTGCGCACCAGCCCGAAGGGTCGCAGCCGCGCCGCCTGGCGGTCCCGGGCCCGCCGCACCCGGGCCGCCACGTCCACACTGGATTCGCGCGGCTCCGTGGACGACAGGTCCGGCAGAGAGACCCGGTGGACCTGCAGCTGGATGTCGACGCGATCCAGCAGCGGCCCGGACAACCGGCCGAAGTATCGGCGCCGCGCCATGGGCGTGCAGCTACACTCGGTGCCCTTGCCGCCGGCCTTCCCACACGGGCACGGGTTGGCGGCCAGCACGAGCTGGAAGCGCGCCGGGTAGGCGGCCGTGCCGGCCGACCGGTGCAGGACCAGCTCACCGCTTTCAAGCGGCTGCCGCAGCGCATCGAGGACCCGGCGATCGAACTCCGGCGCCTCGTCCAGGAACAAGACGCCACGGTGCGCCCGGGAGGCCGCCCCGGGACGGGGCACACCCGTGCCGCCCCCGATGATCGACGCCGTCGAGGCGGTGTGGTGCGGACGTTCGTACGGCGGGCGGTGCATCAACGCGGCGATGCCGGTGTGCGGTCCGTCGAGCGAATGGACGGCCGTGACCTCCATGGCCTCCCCGTCGTCAAGGTCGGGCAACAGCCCCGGCAACCGGTCGGCCAGCATGGTCTTGCCCGAGCCCGGCGGGCCGACCATGAGCAGGTGGTGGCCGCCCGCGGCGGCAATCTCCAGGGCCAGACGCGCCTCCGGCTGCCCGGCCACGTCCCGCAGGTCCGCCGCCTCCCCGGCGCCCGGGCCGGCGGCATCGTTGGGCGTCTGAATGGCCGCCGGTTCCGCGAACACCAGATCCTGCGGGTCGGCCCCATAGTCCAGCACGGCCTGGGCCAGCGACTCGTAGCCGCGCACCCGGGCGCCGCCGACCAGCCGGGCCTCGGCCAGGTTCCCGGCCGCCACGACGAAGTCCCGGCGTCCCGCCCGCAGGCCCGCAAGCACGGCCGGCAGGATGCCGCGCACGGGCCGCAGCCGCCCGTCCAGGCCCAGCTCGGCGATGAACACGGTCTGTCCCGTGCCGCGGACATCTCCGGCGGCATTGAGCGTCGCCATGACGATGGCCAGATCGAACGCCGAACCCTTCTTCGGCAGCGACGCCGGGATCAGGTTCACGGTGATCTTGCGCCGGCTCAGCGGGATGCCGGAGTTCTGCGCCGCAGACCGGATCCGGTCCTTGGCCTCGTTCAACGACGCATCGGGCAGCCCGAGCAGGACGAACGCCGGCAACGTCTGGCCGATGTCCGCCTCGACCTCGACGACGTGGCCGTTCAGGCCGACAAGCGCCACGGCCAGGGCCCGGCCCATGCCCACGGTCAATACACCCCCTTGAGGTGCGCGATGTCGGGCTCCGACCGGCCGTCGTCGATGATCCCCAACACGTCAATGCGCAGGGCGCCCAGGCCGCGGCCGTGCTCGTGGGCCCACATGACGGCCAGCGTCTTCAGCCGCGCCAGCTTGGCCCTCGTGACGGCCTCGAGCGGGTCGCCGAAGTTGCGTGAGCGGCGGGTCTTGACCTCGATGACGACGAGATCGCTTCCGTCGACGGCCACGATGTCGATTTCCCCACGCGGGCAGCGCCAGTTGCTGTCGATGACGCGGATGCCGCGGTCTTCCAGGTAGTCGGCGGCGAGCATTTCGCCGCGCCGGCCCAACTCGTCCTTTGGTTTCATCTGTTCCTCCGCGACCAGCGTCGCGGAGTCCGGGCGGGGGCACCAGTGCCGGGACGCACCCTGTGGACGGCGCAGGGTGTGGCGGTGGCTGTGGAGGAGTCTAGCCCAACGGCCCCAGGTGCCCATCCTTGGGGATCTGCAGGTCGTCGGTCTTCACAAGTTCCTCGACATTGACATCCTTGAACGTGATCACCCGCACGTTCTTCACGAAGCGCGCCGTGCGGTACACGTCCCACACCCAGGCGTCCTGCAGCGTCAGGTCGAAGTACACCTCGCCGTCGGCGGAACGGGCCGTCAGGTCCACATGGTTGGCCAGGTAGAAACGGCGCTCCGTCTCAACGACATAGGTGAACAGGTTGACCACGTCGCGGTACTCGCGGTAGAGCTGCAGCTCCATGTCCGTTTCATAGTTTTCCAGGTCCTCGGCACTCATGGTTCCATCATCCCCCACGGCGGCGCCGGGCGCCCACTCACCCGGCGGTGAGGCGCCAGGTTCGGCGGTGGAACTCCGTGGCGCCGTGCGCGGCGATCGCGGCCCGGTGCGCGGCCGTGGCGTAACCCTTGTTCACGTCCCAGCCGAATTCCGGGTGCGAGACGGCCAGCCCCGCCAGGATCGAGTCCCGCTCCACCTTCGCCAGCACGCTGGCCGCCGCCACCGACAGGCACGTCAGGTCCGCCTTGATGCGCGTGCGCACCGGCACGTCGGCACCACCGGCGGCCCCGCCGAACATCAGCTCGGGCTGCACCGGGACCGACAGCCAGTCCTGGTTCCCGTCGAGGATGACGACGCCCGGCAACACTTCGGCGGCCACGGCGTCCAGGGCGCGCACGCCGGCGCGCCGGAGCGCGGCCACGAGACCCACGGCGTCGATCTCGGCGGCCGACGCGTGCCCGACCGCGCTGGCCACGGCCCAGTCCCGGATCACGGGGACCAGCGCCTGCCGAGCCGGCTCCCGCAACAATTTGCTGTCCTTCACCCCGGCCAGCAGCTCCTGGCCGGCGGCAACCACCACGAGCCCGACGCTCACGGGCCCCGCCAGCGCGCCACGGCCGACCTCGTCGCAGCCGGCCACGAGGGCGTACCCCTGCCCGGCGAGTTCCCGCTCGAAGTCGAGCGTGGGCGCGGCGGCGGGCATCAGCGGGCCGCCGGGACGCCGGCGAAGACCTGCGGGTAGTCGCCCAGGATCGCCCAGCGCGTCACCGGCCAGGCGATGACGGTGGCCCGGCCCTCGATGTCGGAGATCGGCACGAACCCCTTGCCCGGCTGGTCCTGGTGGTAGCGGGAGTCCAGGGAATCGTTGCGGTGGTCGCCCATGACCCACACCTCGCCGGCCGGGACGACGACGTCGAACGGCGTGGCGGACGGCGCCGCGCCCGCGAACACATACGGCTCGGTGATGGGCGCGCCGTTGATGGTCAGCTTCCCGGCGGCATCACAGCACACGACGTGGTCGCCGGGCAGCCCGATGACGCGCTTGATCAGATGTTGCTGGGACTCGTCCGGCGCCAGGCCCACGAACGTGAGCGCGTCGCCGACCCAGCCGAACGGCCCCTTGTCCACGGGCGCCGTGGCCGGCAGCCAGCCCTGGGTGTCCTTGAACACGACGACGTCGCCGCGCTTGAGCGCCATCGGGGACGGCACCAGCAGGTTCACGAAGATCCGGTCATCAACCTGCAGGGTGTTCTCCATGGACCCGGACGGGATGAAGAACGCACGGAACAGGAACGTCTTGATCAGGAACGACAACAGCAGCGCGATGACGACGATCGTGCCGATCTCCTTCAGCCACGACAATGCCACGCCCCGGGGACCCGACGGCTTGCCGGCACCGCGTTTGCCCGCACTGTGTTGGCCGTGCCCTGAGCCGTGCCCTGAGCCGTGCCCTGAGCCGTGCCCTGGACCATGCCCTGAAGCATGCCCTGAACCGTGCCCGGCGTCGGCTGCGCCATCGTGCACTACGCCGGAGCCGGCGTCGCGCTCCCGGCCGGCGGCAGCATCGCCGTCGTACTCCGGCTCTCCCGGCGTGCCGGGCGGGTTCTGCTGCATCAATCGCTGCTTTCCTTGGGGTTGGTTCTTGCCGGGCGTGCGGCGCCTAGCGGGCCGGAAAGGACTGGATCCGGGCCGGCGGCCAGAGCACCTGCACCGGCCGGCCGATGACGCGGTCCACGTCCACCAGGCCGCCGCCCGGGGCGCCCAGCAGGTCGCGGGAGTCGGCGGAGACGGCACGGTGATCGCCCATGAGCCATAACTTACCGTCCGGAACGCGCACCTCGAACCGCAGCTCGCTGGGCGCGTCGTGCGGGTACAGGTACGGTTCGGTGATCGGGACGCCGTTGACCTCCAGCTGGCCGGCGGCGGTGCAGCATTTCACGGTGTCCCCGGCCACGCCGAGCACGCGCTTGACGTAGATGTCGTTGTTCGCCACCACACCCAGCCACTGCCCGGCCGCGACCAGGGCGTCCGCGACGGGGCCGCGCCCGGAGGCCGGCGGCGTGAACGAGCCGCGCCCGTCGAAGACCACGACGTCGCCGCGCCGGACGCCGGCGCCCGCGAACGCGGTGCGGGAGACCAGCACCCGGTCGCCGACGACCAGCAGCGGCTCCATCGACGCGGACGGGATCGAGTAGACGTCCACCCACGTGTTGCGCACCAGCGAAAGGGCCAGCACGAACGCGACGACGGCCACAATGACAAAACGCCAGCCCGGTTTCCCGGGCCGGCGTTTCGCTTCGGTCAAAGCGCTTTCGCCCGTTACTTGGCGGACGTGTTCTCGCGCTTTTCCTTGATCTTGGCGGCCTTGCCGCGCAGGTCGCGCATGTAGTACAGCTTGGCGCGGCGCACGTCGCCACGGGTGACGACCTCGATCTTGTCGATGACCGGGGAGTGCACCGGGAAGGTACGCTCCACGCCGACACCGAAGGAGATCTTGCGGACCGTGAACGTCTCGCGGACGCCGTCGCCCTGGCGGCGCAGCACGAAGCCCTTGAAGACCTGCACGCGGGAGCGGGTGCCTTCAATGATGTTCACGTGCACGTTGAGGGTGTCGCCGGCGCGGAAGGCGGGGATGTCGCTGCGCAGGCTGGCTGCGTCAACGGAATCGAGAATATGCATGTTCTCTCTCCTGGCAAACGCCACAGGTCGCTCGCGTTGTGTTGCGGCGCACCGGGCGCCCTTGCGGGCCCGACCCGGGCGTCGAAGCATGGTTGACCGGCTGCGCCGTGGATGGTTTGCCGGTGTGCCGGACTGTTGGCGGACGCTCCCCCTGTGGCAGGAACGCGCCCAGCGGGCACTGCACCCCATTTTGCCACATGGCGTGCCCCGGCGACGAATTCCGTCATCGTCTCAGAGCCGCAGGGCCGCCTCGATGTGGTCGAGGTACTCGGCGACCAGCCCGACCAGGTCGGCCCCCGGATCACCCACGGCGCTGAGCAGCGCCGCCATGGCGGCCCCCACCACGGCGCCGGCGAGGGCACGGATCTGGGGGTCGTCCACGGTCCGGCCGGTGCGGGCCGCCGCCAGGGCGGCCACCTGCTCGATGCCTTGAACCAGCTGGTCCAAGGCGGTGGCCCGCAATTCCGGCACCGTCCACAACAGGTTCATCCGCTCGCGCATACCGGCCGCCTCCGCCCCCGAGACGTGCCCCAGGACCTCGCGCATCGCCCCCACGATGGCCTCCACGGCATTGAGTTCGGGCGGTTGCGCGGCAAAGGCGGCATCGATCAGGGGATCCATGTCGTCCTGCAGCACCAGGTCCGCCTTGGTGGGAAAGTGCCGGTACAGGGTGCTCTCCGACACCAGTGACGCGGCGGCGACCTGTTCCACGGTGGTGGCGTCATAGCCCTGGTCCCGAAACAGTTGCAGGGCCTGCGCCTGGATCTCCCTCCGCATTTTGGCACGTTTTCGTTCGCGCAGCCCACCCGTCGGTTTATGCGTCTCCGCTGACAAGTTTGGGCTCCTTCCCGTCGGCTTTTCCGAGCCTATCGCGGCCGGCGCCGCCCCGCGGCATGAACACCAAGGCCAACACGAACCCACCACCACAGATCGCCACCGAGACCCACAGGGCCGCCGAAATACCGCCCACGAAGGCTTCGCGCACGGCCGCGACGTCGGCCGGCCGCGCCCGGGCGGCCAGGGCCACGCCGGCGAACACGCTGTGCCGGGCCGCCGCGGCAATCGCCGGCGGCAGCCCCTGACCGGCCAGCCCGGCCACATAGTACGCGTGCAGCACGCTGCCCAGCACGGCGGCGCCCAGCGGCGCACCGACCTTGCTGGCCGACTGCAGCACGGCCGAGCCGACCCCGCTGCGGTCCTCGTCCAGCCGGGAGAGCGCCGCCGTGCTGGCCGTGACCATCACCAGCCCCATCCCGGCGCCGACGAGCCCCAGCCACAGGCCCAGGAACCAGTCGGCGGATGCCACGGTGGTCAGGGTGCCGATCCCCGCGCCCAGGCCGAGCAGCGCGAAGCCGGCGGCGGTGGCCGCCTTCGCACCCACGGCCCGGGCCGCGACGGAGGCGCCCAGCGTCCCCGCCACCAGGCCGGCCACCAGCGGCAGCAGCCGCAGGCCGGAGCCGAGGGCGTCGGCGCCGAGCACGCCTTGGAAGTATTGCGGCATGGTGAACAGCGTTCCGATCATGGCCAGCCCGGCCACGGCCGCCAGGATCACACCCCAGGTGAAGGACGGCTCGGAGAACAGGGCAACGTCCACCAGCGGACTGCCGCCGGGGCGTCCGCCGATGCGGCGCTCCACCAGGAACAGGCCGGCCAACAGGGCCGCCCCGACGACGATGGCCACCCAGGCGCCCGGGTCGGTCCAGCCGTCCTGGCCGGCCCGGATGAACCCGTACACGGCCACGGCCAGCCCCGCCACGGACAAGGCGACGCCGGCCGGGTCCAGGCCCGGGCGTTGCGCGGCGCGGGATTCCGGCACCAGCGCCCCCGCGACCAGCATGCCCACCAACGCCACCGGCACGTTCACCAGGAAGACCCAGCCCCACCAGACATTGGTCAGCAGCCAGCCGCCCAGAATGGGCCCGATCGGCAGCGCCAGGAAGTTCGCCGCAGCCCAGATGCCCACCGCCCTGGGCCGCGCGGCGTCGTCGAACAGGACCGTCAAGGCCGCCAGGACCATGACCACGATCCCCGCGCCGGCCAGGCCCAGGAACATCCGCGCCGCGATGAACTCCAGCGACGTCGTCGAGAAGGCACAGGCCGCCGACCCGGCGCCGAACAGGACGAGGGCGACCATCAGCAGCCGCTTGCGCCCAAAGCGGTCGCCGATCAACCCGATCGGCAGCATGGCGGCGGCCAGGACCAGCAGGTACCCGGCCGTGAACCATTGCAGGTCGGGTTCGGTGGCGTGGAAGACGCCGGCCAGCGTGGGCAGCGCGACACTGAGCACCGTGGAATCCAGGCTGACCGCCATCACGGCCAGGCTGAGGGCGCCGAGGGCCCACCACTTGCGCGTGGACCGTTCGATCATGACTGTCGTTTCCATTATGAGTGTCACCTCCATTTTGGTAGTTGCAACTAAAACGAATGTTACTCCCAGAATTTCACCGCGGCAATGGCCGTGATCGGGTCACGTGGCGGCTTCCCGCTTCACCAGTTGACGGTCGACGACGGCGTACCCCAGTTCCCAGAGCACGTTGCGGTCCGCCTTGCCCAGCGACCCGGCGTCCAGTGCGGCGATGAGGTCCGGCCGGCGGGCGACCGTGCGCCGCAGCTGCTGCTCCCGGCGGAACTTCGCGATCTTCCCGTGGTTGCCGCTGAGCAGCACCTCCGGGACCTCCCGGTCGCGCCATGCGGCGGGTTTCGTGTACACGGGATACTCGAGCAGCCCGTCGGCGTGCGACTCCTCGACCAGCGACTCGGGGTTGCCGACCACACCGGGGACCAGGCGGCCGATCGCCTCGACCATGGCCAGCACGGCCACCTCGCCGCCGTTGAGCACGTAGTCGCCGAGGCTGACGGGACGGACGGTGTAGTGGTCGGCGGCCCAGTCCAAGACGCGTTCATCGATGCCCTCGTAGCGGCCGCAGGCGAACACCAGGTGCTGCCGCGCGGCGAACTCATGGGCCAGCGCCTGGGTGAACACCTCGCCGGCCGGGGACGGCACGATCAGCGTCGGCTTCGCGTCCGCGTGCGGGTCCAGCACGGACTCGAGCGCCTGCGCCCACGGCTCGGGCTTCATGACCATGCCGGCGCCGCCGCCGTACGGCGAGTCGTCAACCGTGCGGTGGCGGTCCGTGGTGAAGTCGCGCAGATCATGCACGGCGACCTCCAACAGGCCCTGGCCGCGGGCCTTGCCGATCAGGCTCAGCTCCAGCGCGGCCAGGTATTCGGGGAAGATGGTGAAGACGTCAAAGCGCACGGCTACCGTTCGCCCTCCGCCGCATCGGCCCCGGGCTCCCCGCGGTTCAGCTCGAACAGCCCCGGCGGCGGGGTGAGCCGCACATAGCCGGCCTCGGTATCGACCTCGGGGACGATCTCCTCGACGAACGGGACCAGCACCTCCTCGCCGTTGGCGTCCTCGACGATCAGCAGATCCTGCACCGGCAGGGTGCGCAACCCCGTAACCTTGCCAACCGTCTCGCTGCCGACCCGCACCTCAAGGCCCAGCAAATCGTGTTCGTACCAGCCGTCGTCGTCCGTGTCCTCCTCGGCGTCGATGAACAGCGTGGTCCCGCGCAGCAGCTCCGCGTCGTTGCGCGTGAGCACGCCCTCGAAGCCGAGCAGCAGGATGTCCTTGTTCCAGCGGGCGCTGCGCACCACCAGTCCCCCGGCCCGTGCCGGCCTGGTGGCGAATTCGGCGCCGGCGACAAACCGGGCATCCGGGTCGTCGGTGAGCACCTGGGCGGTGACTTCACCGCGAATGCCGTGCGGCTTGCCGAGTCGGGCAACCTGGACCTGCATGGGATCTCCTGGGTGGATCGTGTCGGGAATGGAAGCGGCCCCGGCACCACGAGGGTGCCGGGGCCGCGACTAGAGGCATGTGGGTGGGCCCACGCGCCCGAGGGAGGGCGTGGGTGGGCCCACAGCGGCGAGGGCCCCGCTGCGAGCTTGCGAGCAGCGGGAGCCGCTGGGGACTAGCGGCGACGGTCCGTGTCGACCACGTCCACACGAACCGGTTCGCCATGAGCCAGCGCCGCAACCACCGTGCGCAGGGCGTGGGCGGTGCGACCCTGGCGGCCGATCACGCGGCCCAAATCGTCCTGATGCACGCGAACCTCGAGGGTTTCCCCGCGACGGTTGTTCAACAGGCGGACCTTGACGTCCTCGGGAAAGTCAACGATTCCGCGGACCAGGTGCTCCAGCGCATCGGCCAGCAAGTTACTCGGCCTCGGCGGTCTCTGCCGGAGCCTCGTCGGCCTTCTTGGCCTTCGGCGTGATGGCTTCCCTCAGCACGACGTTCTTGGCCTCGGGGGCGACGAAGGCGGGCTTCGGGGCCTTGGTCTTCAGCGTGCCTTCCTGGCCGGCGATGCCCTTGTGCTTCTGCCAGTCACCGGTGATCTTCAGCAGCTTGAACACCTGCTCGGTCGGCTGCGCGCCGACACCGAGCCAGTACTGGGCACGGTCCGAGTCGATCTCGATGAACGAGGGTTGCTCGGTCGGGTGGTACTTGCCGATTTCCTCGATGGCACGGCCATCGCGCTTGGCGCGCGAATCCATGACGACGACGCGGTAGTACGGGGCGCGCATCTTGCCGAAGCGCTTCAGACGAATCTTTACGGCCACTTTTGTGGTTTCTCCTGGTTCGAAAAGGGGCGAATCCCGTTGCACGCTCCCGTGGGGCGGGCCGATTCACGGAACTCTCAAGGACTCCGATCGCAGCACGGAGAGAGGGGCCGCGCGGATCGAGTACCCATCCATTATGCCAGACGCTAGGCCGAGTAGAAGAACAGCCCCAGCCGGGTGTCGTTCTCCGCCTCCGCGTGCACGGTTGCGGCCATCGAGGCGAGCTGGCGCACGAGTGGCTCGGTGACCTCCGGCGCGGACTCCATGACGTCGTCGCGCGCCCATTCGGCGGCCAGTTCCGGGATGGTCTCCGGTTCCTCGGCCGTGGCGAGCTCGGCGAACACCTCGACCAGCGCGTCCGGGACCGCGTACAGCGAATCGAGGGCGATGTCGACCATGTTCAGCTCGGCGCGCACCCCCGTGGCATGGACCTTGCGGGCGGCCAGTTCGCCGAGCACCTCGATCTCCAGGTCGCTGAGGCCGGGCGTGGGCAGCACGGGGACGTCGACGCTCGGGGACGTGCCGGCGTCGCGGGCCTTGGCGCGGGCCACGGCCACGTGGTGGTCGGCGATGAAGAACTCGGAGTAATTGGGCACAGAAAGCACCTTTCGCGCGTCGCGGGCAAGGGGTGTTGCGTCTCGGCGGCCACCCAGGTGGCCGGGTTACGACTCCACACTAACCCGGATCCGGTTGTGCCACGGATCAAGGAAGACGAGTTCGGCCCCGGTATCGGCGACCGCAATCTTGTGGTGCGCCAATCGCTGCGCCAGCGCGCCGACGTCGTCCCGGCCGGGCAGCTGGATCAGCACCTCGCCCAGGCCCAGCGTATCCTTGCGCGGGCCGGCGCCGCGGCTGTTCCACACGTTCATGGCCATATGGTGGTGGTAGCCGCCGGCCGAGACGAACAAGGCCTGGCCGTGCCAGCCGGCCGTGCGCTCGAAGCCGAGCGTGTCCACGTAGAACTGCTGGGCCGTCTGGACGTCACCCACCTGCAGATGGACGTGTCCGACGGCGGCGGCCGCGTCGCGCTGGCCCGTCACCGAGGCCTCGGTCAGGTGCTGGTCCAGGAAGCCCTGCGGGGGAAGCGCCAGGGAGTCCATGACGACCGCGGACCCGTCCCAGCGCCACTCGCTGCGCGGGCGGTCCCAGTACAGCTCGATGCCGTTGCCTTCCGGGTCCGTGAAGTAGAACGCCTCGGAGACCAGGTGGTCGGCGCTGCCGGCGAACAGCCGGGGGTTGTATTGGGCCGCGGTGGCCACCGTGGCGGCAAGGGATGCCTGGTCGTCGAACAGCAACGCCGTGTGGAACAGCCCGGCCTCGCCCCGGCCCGGGATGTGCAGGCCCTTGGCCGGTTGCAGGTGGACCAGCGGCGTGGCGCCGCGGCCCAGGTACTGGCCGCCGTCGGCCTCGGCCACGACGTCCAGGCCCAGGGCGGTTTGGTAGTAGTCGCTCATCGTGGCCATGTCGCCGACCTTGAGCATCACGGTGCCCATGGAGAGGTCGGCGGAGAGCAGGTTGTCGGTGGTGGTCATGGTGACTCCCGGGTCGGTTGAAGTTTCACTAACACCAAACTACTTGAAGCTTCAAGTTATTCCAAATGGCGCGGAGTCGCACGGTTTCGTCACACGGATGGTTTCCGGGGCTGCGGGACGGGACCCGTGCCCGGGTGATTTCGACAGGCTCAATCACCGGCGGAGAGCTCCGCCCGCATGACGACGCGCCGGCCCAAGGCGTCCAAGCCCAGCTCCGTCTCGATCCGCCGCAGCCGGGCCAGCCCGGGCGTGAGCAGGGCGACCTGCGAGAACCCGCACGACGCGTAGAACGGCGCATTGAACGGTACGTCAGCGAACGTGCACAGCGTCATGGCCGTGAACCCGGATTCGCGCGCCCACGCCTTGGCCGCATCCACGAGCGACCGGCCGATCCCGCGCCGGCCGACGTCGGGGCTGACGGCCAGCTGCTCCAGGTGCGCCAGCCCGTCGACGATCTCCAACCGGACGAACCCCACCGGCGGGCGCCCGGCCACCATGATGTGGAACGCACCGGCATACTCGGCCACGGACGCCGGCGGCGGCAACCGCGCCGGGTCAATCGTGGACCCGGGCGTCGCGAAGACGGCATCGGCCTCCGCCTCGAGGAGGGGCAGCAGCGAGAACTCGTTGATCCCCGCGGGCCGGATGTCGAACATGACACCAGCCTAGAGGCCGAGGGGCCCCGAGCGTGCGAGCGGTGGGAGCGGCCGGGGACGAAGCTTGGGGAGGCCGAAAGGCTAATGCGGTGACCGGAAAAGTCGGAGGTGTTTGTTCGGGCGGCCGTCGCCGCGTCAGGGGCTGCCCCGCCGGCGCCGGCCGCGGACGCCCGGGCCCGGGACGCAACTGCTGGGCAGTAGCTGTCGATGACGCAAACTACTGGACAGCAGATGTCGAAAATCGGCCCGAAACGAGCACTTACCGCCCACTGGTTCGCAAACGAGCGTTTGCAGTCCACTGGTTCGCCAGATGCCATGGCCCTTCCGCCCATGACAGCCGGCCCATCGAAGCCCAGGCGGCACCAACCCCGGGTGGCCACGGTCCCGAAGCCGGCAAACCATGCCGGCCACCGAACTAGAGGCCGCCCCCGCCAGGATCGGCGGCGATGAACTCCTCGATCAGTGCCGCTCCCTCCGGCAGGTCGTGCAGCCGGTGCCCGCCGGGCGCCACCAGGTGCCGCGCCCCGGTCGTGACCAGATAGCCGGCGATCTCCTCGTACAGCGGCTCCCAACCGCCGGTCAGCACCAGCGTGGGCACGCCCGGCACGATGTGGAGCGGCGCCTCCCACGGTGGCGCCTGCAGCCGCAGCCGGGTGGCGACGCGGTCGGCGGACTCCGGCACGCCACCGCCGAACACGCCGGTGCCGGTGGAGCCGGAAACGGATGAGTCGACGAACCCGCCGGCCGGTGCAACCCGGGCCAGCTCGCGGGCGAACTCCGCGTCGGTGAGCTGCCCCCGCCGGGCGTACAACCGCTCGAGCTGCCCCCGGTACGCGGCCGACGCCGGCAATTCCGCGGTCAACGACAGGCACGCCGGCTCCACGAGCACCAGCGAGCGCACCAGGTCCGGCCGGGCGACGGCCGCCATCATGGCCGCGATCGCACCCTGGGCGTGCGCCACCACGTGCCCGCCGGCGCCGAGCGCCTCGATCACATTCGCCTCGTCCGCGGCGAAGTCGGTGGGCTGCGGAGGGACGACGGCGTCAAAACCGGTGCGCTTGAGAAAGAGACAATCGTAGCGGCCCGCCAACCGGTGCTGGGTCGGCCATGCGGCGGCGCCGTAGCGGCCCGACCCATGGACGAACACGATGCGGGTTTTGCTCATTCCAGCAGGGTACCGGATCGGGCTGGGCGCGCCCGCGGCGGCGGGAGTGCTCAGACCGGGTCGGGCGCGGCCGTTTCGTCGGTCAGGGTGTCGGCGGCGGCGTGGCCGTTGATCGGGAAGTGGCAGGCCACCAGGTGCGGCACGGTGCCGGCGGCCACGGCCTTGGCCGTGGCGGCGGCCAGTTCGTCGGCCGGCATCGGCTCGTGTCCGCCGCCGGGTTGCAGCGGCGGTTCGACCCGGGCGCAGATCTCCTGCGCCATCGGGCACCGGGTGCGGAACCGGCACCCGCTGGGCGGGTTCATGGCCGAGGGCAGTTCGCCGCGCACGCCCAATTTCGCCTTCCTGCGCTCGATCACCGGGTCCGGGATGGGGATCGTATCGATCAGGCCGCGGGTGTAGTGGTGTTGCGGGTGCGCATACACGGTGGCGGCCGGGCCAACCTCCACCATCTTGCCCAGGTACATGACGGCGATGACGTCGGAGAGATACCTGACCACGGACAGGTCGTGGCTGATGAACAGGTAGGTCAGTTCACGGTCCCGCTGGAGCTCCTTCATCAGGTTCAGCACCTGTGCCTGGATGGACACGTCCAGGGCCGAGACCGGTTCGTCGGCGACGATCAGACCCGGTTGCAGGGCCAGCGCGCGGGCCAGCCCGATGCGTTGCCGCTGCCCGCCGGAGAACTCGTGCGGGTAGCGTTCGGCGGCCCGGGCCGGCAGCCCCACGGCGGCCAGCAACTCGTCGACCCGGTCGTTGCGGTCGCGGGGCGAACCGACGTGCTGGATGTCCAGCGGCTCGCGCAGGATGGAGCGCACGCGCATGCGCGGATTGAGTGAGGCGTAGGAGTCCTGGAACATGAACTGCACGTTCCGGCGCCCCTCCTTGGCCTCCTTGCCGCGCAGCTGGCTGATGCGCCGGCCGCGGAACAGGATGGCGCCACTGGTCGGCGTGTCAAGCCCCACGACCATGCGCCCCAGCGTCGTCTTCCCGCACCCCGACTCGCCCACCAGGCCGAGGGTCTGCCCGCGCGGGATGGACACGGTGACACCGGCGACGGCGCTGATGTCGCCCACGTGCCGGCGCAGGATGGCCCCGGCGGTCACCGGGAAGTCCTTGACGGCTTCCTGGATCTGCAACAGCGGGGTGCCGTCGGCGGGGATGAACGTCGTCGGGGCCACCCAGGAGCGGGCGTCCGACGACGACGGGCCGGCGCCGTGGGCACCCAGGTCGTGCCCGCCGTCGTCCTTCACCAGCGACAACTCCATGCCCGCTTCCAGCTCGGCCGCCTCCACGCGCGCCACTTCCGGGATGGTGGTGCGCAAGTCCCGGGGCTCGGGCATGCCCAGCGGCGTGGTGCGCGGGACGATGCAGGCGAACTCCTGCGGGCCGTAGGGCGTGGCGATGGTCGTCACCGGCGGCACCTCGGCCCGGCACTGGGCGACGGCGAAGCGGCAGCGCGGCGCGAACCGGCACGCCGGCGGCGGCTCGGTCAAATCCGGTGGCAGGCCCGGAATGGAGTACAGCCGTTCGCCCGTGCCGGCCACGCGTTCCGGCAGCGCCTCGAACAACGCGTCGGTGTACCGGTGCTTGGGCGCGGCGAACAGGGTGTGGACGTCCGCCATCTCGGCGACCTTGCCGGCGTACATGACGACGACGCGGTCGGCGTTGCCGGCGATGACGCCCAGGTCGTGGGTCACCAGGATCATGGCCATGTGGAACTCGGCACGCAGCCGGGCCACCAGTTCCAGGATCTGCTTTTGCACGGTCACGTCCAGGGCCGTCGTCGGTTCGTCGGCGATGAGCAGTTTCGGTTGGCAGATCAGTGCCATGGCGATCATGACGCGCTGGCGTTGGCCGCCGGAGAGCTGGTGCGGGTAGTCCTTGACGCGCTGCAGCGGGCTGGGGATGCCCACCAGGCCGAACATGTCCACGACCTCCTTCAGGGCCGCCGACTTGCCCATGCCGCGGTGCAGCATGAGCGGCTCGGCCACCTGGTCGCCGATGGTCACGACCGGGTTCAGCGACGTCATGGGGTCCTGGAAGATCATGCCGATGTCGACGCCGCGGATCTCCCGCAGGCGTTGTTCGGGCAGTTTGACCAGGTCCTCGCCGTCCAGCAGGATCTCCCCGTTGACGATGTGCCCGCCGGGTGGCAGCAGCCGCTCGATCGACATGGCCGTCATGGTCTTGCCGCTGCCCGATTCGCCCACCAGGCCCAGGCACTCGCCGGCGTCGACGTGCAGCGAGACGTGATCGAGGGCGTGCACCACGGACTTGCTCAGCTGGATGTCCGTGCTCAGGTCGCGTATGTCCAAGAGCGGCATGCCGGTCTCCTTCCCTGCGTTGGTGTGCGGCTGGCGTTCAGCGCCGTTGCAGCCGGACCTCGACCGAATCCCGCAGCCCGTCCCCGACCAGGTTGACGGCGACGACGACGATGATGATCGCGAACCCCGGAGGGTAGATCAGCCACCAATAGTTGGTGAACACGAACGCGGTGCCGTTGCTGAGCATGCCGCCCCAGTCGGTGGCCGGCGGGGAGATGCCCAGGCCCAGGTAGCCGAGGTAGGCGATCAGCAAGATGGCGTCGGCCACCTGGAACGTCGCGTTGACGATCACGGTGCCGATCACGTTCGGCATGATGTGCCGCAGCACCGCATGCCAGGACGTGCCGCCCATGACCCGCACCGCCTGGACGTATTCGCGCACGCGCAGGGTCAGCGATTCGCCGCGCACCAGGCGGGCCGGCACCAGCCACGCCGTCAGCCCCAGCACGAAGATCATGACCGGGACACTGGGCTTGACGATCGTGACCAGGAACAAGAGCAGGAACAGGATCGGGATGGACAGGATGGCGTCGACGATGCGCATCATGACCGCGTCGACCCAGCCGCCGAAGAAGCCGGCGACCGCACCCCAGATGGTTCCGACGATCGTGGCGATGATGGCGGCCGCGAAGCCGATCATCAGCGACACCTGGCCGCCCACCATGAGCCGGCCGAACTGGTCGTACCCTGTCTGGTCGGTGCCCAGCGGATGGCCGGGACCGGGTGGCAGGTTGACGTTCTCCAGGTTTACGGTCACCTGGTCGGTCGGGTACAGCACCGGGCCCAGGAAACAGAACAGCACGGCCAGGACCAGGACGATGAACCCCACGATGGCCAGCCGGTTCTGGATGAACACCTCGAAGCCGAGCCGGAACATGCTCTTGGCCTTGCCGACGGGCAGTCCCGTGCTGGAGACCGCGACGGCGGCCCCCTCGCCGTGGGCCTCGTCGAGGACCCCGGCTGGAATCCCCTCCCCGGGACGGATGGTCATAGCTTCACCCTCGGATCGAGTACGGCCAGCGAGACGTCCGCCAGCAGGTTCCCGACCACCGTGGCAAACGCCGTGATGATGACGACGCCGAGCTCCACGGGGTAGTCGGACGCCTGCGCGGCCTGCCAGAACAGCAGGCCCATGCCGGGAAAGTTGAAAATGGATTCGGTGATCAGGGCCCCGGCGAACAGTGCCGGCAGGGACAGGCCGAGCAGCGTGATGATCGGGATCAGCGCGTTGCGCAGCACGTGGTGCGCCAGCACCCGCGACGGCGAGGCACCCTTGGCCCGGGCCGTGCGCACATAGTCCTGGTCGATGTTGTCCAGCACGGACGATCGCATGTACCGGGAAAACCCGGCGATGCTCAACAGGGCCAGCGTGACGATGGGCAGGATCATGGCGTCGAATTCCTGGAAAATGGGTCCGATGCCGTCCGATTGCGGCGCCTCCGGCGGGAACCAGCCCAGGTTCTGGGAGAAGATCTCGATCATGATGATGCCGATGAAGAACGTCGGCGCCGCATAGAAGATGAACGACAGCCCGGTCGCCACGTAGTCGAACGACTTGTTGCGGTGCACGGCCTGGTAGATGCCCAGCGGCACCGCCACAATGACCGTCAGCACCAGCGACAACAGGCCCAGGATGATGGTCTTGGGCATGCGCTGGACCAGCAGCGAACCGACCGACTGGTTCAGCTTGATCGAGAAGCCGAAGTCCCCGGTCACCCACTGGCCCAGTTGCCGGAAGTACTGGATGACCAACGGCTGGTCGTAGCCGTTGGCGGCGTTGAAATCGGCGATCTGGGCCGCGGTTGCCCGCGGGCCCAGGATCGCCCGTGCCGCGCCACCGGGCAGCTGGTGCAGCAGGATGAACACGATGATGGTCACGACCAGGACCACCAGGACGGCCTGGAGGAGGCGGCGGACAATGTAGCCGATCATGGCGCCGGCCGTCCGGTCGGCGTGTTCTGCGAAGTCATGTCCTTCGCCGCCTCCTCACTTGCGCTTCACCGTGCCGGGACCTGTCAGTAGTGCCAGGCCTCGGGGTTGATGTTCGCGTACGGGTTCTGCGGGGTGGCGCCCTGCAGCGCGTTCGCGACCATGGTCAGGCTGTAGGTGTAGTTCGGCTGCCAGATGACAGGAACGTCCTTTGCCAGCGCGTCCTCGTACGCCTGCATCACAGCGGTGCCGCTTTGCGTTGTCGAGTCCGCGATCAGCTTGTCCATGGCGGGGTTCGAGTAGCTGCCGCTATTGGAACCTGCTCCGGTCTGGAACAGCGTCTCGCCGGTCGGGTAGTAGTCGGGTGCGTAGACCCAGCCGCCACCCCAGTTGCCCATCTGCCACGTGCAGGTCTTGCCGGAGCACGGGACCGCGGTACCGGTGACCGTGTTGAACGGCGCCGGGACGAGGTTCAGCACGATGCCGGCCTGGCCCGCGTTGGACTTCAGCGACTCCATGGCCGTGGTGATGGTCTGCTGGCCGCTGGCGTACTGCAGCGTGAACTCCAGCTTCTGCCCGGCCGTGATCCCGGCGCCGCAATCGCCCGCAGCCGTTCCCGGCTTCGAGCAGGTGGCCGCGCTACCGGCGGTGACGGTCCAGCCGTTGTCGGTCAGGTCCTTCTTGGCCGCGTCGATGTTGAACGGGTACGGGTTGTTCTTCTCGACTTGCGAGATCAACGGGCTGTCCGGGAACAACGGCACCGGGCCGGTGGTCTGGAAGCCGTAGTTCTTCGCCGCGGACTTCAGGATGGCCGGCTGGTCAACCACGGACTGGAACGCCTGGCGGAAGTACAGCTGCTTGAAGATCGGCCCAACCGTCGGGTTGTTGTAGTTGATCGGGAAGTAGTTGATGCCGTACAGGTTCCACGGCGCCAAGGTGTAGTTCTTGCTCAACGGGTTGGGCCCGGGCTGGTCAGGTGTCGTGTTTTCCGGACGCGGAGCGCTCAGGTCCTGGGTGGGCAGGTAGCCGACATCAAGGGTGCTGCCACCGCGCAGGACGTTGAACTCCGCGTCGTCCGTGGTGAACGGAACCTCCTTGAACTCCTTCAGCGACGCCTTCACCGGTCCCGAGTACTTGGTGTTCGGCACGAACGTGATGTGCCCGTCGGAGCTGAACGACTTCAGCGTCCACGGTCCGTCAACCACCTGCCACAGCGGGTTGGTGGCGTACGTGGGCAGGTCCTTCGACTGGGAGATCAGGTACTTGTACACGGCCGCGCAGCCGGACTGGTTCGTCGCGCAATCGCCCTTGGTGTTCGCCGCGGTCATGTCCCACGCCGCGGGCATCGGGGTGATCTGCCCGAGCTGGTTGTACAGGAACCACTGCTCGCTGTAGGCCTTATCCGTGTTGAACACGACAGTCTGCGCATCGGGGGCCGACGCCGAGACCACATTGTCCGGGAATTGCCCGGGCACGTAGGCGGCGTAGTTGGTCTTCTCGGCCTTGGCCATGTTGTACCAGAACATCACGTCGGTCGAGCTGACCGGCGTGCCATTGGACCAGTTGTATGGCTTGAGCTTGATGGTGACGGTCTTGCCGCCGTTGCTGTAAACCGGTTCCGCGGCCAGGCTCAACGAATCGTTAACCTGCGCCTTGCCCTGGTCGCCAAACCAGTACAGCGGGCGGAACATCAGGTACTGCAAATCGGAAATGTTCGATACGGAGAAATCCGCGATTGGTGCAAACGGCCAAATCCAGTTCGGCACGGTATTCGGCGGTTCCGCAAACGTGGCCGTGTTTGTCGCCTTGCCCGGCGCGTTCGCCGAGGCGGCGGTGTTGTTTCCGGAGCCGGTCCCCGAACATGCCGTCAGGGCCAACAAGATCACTGCAACGCTTCCTACAACCGGGAAGATCCGCTTCCGGTTCCCCCCACGAGTTCGCAAATAATTCATCATGCGCCTCCTGGCAAAGCGCACACTGCGGTGGATCGGTTTGGTCCACATGGACGCTTCACGAGCAGTCTAGACCCAAGGCAGGCCGGATGGCTGGGAACTTTCTGGGAAACGGATATTGAAACCGAGTTAGCGCTTACTTACCCAAAAACTTATCGAATCCCTTGGGCAGGTTCAGCGCCGCCGGGTCGAATTCCTCGGTCCCCGCGCCGAAGGCGGCGCCCGTGGGAAGTGACCGCCCGGCGTTCGCCCGGCGCTCGGCCGCCTCGCGGGCCTCCTGCGCCGCCTTCGCCGGGTTGCCGGAGCGGGCCTTCTTCTTGACGACCTTCTTGCCCTTGCGCGCGCCGCCGAAGCCGCCCGGCCCGGCGATCCCCGGCATGCCGGGGATGCCGCCGCCCTGGGCCATCTTCTTCATCATCTTCTGCGCCTGGCCAAAACGCTCCAGCAGGCCGTTGACCTCGGAGACGTGCACGCCGGACCCCCTGGCGATGCGGGCGCGGCGGGATCCGTTGATGATCTTCGGGGCCACGCGCTCATGCGGGGTCATGGACCGCACGATCGCCTCGACCCGGTCGATCTCGCGTTCGTCGAAGTTCTCCAGCTGCTGGCGGATGTTCGCGGCGCCCGGCATCATCATGAGCATCTTCTTCATGGAGCCCATTTTGCGGATCTGCTGCATCTGGGCGAGGAAGTCGTCGAGGGTGAAGTCCTCCTGGTCGGCGAACTTCTGCGCCATCCGTTCGGCCTCGGCCCGGTCCCAGTTCTTTTCCGCCTGCTCGATCAGGGTCAGGACGTCACCCATGTCGAGGATGCGGCTGGCCATCCGGTCCGGGTGGAACAGCTCGAAGTCGTCCAGGCTTTCACCGGTGGAGGCGAACATCACCGGCTTGCCGGTCACGGATGCCACCGAGAGGGCCGCACCGCCGCGGGCGTCGCCGTCGAGCTTGGCGAGCACCACACCGGTGAAGTTCACGCCCTCGTTGAACGCCTGCGCCGTGGTGACGGCGTCCTGGCCGATCATGGCGTCGACGACGAACAGGACCTCGTCAGGGGTGATGGCGGCGCGGATGTTCGCGGCCTGCGCCATCATCTCGGCGTCGATGCCAAGGCGCCCGGCCGTGTCGACGATGACAACGTCGTACAGCTTTGCCTTCGCCTCCGCGACGCCGGCCCGGGCGACGGCGACCGGGTCGCCGGTGGCGGCCTCGAACTCGCTCGAGACGCCCGGGTGCGGGGCGAAGACGGGCACTCCGGCGCGCTCGCCGTTGACCTGGAGTTGCTTGACCGCGTTGGGGCGTTGCAAGTCCGCGGCGACGAGCAGCGGGCTGTGCCCCTGGCTCTTGAGCCACTTGGCCAGCTTGCCACCGAGCGTCGTCTTGCCGGCGCCCTGCAGGCCGGCCAGCATGATGACGGTCGGCGGGTTCTTGGCCAGATGGATCCGCCGCGTCTCCCCGCCCAGGATGGCGACGAGTTCCTCGTTGACGATCTTGACGATCTGCTGCGCCGGGTTAAGCGCCGCATTGACCCCGGCGCCCAGGGCACGTTCACGGACCTTGCCGGTGAATTCGCGCACCACCGGCACGGCCACGTCGGCGTCGAGGAGGGCGCGGCGAATCTCCCGGACCGTGGCGTCGACGTCGGCCTCGCTGAGCCGGCCCTTGCCGCGCAGGTTCTTGAAGGTTGCTGTCAGCCGGTCGGATAGCGAATTGAACACGTGCCGTGTGCTTCTTTCAGTCGTGGAATCACCGCAGCCCGCGCGAACCCGCCCGGGACTGGGCGGATCCGCGACGGCGGGCACGGCTATCGAATTGCAGGATGAGAACGGCGGGCGGCCGCACGTGCCGACCCGCTCCCTTTCCCGTAGGACTCAACTATCAAGGGTACCAACTGGAGCGGCCCGATGGTGCCATTGATTTGCGGCCCGTCAGCGCCCCGGCCGCCCTTTTTCGGTCCCCGGCCGCAGATCCGTCCCTGGGCCGCCGCAGGCCAGACATTCGCGGCCCGTCATGGCATGCTGGGAACGTGACCCAGAGCACCGAGAACCCCGCGGCGGAACATCCCTCGCCAGACTCAGACACGCATCACCCAACGCACCCGAACGGGCGACGCCACGGGCATCGTTCCGCACGCCACCAGGTCCGCACACTGCTGGTCCTCGGCGCCTCGGGCGACCTGACCGGCCGGCTGCTGCTGCCCGGGGTCGGGCGGCTCATCGCCGCCGGCCGGGCGCCGAGGCTGGAATTGGTCGGGGCCGGCAGCGACGACTGGACGGCCGAACGCTGGCGGCAGCGCCTCGACGACAGCTTCGCCGGCGCCGATGAAGGCAGCACCGCCGAAGGAAGCACCGCCGAAGGAAGCGCCGAGCTGGCCCGGGTCAAGGACGCCAGCACATACCACCGGCTGGACGTGACGGCGCCGGGCGAACTGGGCCGGCTCCTCAAGACCCTGCAGGCCCCCGTGGCCGTGTACTTCGCGCTGCCGCCGGCCGTCAGCCAGGCCGCCTGCGAGGCACTCACCGCGGGTGACCTGCCCGAAGGCACCCGCCTGGTGATGGAGAAGCCGTTCGGTTCGGGTGCCGAATCGGCGGCCCGGCTCAACGCAACGCTTGCCGGGCTGGTCCCGGAGGACCACATCCACCGCGTGGACCACTTCCTGGGCAAGTCCACCGTGTTCAACATCGTCGGCCTGCGGTTCGCCAACCGGCTGTTGGAGCCGCTGTGGAACGCCGAACACATTGCGAAGGTGGAGATCATCTTCGACGAGGACCTCACGCTCGAGAACCGGGCCCGCTACTACGATCATGCCGGCGCCGGCCGCGACATGATCCAGAGCCACCTGTTGCAGATCATGGCCATCATCGCCATGGAGGCCCCCGCCTCGCTGGACGAACGGGATGTGCGGGACGGCATCGCGGCCGTGCTGCGGGCCAGCTCCATCGACAACCACTTCGCCCGCAGCACCCGGCGCGCCCGCTACACGGCCGGGGCCATCGGGGACCGGCCGGTGCCCGACTACACGGCCGAGGCCGGCGTGGACCCGGCCAACAACACCGAGACCCTGGCCGAGGTCGAGATCCGGGTGAAGAACTGGCGCTGGGCCGGCGTGCCGTTCTTGCTGCGCTCCGGCAAGGCGCTGGGCCGCAACCGCAAGGAGGCCGTCATCACGTACAAGCCGGTCCCGCACCTGCCCGACGGCTTCCGCGGCGTCGACGCCCCCACCCGGCTGCACATCGGCTTCGGCCCGGAGAACCTGACACTCGACCTGGACGTCAACGGCCCCGGGAACCTGTTCGAGCTGGACCGGGTCCGGCTCGAGACCGAACTGGCCAGCGACCCGCTGCTTCCCTACGGGGAGGTGCTCGACTCGGTGCTGGCCGGCGACCCGCTGCTGTCCGTGCGCGCCGACACCGCCGAGGAATGCTGGCGGATCGTCGAACCGGCGTTCGCCGCCTGGCGTGCCGGCACGGTGCCGCTGGAGGAGTACGCCGCCGGCAGCGACGGCCCCGCCGACTGGCGCTCGAGCCGTCCTCGGAGCGCCGGGGATAAACAGCGCGCCGATGGTTGACGGCGCAAAAGCGCCTGCCGCCGTCGTACTTGTTGACGTACGACGGCGGCAGGTGCGTCACACCGCGGCGGCGCCCCGCTCGCCGGTGCGGACCCGGACGGCCTCGTAGACCTCGACCATCCAGACCTTGCCGTCGCCGGCGCGGCCCGTGTTCGACGTGGCGACGATGACGTCCATGAGGTCCCACGCCTGGTCGTCGGTGGCCAGCACCTCGATGCGGATCTTCGGGTGCAGGTCGACCGTGTACTCGGCGCCGCGGTAGATTTCCGTGTGCCCGCGCTGGCGGCCGTAACCGTGCGCGCTGCTGACGGTCAGGCCCTGGACGCCGAAGCTCTCCAGGCCGGCACGCACCGGGTCCAGCAATTCCGGGCGGATGATGGCTGTCAGGAGCTTCATGCGTCAACCTTCTCGGGCTGGGGTGCCGGGACCGGCAGCGGGGACGGGTGGAAGGCGCCCGAGGAGCGGCCGCCGAAGTCGTAGGCGGTCTCGGCGTGCAGCGAGACGTCGATGCCGGCGGCCTCGTGGTCGCTGGAGATCCGGAAGCCCATGGTCTTGTTGACGACCCAGCCAATGGCGTAGGCGATGACGAACGAGTAGATCATGACGGCGAACGCGCCGATCGCCTGCTTGCCCAGCAGTTCCAGCCCGCCGCCGGAGAACAGGCCGCTGCCGGCCGCCGGGGAACCCGGGTCCGCGGCGAGGCCGATGAACAGCGTGCCGAACAGGCCGCCGACCAGGTGGACGCCGACGACGTCCAGCGAGTCGTCGAAGCCGAGGCGGTACTTCAGCCCGACGGCGAGGGCGCAAACGACACCGGCCAGCAGGCCGAGCACGAGCGACCACATCGGGGTGATGGCGGAACAGGCCGGGGTGATGGCGACCAGGCCCGCGACGGCGCCGGACGCGGCACCGAGGCTGGTCGCGTGGCCGTCACGCAGCCGCTCGACCAGCAGCCAGCCGAGCGTCGCGGCGCAGGGGGCGGCCAGCGTGTTGATCCAGGCGTACCCGGCCACGGCGTTGGCGCCCAGGGCGGAGCCGGCGTTGAAGCCGAACCAGCCGAACCAGAGCAGGCCGGCGCCGAGCATGACGAACGGCAGGTTGTGCGGGCGGTGGGTCGGGTCCTTGCCGAAGCCCTTGCGCTTGCCGACGATCAGGGCCAGTGCGAGCGCCGCGGCGCCGGCGTTGATGTGCACGGCGGTGCCGCCGGCGAAGTCGATGACGCCCAGGCCCTGGCCGATCCAGCCGCCGATCGGGTTGCCCGCGGCGTCCTTGTTGAAGTCGAACACCCAGTGCGCCACCGGGAAGTAGACGACCGTGACCCAGATGGCGGCGAACACGAGCCAGGCGCCGAACTTGGCCCGGTCGGCGATGGCTCCGGTGATCAGGGCGACCGTGATGATCGCGAACACGCCCTGGAAACCGACGAACACGATCTCCGGGATGGTGCCCACGAGCGGGACGTTGGTGGTGGTGCTGAGCAGGCCCTGCAGGCCGAAATGCTGGAACGGGTTGCCGATGATCCCGCCGCCGGTGTCGCGGCCGAACGACATGGAGTAGCCGAACAACACCCAGAGGGTGCCGACGACGGCGATGGCGCCGAAGCTCATCATCATCATGTTGAGCACGCCCTTGGCGCGCGTCATGCCGCCGTAGAAGAATGCCAAGCCCGGCGTCATCAGCAGCACCAGGGCTGCCGAGACGAGGACCCACGCGGTATCGCCAGTGTTCACGGTGCTGGCCTTTCGTTGTGAGGGTATTGCGGCCACTTCTGCGGGGCGGGTGCAATGTTGACCCTCACAACTTTGCCGGGACCCTGTTTCGGCGGGCGCCGTAAAAGATTGCCAAGCTGTTACGTTTGGCGGGTGCAGGTAAAAGGCGCGTGTCGGTTGTGTTTCCGGCGCGTTACACGCCCGCCCGTTTCCGGCGCGCTACGCGCCCGGCAGTGCCGTTCGGGTCAGTGTTGTTCGGGTCCACGCTGTTCGGGTCCGGCCAGCCGCCGCGCACCAGCATGCGCGCCACCTTGGCCACCACCACGGCGGAGCCGGCCCGCATGTCGTCGTCGTTGATCCGCGCCTGGTGCCAGCCCAGTTGCCGGGTCCGGAAGTCACGGTCATGGTCGGAGGCCTGCTGTCCAACCGTGAGGTGGTGCATGCCCTCGTATTCCACGCACGTCCGGAACTCGTCGCAGGCCAGGTCGGGCCAGACATCCGGTTCGCCCCGTTCGTTGCGGATCGGATGGTCGGGGACGAATTCCGGCAATCCCGCCCGTTGCAGCATCAGCCGGACCCGTGTTTCCCGGGGTGAGTCAACGCCCACCCGGACCAGGGCCAGCGCCGCACGTGCCTTGGCGATCCCCCTGACGCAGCGCTTGGACGCGACATATTCCTGCAGTTTGGCAAGTGGGACCAGGGCCACCTTGCGTGGGCCGAAGTTCCGGTGGTGCTCGTTGACGATCTGGTCTCCCATGGCCACCAGGTCGTCCAGGCCGAGCACGGAGGCCAGGTCGAGCCACGTGCGCGCAACGGATGTCACCGGCACGCCGGCCACCAGGACCACCTCACCTTCACCCAATTCCAGCCGGTGCCCGACGACGTGCCGTCGACGCACATTGCTCTTCCCCCGGGGACGGGCCAGGTCAATGACCGGTCGGCCTGCCAACCTGTTCGGCAGGACCAGCCCGTGGATCTGGGCCGCCGTCACATGGCTGACGACGCCGTCGACGGTCACCTGGGTGTAGGGCCGGCACCGGTCCAGCATCGCCATCCGCACGCCCCTGGGAACGCGAATCCTCCTGCTGGGGGCGCGCAAGTCACCAGCCCGCGTTCGCCGACGGGAAATGCCCAGCGCATCGGAATCCGTGAGCGTGAACGGTCGCCCGCGCAGACTGTGCGGGAGGGGACTTGGTGATCGCATTCCTCTATTAGCCACCAAAAATGGAGACCGTGCAGAAGTTATCCACAGCCGCGCGCCGCGTCATGCCGTTCCGGGGCCGAACCTCATAGTCGAGTGTGCAGATCGGGACGCTCTGGTGCCCACGCCCCCATTGAGTGCGCAGATGACGACGTTCCGGGCGGGGAATTCCGGCGTGATCTGCTCACTGGATTGACGGACGACCTCCAGAACGGCGTGATCTGCTCACTGGATTGACGTGAACGTGATCCGTGGCGCCCCGCGCGTCCGAAAGTCGCCGTGACCGTGAAAGTGCCCGCCGAGGCGGGCACTTTCACGGAATGAATCAGCCCTCGAGCAGCGCGTCCACGAAGCCCTCCGCGTCGAACGGGGCCAGGTCGTCCGGGCCCTCGCCGAGCCCGACGAGCTTGACCGGCACGCCGAGGGCCTTCTGGATGGCGACGACGATGCCACCCTTGGCGGTGCCGTCCAGCTTGGTCAGCACGATGCCGGAAATATTCACGACCTCGGAGAACACCTTGGCCTGGGTCAGGCCGTTCTGGCCGGTTGTCGCGTCCAGCACGAGCAGCACCTCGTCGACCGTGGCCTGCTTCTCGATGACGCGCTTGACCTTGCCAAGCTCGTCCATGAGCCCGACCTTGTTCTGCAGGCGCCCGGCGGTGTCGACCATGACGACGTCGACTTCCTGCTCGATGCCCGCCTTCACCGCCTCGAAGGCGACGGACGCCGGATCCGCGCCGTCGACGTCGGACTTCACCGTCGGCACGCCCACCCGGGCACCCCAGGTGGCCAACTGCTCGGCCGCGGCCGCGCGGAACGTGTCCGCCGCGCCCAGCAGCACGTCCTTGTCCTCGGCGACGAACACCCGGGCCAGCTTGCCGACGGTCGTCGTCTTGCCCACGCCGTTGACACCGACCACCATGAGCACCGAGGGCCGGTCGTCGTGCCGGTCAATCTTCAGCGTCCGGTCCATGGTCGGGTCGACGAGCCGGATGAGTTCCTCGCGCAGCAACGCCCGGACGTGCTCGGGATCCCGCGTGCCGAGTACCTTGACGCGCTCGCGCAGCGTGTCCACCAGGGCCGTGGTCGAGTCGGTGCCGATGTCGGCCAGCAGCAGCGTCTCCTCGACCTCTTCCCACACGAACTCGTCGATGGTGTCGCGGGAGAGCAGCGCCAACAGCCCCTTGCCGAGCGCGTTGTTGGATTTCGCCAGGCGGGCGCGCAGCCGCACCAGGCGGCCCTCGACGGGCAGCGGCCGCTCCACGGCCGGAGCGGCCGGTTCCTCCAGGAGGGACTCCAAATCCGCGGCCGCTTCGGTGGACGACGGCGGGGCCTGGGTTGCGGGGCGGTCCTCCAGCAGGGTGCCGGTCGCCGCCGGGGCCGCGGATGCCGTGGGCGCCGGATCGTTGGCGTCCCGGGTCCCGGCATGTGTTTGCGAATTCTTCCGCGCCTTCAGGAAGACAGGGATCAGGGCGCCGACAACGGCGAGCCCGATCACGATGTACAGGATGACGGCAAGAGTCTGATTCACTCGTCCAGTCTCTCACGGGCCGACTTCCCGCGAAGTAGGGCGCAGTTGCGCACCGATTCGGGCCCGGAATGGTGCGCAAGTGCGCCCTACTTGGGAGGCGTGGGAGGATCTAGGGTGATGACCCGCCAAACGACAAGCCCCGACCTGAGCGCTCGGGTGGCGCTCCCCCGGGAGATCAAGGTCCTGGTCGCCGCGGCGTTCCTGATTGCCATCGGCTTCGGAATCGTCGCCCCCGTCCTGCCGCAATTCGCCCAGAGTTTCCATGTCAGCGTCAGTGCGGCAGCCGTCGTCGTGAGCGCGTTCGCGTTCACGCGACTGGTCTTCGCCCCGCTCAGCGGCGTGCTCGTCGAACGCCTCGGCGAACGGTGGACCTACATCCTCGGCATCCTGATCGTGGCCGCGTCGTCGGCCGCGTGCGCGTTCGCGCAGGACTACTGGCAGCTGCTCGTGTTCCGCGGGCTGGGCGGCATCGGGTCCACCATGTTCACCGTCGCCGCCATGGGCCTGCTGATCCGGCTGGCGCCGCCGCAGGCCCGCGGCCGGGTGTCGAGCCTGTATTCGGGATCGTTCCTGCTGGGCAACATCGCCGGTCCTGCCGTCGGCGGCCTGCTGGCCGGCCTGGGGCTGCAACTGCCGTTCCTCGTCTACGCCGGGGCCCTGGTGATCGTGGCCATTCTCGTGGCAACGCAGCTGGCACCTGGCGTTGGCGTCCCGGCCGGCACCCGCGTCGGCGCCCCGGCCGCCGAGAAGCAGCCCATGGAGTTGCGGCAGGCGTTGGGCCTGCCGCCGTACCGGGCCGTCCTGGTGTCGGCGTTCGCCAACGGCTGGTCGGCCATGGGCATCCGCATGGCGCTGGTGCCGTTGTTCGCGACGGCGGTCCTCCACGCGGGCCCGCAGGTCGCCGGCACGTCGCTTGCCGTGTTCGCCGTGGGCACGGCCGTCGCGCTGACGTTCTCCGGCAGGCTGGCCGACACGTGGGGGCGCAAACCGATGATCCTGCTTGGCCTGGCCGTCAACGGCGTCGCCATGGGGCTGCTCGGATTCACCGGCGAGGAGCTCTGGTTCTTTGTCATCTCGGCCATCGCCGGACTGGGCAGTGGACTCATGGGCCCGGCACAGCAGGCCACCGTGGCGGACGTGATCGGCAATGAGCGCTCGGGTGGCAAGGTGCTGGCCACGTTCCAGATGAGCCAGGACTTCGGCACCATCATCGGCCCGATCGCGGCCGGCGTGCTCGTGGACGCGTTCTCCTACGGCCCGGCATTCACCATGGCCACGGCCGTCGCCCTGGTCGGCATGCTGTTCTGGCTGCCGGCACGCGGGACCCGGGGTTGACGGGAACCGGGCCGAGGGGGCGCGGCGGTGGTCGAGCTTGTCGAGACCCGATTTCGACAGGCTCAATCACCGGTGGTCGAGCTTGTCGAGACACCGGGATTTCGACAAGCTCAATCACCGACAAGCTCAATCACCGCGCGGCGGGCTCAAGCCGCTGGCTGATCACCGTCGAGACGCCGTCGCCGCGCATGGTGACGCCGTACAGGGCGTCGGCGACCTCCATGGTGCGCTTCTGGTGCGTGATGATGATGAGCTGGCTGGACTCCCGCAGCTCCTCGAAGATCGTGATGAGCCGGCCCAGGTTGGTGTCGTCCAGCGCGGCCTCGACCTCGTCCATGACATAGAACGGGGACGGCCGGGCCTTGAAAATGGCCACCAGCAGTGCCACGGCCGTCAGCGAGCGCTCCCCGCCGGAGAGCAGCGAGAGCCGCTTGATCTTCTTCCCGGCCGGCCGCGCCTCGACCTCGATGCCCGTGGTCAGCATGTCGGAGGGGTCGGTCAGCACCAGCCGGCCCTCCCCGCCCGGGAACAGCCGGCCGAACACGCGCTCGAAGTGCACGGCCGTGTCCGCGAACGCGGCGGAGAACACCTCCTGCACGCGCGCATCGACCTCCTTGATGATGTCCATCAGGTCCTTGCGCGAGTTCTTCAGGTCCTCCAGCTGGCCGGCCAGGAATTGGTGCCGTTCCTCGAGCGCCGCGAACTCCTCCAGCGCCAGCGGGTTCACCCGGCCCAGCGCGGCCAGGTCCTTCTCGGCCCGCTTGAGCCGCTTCTCCTGCTCGGCCCGCACAAACGGCACGCCGTCGCGCACCGGCGACCCGTCGGCGTCGACCTCGACACGCAGCGCCGCCCACTTGTCCGTGGCCTCCCCCGGACCCGGCGGCACCAGCGTGTCCGGCCCGTAGTCGGCCAGCAGATGGTCCACGGTCAGCCCGAGCTCCTCGATGGCCTTGTTTTCCAAGGCCTCGATCCGCAGACGTTGGGCCGCCCGGGCCAGCTCGTCCCGGTGCACGGAATCCGTCAACGCGGCCAGCTCCGTGTCGAGGGCCGCGTTGGCCACACGGATCCCGGACAACTCGGCGTCCCGTTCCGCCCGCAGTTCCTCGGCGGTGTCCCGTTCCTCGGCGGCCATCGAAATCGACGCCGCAATCCGCGCCAGCATGACCTCCACGGCCGC
Source organism: Specibacter cremeus (assembly GCF_003946885.1). Classification (GTDB taxonomy): domain Bacteria; phylum Actinomycetota; class Actinomycetes; order Actinomycetales; family Micrococcaceae; genus Specibacter; species Specibacter cremeus. Next base: position 10,545 of record NZ_RWKQ01000034.1, on the reverse strand, counting down.
GGCAACGGACGCGGCCTTGGCGCCCTGGTACCGACGACGCCGGGCCCGCGCCGCTGCCTGTTCCCGCGCCGCCCGCTCCACGGCGGCCGCGCGTTCCAGCCCGGCCGCACGGTTGCGCATCGACGTCAGCTGCTCCTCGCCGCTGCGCAGCGCCAGCCGGGCCTCCATCTCCACGGCCCGCGTCGCGCTGGCCTGGGCGGCCAGCGCGTCCCGGCCCTCCATGGACGGCTCGGCGTCGGCCGGGGCCTGCCGCGCGGCGGCCAACCGGTCGGCCGCCTCGGCCAGCGCGGCCTGCTCCCGGTCGCGGTTCTCGGTGGCCGCCGCCAGCGACGCCTCGTACCGTTCCGACTCCCCCGACGCCGACCGCAGCACGGAGCCCAGATGCCCCAACCGCTCCGTCACGGCCGCCAGCCGGGCGTCGGAATCGTTCAGCGCCTCCAGCGCGGCGGCCTGGGCGGCCGCCGCCTCCTGCCGCCGGGCCTGCACGGCGGCCAGCGTAAACCGCAGCCGTTCCCCCTCCGCCGTCACGGACGCCAGGTCGGCCTCGGTCTGGTCCACGTCGGCTTGCAATTCCAGCAATGACGGCGCCCCGGCCGACCCGCCGTGCACGGCATGCGCGGTCAGCACGTCGCCGGCGGCCGTGACGACGGTCAACCCCGGATACGCGGCCACCGCCTCGGCCGCCGCGGCCAAGTCCGGCACCAGCACCACGTCGTGCAGCAGGGCGTCGACGGCGTCGGCCAGCTCGGGCGGGCACGTCACCACGGCACGTCCGACGGCGGCGCCCGCCACGGCGCGCACGGCCTCCCCCACCGCCAATCGAGTGGACAGTAGCTGCTCGGAATCCGCGGATTTCGTGCAGCTACTGTCCACCAGTTGGGAGGGGGGGCCGGCGACGACCAGGGTGACGCGGCCGCCGTCGTCCTTCTTAACCAGTTCCAGCGCATCGACGGCCGCGCTGGCCCCGCTGACGGCAACGCCCTCGGCGGCGGCGCCCAGCGCAGCGGCGATGGCCGTCTCATGCCCGGCCTCGACGGCAAGCAGGTCGGCGACGGCGCTGAGCACACCGTCCAGCCCGGCCGAGAGCAGGTGGGCCGAGCCGTCCTTGCGGCGCAGTCCCACGGCGAGCGCGTCGCGGCGGGCCACCAGGGCGTCGCGTTCCCGCTCGGCCGTGCGCTGGGCTGTGGTCAGTTGCTCGAGTTCTGCGTCCAGGACGGCGAGCGCGGCGGCGGCCTGTTCGTAATCGGCGTCGAGGCATTCCTCCCCCTCCTCCACACCGGCCACCTGCGCCTCGAGTGTGGCGAACTCCTCGGCGGCGACCCGGCGGCGGTCCGTCCCGGCGGACATGGACCCACGGAGCCGGCCAATCTCCGCCTCGGCGGCCTCGACCCGGGAGCGGGCCGAGGCGACCGTGCCGGCCAGCCTGGCCAGCCCCTCGCGACGGTCGGCCGTGGCACGCAGCAGGGCCGTGACACGCTGTTCCTCTTCGCGCACGGCCGCCTCGGCGTCCTGTTTGAGTTCGAGCGCCGTCTCCAGGCCGATCCGGCGTTCCTCCAGGGCCAGCTCCAGCTCCGCCTCCTCGTCCCGGACCTGCCGGGCCTGGCGGGCCAGCTTGTCGGGGTCGCGACTGGGGTCCGGGGCGGGCTCCGCCGCGCCCAGGTGGCGTTGGCGTTCGGCGGCCAGCTGCGCCAGCGCGGCGAAGCGTTCCTTCACGGCGGAGAGCCGGTACCACGTGTCGCGGACCGCGTTCAGGGCCGGGGTGGCGGCGGCGCCGAGGCGTTCCAGCTCGGCCTGGCGTTCCCTCCCCGCCCGCAGCAGTTCCTCGACCTCCGCCCGGCGGGCCTTCATGGCCTCCTCGGCGGCCGTGTCCTGGGCCGCGGCCGTGGTGAGTTGGACGATGTCGTCGGCGAGCAGCCGGGCCCGGGCGTCCCGCACGTCGAATTGCACGGTCTGCGCCCGCCGGGCCACCTCGGCCTGCTTGCCCAGCGGCGTGAGCTGGCGGCGGATCTCCGTGGTCAGGTCCGTCAGCCGGGCCAGGTTGGCACCCATGGCGTCCAGCTTGCGCAGCGTCTTTTCCTTGCGCCGGCGGTGCTTGAGAATGCCGGCCGCCTCCTCGATGAACCCGCGCCGGTCCTCGGGCGTGGCGTGCAGGACCTTGTCGAGCTGGCCCTGGCCGACGATCACGTGCATCTCCCGGCCCAGCCCCGAATCGGAGAGCAGCTCCTGGATGTCCAGCAGCCGGCAGCCGGTGCCGTTGATGGCGTATTCGGAGCCGCCCGTGCGGAACAGGGTCCGCGAAATGGTGACCTCGGAGTATTCGATCGGCAGCGCGCCGTCGGTGTTGTCTATGGTCAGCGACACCTGGGCGCGGCCCAGCGGCGGGCGGCCCGCCGTGCCGGCGAAGATGACGTCCTCCATCTTGCCGCCGCGCAGCGTCTTGGCGCCCTGTTCGCCCATGACCCAGGCCAGCGCGTCCACCACATTGGACTTGCCCGACCCGTTCGGGCCCACGACCGCCGTCACGCCGGGTTCAAAGTCGAAGGTTGTGGCCGAGGCGAAGGACTTGAACCCGCGCACGGTCAGACTCTTCAAATGCAAATCGGTGTCTCCTGAAAATCAGTGTCTCCTGAAAACAGGCTCCTGCAGGCGGAATGAACTATCCCCAATCTACCGTGCCGCCCCGACAACCATGCGGGAAGGCGGCCTGTTCGCCGCCTGTTTATGCCGTGCGGCGTATGTGCGGGAACGTCCGCGTTGGGTGCATAGTTAACAAGTTGGGTATTTTCCGGGACGGGCCCGCCGTGTCTGCGGCGACGAATGGCCCGTCCCCGCGGCCCGAACAATTCCGCATATCGACCAGAACTTCGACAACACAAAGGCTGGAACTTGATCGGCAACGCGACGTTTCGACACACCAACACCTCGCTCCTGGCGGTCTCCGCGGTGGAGGCGCCCGTCGTCGTCAGTTCCACCGAGTTCGACACGCGGCTGGCCCCCAGCCTGAAGCGGCTGCGCCTGTCCAAGCGGCTGCTCGAGCGCGTGGCCGGCGTGACCGAGCGCCGCTGGTGGGCCCCCGGAACCCAGTTCGACGACGCCGCCATCGACGCCGGGGCCAAGGCCATGGCGGAGGCCGGCGTCGAACCGGGCGAGATCGGCCTGCTCATCAACACGTCCGTGACACGCCGCAACCTGGAACCGTCCGTGGCCGTGAAGGTGCACAACGGGCTGGGGCTGCCGTCGTCGGCCATGAACTTCGACCTGGCCAACGCCTGCCTGGGTTTCGTCAACGGCATGACGCTTGCGGCCAACATGATCGATTCCGGCCAGATCGGGTACGCCCTGATCGTGGCCGGCGAGGACGCCCAGGCCACGCAGGAGACCACGTTCCGCCGGCTGAACGCCGAGACGTCCACCCGCGACGACTACCTGCGCGAATTCGCCACCCTCACGCTCGGCTCCGGCGCGGCGGCCGCCGTGCTGGGCCCGGCCGACGCGCACCCGGGCGGCCACCGCATCCTCGGCGGCGTCTCCCGCGCCGGCACGGCCCACCACGAGCTGTGCGTGGGCGGGCCGGACGGCATGTTCACGGACACGAAGGGGCTGCTGGACAACGGGCTGGAACTCGTCACCGACGCCTGGCACGAGGCACACAGGGACGGCTGGAACTGGCGCAGCATGGACCGCTACGTCACCCACCAGGTCTCGAATTCGTACACGAACGCGATCATCAAGGCCGTGAACCTGGTCAAGTCCCGCGTCCCGGTCACGTTCCCGAAGTGGGGCAACGTGGGCCCGGCGTCGCTGCCCATGACGCTGGCCCAGGAGTCGCAGACGCTGGCCGCGGGCGACCGCGTGCTGTGCATGGGCGTCGGCTCCGGGCTGAACACCACCATGATGGAAATTGCGTGGTAGCCGGCACGGCCCACCTGTCCACCCCCGACGAGCTGTGGCCGGGCGTCCCCGCGTCCTGGTCCCGCACCCTGTCCGTGCCGTCCACGGCGTCGATCGAGCTGCCCGGCACGCACCGCCGGTGGCACGTCCTCGACAACATCGACGACTTGGCCGGCCGTGAACCCGCCGGGACGCTGCTGTGCGTGCACGGCAACCCGACCTGGTCGTACCTGTGGCGCACGCTGCTGGCCGGCGCCACGTCCGCGTCCACGGTGGCCGCGGGCGGTCCGTGGCGGGTGATCGCCGTCGACCAGCTCGACATGGGCTTCTCCGAACGCACCGGCACGTTCCGCCGCCTCGCCGACCGCATCACCGACCTGGGCGACCTCACCGACGCGCTCGGGCTCACTGGGCCATCGGCCACCGGCCCGCTGGTCTCCGTGGGGCACGACTGGGGCGGCATCATCTCGCTCGGCTGGGCGAGCCGGCAGCGCGAGCGGCTCGCCGCCGTCGCGCTGACCAACACCGCCGTGCACCCGGCCGGCTTTTCACTTCCGCCGGCGTTGTCGCTGGCGCTCCACCCGGCCGTGCACACGTGGGGCACGACGACGTCGGCCGCCTTCCTGCGCGTCACGCACGGTTTGGCGCGGCCGCCGTTGGCCCCGGAGGTCCGTGCCGCGTACATGGCCCCGTACCTGACGGTTCCGCGGCGCGCCGGCGTGGGCAACTTCGTGGCCGACATCCCGGCCGCGCCCGGGCACCCGAGCTGGGCTGCGCTTGCCTCCGTTTCAGAGGCCGTGCGGTCGCTGGACGTGCCGGCGCTGCTGCTGTGGGGGCCGAAGGACCCGGTGTTCTCCGACCGGTACCTGCGCGACCTCATGGACCGGCTGCCGCAGGCCGACGTGCACCGCTTCGAGGGTGCCGGCCACCTGGTCCAGGAGGACCGGGACGTGGCCACCCCGATGTTTGACTGGCTGGCGCGGAACGTCCTCGCCGCCGGCGGTGGAGCAGCGAGCCCTGCGAGCGTGTCGCGACCCGTCGAAACGTACACCCCCATGCTGGCCGAGCTGGATTCGCGCCGCGGCGACCGGTCCGTGGCCGTCGTCGACATGGCGCCGGGCGCGTCCTCCACGGCCCTGTCCTGGGCGGAGCTGGCCGAGCGTGTGGACGACCTGGCCACCGGCCTGGCCGGGCTGGGCGTGCGCGCCGGGGACCGGGTCAGCCTGCTCGTCCCGCCCGGCATCGGGCTGACCACGCTGATCTACGCGTGCCTGCGGCTGGGCGCAGTCGTCGTCGTGGCCGACGCCGGACTCGGCACTGCGGGCATGAGCCGGGCCATCAAGGGTGCCGGGCCGACCTATCTTGTCGGCATCGAGCGGGCCCTGGCCGGTGCCCGGCTGTTCAATTGGCCGGGCCTCAGGATTGCCGCCGGACCGCTTTCGGTGCGGAAGGCCGGCCTGCTGAACGTCGCCGCGACCGTGCCCTCGCTGCTGGCCGCCGGCAGGGCACGCCGGGGATCGGTGCCGTTCCCGCCCGCCGATCCGGACGCGGACGCCGCCGTGCTGTTCACCTCGGGCTCCACCGGCCCGGCGAAGGGCGTCGTGTACACGCACCGCCGGCTCGCGGCCATGCGGGACACGCTCCGGTCGACGTACGACCTGCGCGCCGGCACCGCCCTCGTGGCCGGTTTCGCCCCGTTCGCGCTGCTCGGCCCGGCACTTGGCGCCACGTCCGTCACCCCGGCCATGGACGTCACGGCGCCGGCCACGCTGACCGCCGTCGCCCTGGCCGAGGCGGCGCGGGCCGTGCAGGCGACCACGGTGTTCGCGTCCCCGGCCGCGCTGGTCAACGTGCTGGCCACGTCCGGAGCGCTCGATGACGGCCAGCGTGCGGCCCTGGCCACTGTCGAGTTGCTGTTGTCCGCGGGCGCGCCGATCGCCGAACCGCTGCTCGCGCGGGTTCAGGCCCTGGTCCCGAACGCGTCGTTGCACACCCCGTACGGCATGACCGAGGCGCTGCCGGTGACGGACATCGACCTTGCCGGCATCCGGGCGGCCGGGAACGGCAACGGCGTGTGCGTCGGGACCCCGGTCAGCGGCGCCACCGTGGCGATCGCGCCCCTGGCCGCGGACGGTTCCGTGGCAGGCCAGCCGTCCTTCGAGCCGGGCGTCACCGGGGAGATCCTGGTCAGCGCCCCGCACGTGAAGAAGCGGTACGACCGGCTGTGGATCACCCAACGGGCCAGCGTGTCGATCCCGGGCTGGCACCGCAGCGGCGATGTCGGGCACCTGGACGACGCCGGCCGGTTGTGGGTCGAGGGCCGGCTCGGCCACATCCTGACCACCCCCGCCGGGGTTCGCACCCCCGTTGCCGGGGAACACGCGGCCCAGGGCGTGCCCGCGGTGGCGCGCGCCGCCGTCGTCGGTGTTGGACCGGCGGGCACCCAGGCCGCCGTGGCCATCGTGGAGACGGCCCCGCCGGCGAAACGTTCCGGGCTGGCGTCCCCCGCGCTGGCCGCGGCCGTGCGCACGGCCGTGGCGGATGCCACCGGCGTGGACGGGGTTGGCATGGACGTCGCCGCCGTGCTGGTCATCGACGCCATGCCCACCGACATCCGGCACAACTCCAAGATCGACCGGACGGCCCTGGCGGCGTGGGCTGCCCGCAGGCTTGCGGGACGGCGGGCGTGAACAGGCGTACGACGACGCCCGCGGGTTCGCCGCGCGCCGCCCCTGACGCCGTGGCCGGCCGACGGGTGCTCGTGACCGGCACGAGCGGCCTGCTGGGCGGCGCGGTCGCGCAGTTGCTCGCCGACGCCGGGTACGGGGTGCGCACGCTGCAGCGCCGGCCCGTCGATTCCGGGTGGGAGTCCGTGCAGGGCTCGGTGGCCGATCCGGACGCCGTGGCGCGTGCCGTGGACGGCGTGGATGCGGTGATCCACCTGGCCGCGAAGGTGTCGTTCACCGGCGCGTGGAGCGAATTCGTGGCGACGAACATCGACGGGACCCGCGTGCTGCTTTCCGCCGCCCGGGCCGCCGGGGTCCGCGACTTCGTGTTCGTGTCGTCCCCGTCCGTGGCACATTTCGGTTCCTCGATCGCCGGCGCCGGCGCCGGCACGGCCGATCCGTCCCGGGCGCACGGACACTACGCCCGGTCGAAGGCCGCGGCCGAACTGCTGGCCCTGGCCGCGGATGCCGTGGATTTTCGCGTGACGGCGATCCGGCCGCACGTGGTGTGGGGCCCCGGCGACACACAGCTCGTGCAGCGCGTGGTGGACCGGGCACGGGCAGGCCGGCTGCCGCTGCTGGACCACGGCACGGCACTCATCGACACCACGTACCTGGACAACGCCGCGGCCGCGATCGTCCGCGGCCTGGAACGCATGGGCCACGCGCACGGCCAGGCGCTGGTGGTCACGAACGGGCAGCCGCGCCCGGTCGGGGAACTGATCGCGGGGATCTGCGCGGCCGCCGGGGTGCGGGCTCCTTCCCGCTCGGTTCCGGGCTGGCTGGCGCGCTCCGCCGGGTCCGCGATCGAGGGGGCGTGGACGTTCGCCGGCTCGCGCGGCTGGGTGCACGACGAGCCGCCGATGACCCGCTTCCTGGCCGAACAGCTCTCCACCGCGCACTGGTTCGACCAGCGCCGCACCCGGGAGGTCCTCGACTGGACGCCCGCCATCACCATCGACGACGGCCTGGCCCGCCTGGCCGCCTACTACTCAGGTCGCTGACCGGGCCTTCCCCGAGTACTCGATTTTCGCGCCGGCACTACTTGTCTCTGCCGATTTTCCTTGCCTCCGCGCATCCGCCGTCCTAGCCTCTGATTGGATTGGTGCTTGCCCCCGGCAACAGCATCTGTCCGCCGCTGCATTTAAGCGCCACTGCATTTAAACAACGTTCGGTCTCTCGCGACAGGGGAACCCCGCCTTGAAATCATCAAGTCGATCGCAAAGGCGCACACGGTCATCGGTTGGACGTGATGGTCGCGGCGGTGCGTCCGGTATCCTTCCGGCGACCGGCTGGGGGCCGGGCCGCCGGGTTCTGGCCATCCTCATGGTCATGGCCCTGGTGTCCGCGTACCTCGTGACGGCGTTTGCCGCCAAGGCCTCCGCCCTTGACCCGTGCGGGGCCGGCAGCAACCCGGTCAGCTGTGAGAACAGCAAGCCGGGAACCGACCCCTCGGTGTGGGACATCAGCGGCGCCGGGGACTCGTCCATCCAGGGCTTTTCCACCGACATCAGCGTCAACGCGGGCAACACCATTGGCTTCAAGGTCAACACGAACGCCGCCGCCTACACGGTCGACATCTACCGCACCGGCTGGTACCAGGGCCTGGGGGCCCGCAAGATCGCCTCGGTGACGCCGTCGGCGAAACTGCCGCAGACCCAGCCCCAGTGCCTCTCCGATGTGACCACGCAACTGTACGATTGCGGCAACTGGGCCCTGTCCGCCTCGTGGGCCGTCCCGTCCACGGCCGTCTCGGGCGTCTACATCGCCCTCCTGACGCGCACCGACACGGGTGGGCAAAGCCAGATCACGTTCATTGTCCGCAACGACGCCAGCCACTCCACCGTGGTGTTCCAAACCTCCGATCCGACGTGGCAGGCGTACAACACGTACGGCGGTGCCGACTTCTACCAGGGCGCCGAGATCGGCCGGGCCTTCAAGATCAGCTACAACCGCCCGGTCGTCACGCGCGGCGACAATGAGGGACGCGACTTCTACTTCGCCAACGAGTACCCCATGGTCAGGTTCCTGGAAAAGAACGGCTATGACGTCTCCTACATGGCGGGGGTGGACTCCGACCGTTACGGCTCCCTCATCAAGAACCACAACGTGTTCCTCTCCGTGGGCCATGACGAGTACTGGTCCGCCAACCAGCGTGCCAACATCAAGGCCGCCGGGGACGCCGGCGTCAACCTGCAGTTCCTGTCCGGCAACGACGACTACTGGCATACCCGCTACGAGGCCTCCACGACCGACGGCACCAGCTACCGGACCATCACGTGCTACAAGGAAACGTGGTCGAACGCCAAGATCGATCCGTCCCCCGAGTGGACCGGCACGTGGCGCGATCCCCGGTTCGCCTCCAAGGCCAACGGGGCCGGGATCCCCGAAAACGCGCTCAGCGGCACCATCTACATGTCCAACTACACCGACCTGCCCGTGACGGTCACCGCGGCCCAGGGCCAGACCCGGCTGTGGCGGAACACGTCGCTGACGTCCATGGCGCCCGGCACCACCCAGGCGCTGGCACCCCACACCGTCGGCTACGAATCCAACGAGGACCTCGACAACGGGTTCCGGCCGCAAGGACTGATCGACCTGTCCACGACGGTGGGCTCCGTCCCCCAGTACCTGCAGGACTTCGGCAACACGGTGGCCCCCGGAACCACCACGCACCACATCACGCTGTACAAGGCCGCCAGCGGGGCGCTGATCTTCTCCGCCGGCAGCGTGCAGTGGACGTGGGGCCTGGACCAAACCCACGACGGCAACGGCGCACCCGCCGATCCGCGCATGCAACAGGCCGAGGTGAACCTGCTGGCCGACATGGGCGCCCAGCCGCTGACCCTGGACGCGTCCCTGGTCAAGGCCACGGCCAGCACGGACAAGACCCCGCCCACCGTCGTCATCTCGTCCCCGGCGGCCGGGGCCTCGATAGCCAACGGCGCCAGTGTCACGGTGACGGGCACGGCCGCCGACGCCGGCGGCGGCGTCGTCGTCGGTGTCGAGGTGTCCACCGACGGCGGGGCCAGCTGGCATCCGGCGCAGGGCACCACCAGCTGGACGTATTCCTACATCCAGCATGGGGTCGGCGCCACCACGATCCTGGCCCGCGGCGTCGACGACAGCGCCAACTACCCGGCCACACCGACGTCCACGAACATCCAGGTCACCGGTCCCTACAGCCTCCTCGGCAACGAGGTGCCCAAGAACCCGGACTCCGGGGACGCGAGTTCCGTCGAAATGGGGTTGCAGTTCACACCCAACCAGAACGGGTTCATCTCCGGGGTCCGCTTCTACAAGAGCGCGGCCAACACCGGCACCCACACGGGCACCCTGTGGAGCACCGCCGGGGCGAAGCTGGCCACGGTGACGTTCACCAATGAGACGGCCAGCGGATGGCAGAGCGCCCGGTTCGTCTCACCCGTGCAGGTGACCGCCGGACAAACGTACGTGGTCTCGTATTCGGCCCCCAACGGCCACTACTCCTACGCCAACTACTACTGGGCGTATGCGGGCACCTCGGCGGCGCCCCTGTCCGTGGCCGGCGGGTTCGGCGCACCGCCGGCCGGGGTGTACAACACCAACGGCAGTTTCCCCACGAACAGCTACGAGGGCAGCAACTACTACGTCGACGCCATCTTCGAGCAAACCGACACGTCCCCCCTGTCCGCCAACCAGCAGGTCCCGNCAAGGACCCCTCCGGCACGGCCGTGGCCGGCAGCACCGCGTACGACCCGAGCACCCGCACGGCCACGTTCACCCCGGCCGCGGTGCTGGCGAAGAACACCACGTACACGGCCACCATCAGCGCCACGAGTGTCGGCGGCGACCTGGTGACCAAGGGCGGGTCGTGGTCGTTCACCACGGTCAAACCCGACACCCCCGTGGGCACCTGCCCGTGCAGCCTGTACCAGGACAGCTCCAC
>NZ_RWKQ01000033.1 GCF_003946885.1 Specibacter cremeus | reverse complement strand
GCTCCGCCTTCTTGCCCCCACCGACACGCCGAAACCCCGACGTCTTGACACCAGCCCGCCCAGCCTAACTACACGGCATTGGGGCTAGTCTCTGGCTTGAGGACTAAAGGGGAAGCCATGCGATTCGCTGGAACGGACAGCTGGATGATTCGTGAGGACATCGGATGGGCGCCGACCGCGGTCCTCTACATCCGTGACGCGCTGGGATTGCCGACTGACCGGCCGTTCCATGTGCCGCGCGTGGCGTACCCCGTGCCGGCATCCTGTGAAGGCGACGGTCCGGTTGCCGCGGAGCTGGCCGAGGATTGGGCGGCCTGGTTCGCCGACGTGCTGGCCCATGACGAATCTGTTGCCACGGACCCGCGCGAATTCCTCGGCGTGTCCGGATACTCCCCGGCCTTCCAGCACGCCGTCGAGGATAGGCTCGACGCCGCGTACGCCTGTGCCGACAACCTCAAGGGCCGGTACATCGACGACTTCTTGCGGGAGTCTCACGAGCAACGGCTGCTGCTCAACCGGCTGGTGAAATCCGTGGAGAAGTCGGTTCGGCACCGGGCGGCACCGTTCGACCTTCGGCTGGTCACAATAACGGTGGAGGGGTCCTGGCTGCGGAGGGTTGGACGGCAGTTCGTGCTGATGAGCACCGAGCTGCGGCATGACCCGGAACGGCTGTCTGAGTCCCTTGGCCCCATCCTGACCGAACTGGCGTCGACTCGGTGATCGCTCGACCATGCCGTGTTGGCCACCAACAAGCCCGTCGCCGTCATCATGGGCATGGAATCGGCCGAATTTGGGTGATGGGAATGCGAGCGGACGATGAAGCCCATGCAACGGCCGTGGCGCGCTTGGAATCGCACTTACGCCAAGGAAGGCCCACGCAAGCGGACGGACTTCTACCAGAGGACGCGGATGCCGGGCAAGGTGGAAAAGGCGGCATCCGCGCTGACCAGTGGCAGCGCCTCGATCATGCACTGGGCGGCAATCATCCGGTCGAACGGGTCCCGGTGCTGCCAGTCCAGCGACCCGGCGGCCAAGGCATGTTCGGCCGTGATGTCCATTGTCTGGACGCCCATCCGTGCCAAGTGGCGCGTGTAGCCCCGGACCAGCACGTCGGCCTGCGGCAACTTGCCAATCCGCGCCTTGGTGGCAATCTCCCAGGCCGATGCGGCCGAGGCCGTGAGTTCCGTCCGGCGGTCCGCGAGCACGGTTGCCATCCCAGGCGAAAGCCTGGACGGATCCGTCAACATCCACAGCAGCACATGGGTGTCGATCACGAGCCGCTGCGTGGTCACTGCTGCCACGCGGCCAACTCGTCCGCCGGCAGAGCATCGAAGAACGAGGCCGGGAGATCGTAGGGAACGAATCCCCACTCACGCGCCGGGTTCTCGTCGATGGGTGTCAGCCGGGCCACCGGCGTTTTCCCGCGGGTGATGATGAGTTCCGCACCCTTTTCGACCTCGGACAGTAACGCCGAGAGATGCGTCTTGGCCTCTTGCACCTTCACTTGCCTCACCATTTTCTCAGTCTATGCCGACCAACCAGGGTTGACCAGGTTCTGATTTCCACCATCGCCGCCGGGCGGGCGCCTACCGGTGCAGCGGCTCGGGCGTCCTGGTGGTGACGGTGCGCTTGGCCGGGCCGAGCTGCAGGAAGAAAGCGGCCACGATGACCACGACCAGCAGCGCGATGGCGAACCGCAGGCCCGCCAGCGTGTTGCCCGTGGCGCTCTCGGCGAAGCCCATGGCCGTCGGGCCGAAGAACCCGCCCGTGATGCCGACCGTGTTCATCAGTGCCAGGCCGGTGGCCAGCGTGACGCCGCTCAGGCGCGTGCCGAGGACGGAGAACATGATCGGCTGGATCACGAACCAGAACAGTCCGGCCAAGGCGAAGCTGACCAGACCCACGATGGGGCCGCCCACCACGCCCAGGGTGGTGCCGATCGCCATGGCGAGCAGGCCGGCGACGACCAGGCCCTTCGTGCGGGACGGCGTCGTGGCGCGCGGGGTGATCAGCAGGGCGCCGATCGCGCCGAAGAACCACGGGATGGCGGCCAGCATGACGGTCCGGTCGCGGAAGATGCCCAGGAACGAGTGCGTGCCCGAGGCCGCGACGGCGTCCTCCTGCTCAGCGGCGAGCCGGGTCTCGATCTCGGTCGCCTCCGCGGCGGACAGCCACTTGGCGTCGCGCGGCCGGTTCGGCCGGGCAAGTCAAGCGGTTCCGCAGATCAGGGCGGTGTTGCCGCCCAACACCCCCCCTGAGCTGCGGAAACGAGCGCCAGAGTGATCCGGGCGGGGAACGGCACTGCCCGGATCTGCGGAACCGCGCCACCCCCAGGCGACAACAGTGGGTTCTGTCGTCGGATTCCGCCCTCGAGCGAGCCTGACACACACCGAGGGAGTGGGTGTTCCCGGGCCCTCAGCGCGGCAACCGAAGGTTGCTTCCACACTGGCACTCACATGGATAGCCACTTTCTTCTATTGTGGCCAGTGTCGCCACTCACCGACGGACGGCGAAGAGCCAGTGCAACCGGCCCGCGTCTTGGAGCGGGGTCGTGTTCGCGTTGGGGGCGCTCGAGGATCAGCCGGGAATGCGGTCGACGTCGCGCCGGTGTGCGACGTCGACGACGATGACCGTCCGTTGGTCGTCGTCGATGCGATAGATCACCCGGTAGGTGCCCCGGCGTGCACTGTGGCGATCCTCGAGTGGTTTGTGGAGCCGTTTCCCGGCGTGATGCGAAGGGTGTAACGGCCTGAGCCGGTATTCACGCGCCAATCCTGCGACGCTGCATCGCTGCCGTCAGATCGGCTTCGGATTCAACCTGCCCGGCAGCCATTTCGGCGTCGGAGGCGGCCATCCGCTGCCTCGTTTCGGGGTCCGAGAGGATGGCGAGGGTCTCCTCGAGGGACTCCAGGTCCTCCGGGGCCAGGAGTATGGCCGACGGTTTGCCGTGAACGGTCAGGGTGATCCGCTCATGATGGCGGCTGACCCGATTGACGACCTCCGACAAGTGGGCCTTGATCTCGGCCAATGACATGGACACGTCCATGGTCATAAGTCTGACCCTAATTCTCCGGAGCGTCCACGGGGTTCGCCAGGTTACAGGACTTCGATGCGGGCGCCGTGGCCGCCGGACCGGGCGAGCCGGACGTCCCGGGTCAGCAGTGGACACTCGAGTGCCTCGGCCAGGGCGATGTAGGCGGCGTCATAGGCAGAAACGGCCGAGCGGAGCTGGAGGGCGCGCCGCCGCAGCGCGTCGGCGGACGGCCACCGTTGGATGGAAAGATCGTCGAAGTCGGTCAGCAGGTCATGGGCCCTGGCCGCGCCCATGTGTCCGCCCAAGGTCAGCCCCCTCAGCGCGGACACCACCTCGTAGTCCAGCAGGGTCGGCGCATGCAGGTCCTCTCCGGCCAGCCGTTCCCGCAGCGCGTCGGTCCCCGGCACGGCGGATAGCGCGTCGACGACCGCTGCCGCATCCACGACGATCATGTCCCGTCCCGCGCGTCCTCGCGCTCGGCCCGGGCGTCGGCCAGCACGCCAACAGCCGATGCGGTGGCCCCTTCCGTGCGCCGGGCCGCCCGCTCCAGGACGTTTGCCACCGTCGGGCGGGCCACTTCCCGGGACAGCAGGTCCAGCAGATAGCTGTTCAACGATTCGCCCCGCGCCGCGGCTCGCGCCTTCAGCTCACGGCGAGCTTCGTCTGGCACATTCCTGATCTGCAACAACACACCCATATATTCAGACTAGAGCAATTTATATGCAGAGTGAATGTATCGGTTCTCATCCGGCCACGCGGCGGGCCGTCTGTTCGAGGATCTCCCGGCAGGCCAGGATGGCCGGGCGGCTCAAGCTGGCCCGCCGGGCCGACGTGAACACCGTGCGACGGGGGAGCCCGGGCAATTCCAGCAGCGTCAGCGCCGGGGGACGTCCCGTCCACACCAGGTCCGGCATCAGGGCCACGGCGTTGCCGGATTCGATCAGCCGGATCTGCGCCTGCAGGTCGGCCGTCTCATAGCGGACGTCCGGTTCGAACCCGGCCTGCCGGCAGGCCTGCTCGGCCCAGTGCCGGGACGCCGCCCCGCGCGGCTCCATGACCCACGGCAGCGTGGCCGTGTCCTCGATCCTGGTGGCCTGGCTGGCGAGCGGAACGGCCAGCCGGATCGCATCGGTGGTCAGCGTGACCCGGTCCAGCTCCGGGTGGTGCGGCGCCGCATGACCCGGGTACTGCTCGGCCACCACCAGGTCGAAGTCGCGGGCCCACGTGTCGTGCAACGCCGTCTCGGGCTCGCGCTGGGTCATCTCGATCCGCACGTCCGGGTAATCCCGGGCCATGGACGTAAGCATGTCCGGCAACAGCGCGAGCGCCGCGGACTGGAACACCGCCAGGCGGACCGTGCCCGTCACGGTGGTCAGCGACGCGGACAGGTCGGCCTCCGCCCGTTCCAGCGTCTCGAGGATCTCCGCCGTATGCGCCACGAGGATCTCCGCCTGCGGGGTCAGCTGCACGCGCCGGCCCGACTTGCGCAGCAGCTCGACGCCGGCCTCCTTCTCCAGCAGGGTGAGCTGTTGGGACACCGCCGACGGGCTGTACTGCAGGGCGGCGGCCACGTCGGCCAGGGTCCCGCGGACCTGTAATTCGCGCAACAGGCGCAGGCGTCTGACGTCCAGCACGGCCGCCTCCAAAACATGAGTAAAAGTGAACAATATTGGTCAAAAAACATCGCTTTTACTAATTGAACAGCGGTTCCATACTGGAAGCAAGAACGGCGCCCGCCGACCAGCCAGCCCCAGTAGAAATGAACGCCACCGCCGCCATGACAAGCACCGCCAGCACCACTCCCGCCGCCAACATCCCCGTCCCCGGCGACGCCCTCGCCGAAGACACCATCGCCCTCGTCCGGCACTGGCTCACCGAGGCCGCCAAGATTCCCGTGGACGTCTCCGCCCAGCGCCTGGCCGGCGTGCTGAAGGATCCCAACGGGCTGGACTTCACGGTGGGCTTCGTCGACGGCGTCGTCCGTCCCGAGGATTTGCGGGTCGCCGGGCGCAACCTGGCCGCGCTGGCGCCCAAGGTGCCCGCGTTCCTGCCCTGGTACATGCGCGGGGCCGTCCGGCTCGGCGGCGTCATGGCGCCCGTGCTGCCGCGGCTCGTCATCCCGATCGCCCGCAGGGTGCTGCGCGACATGGTCGGCCACCTCATCGTGGACGCCACCGAGGCGAAGCTGGGGCCTGCCATCGCCAAGGTCCGGCAGACCGGCGTCGACCTCAACATCAACCTGCTCGGCGAGGCGGTGCTGGGCGAGCACGAGGCGGCCCGCCGGCTCGAGGGCACGCTGAAGCTGCTGGCGCGCGACGACGTCGACTACGTCTCCATCAAGGAGTCCTCCACGGTCGCCCCGCACTCCGCATGGGCGTTCGACGACGCCGTCACCCACATCGTGGAGAAGCTCACGCCGCTGTACACGCTGGCCAACTCCTTCACCAAGCCCAAGTTCATCAACCTGGACATGGAGGAGTACAAGGACCTCGGCATGACCCTCGCCGTGTTCAAGCGCATCCTCGACAAGCCGGAGTTCCTCACGCTGGAGGCCGGCATCGTGCTGCAGGCGTACCTGCCGGACACGCTCGCCGCCATGATCGACCTGCAGGAGTGGGCCGCCGCACGCCGGGCCCGCGGCGGCGCGCCCGTCAAGGTCCGCGTCGTCAAGGGCGCCAACCTGCCCATGGAGCAGGTCGAGGCGTCCATCCACGCCTGGCCGCTGGCCACGTGGGGCACCAAGCAGGACTCCGACACGAACTACAAGCGCATCATCAACTACGCGCTCACGTCCGAACACATCGACGCCGTGCACATCGGCGTGGCCGGCCACAACCTGTTCGACGTGGCGCACGCCTGGCTGCTGGCGAAGTCCCGCGGCCTGGACCCGGCCGCCGGCGGGCTGGAATTCGAGATGCTTCTCGGCATGGCGACGGGGCAGGCCGAGGCCGTGCGCCGCGACGTCGGCAAGCTGTTGCTCTACACCCCGGTGGTCCACCCCGGCGAGTTCGACGTCGCCATCGCGTACCTGATCCGCCGGCTGGAGGAGGGCGCCAGCTCCGAGAACTTCATGTCCGCCGTGTTCGAACTCTCCGCCAATGAAGCGCTGTTCGAGCGGGAGAAGAACCGTTTCCTGGCGTCGCTGGCCGCCATGGACGACGCCGTGCCGTCGCCCAATCGTGTGCAGGACCGGACGGTTGCACCGTCACCGACTGGTTCGTCTCCGGCTGCGCCTGACGGTTTCGCGAACACGCCCGACACCGACCCGGCCCTGGCCGCCAACCGGGCGTGGGGCCGCGACATCCTGGCCCGCATCCCGTCCTCCACGCTCGGCAACGACCTGGTGGAGGCGTCCCGCGTGCCGACCCTGGACGCGCTGAACGGCCTGGTGGAATCGGCCGTCACCGCCGGCCGAGCGTGGGGCGCCCTGTCCGGCGCCGCGCGTGCCGCCGTGCTGCACCGGGCCGGCGACGCACTGGAGGCGCACCGCGCCGCGCTCATCGAGGTCATGGCGGCGGAGACCGGCAAGACCATCGACCAGGGTGATCCCGAGGTCAGTGAGGCCATCGACTTCGCCCACTACTACGCCGAACGCGCCAAGGACCTGGACACGGTGGACGGTGCGTCGTTCGTGCCGGCCGGGCTGACCGTAGTCACCCCGCCGTGGAACTTCCCGGTCGCGATCCCCGCCGGGTCGACGCTGGCAGCGTTGGCCGCGGGCTCCGCCGTCGTCATCAAACCGGCCACCCAGGCGCGCCGCAGCGGCTCGCTCATGGTGGAGGCGCTGTGGGAGGCCGGCGTGCCGCGCGACGTGCTCACGCTGGTCCAGCTGGAGGAACGCCAGCTGGGGCAGGCGCTGGTGTCCCACCCGGCCGTCGAGCGCGTCATCCTCACCGGCGGCTACGAGACGGCCGAACTGTTCCGCAGCTTCCGCCCGGACCTGCCGCTGCTGGCCGAGACGTCCGGCAAGAACGCCATCATCGTCACGCCCAGCGCCGACCTGGACCTGGCCGCCAAGGACGTCGTCCAGTCCGCGTTCGGCCATGCCGGGCAGAAGTGCTCCGCCGCGTCGCTGGTCATCATGGTCGGATCTGTGGCGACGTCGGCCCGGTTCCGCAACCAGCTCATCGACGCCGCGTCCAGCCTGTTCGTTGGGTACCCGTCGACCGCGACGACGCAGATGGGGCCGATCATCGAACCGGCCGCCGGCAAACTGCACCACGCGCTGACCACCCTCGGCGACGGCGAGGCGTGGGCCATCGAGCCGCGCCAGCTCGACGCCACCGGGAAACTGTGGTCCCCCGGCGTGCGCACCGGCGTCGCGGCCGGCTCTCACTTCCACCTGACCGAGTTCTTCGGCCCCGTGCTCGGCGTCATGACGGCCGCGACCCTGGACGAGGCGATCGCCATGGTCAACGCGATCGACTACGGGCTCACGTCCGGACTGCACTCACTGGATTCGGCGGAGATCGGGCTGTGGCTGGACACCGTCCAGGCCGGCAACCTGTACGTGAACCGCGGCATCACCGGCGCGATCGTCCAGCGCCAGCCGTTCGGCGGCTGGAAGAAGTCGGCCGTGGGCGCCGGCACCAAGGCCGGCGGGCCGAACTACCTGGTCGGTTTGGGCCACTGGACGTCCACGGAATCCACCGCGACGGCGCCCCTCGGCGCTGACGCCGCGCGCCTGCTGGCCGAGTCCGGCCTCGTCGGGACGGAGCGCGCCTTCCTGGAGCGCTCGCTACGCAGTGACGCCGCCGCCTGGGCGTCCGAGTTCGGCGTGGCCAAGGACGTCTCGGGGCTCACCGCCGAGCGCAACGTGTTCCGGTACCTGCCGCTGAACCCGCTGGTCCGCCTGGCCGAGGGCGAATCGGCCTCCAGGCTGCTGCGCGTGCTCGGCGCCGCCCTGCTGGCCGGTTCGACGCCGCAGGTGTCCACCGCGGCGGCGCTGCCCGCCGGCGTGGCGACGCTGCTGTCCGGGCGCGGCATCAGCGTCACCGTGGAGAGCGACGCCGAGTGGCTGGCTTCGGCGCGACGCTTCGGCGCCGGGCGCATCCGCCTGGTCGGCGGCGACGCGTCCGCACTGTATGAGGCCACTGCCGGCCGGCCCGACCTGGCCATCTACCACGGCGAGGTCACCGAGGCCGGGCGCATCGAGATACTGCCGTTCCTGCACGAGCAGGCCGTCAGCATCACGGCGCACCGCTTCGGCACCCCGAACCACCTCTCGGATGGGCTGATCTGACCCGGTGGTCGAGCCTNCGGTGGTCGAGCCTGGGCCCACGGCCGCGAGGGGCCCCGCCCGAGCTTGCGAGGGTGGGGAGCGGCTGGGGAGCGAGACCCCGATTTCGACGGGCTCAATCACCGCCCCGGTGGTCGAGCCTGTCGAGACCTTGATTTCGACAGGCTCAATCACCGCCCCCGGTGGCCCATCGGATACCTTTAGGGCTATGAAGTATGCCGACTCCGTCCTCGACCTGATCGGGAACACCCCGCTGGTCAAACTCAACAAGGTCACCGCGGGGATCGAGGCCACCATCCTGGTGAAACTCGAGTACCTCAACCCGGGCGGGTCGGCGAAGGACCGGATCGCGGTCAAGATGCTCGATGAGGCCGCCAAGGAGGGCAAGATCGCCCCGGGCGGCACGGTCGTGGAACCCACCAGCGGCAACACCGGCGTCGCGATGGCCATGGTGGCCCAGCAGCGCGGCTACAAGTGCGTGTTCGTCGTCCCGGACAAGGTCGGCGAGGACAAGCGAGCCGTGCTGCAGGCCTACGGCGCCGAGGTCGTCGTCACCCCGACGGCCGTCGCCGCGGACAGCCCGCAGTCCTACTACGGCGTCTCGGACCGGCTCGTGAAGGAGATCCCGGGCGCGTACAAGCCGGACCAGTTCTCCAACCAGAACGGGCCGCTGAGCCACTACGAGACGACCGGCCCGGAAATCTGGCGGGACACCGACGGGTTGGTCACCCACTTCGTGGCCGGCGTCGGCACCGGCGGCACCATCACCGGCACGGGCCGCTACCTGCGCGACGTGTCCAAGGAGAGACCGCAGGGCGAAGTGCGCATCATCGGCGCCGACCCGGAAGGCTCCGTCTACTCCGGCGGCACCGGCCGGCCCTACCTGGTCGAGGGCGTCGGCGAGGACATGTGGCCGGCCGCCTATGACCCAAGCGTCCCGCACCAGGTCATCGCCGTCAGCGACAACGACAGCTTCGCCATGACCCGCCGGCTCGCCCGCGAGGAGGGCCTGCTCGTCGGCGGATCGTCCGGCATGGCCGTGGTGGCCGCGCTGGAAGCGGCGAAGGGGCTGGGACCGGACGCCGTCGTCGTCGTTCTCCTGCCGGACAGCGGACGCGGCTACCTGGCGAAGATCTTCAATGACAAGTGGATGCAGTCGTACGGGTTCCTGAAGGTCACCGACGAGCCCGCCATCGGCGACGTGCTCAAGGCCAAGACCGGGCAGTTACCGGACCTGGTGCACATCCACCCGAACGAGACCGTCCGCGACGTCATCAACCTGATGTCCGAATACGGCGTCTCGCAGATCCCCGTGCTCACGGCTGAGCCGCCGGTGGTCATGGGCGAGGTCATCGGGTCCGTGGACGAACGCACCCTCACCGGCAAGCTGTTCCGTGGCGAGGCGAAGCTGACCGACACGATCACCGAGCACATGCAGCCGGCGCTGCCCATCATCGGCTCGCTGGAACCCATCTCCGCCGCGCGCGTCAAGCTGCAGAACGTGGACGCGCTGATGGTCACCTTCGTGGGCGCGCCCGTGGGCGTGCTGACCCGCCACGACCTGCTGAACTACCTCAACGACTAGCGGTGATCGAGCGAGCGGTGATCGAGCCTGTCGAGATCTCGACAGGCTCGATCACCGCAGGCTCGGGTTTCGACAGGCTCGGGTTTCGACAGGCTCAACCACCGGATTACCAAGGAGACACGATGACCCAGGGCTTCAACACGCGCGCCATCCACGCCGGCCAGGAGCCGGACCCCACCACGGGTTCGGTCGTGCCGCCGCTGTACCAGACGTCCACGTTCGCCCAGGACGGGATCGGCGTGCTGCGCAACGGCTACGAGTACGGCCGCGGCACCAACCCGACGCGCGATTCGCTGCAGACACAGCTGGCCGCGCTGGAGGGCGGCGACTTCGGCTTCAGCTTTGCCTCGGGGCTGGCCGCCGAGGACGCGCTCATCCGGGCGCTGCTGGTGCCCGGCGATCACATCGTCATGGGCAACGACGTCTACGGCGGCACGTACCGGCTGATCAACCGCGTCCTGTCGGTGTGGGGGATCAGCAACGCCGCCGTGGACATGGCCGACGACGGCGCCGTGCGTGCCGCCGTCGCCGCCGGTGGCGCCGGGGGTGCGACCCGGATGATCTGGGTCGAGACGCCGTCGAACCCGATGATGAAGATCACCGACATCGCCGCGCTGGCGCAGATCGCCCGCGAGGCCGGCGCCCTGCTGGTGGTGGACAACACGTTCGCCTCCCCGTACCTGCAGAACCCGCTCGCGTTGGGGGCCGACGTCGTCGTCCACTCCACCACCAAGTACATCGGCGGGCACTCGGACGCCTCCGGCGGCGCGATCGTCCTCTCCGACGCCGCCATGGCCGAGAAGATCGGGTTCGTGCAGTTCGCGGTGGGCGCCGTATCCGCGCCGATGGAGGCGTGGCTGACCACGCGCGGGCTCAAGACGCTCGGCGTGCGCATGGACCGGCACTCTTCCAATGCGCAGGAGATCGCCGAATGGCTGCTGACCCGGCCCGAGGTGGAGCGCGTGCTGTACCCGGGCCTGCCGGACCACCCCGGCCACGAGCTGGCCGCGCGGCAGATGAAGCGCTTCGGCGGCATGATCTCCGTCCAGTTCAAGGGCGGGGAGGCGGCGGCGCGCAAGGTGGCCGAGTCCACGCACGTGTTCACCCTGGCCGAGTCGCTGGGCGGCATCGAATCGCTGATGAACTATCCGTCGGAGATGACGCACGCATCCGTGAAGGGCACCGAGCTGGCCGTTCCGGTGAACCTGGTCCGGCTCTCCGTCGGGCTGGAGGACGTGGCGGACCTGATCGCGGACCTGGACCAGGCGCTCAACCGGCTCTAGCCTCAGGTGGAGCGCTGGTACGCCCGGAACGCCCGGGTCGCCACCCACGTCATGACGAGCGCCAAGGCGGCCAGCAGGCCCAGGTGCCACCAGATCGAGGCCCAGTCCGGCGCGGCCGACAACGCCTGCCGGCCCACGATCACCGACCACTCGAACGGGTTGTAGGCGGCCACGTTCTGCACCCACTGCGGGGACAGCTTGGTGTTCATGATGGCCGAGCTGAGGAACATCAGCGGCAGCGTGAGCAGCTGCGAGATGCCGATCAGCGCCTGCTGTTGGCGCAGCAGCAGCGCCACCGCGTTGGACAACGCCCCGAAGACGGCCGTCAGCAGCACGGCGGCCAGCAGCAACAGCAGCAGGCCGGACACGCCGCCGTGGAACCGGGCGCCGGTCAGCCACGCGATGCCGATCACCATGAGCGTCTGCACCACCGTCGTCATGCCCTGGTACAGCAGCGAGGACACCATGAGGGCGCCGCGGTTGGTGGGCGAGGTCAGGAACCTGTCCATCACGCCGCGATCCATGTCCTGGATGTACGTGGTGCCGGCCCACGCGCTGGCGAACAGCGCCATCATCATGACGACGCCGGGCGTGAGGAACTCCAGGTAATTGCCACCTGCGCCGAAGCCCGGGATGTCCACCACGGACTTGAACAGCTGGCCGAACAGCAGCAGCCACATGATCGGCTGGACGAGGTTCATGACCAGGAACACCGGCATGCGCCAGATGCCCCGCAACGAGCGCCCGGTCAGGATGGCGGTGTGCGTGATCGCGGTGCTCATCGCGCCACCTCCGCAAGATCCCCGGCACGCTCCGCGACCGCTTGGCCGGCCTGCGCACTGGCGAACGTGTGCCCGGTGTGGCGCAGGTAGACGTCGTCGAGGCTGGGGCGGGCGACGGCGGCGGAGACGACGCCGACGCCCGCCGTCTCCAGCGCGGCCAGCACGTGCGGCAACGCGCGGGCGCCGTTGTCGGCGCGGGCCCGCAGCACGTCGTCGTCCATGACGATGTCGCGCAGGGTCCCCAGCCGCGCCAGCGCCTCTTGTGCGCGCACGACTGTCTCGGTTACGGCGGCAGCCGGCCGGGCCGCCGCCGTGTCCAGTTCGATCACGACGGAGTCGCCGTGGAGCTCGTTCTTCAGCTCCTCGGGGGATCCGCCGGCCACGATCCGGCCGTGGTCGACGATGGCCAGGCGGGCGGCCAGCTTGTCGGCCTCCTCCAGGTAGTGGGTGGTGAGCAGGATGGTCATCCGCTCGTCGCGGGCCATGCGCTCGATCTCCGCCCACATCTCGGCGCGGGCCTGCGGGTCGAGTCCCGTGGTGGGCTCGTCCAGGAACAGCACCTGGGGGCGGTGCATGAGCCCCATGGCGACGTCGAGCTTGCGGGCCATGCCGCCGGAGTAGCCCCGG
Source organism: Specibacter cremeus (assembly GCF_003946885.1). Lineage (GTDB taxonomy): Bacteria > Actinomycetota > Actinomycetes > Actinomycetales > Micrococcaceae > Specibacter > Specibacter cremeus. The sequence goes on along the minus strand of NZ_RWKQ01000033.1, from coordinate 37,781 downwards.
ACCAGGCGGCGGGCCGCGTCGGTGAGGGCGAACCGGTCCAGCAGTTCGCCGGCGCGGGCCTTCGCGTCGCGGGCGCCCATACCCTGCAGGCGTCCGGCCAGGACCAGGTTCTCCCGTCCGGTGTCCATGGGGTCGGTCACCGGTCTCTGGGCGACGAACCCGATGGCGCGGCGCACCCGCTCGGGGTGGCGCTGGACGTCGATCCCGGCCACCGTGGCCGTGCCGGAGTCGGCGCGGGAGAGCGTGGCGAGGATCTTCACGGTGGTGGACTTGCCGGCGCCGTTCGGGCCGAGCAGGGCGAACACGCTGCCGGTGGCGGCGGTGAAGCCCAGCCCGTCCAGCGCCTTGACGGGCGGCCGGCCGCGGCCGCCGCCGTAACTCTTGTGCAGGTCCACGGCCGCCAGGGCCGTGTCGCTGCCTGACTCGATGATGGTGCTGCCCATGGTGGGCTCCTTGCTGTTGGCCCGGCCGTCGGCCGGGGTTGCCCCGCGCCGGAAACGGGCGTGCAAGTACCATGGAAGTGGGCCTTGAGGCAGCTGTGCACGCAGATCCCGTTCGCGGGAGCGTCTCTTGGTTACGTGGTCCGGGTGTTGGCGCATCCGGGCCACACTTTTATCCGGTCTTCGTCTCGGGTGCCGGATGGGCTTCGAACAGTTGGGCCGCCTCCTTCCCGAAGTAGGTGCCGACGTTGTTGAAGAGTTCCTCGATGCTGTGGCCCTCGCCGGCGAGCCGGTGCATGCGCTCCCACATGGCGAATCCGCCGACGGTCCCGGCCGCGATCCGTGCGGCCAGGTCGGCCACATAGGCGCGTTCCGCGGTGAGCATGGCCCGGTAGTAGTCGGACTCGATCATGAACAGTTCCGGGAAGGTCTCGAGCCCTTGGGCTTTCCGTTCGGCCACCATGAGGGCCAATTCCTCATCCAGGGCGGCGACGCGGGCGGTCAGCAGCCGCAACGCCTCGGCCGGTGGCAGCATGGGCAGCAGGGACAGCCCCGCCTCGAACTGCGGGTATTCCTTGGCCGGCGTGGACAGCAGCTCGCTGAGCCAGGACACGCTTTCGACGCGGCCGGCATCGGTGATCTCGTACACGATGCGCTCCGGCCGGTTGCCCTCGCGTTCCACCCGGTTGTGGGCGATGAGCCCGCGTTTTTCCAACTGCTTGATGACGGCATACAACGATCCGTAGTTGAGCCGGATGCTGTCTTCCTTGCGCCGTTCCCGCAGCGTCGAGGTGATCTGGTACGGGTACATGGGCCGCTCCCACAGGGAGGCCAGCACTGCCAGCGCCAGCGGGTTCGACATCTTCCGGGACATGCTCACCTCCAAGTACTTTATTCAGAGTACTCGTGCGCGGATAGAGGGGCAAGAGGTTCCTGGTCTCCCGTGCGCCGTGGCCGAGTCCGACGTTCCGCGCTGGAAGACCCGCACCGGCGGGCTCGTCACCCCAGCCGCGGCCTGCGGTCCCCGCGGGACGGCGAGCCGTCCCCGGGCAGTGCGCCAGAACGCCATCGACGACAACCGCGACCACGCCATGGCACAGCCGCGCTGGCGGCAGGTGCGGATCTCCCAGGGCGTGCTTGCACACCAAGGCGACCGTGCCGTCGTCGTCCGGTGATTGAGCCTGTCGAAATCACGGGGGTCTCGACGGGGCTCGACCACCGCCGGCGGGGGATTCAGTGGGTGCGCGGTGCGGGGACGCCCTGGCGGGTGCCGGCATCGTAGCGGTACACCGGCCGGCCGCCGATGAACACGGTCAGGGCCCGCTGCATGACGTCGAGCGGGTCGCCGCTCCAGAGCACCAGGTCGGCGTCCTTGCCCACAGCGAGGGAGCCGATACGGTCGGCCAGACCCAGCACCTTGGCGGGGTTGATGGTGATGGCCCGCAGCGCCGTGGCCCGGTCCAGTCCTTCCTTGACGGCGAACGTGGCCTGGTGCACCAGGAAATTGATGGGCACGACGGGATGGTCGGTGATGAGGGAGATCTCCACGCCCGCGGCCGCCAGCTTGCCCGGGTTGGCCAGCGACCGGCCGCGCAACTCCGGCTTCGACTTCGTCGTGAACAGCGGCCCGATCAGCACCGGGATGCCGCGGCCGGCCAGCACGTCGGCGATTCTGTGCGCCTCGGTGCCGTGGTCGATGACCAGCTCGTAGCCGAACTCGTCGGCCAGGCGCAGCGCCGTGGCGACGTCGTCCGTGCGGTGGCAGTGCTGGCGCCACGGGATCTCGCGCCGCAGCACCATGGCCAGGGCCTCCAGGTGCGGGTCGCGGGGCCGCGGCTCCGGCTTCGCCAGCCAGTCCTGGGCCTCCATGAACGCGTTTCGGATGACCAGTGCGGTGCCCAGCCGCGTCGACGGGGTCTGTTTCTTCTCCCCGTACACGCTTTTCGGGTTCTCGCCAAGCGCAGACTTCACACCGCTGGGGGAGCGCAGCACCATCTCCTCCATGTACCGGCCGTGCGTGTGCATGGCCACGGCCTGCCCGCCGATCGGGTTGCCGGAGCCCGGGTTCACGTTCACGGTCGTGATGCCGCCGGCCAGGGCGTCGTCGAAGCCCGGGTCCATGGGGTCGACGGCGTCGATCGCGCGCACGCCGGCCATGGCCGGGTTCGTCATCTCATTGACGTCGCTCGCCGACTCCAGCTCACCCTCCGGGTCCATGCCCAGGTGCACGTGCGCGTCGATGAACCCGGGCAGCAGCCATTGTCCGCCGGCGTCGAGCACCTCCGCGCCAGCCGGGGCCTGCACGGACGCGCCCAGGGCCAGGATCTTGCCGCCCTCCACCAACACGGTCCCGTCGAACGGGGCGCCCTCGATCGGCACCACGTGGGCGTTCGTGATGGCCAGCACGCGCCGTTTCGCGGCCGCGGCGGCGTCCCGGATGGCGGCGCTGATGTGCGCGGCATCGGCGGCCGTGACCGGGCGCGGGATGGGACGGCGGGGTGGCAGTGGGGGTGTCATGATGGCCTTTCGATCGATGCGTGCGCGGGGCGCGCTGCTTCCCAACCTAGCCCACCGCAAATCGCCGGCCCGTAGCGCCGCGCGGCCCGTACGCTGGGCCATGAAGCGCAAGATCGCACTCATCACGGGCGTCGGCCGATTGGCCGGGATCGCCCGCCGCCTGGCCGCGGACGGCTGGGACCTGGCCCTGGCCTACTGGCAGGACTATGACGCCCACATGCCGTGGGGTGTGCGGCCCGACGACGTATCGTCCCTGGTCGGGGAACGGTCGGTGTGCGCGTGCGCACCTACCAGGCGGATTTCACCGACCCCGGAGGCGCCGGCGACCTCATGGCCCGGGTCAATGCGGACATGGGCCCGCTGCAGGGCATGGTGCTCTCGCACGCCGAATCCGTCGATTCAACCCTCCTGGACACGTCGCTGGACAGCTTCGAGCGGCACTTCGCCGTCAATGCGCGCGCCGCATGGCAGCTGATCGCCGCGTTCGCGCGGCAGGTGACGGACGACGGCGGCGCGATCGTCGCGCTGACCAGTGACCACACGGCGTTCAACCTCCCGTACGGCGCGTCCAAGGGTGCGCTCGACAGGATCGTGATCGCTGCCGCCCGGGAACTTGGCGGGCGGGCCATCAGCGCCAACGTGCTCAACCCGGGCCCGATCGACACCGGCTGGATGGACGCGGCGACGCGCGACAACCTGGCCGCCAGGCACCCGGGCGGGCGGCCGGGCACCCCGGCGGATGTGGCCCCGGTGGTCGCGTTCCTGCTCTCGCCCGGCGGCCGATGGGTCAGCGGCCAGCTCATCAAGGCCGACGGCGGCTTCTCGGCGTAGCCGGGCCCCGGCGCAATTCCCCAGATAATTCGCGTTGGGGCCGCCGGAACCTGCATCATCTGGGGAATTGACGGACAGGCAAGGCGACGTCGGCCGCGGGGAGCAGATCCGCGCCCGCCTGCGACAATGAACCCATGACGCGCGGAGTGTTGCGGATCTTCCTGGGGGCCGCACCCGGGGTGGGGAAGACCTACGCCATGCTCGAGGAGGGGCATGTGCAGGCGGGCGCCGGCGTGGACGTCGTGGCCGGCATCGTCATGGACCACGGGCGTGGGCCCATCCGGGCACTGGCCGCCGGGCTGGAACGGGTACCCACGGCCACGGTGGACCATCGCGGCGCCACCTTCGAGGAGCTGGACGTGGCCGCGCTGCTGCGCCGCCGGCCCGCCCTGGCCCTGGTGGACGAGTACGCGCACTCCAACGTCCCCGGCGTGCACAACGCCAAGCGGTGGCAGGACGTCGAGGAACTGCTGGCCGCCGGCATCGACGTGTACTCGACCGTCAACGTCCAGCATCTGGCATCCCTGGGCGACGTCGTGGAAACCATCACCGGCGTCCGGCAGCAGGAGACCGTGCCGGACGACGTCGTGCGCCGGGCGGACCAGATCGAACTCGTCGACATCCCGCCGGAGCTGCTGCGCCAGCGGCTGGCCGACGGGCTCGTGTACCGGCCCGACCGGGTCGATGCGGCCATGGCCAACTACTTCCGCCTGGGCAACCTGACGGCGCTGCGCGAGCTGGCGCTGCTGTGGCTGGCCGACCGGGTCGAGGAGGGCGTGGCCCGGTACCGGCAGACGCACGGCATCGAGGCCAGCTGGCCCACGCGGGAACGCGTCGTGGTCGGGTTGACCGGCGGCGCCGAGGGGGAGGTGCTGCTGCGCCGGGCCGCGCGCATCCTCAGCCGGGTCAGCGGCGGGGAATTGCTGGCCGTGCACGTGCCGCGCTCCGACGGCGTGGCCGGCGATGCGCCGCAGGCCCTCGAATCGCAACGCCAGCTCGTCACCGACCTGGGCGGCACCTACCATTCGGTCGGCGGAGACGACCCGGCCGCCGCGCTGCTCGACTTCGCCCGCAGCGTCGGGGCCACGCAGATCGTCATCGGCCTGTCCCGGCGCCGGGCGCTGCCCGGTGTCCTGTCCGGGGTCCTGGCCGGCCCCGGCATCGGCTCCCGCGTGGTGCGCGACGCCGGCGACATCGACGTGCACATGGTCCCGCACCCGCTGGCCGGTTCCGGGCTGCCGCGCCGCGCCCGCGCCACCCGGAACGCCCGGCGCCTGGTGGCCGGGTTCGGGCTGTCGATCGTGCTGCCCGCGCTCATGCAGGCGGCCGCCGGCGGCCTCACCCTGCCGCTGGCCATGCTGCTGCAGTTCGCCGCCGCCATCGCCGTCGCGCTGGTCGGCGGATTGTGGCCGGCGATCGTCGCGGCCGTGTGGAGCAGTATGCTGTTGAACTACTATTCCGCCCCTCCGGTGGGCACGTTGACCATCTCGGACCCGCAGAACCTGCTGGCGCTGGGCATCTTCCTGGTCGTGTCGGTGGCCGTGGCGCTTGCCGTGGACCGCTCGGCGCGGCGCTCGCGGGAGGCGGCCCGGGCGGGGGCCGAGGCGGCCACGCTGAGCGAGCTGGCGCGCGGCATCCTGGCCTCGCAGGACACCGTGCAGGTGTTCCTGGAAACCGTGCGCGAGCACTTCGGCATGCGCGCCGTGGCGTTGTTCGCCCGCCAGGACGGCGACGCGCCCGCCTGGCGGCTGGAGGCCGCGGCCGGGGAGGACCCGCCATCCTCCCCGGCCGCCGCGGACACGCTCGAGGACGTGTCAGAGCACTGGGTGCTGGGATTGGCCGGGCCGATCCTGCCCGCCAGCGACCGGCGGCTGCTCGGCGCGTTCGGCGCCCACCTGATGGCGCTGGAGCAGCGCGAGGCGTTGGACGCCAGCCGGCGGCAGAACCGCCAGCTGGCCCAGGACAACACGATCCGCACCTCCGTGCTGCGGGCCGTCTCGCACGACCTGCGCACGCCCCTGGCCGGCATCAAGCTGGCCGTGAGCAGCCTGCGCCAGGACGACGTCGAATTCGCCCCGTCCGAGGAGGCCGAGTTGCTGGCCACGATCGAACACTACGCGGACCGCATGGACGCGCTGGTGGGCAACCTGCTCGACATGTCCCGGCTGAGCGCCGACCTGGTGTCGCCGGTGCTCGGGCCCGTGCGGTGGGCGGACGTGCTGCCGGAGGCGCTGCGCGGCGTGCCGGGGGACCGGATCCGGCGGGACCTGCCGGCCAACATGCCGCCGGTGGAGGCGGACGCCGGCATGCTGGAACGCGTCATCGCGAACGTCGTGGAGAACGCGCTGAAATACGCGCCGGACTCGGAGATCGTGCTGGTCGGCTCGGTCGGCGGCACCGGCAGCGCCACGATCGACGGGCGCCCGGCCAGCGAGCTGCGCATCGTGGACCACGGCAAGGGCGTGCCGGCACGCAACGTGGTGGCCATGTTCCAACCCTTCCAACGACTCGACGACGTCTCGTACGGCCCGCAGGGCGGCACCGGCGTGGGGCTCGGGCTGGCCGTGGCGAAGGGGTTCACCGAGGCGATGGGCGGGGCTTTGGAAGCGGAGACGACGCCGGGCGGCGGGCTGACCATGATGATCCGGCTGGCGCTGTCCACCGGCGTGACGGGTCGGAGGGAGGCATGAGCACGGTGCTGGTGGTCGACGACGAACCGCAGATCCTGCGTGCGCTGCAGATCAACCTGCACGCCCACGGCTACCAGGTCATTGCGGCCCCCGACGGGACCACGGCGTTGCGCGCGGCGCAGACGCAAGCCGTTGACGTCGTCGTGCTTGACCTTGGCCTGCCGGACATGGACGGGCTCGACGTCATCGCCGGGCTGCGCGGGTGGACGAGCGTGCCGATCATCGTGCTGTCCGCCCGGCACGGCTCGCACGACAAGGTCGAGGCGCTCGACGCCGGCGCCGATGACTACGTGACGAAGCCGTTCGGGCTCGACGAACTGCTGGCGCGGCTGCGGGCGGCGACGCGGCGATCCGGTGCGCATGCCGTGGAGTCCCCGACCGTGACGACGGCCGAGTTCGAGGTGGACCTGGCGAACAAGCGGGTCACGCGCAACGGCTCGCCCGTCCGGATGACGCCCACCGAGTGGGGGATCCTGGAGCTGCTGGTGCGCAATCCGGGCCGGCTGGTCAGCCAGCAGCAGTTGCTGACCGAGGTGTGGGGGCCGGCGTACGCGCGGGAATCGCACTACCTGCGCGTGTATATGGCACAGCTGCGCCGCAAGCTCGAGAGTGACCCGGCCGAGCCGCGGCACCTGTTGACCGAGCCCGGCATGGGGTACCGGTTCCAGCCATAGGCTTTTCTTGACTAGTCATAAAATGACTAGTAGTGTCTTGGTCATGGCAAAGCGTTCCCCTCTGGCCTTGGCGGTGCTGGCCCTCCTCTCCGAGGCACCTATGCACCCGTACCGCATGCAGCAGCTGCTCACGCTGCGCGGCAAGGACCAGGTGGTGAACGTCAGCCAGCGCGCCAGCCTGTATGCCACGATCGACCGGTTGACCCGGGACGGCCTGGTCGAGGTGCGCGAAACCATCCGCGAGGGCCACCGGCCCGAACGGTCGGTGTACCAGATCACCGATGCCGGTCGGTCCGCCGCGCATGGCTGGATGGTGGAGATGCTGTCCTCGCCGCGGCCCGACTTCCCCGAGTTCCATGCGGCGCTGTCGCACCTGCCACTGCTGGAGCCCGCCGAGGCGACCGAGCTGCTGCGCCGGCGGCACCGGCACCTGGCCGCGGCCATCGAAGGGATGCGGGGCCAGCTCGCCGCGGAGCGGGACACGCTGCCACGGCTGTTGCTGCTGGACAACGAGCTGATCCTGGCGGTCCACGAGACCGAACTGCGCTGGCTCGACACCGTCCTGGCCGACCTGGGCTCGGGGGCAATGACCTGGACCCCGGAAACGTTGGCCGACCTGTCCCGAAAATTTGACCCGCCGGCCACCTGACCGGCGCCCACACCACCCACAAGGATCCGCATGAAATCGTCTGCCCCACCCGTCGGCAGAGCACGCTCGTTCGCCCTGGTCTCACTGTTCCTGGCATCGTTCATGGAACTGCTGGACGCCACGATCGTCAACGTGGCGCTACCTGACATCGAACAATCCCTCGGCGCCAAGAACGCCGAACTGCAGTGGATGGTCGCCTCCTACACGCTGGCGCTGGCCATCGGCCTGATCACCGGATCCCGGCTGGGCGACGTCTACGGCCGCAAACGGTTGTTCATCGCCGGCCTCGTGGTGTTCACCGCGTCCTCCGTGCTGTGCGGGCTCGCCATGAACCCGGAGATGCTGATCGCCTCCCGCGCGTTGCAGGGGTTCGCCTCCGCCGCCATGATCCCGCAGGTGCTCTCCAGCCTGCAGGTCATGTACAAGCCGGCCGAACGTGCCGGTGCCATGGCCGGCTATTCCGCGCTGGCCGGCGTGGCCGCCGTGTCCGGGCCCATCCTGGGCGCCGTGCTGACCGACGCCGACCTGTTCGGCTGGGGCTGGCGGACCATCTTCTTCGTCAACGTGCCCGTCGGCGTGTTCGCCGTGCTGTGCGCAGGCAAGTTCGTGCCCGAATCCCGGGCGCCCCAGCGGCACAAACTGGACCCGTTCGGCGTCGTCCTCCTGGCCGTGGGCATGCTGGCCATCCTGTACCCGCTGACCATGGGCCGCGAGGAGAACTGGCCGCTGTGGACGTTCCTCATGCTGGGCTTCGGCCTGCTGGTGCTGGTCGGGTTCGTGCTGCTGCAGCGCCGCGAGGAGCGCCGTGGCGGGGAGCCGCTGGTGCCCATCTCGCTGTTCCGCAGCAGGTCGTTCGCCGCCGGCATCGCGATGATGTTCCTGTTCTTCATCCCCATGCACGGGTTCTTCCTCATCCAGACGCTGTTCCTGCAGGTCGGCCTCGATTACCCGATCCTGAAGGCGGGCCTGACCATGCTCCCGTTCTCGCTCATGGTGCCCGTGCTGGCCGGGCTGTCCGCGGCGATCCTGGCGAAGAAGATCGGCCGGGTGGTGTTGCAGCTGGGGCCGCTGGTCGTCGCGGCCGGCTTCGTGGTCATCATCGCGACCGTGCACGCCAACGGCGGGGCGGTCACGCCGTGGCACCTCATCGCCGGGTTGGCGCTCAGCGGCGCGGGGTTCGGCATGGTGGTGGCGCCCGTGGGCATCTTCGTGCTCTCCGAGGTCCCGGTGAAATTCGCCGGCCCCGCCTCCGGGCTGTTCAATACGACCGGGCAGTTGGCCGGGGCGCTGGGCGTGGCCGTCGTGGGCACGCTGTTCTTCAACGGGATTTCCGCCAGCACCGCGCACGGCAAGGCCGGCGTGTTCATCGACGGGTTTTCCTCCACCATGTGGCTGATGGCCGGCGGCATGGTGCTGGCCGCGCTCGCCGCCAGCTTCCTGCCGCGGTGGGCGTCCGAGGTCGAGGCGCCCGAGGCGGAGCTGGAGCCCTCACTGTCCGTCTAGCGTCCCCAACTGTGACGCGGTAGGTGCTGAGAATCCGCGGATTTCCAGCACTTACCGCGTCACAGTTGGATTCGGCGAAGGGCGGTGAGGACCGGCACGACGGCGGCGCTCGCCCATGCTTGCGGGCGGCACGATGAGGGGTAGGGGACGGGGACGCCGGAATCCGCCGGCTCGCCCGAGAACAGCTCCGGCAGGCGGTAACCGAACGACTCGGCGGCGTCCAGCAACCCGGCGGCCAGGCGCCGGGCGGCATCCGGGTATCCCTCGGCCAGCAGGCCCCGGATCGCGATCGCCGTATCGTGCGCCCACACCGACCCGCAGTGGTAGCGCAGCGGCCAGTAGCCGCCGTTGTCCGACGCCAGCGTCCGCAGCCCGTGCCCGGAAAAGAGCGCCGGGGACATGAGCCGCTGCGCCACGGACCGGGCCTGCCCGGCGTCCAGGATGCCGGTGCCCAGCACGTGCCCCATGTTGCTGGCCAGCCCGTCCACCCGCTTCCCGTCCCCGTCCAGGGCCAGCGCCAAGTACGGCCCGGAGGCGTCGTCGCACCAGAAAGACGCATGGAACCTCTCGGCCAGCCGGGCGGCCCAGGACCGCCAGCCCGCGGCGCCCGGCCTGCCGAACTCGTCCAGCAGGGAGGCGCCCGCCAGCGCGGCCTGGTACGCGTACGCCTGCACCTCCACGAGCGCCACCGGGCCCTCGGCGCGCCGCCCGTCACGGAACCGGATCGCCGCACCCGAATCCTTCCAGCCCTGGTTGGCCAGCCCGGTCCCGGACGCGTCGAAGTACTTGAGGAAACCGTCGCCGTGGTCGCGCAGCCAGGCCAGCGCCCGTCGGCAGGCCCCTATCAGGGCGCCGACCTCGTCACGCGCCATGCCGGCCAGGAACGCCTCGTGCAGCGTGATGATCCACAGCGGTGTCGCGTCGATCGTGCCGTAATACACCTCCGGCACATGCAGCCCGGCACCGGAATTCTCGCCCGGCAGCGTCAAGGCCGTGCGCCGCACCTCGTGCAGGATCTTCCCGGGCTGTTCGCCTGTCAACGGGTCGACGGCGGCGCCCTGGTAGTCGGCCAGCACGCGCAGGGTGCCGGCCGCCAGCGACGGGTCCACGGGCAGCAGCAGCCGGGCCGCCCACAGCGCGTCCCGGCCGAACAGGGTCAGGTACCAGGGCGCCCCGGCGGCCAGGAACGTGCGCGGACCGGTTGCCTGTGCGGGCGTGCGTCCGGGCACGGGTTCCAGCCGAAACGCGGTGACGTCGTCCAGGGCCCGGCGGGCCAGCCGCAGCGCCCGGCGGTCCGGGATCCCCGCCGCCAGCGAATCCGCCGTGACAGCGGGCCGGGGGCTCGAGGCCGCCCGCATCTTGGCCAGCGAGTCGGCCAGGTCCAGGGACACGGCCACGCCCGCCGGCCGGCCCGGCTCCACGGTGAGCCGCCAGCGTGCCGCGACGCCGCCGTCGTCCGTCACCGACAACCGGGCGCCGGGGGCGGCCAGCGTTACTGCCAGCCCCGCGCCGTCGTCCCACCGCCAGCCGCCGGGGGCCGGCGCCCCGGGCACGAGGGCGGCGGTTGCGCCGTTGCGCACCACGGATTGCCCGGCCAGGTCCGCGGCGAGCAGCAGGGCAAGTTCGACGACGACGGGTCCGTCCAGATCCGACGACAGGGTGAACGCCTCCCGCCACCGGGTCCCGTCGACGCTGCGCCGCCGGTCGAGCCGCAGCAGCGGGTCCTGCTCGGCACCCTGGCGCGACCGGATGACGTACGCGTAGTGCGCCGCCGTGGACGAGGCCGCCACGGCACCGAGCGGCTCGGGCGCCTCGCCATCGACCAGGATCCGGGCGCGGCACAGCACGCGGACGTCGCCGAAGTGCACGCCGGTCACGCCGCGGCCGGTGATATTGCCGTCCCGGCCGGACCAACATTGCAACGGGGCGCACAGGGTGACGTCGAGGTCGTGCAGCAGCGGCTGCCGGGGCACGGAGTCCATGGCACGAGCGTACGGACCGCACCCGGTCGGCTTCCAGTACCGTGGAGGGGTGAACCACTACCAGCGGCCCACGCGGGGCACGGTCCTGGCCGTCTGCCGTGTGCACCAGCTGTTGCCGTTTTCCGGCAGTCCCGGCGTGACGGCGATCGACAAGCGTCCCGTCGACGGGCCGGTCAGGGTGCTGCCGCTGGGCCTGTTCGGCGACGTGCAGGCCGACAGGGAGAACCACGGCGGCAGTGACCAGGCCGTGTACGCCTACTCGCAGGACGACGCCGACTACTGGGCCGGGGAACTCGGCCGCGACATCCCGCCCGGGCTGTTCGGCGAGAACCTGCGCATCGACGGGATCGACGCCACCGGCGCGGTGATCGGCGAGCGGTGGCGGATCGGCGCCGACGTGTTGCTGGAGGTCACCTCGCCGCGGGTCCCGTGCGCCACCTTCGCCCACCGCATGGGCGAACCGCAGTGGGTGCGCCGGTTCACCGAGATCGGCCTGGTCGGCACATATCTACGGGTGCTCGAACGCGGCACGCTGGCGGCCGGGGACCCGATCGTCGTGGAGCACCGGCCCGCGCACGGCATCACCGTGGGGAAGTTCTTCTCCGCCCCGACCGTGGCCGATGTGCGCACGCTGCAGGGCCTGCATGACGCCGGCGAACTCACCCTGGCCGGGCACTACTGGCCGTATTTCGAACGGATACTGCGCCGGGACGCCTGAAGGCCGGGATGCGGGCGGCCTGAACGCCGGGCACGGTCGCCAACCTGTACCCCTGTTGCCGTCGCCACGGTGGCCCTAGGATCGAGGGAGTCGCACCGACAAGCGGACCCCCACGGTCACCTCGAAAGGACCCACCATGGCCGACGCGTCACCCGGATCAGCAATTCACAGGACGCCACCTGCGCCCCAACCGCATGACCGGACGGGGTTGGGCACGTGAGCGAGCACGCAACCTCGACGGTCGGCGACAGGGTCGCCTACGATCGCTTTGGCGCCGGACCGGCATTGATCTTCATTGCCGGGGCCGGGCCGTTTCGGGCGATCGATCCGTGGACCACGGAAACGGCGCAGGTGGCCGCCCGCCACGGCATCACGGCCATCGTCTACGACCGGTTGGGCCGTGGCGAGAGCCGGGTCGACGGACGGATTGACCTGGACCGTGAGCTGGCCGCCGTCGCGGCCCTGGTCGAGGCGGCCGGCGGCAGCGCCGTGCTGTGCGGGCATTCCTCCGGCTGCTCCATCGCCCTGGCCGCGGCCGCATCCGGGCTGCCCGTCGACGGGCTGGCCTTGTGGGAGGCGCCGCTGGGTCCCGAGGGCGGGGGCGCGCGTGAATGGGCGGACGAGGTGGACCGCCGGATCAGCGCCGGTGATCTCGAGGGCGCCCTGGTCCACTACATGAAGGACATGCCGCCGGAGTTCCTGGCGAACGCACGTACGTCGCCGGTCTTCCCGACCATGGTGTCCCAGGTGGTCAGTCACCGGCCCGACGCCGAGTCGCTCGCCTGGGCGGAATCGGCGCCCCTCGCGGAGCTGTTCTCGGGGATCAACGTGCCCGTGCAGGTGATGACGGGTGAAGAGACGTACCCCGTCATGCTGACTGCCGCGGAGGCGATCGTCGCGGCGATCCCCGGCGCCACGCACAAGCGGATGCCGGGGGCGAACCACACGTGGGATCCGGTTCCGATGGCGGCCGAGCTGGCCGCGTTCGTGAAGGCGCCCCGGTAGCCTCGTCCGGCGCCTGTGGCCAACCTCACCCGTGATCGCCGAGCGAAGTGCGCGGGGGACTGTAGCCTATGCCCTACACTTTAACTATCCCCCACTCCGGTATCTCCTTGATTTATCTTCCTGCCCAATATTTGAGGCAGGAGTGGCGAAGTGTATGGGGCCCGCGCATCTGACGGCGGGCAAGAACGTTCATAGGGGATTGCCGGCAAAGAAATCGCCAAGCGGCGCCGACACCCGTCGGCGCCCGGTCCGTGAGAACGGAGCCATGGCGCGGAAGTCCGGCCCCGGGATGCCTATTGCGGCTGGATTTCCTTGTCATGCGGCACCTTGCCGCCCGGCCCTATGAATGAGGACATCATTTCCATGCCCGAATTGCCCGAAATGCCCGAAAACCACACCGACTCCGCCGAGGAGCAGGAAACCACTTTCGCCGACCTCGGCATCGACGCCCGCGTGCTGTCCGCCCTGAGCGACGTCGGCTACGAGAAGCCCTCGCCCATCCAGGCGGCCACCATCCCGCTGCTGCTCGAGGGTCGCGACGTTGTCGGCCTGGCCCAGACCGGCACCGGCAAGACCGCCGCGTTCGCCGTCCCGGCCCTGTCCCGCATGGCCGAGCTGGCCGAAGTGAACGGCCCAACCAAGGCCACCCAGGTCCTGGTGCTGGCCCCGACGCGCGAACTGGCCCTGCAGGTTGCCGAGGCGTTCACGTCCTACGCCAAGTACCTCGACGAGTTCACCGTGCTGCCCGTCTACGGCGGCTCGGCCTACGGCCCGCAGCTGGCCGGCCTGCGCCGCGGCGCCCAGGTGGTCGTCGGCACGCCCGGCCGCGTGATCGACCACCTGTCCAAGGGCTCCCTGGACCTGTCCAACCTGCAGTACCTGGTGCTGGACGAGGCCGACGAGATGCTGCGCATGGGCTTCGCCGAGGACGTCGAGCAGATCCTGTCCCAGACGCCGGCGGAGAAGCAGGTGGCCCTGTTCTCAGCCACGATGCCGGGCCAGATCCGCCGCATCTCCAAGCAGTACCTGAACAACCCGGCCGAGGTCACGGTCAAGTCCAAGACCACCACGGGCGCCAACACCCGCCAGCGTTACCTGCAGGTCATGGGCCCGCACAAGCTGGACGCCATGACCCGCGTGCTCGAGGTCGAGGACTTCGACGGCGTCATCGCGTTCGTGCGCACCAAGATGGCCACCGAGGACCTGGCGGACAAGCTCAAGTCGCGCGGCTTCCAGGCCGCCGCCATCAACGGCGACATCCCGCAGCAGCAGCGCGAGCGCACCGTCGAGGCGTTGCGCAACGGCAGGATCGACGTCCTGGTCGCCACCGACGTCGCCGCCCGCGGCCTGGACGTGGAGCGCATCACGCACGTCATCAACTACGACATCCCGCACGACACCGAGTCGTACGTGCACCGCATCGGCCGCACGGGCCGCGCCGGCCGCTCCGGCGACGCGATCCTGTTCATGACCCCGCGCGAGAAGTACCTGCTGCGCGCCATCGAGAAGGCCACGCGCCAGCCGGTGGAGCAGATGCACCTGCCCAGCGCCGAGACCATCAACAACCTGCGCCTGGGCAAGTTCGCCGAACGGATCACCGAGACGCTGGCCAGCGAGGATGTCTCCAAGTTCCGCGACCTCATCGCCGGCTACGAGGAAGAGCATGACGTCCCGGCCGCGGAGATCGCCGCCGCGCTGGCCGTCATGGCCCAGGGCGGCCAGCCGCTGCTCGTCCAGGACTTGCCGGCCGCGCCGGAATTCCAGAAGCGCGAACGGAACAAGGACGGCTTCGGCTCGCGCGGCCCGTCGCGGACGCTGACCGAGGGCAACGCCACGTACCGCATTGCCGTGGGCCGCCGCCAGCGCGTGCTCCCCGGCTCGATCGTCGGCGCCATCGCGAACGAGGGCGGGCTGTCGTCGTCGCAAATCGGCGGCATCGACATCCGCTCCGACCACAGCCTCGTCGAACTGCCGGCGGACCTGTCGAAGGACCAGTGGCAGGCCCTGAGCCGGACCCGCATCGGTGGCGAGCTCATCAACCTGGAGCTGGACAACGGCCGGCGCCCGTCCGGCGGCGGGTTCAAGGGCCGCGGCCAGGGCGGCTTCAAGAAGAAGTTCGACGGCGACCGCGGCGGCTACCGCGGTGGGAACGACCGTGGAGACCGGGGCTTCGAGCGCGGCAATGACCGTGGCTTCGACCGGGGCGATCGCGGCCAGGGCCACACGGGCCACGGCGGCGGCGACCGCCGCCCGCGCCACGGCAGCGAGGCCGGCAGCCGGGACTTCAACCGCAAGGGCAAGTGGTAACCACCACTTCCAGCTGACAGACAAGGGTCTGGCAAGCTCGACCACCGGTGGTCGAGCTTGGGCCCACGGCCGCGAGGGGCCCCGACCGAGCTTGCGAGGGTGGGGAGCGGCTGGGGAGCGAGACCCTTGTCTGTCCACGTAGGAGATAAGGAGGGCAGCGATGGCCTGGACCGTTGAGCACGCACTGACGGAGGTCCGGCCGGGCATCTTCTTCGTCGAGGGGCCGGCCGCCAACTGGGTCATCGCGACCGAGCCCGGCTCCCGGCGCTTCACGCTCGTGGACACCGGCTATCCCGGGGACCGGGACGGGCTGCTGGCCTCTTTCGCGGCGCTGGGCCGCGACGTGGCCGATTGTGCGGGCCTGCTCGTCACGCACGGGCATTCGGACCACATCGGCTCGGCCGCGTTCCTGGCCGCGCAGGGTGTACCGGTGTTCGCGCACCAACGCGAGCTTGCCAATGTCCGCCGGGAGATCACCGAACAGGTCACGATCGCGGACCTCGGTTGGCGGCTGCTGTACCCTCGGGTGGCCCGCTGGGCCGTCCACGCCCTGCGCGCCGGGGGATTGGCCGGCGTGGCCACGCCGGCCGTCCGGGCATTCGGTGACGGCGTGACCCCGGCCGCCCTGCCGGGTGCGCCGGAACCCATCCTGACGGGTGGCCACACTGCCGGGCACACGGGATACCTGTTCCGCGCGGCCGGCGTGCTGGCCAGTGGCGACGTCGTCATCGGCGGCCATCCGCTGAGTCCGTGGTCCGGACCGCAGTACCTGCCCCGCCAGTTCCATGCCGACCCGGCCGGGGTTCCTGCCGCGGCCCGGGCGCTTGGGACCGAATCGGTGGGGTGTGTGCTGCCCGGCCACGGGCCGTGGCTGGATGTCCCGAACGGGCTGGCCGTGGGGGACGTCCAGCCGGCGAACTACCGGCCGTTCACCGGCTGAGGGGTCGACGCGGGGCGCCGGCGGGTGTAGCGTGGGGCCACTATTACGTATGGCGTAGTACCTGGTGCGTATTGCGCGGGGACGAAGGTGGTGGTGTCCATGGCCCGTCGCAGGGACAATGCCGAGTGGTCGGACCCCGGCCTGTTGGTCCTGGGCAGTCTGGCCGGCGGCCCCCGGCACGGCTATTCCATGACGGCCGACATCGCGGCCAACGCCGGCATCGAGCTCGGCCCCGGCACGTTGTATGGGGCGCTTGCCCGGCTGGAGGGCCAGGGGCTCATCGTGGCGCTGCCCGCGGACGGTGCCCGCCGGCCCTACGCCATCACGGCCGCGGGCACGCAGACGCTGCGCGCCAGGCTCGCCGCGCTCGACAAGTTCAGCAAGGTGGCCGGCGCCCGGCTCAGGGCGGCGACGGCGTGAGCGCCTCGGCGTGGTGGGCGCGACGCGCACTGGCGAGCTATCCGCCGTCGTTCATGGAACGCTACGGCGACGAACTGCGTGCGCTGGTGGAAGACTCCGGCGCCGACGGCGCCATGGTGGTCGACCTCTTCGCCGGTGCCGCCAGGCAGTGGATCCGTGGCCCGCGGGCTTGCGCGGCGGGCGGTGAGCCGGCCCGGCGCCGCGTCCAGGCGAGCGTCAGCATGGTCTGGGTGGCGTGGTGCGCCGGATTCCTTGTCTCGGCGGCGGTGAACCGCTGGCTGCTCGACCCGAGGCCGGCCCATGTGGCCACGGGGGTTGCGGGGCTGCTGGCCGTCGCCGGGTGGGCGGCCGCGGCCGGATGCGTCGTGGCGTTCGTGGCGGCGCTTCCGATCCTCGCGTCCGTGGTCCGCGCCAGCCGGCGGAGCCGGGACCAGGGCCGGGGATGGGCCGTGTGGCGCCCCCTGGTGCTGCTCGCGGTGCTGCTGGGCCTGGATGTGTCCGGAGCCGGGGTCCTGGCCCTGTGGCGGACCGCATATCCGGCGCAACCGCCGGCAGAGGCTTTTCCCGCCGGATTCGGCGCGGCCACGCTGGCGTGGGCCGTGTCGATGCTCGCCACACTCATCGTCGCGGGGCTGGCGCCGGTGGAAGTCATCCGGCGTGCGCGGCCGGACGCGCGGGCGCTGCGGCCGGCCGGATACCTGGCGTTACCTCTGGGCATACTGCTAGCCGTTACGGCCGCCGCGACCGCCGGGGCCGTGGTGCTGCTGGCCGTCTCCGGCGAGTTTGGCGCCTTCGACGTGACCGTGGCGGCACTGGTCGTCGGCGTCGCCGCCGGGGCCGCCGCCGTCGCCCTGGCCAGCGCTTCACGGGGTATGCCGAGCGTGGCCCGCCCGGCGGCGTAGAACCCCGGGATTCCGCGGCAATCGGGGGTGCGGCGGGGTATGCCCCGGCCGATTTCGCATCCGAGAAAACCGCTGGTAAAGTATTCTCTCGTTGCCCCCCTAGCTCAGTGGTAGAGCGCGTTCTTGGTAAGAACGAGGTCACCGGATCGATTCCGGTGGGGGGCTCTGAATGGAAGGGTCCGTGTCAAGGCGGTTTTGGCCGGCGAAGCACGGACCTTGCCCATTCGTGGCGGTGTAGCTCAGTTGGTTAGAGCGCACGACTCATAATCGTGAGGTCGGGAGATCGAGCCTCCCCACCGCTACCGACGCAGGTCAGGGGCCGATTGGCTCCTGGCCTGCTTTCGTTATGTGGCCCCAACCCAACGTGTGCCCAACGAACTCAGCCACCAGGTTTGCCTATCGGTTCCAACAGCCAGTCTGTTAGAATTGCCGATAATTACAACCTGGCTGTAAGGACTGATATGTCTCCCGCTCTCAAGAACCCATACCGGCCCGGGGCCGCCCTTCAGCCGCTGTTCCTGGCCGGCCGCGACAAGGAGAGGCGACGCTTCGCAGCCGCGCTCGCCGCCGCTCCTGAGATTCCGGCGAGCATCCGGCTGACGGGACTTCGTGGCGTAGGCAAGAGCGTCCTTTTGAAGAAATTCGAAGAGGACGCTGCAGGGCTTGGATGGTCGGCGAGCCGCATGCAGTTGGAACCTCGGCACAACACTGAGTCTGCAATCGCGGAGAGTTTGGCCGCCAAAGCGCATCAGATGGTCGCCAAACTCGACCGGGGAGTGCGCATCCGCGAGAGCATTCGCGATATCGCGGCCGCAGTTGTGGGCAAACTTTCAGTCTCGTGGGAGGATGTCGAGGTTTCCCTCGACTTGGGCAAGAACTCCAACCAGAAGGATCTTGCGACAGCGCTATACAACGTAGCAGAGGCCGCCGTGGCGAGTGGCGGCGCCGGTTATGTGCTACTTCTCGACGAGGCCCAGGTTATTCACGATGACAAAACGCGTGGCGGTGAACACCCTCTGTCATTGTTGGTGGCAACGGTCAATGCGCTGCAAGAAAGCGGTCTTCCGCTAGCACTGGTTCTCTGTGGACTTCCCACGCTCCGGGCGAACATACAAAAAGCGCGCACCTACAGTGAGCGGATGTTCCGTGGTGAAGATATAGGCAGCCTTGACATGGAAAGTGCCCGCAACGCATTCACGCGTCCCCTTGAAGGAACTGGGATTGAACCGTCCGATGATCTGATCGACCGTGTTATTCATGAGGTAGAGGGCTATCCATACTTTATTCAATTGTGGGGCGCTGAGCTGTGGGATGCCGCGAGTGGGGTGGGAGCGGTATCGCTTTCTCAGGAATTGCTGGACGCGGTTGAGGCGGACATTTATGAACGTCTCGACAGAGACTTCTACGACAGCCGCATGGACACGCTGACACCGTCAGAGTCCGACCTGTTGTCGCGCACCGGACTGTGCAACTATCCTCCGCTCAAGACGTCAGATATTCATGTGCATTCGGGCAAGACTGAAGGAAATGTCAACGTCTTGATGGGACGATTGGCGGAACAGGGGATTGTATTCCGAATTCAAAAAGGACAGTATGAATACACGGCGCCGAAGTTTCACGAGTATCTGGGCAGACGGGCGAAGAGGCTGGAAAATGGGGAAGCCAGCCGGCGTTGACCGATCTGGACCTCTAGGAGCCAGGACATGGCGCCGGGCTTCTGCGAAATTGTTCGCGAGTGCCCAGCGCCATGAATGGTGCGATGATCTGGATTGGGCTGTCAAAGCAGGGGAACCCCTGGCCAGCATGTGAATATTCAGGCCCACATGCTTCCAGCAGTTCCCTGGCTCCTGACACAGTGAGCCGAGCAGGCCCCGGCCAGTCGTGCTCCAGCCGGGGCCTTCGTCGTATTCGATTGGGCGGAAACGTCTACGCATCGGTAACATCGGAATTTCATCCGCATTGTCGGTGCGGGACACACTCATCGTGGGGGATGCGTTGGCTGCAGGCGGAAACTTGGACCTACGTGACGTCGTGCTCCGACACCGGGACGGCACAGTCCTTGACGGCCCCGACTCGGTGCGCACGATTGATGTGCTCGGGCGTATTGTTCCGGCCAATGACGGAGACTTCGCCGCGCGCATGCGCATGTGGGCCTGGGATCAGCTTGTGGTGGCGGTGGCCAGCGGCGACGGCAGCACCGTTTACCGGGAGGATTCGCACCTCGGTGATGCCTTCGACAAGTACGTCCTCGTGGTGTTGGTGCACGCCGGCACCTTGACCTACACCCAGCGCGGGCACACCGGCACGGTCGGCCCGGGGCATGTGGTGACGTACTTGCCGCGAGAAACCTTCGAATTCCGGGCAGTGGATGGCGGCGAGGGAACACTGCTGCACGTCCCCATCGACTACGTCGAAAGCCGCGGCGTGGACGCCGACGCGCTGGCCGGCGCCGGGTGGCACGGCGGACCGCTCGTGGCCGGCATCCGCGAACTCGTCAAGGGCACCGGTGAAATCCCCGGCGACGGCGCAGCCATCCCGGCGGCGGCCGTCGAAAACGCCATCCTGGAACTCGTGGTCGCCATCTTGCTCCAGCACCAGGGCGCGTCCGGCCGGCGGGACTCCGCCACCGACGAGCACCGCCTGCGGGTCCTGGAACTCATCGATGCACGGTTCCGGGACCCCTATTTCGGTGTCAGCGAATTGGCCGCGGACCTGGGCGTCAGCCGGCGGTACGTGTACAAGCTCTTCGAGGGACGCCCGGTGTCGGTCGCGGCCATGCTGCGCACACGCCGGCTCGGCCACGCGAAACTGCTCCTGCGGCAGCCGCGGTCCGACGCGACGCTGTCCCGGGTGGCCAAGGAATCCGGGTTCGCCAGCGCCGACGCCTTCGGCCGCGTGTTCCGGACCCGGCTCGGGCTGTCCCCCTCCGAATACCGGGCCGAATTCCAGGCCGGGACTCCCGACGGGCACGGCCGGGCCGGCGCGCCGGAAGACTGACCCGGCTGCCGTCGTCGTCCGGCGACGCGTGACGGTTCCCGGCCAGGAGGCATTCTGCGCACCGTCAGGCGTCGCTTTGCGCCCGCGGCCACTTTCGACGCATCGCGGCAGGTACCGGTCTATACCCTCGATGATGGGGCCGCCGTGTGCCCTCCGCGGCGACGCCTCATCATGGCGTCCGTTCGCGCGCAGGCGTTGATCGACGAAGTGAGGGTGAATGCGGTACCGGGGGAGACAACGCTTCAGGGCGTTGGTGGGATCGTTGACGGCCATGAGTCTTGCGGTTCTGGGGGTGGGGGCCGGAACGGTTGCGAACGCGGCCGGCGCTGACAGCAAGCCGACGGCTACCATCACAAAGACGAATGACCTGGGCGCCGCGGCCCTGGTGCCGGGCACGGCGTTCAACTACGAGATCGTGGTGACCTGCTCGGGCACCACGGACGAGTGCGTGGACTTCACGATCAAGGACACGCTCCCCGAGGGGCTGGTGGTCGACCAGGCCTCCCTGCCCAAGGACACCGACACCCGGAAGGTCACGTTTGACCCGGTCACGCGCGAGCTGGTCATCGCGCTGCTCCAGCCCCTGGACTCGCCCGTCGGCGCGGTGGGCCTGAAGACGGGCACCCCCATCACGTTCGAGATCGGCGTCTCGCTGCCCGCGGACAGCCAGGTCGCGGATGGCACGAAGATCTCCAACACCGCCTCCGCTTCCGGCGGCAACTTCGACCCGGTGCAGGACACCAACGTCATTGACGTCTCCGTGCCGAAGGTCGTCAACCCCATCGCCACGAAGGTGTGGAAGGACGGCTCGGCCGTCGCCGGATCCGGGGAGGCGAGCACCATCACGCTGGGTGTCCGCAACGGGTCCTCGTCGTCCGCCGCCATCGAGTCGTTGACAATCACCGATGACAACCCGGACACGTTCGAGAACTTCAACTTCACCGGCGCATCGGTCACCGCGTTCCCCAAGGGCGCCGACACGGCCACGTTGCGGGTCAAGGTCGGCAACGCCTGGGTGGCGGGTGCGACGATCACGGCCGCGGGTGCACTGGCCCTGCCCAACGGTGCCAATGCCGCCGACGTGGTGGGTGTACAGGTGATCTTCACCAATGCGGCCGGCGGACTGCTGCCCTACGACGCCACCGGCGGCTCCGTCGACACGGGCATGAAGTTGCGCGACACGTACAGGTCGACCGGGCAGCCGCTGAAGCCCGCCGGCAAGGTGACTCTCGGTAACTGCGCGACGCCGTCGGCCCATGAGAGCGCACTCGGCGACAAGTCAGGCAAGGACGCTTGCGCGAACTACATCATCCTGCCCGACACCCTGGTGCTCACGGGCAAGAAGACGTTCTTCCCGGACACCGACGGCAACTTCAAGCAGGACGCCGGGGAATACGCCGTGCTGGGTGAGAACTCGCCCGTCTCGGCCATGATCGACGTGGCAAACGGCTCGCCGTTCCCGGTCAAGACGATCACGATCACCGAGCCGGGCCCCACCTCCGAGTTCGACAAGCTGGACCTGCAGACGATCAGGTTCCGTCCCCCGGCGGGCGCCACGTCCGTCACCGTCACGCTGACGAGGAATGGCACCGACGCCACCACGACCTACACGGTGGCCGAACTGGCCGCCTTGCAGAACACGCTCGACGGCGTCGGCGTCACCAAGATGGTGGCCACCTACACGGGGCAGGACGCCGACGGCAACGCCGCGATCGTCGAGGGCGCCACGGCCGGCCTGGACATCCACGGGACGCTGAACAGCAAGGTCACGGCCGAGGACCTGCCCGGCGGCACCAGCCCCGGCATCGCCAACTGTGCCGCCTTCACGGGCGATGCCGGACGCAACGACGGATCCGGAACGGCCACGGGCACCGCCTGCAAGGACCTGTCAATCGAGGCGCCGCGCAACGACGGCACGGGAACCAAGACCGTGGGCCAGACCTCGGTGCCGCCGGGCCAGCCCATCCCGTTCACGCTGAATCTGAAGAACAACGGCAACAAACCGCTGATCACCCCCACCATCGCCGATCCGCCGCCGGCAGCCGACGGGACACCCCAGCCCGGGAACAATCCATTCGATGTCCTCAAGCTGACGTCCGCATCCGTGACGCCGGCGCAGGGTGTCACCCTCGAGATCTTCACCGGCGGCGTGTGGGTCCCCTACGGGGGCGCCACGCCGGCACAGCTGGATGCGGCCACGGGCATCAAGGCGTCCATGGCCGGCAACCTGAATCCGACGCAGCAGCTGACGCTCAAGCTGGTCACGGAGCGGCGCGGCGGCACGGCCAACAACCTGGGCATCCTCAACTGTTTCTCCACCGCCGCCGGCGGCGATTTCACACCCGGCGCCCCGGCCTGCGCACCATCGATCACCACAGGGGATGCCAACGCGGCCGCCTCGCTGAACAAGAACATCTCCCCGGCCACGCTGCCGGAGTTCATCCCCGGCATGCAGCGGCAGGTCGCCAACGTCGCGCTGACGATTTTCAACACCGGCAACTTGAGCGCCAAGACACTGCAACTGACGGATACGGACACGGGATTCTTCGATGCCGTCGACTTCGTGAAGTTCACGGCCGTCAAGATGCCGGCCGGCGCCAACCGCGTCCAGATTGACGCGCTCACCGCGGCCGGCTGGCAGCCGGGCACGCCGTCGAGCGCCGCCAACCTCCCCGCCGGCACCAACGCCGCCGACGTCCTGGGCATCCGGGCCACGTTCTCCAACGGCAGCGGCAACTTCGTGATCACGCCGTGCCCCACCGATCCCACCTGCCGCGGCACTCTGAACTTCGGCGTGAGCCCGCGCGCGGCGCTGCGCAGCGATGCGACGAAGCATGTGACCGGCACGTTGGCCAATACCGCCGGCGGCTCGTTCCAGACGGTCATCAACACCGATCCCACGCCCATCGGTGACGTCACCTCCGGGCTTGAACTGGTGCCCGGCGACGCCGCGCTGACCGTCAACAAGACGCAGGACACGTCGCTGGCGCCCGGCGAGACGGCGCCGTTCTATTTGAAGGTCACCAACAGTGGGACCGCGAACCTGCCCAACGTGGTGGTCAAGGACCTGCTGCCGGCCGGATTGGCCTTTGACGAGACGTTCAAGGGCGACAACGGCCAGCCGTTCAAGGTGACGGGTGTGCAGGTTCCGGCCGGCACGCCGACCCCGCCGACGCCCGCGTTCACCCCGGTCGTCAACGGCGAAAAGATCGACATGCTCGTCTGGGACTTCGGCAAGAACGCGGACGGGTCGCCATTCGTGCTCACGCCCGGCTCCACGTTCACCATCGAGATCCGGGCAGGGCTCGCCCCCGGCGTCACGGCCGGCCAGATCTTGACGAACACCATGGGCGCCACGTCCTCCCACCCGAAACTGTCCTGCAGCCCCGCCGCGGAGACCGCGGCCAGGTTCGGCGACGGCACGTACTGCACCGGCACCGCCACGGTGAAGGTCACCACGGGTGCCGCGTTCCAGGCCCGCAAGTGGGTGGCCGGCACGCCGAGCCTGGGCTGGTACAACACGCTGACGAAGCAGTCCGTCGCCGTCGGCGGCCCAACCTGCCCGGTCACGACCGGCACGGCCGGCGCCAAGTACACGGCCTACCCGTGCATCGCCATGGTCAACCCCGGTGACACGTTCCAGTACCTGCTGCGCGTCGTCAACGCCGGCACCGAAAGCGGCACGGACATGCGGATCGTCGACCGCCTGCCAGGCCCGGGCGACAAGACGGTTGTGGGCAACCTGGACCGCGGTACGCAGTGGGACACGGCCCCGACCCTGGCCACCGAGCCGACGCTCACCGGGGACGGCGCCACGATGGCAACGCTGTACAGCACCAAGGACGCGATCTGCACCGACGACCTTAAGATGGGCGGCGCCGGCTCCAACGCCGCGCAGTGCCCCGCGTCCGCGTGGAACGCGCCGTTCGGGCCGAATGTCACGGGCCTGCAGTTCCGGTTGACGTTCAATCCCAAACTGGCCCCCGGCAAGGGCGTGGAAATCGCGTTCACCATGAAGGCGCCCATGGACGTCACGCAGAAGGCCGATCCCACCATCGCCTGGAACTCCTACGGCCACGCCGAGACCACGGACAAGAACGGCAGCGCGCACGTGCTGCCGCCCACCGAACCCATCCAGGTCGGTGTGGCGCTCGCGTACGGAAGCCTCCAGCTGCAGAAGAAGATCGGGGACAATCCGAGCAAGCTGCCGCTGGCGAACCTGGGCTTCCCGTTCCACGTCACGTGTGCGATCACACCCGTGGGTGGTGCGAAGACGACGGTGCTCGAGGCGACCTACCAGGTCAGCTCCGCGGCGCCGGTCGGCGTGACGGGCATCCCCGCCAACGCGGACTGCTCCGTCTGGGAGGAGGACGCCAAGGGCGGTTTCACGGACCATGGCAAGGACCACCCGGTCACCGTCACGATCAAACCCGGCCTGGGTGTCCCGAGTGTCGAGACGGTGGCCATCACGAACGACTTCCCGGACGCCGTCGTCGAACTGACCAAGAAGGTGACCGGTGACGGTGCCGGCTTCGCGCAGCCCGCATACCCGATGAACCTGTTCTGCGCCTTCCACGGGACGCCGGTTGCCGGCTACAACCCGAAGCCGGTCCTCGTCCCGGTGGCGGAGCCCCGTTTCGTCACGGCCGTGCCACCGGGCAGCGACTGTCATGCGGTGGAAACCGACGACGGCGGCGCCACGGAGGTCACGTACCTGCCGGCCGGGGACAGCGCCGGAGCAGGATCAGGCCCGGTGACCACCACGGCCGGCACACCCCAGCACATCGCGGTCACGAACGACTTCCGCACAGGCTCGCTCGTCATCAGCAAGGAGGTGACCGGCTCCGGCGCCCCCGAACTGGCCCAGGGCCCGTTCACCTACCACGTGGTGTGTTCGTTCAACGGCAAGGACGGCGCCATCGACAAGTCGATCACCATCCCCAAGGGTGCGGGTGGCCAGGACTCCTTCCTGTCCGCGCCGCTGACCGGCCTGCCGGCCGGAGCGGACTGTCTCGTGACGGAGACGGACAACGGCGGTGCCGACTACACGCCGGGCCCCGTGACCGTCGCCATCAAGGACGGAGGACGGGAAGTGGCCGGGTTCACGGGTGCGGGCGCGAACACGTTCTCCGCCGGGACCATCGGCCTGGCCAAGGAGCTGAAGGGCGATGCCGCCGGCGAAACCTACGCGAAGGACGCCGTGTTCAGCGTCCTCGTCACGTGTGAGCGCGACGTGACCGGACCGGATGCCAAGCCCCTGCGCACCACGGTGTTCTCCCGGGCGGTGGGCATCAGGGGCGGGCAGGTCATCGCGGGGCTGAACGGTGCCGACGGCAAGCCGGTCAAGCTGCCCGTGGGCACGCACTGCTTCGGTGTCGAGACGAACACCGGTGGCGCCACCACCAGCACCGTGGACCACAACACGTTCGACAACGCCGCGGTCGTGACGAAACTGGGTGACCCCTCGACGATCCAGGCGCTGTCCATCACCGCCGTCAACACCTTCGACTACGGCCGGCTGGCCGTGACGAAGAAGGTCGACGGCGCCGCCGCCGGCTTCGTGGGCAAGCGAGAGTTCACGCTGTCCGTGACCTGCGCCCTGCCGCAGGGCGGGTCCGTGGCGACAGCCGTGGTGACCGATCAACGGATCGTGCTCAAGGGCGGTGAGTCCGCCACCGTGGAAAAACTGCCCGTGGGTGCGCGGTGTGACGTGACGGAGACGAACACCGGTGGTGCGTCCGGCGTCGTCGTCGACTACGGCACTGGTTCTGACGGCACTGGTTCTGACGGCACTGCGGCGAGCCTCGCCGTCGTCGGCGGCAAGACGCCGGCCGCCGTGATGGTGACCAACACCTTCGACGCCGGGCTGCTGACCGTCACGAAGATGGTCGTCAACGGCAACGCCGGCCCGTACAGCTTCACGCTGGCCTGCACCACCGGCCAGGGCCCCGTGGTGCTGGCCGCCGCCGACGCCGCGTTCACGCTGAAGGACGGCGAGTCGAGGACCATCAGTGTCCCGAATAGTGCCGACTGCGTCGTGGCGGAGACGTTCGTTCCGGACGGGGATGCCGTCAGCTACACGACGTCGGCCGGCGGCAGGGACGGGAAGGTGGCGGTCACCGGCACCGCGGCCGTGCACGTCACCAACACGTTCAAGGCCGCCCCGCTGCCGCCCGCCGGGGGCGGCGCCGGGTCCGGCCTGGGCTCCACGGGTGCGGCGGGCATCGGCGCACTCACCATCGGCGCCCTGGCGGCGTTGATCGCCGGACTGGTGCTGGTACGCCGGAACCGGAGGACGCGGCGGGGCTAGCCGGGCTCATGGTCGGCACGGGTGCGGCGGCGGGAGTTCCCACGGGGGACGCCCGCCGCCGCACGGTACACTCGCCGGACGGTACACTCGCCGGACGGAGGTGGTCCCGTGCCGATCGACAATGACATCTACAACCGCCTGGGCCGGTCATGGTGGGATGGCGACAACCCGCTGAACCTGCTCCACGGCAGCATGACCGCGGCCCGCTTCGGCTATTTCCGGCAGGTCCTGGCCGGGCGCACGGGCCACGGCCCGGCCCCCGCCCGGGCCCTCGACGTCGGATGCGGGGGAGGGTTCCTCGCCGAGGAATTCGCCCGCGCGGGCTACCACGTTGTGGGCGTGGACCCCTCGGAGGTGTCACTCCAAGCGGCACGCCGGCACGCCGT
Organism: Specibacter cremeus; assembly: GCF_003946885.1. Lineage (GTDB taxonomy): Bacteria > Actinomycetota > Actinomycetes > Actinomycetales > Micrococcaceae > Specibacter > Specibacter cremeus. The sequence continues at coordinate 10,510 of NZ_RWKQ01000033.1, read as the reverse complement.
CGAACACGGCCTCGAGATCGACTACCGGGCCGGTGCGGGCGAACGGCTGCCCGTGCGGACGGGCGGATTCGACGTCGTCTACTGTGCCGACGTGCTCGAGCACGTCGCCGACGTCGACGCCGTGATCGGGGAATGCGCCCGGGCCCTGAAACCGGACGGCGTGTTCCTGTTCGACACCATCAACCGCACCCGGGCCAGCAGGCTGCTGGTCATCAAGGTCATGCAGCAGTGGCGTTTCACCCGGGTCCTCGACACCGCCCTGCACGACTGGGACATGTTCATCACGCCCGACGAACTGGCGGCCGGCTGCGCCCGCCACGGCCTGCGCATCGGCGAACTGGCCGGGCTGGCGCCCAGGACCCGCAACCCGCTGCGCATCCTGGACTTCGGCCGGGCCCGCCGCGGCGCGATCTCGTATGGGGAACTCGGCCGCCGGCTGGACTTCGGCCGGGTGCGGAGCACGGCCGTTTCCTACATGGGCTTCGCCGTGGCCGCCGGGCCCCTCACGAACCGCACCGATCCCTTGACGCCGACCGGGCCCGGGTGTCCACTGGGGTGAAAACGCGGGGCAGGGGGCGGGTCATGGCGGCAGCACGGCAACACGTCCAGGCGGACACGGAACTGGCGCGCGACCGGCCCGTCTCCCGGGTGGAGGACGGGTTCGGCCGGTGGGCCAACGCGACCTTGGCGGCCGTGCTGGCCGGTGCGTGGCTGTCCATGGCCGAACTCGACAGGCTCATCGGCGCCGCCGTGACCGCGGACGGCCGGGCCGGCACCGCCGCCGGGTTGCAGGGGCTCTCGCCGGGCGCCGGGCAGCAGAACTGGCCCGCCTGGCGCGACCTGTCGAGCGGGTTGCGCGGCCAGGTCGCCGGCCTGCTGGGCATCTACGCCCTGTTCGACCTGCTGTTCGCCGTCGCGTACATCACCCTGTTCTGGCGGTTGTTCGGCCGCCGCCACCTGGTCCGCACGTTCCTGGTGCTCGTGATGCTGGCCGAGTTCACCGAATCCGTGTGTGTCTGGATCGGCGCGGTCGCGCTGGCCGGCGCGCGCGGGCTCGGCGGCCCGGGGACCGCGTTGTCGGCCCTCATGGTGGCCGCGACCTGGGTCAAATGGGCGGCACTGGCGGGCGTCGTCGTCGCACTGTTCGCCGCGCCCGCCGTTCGCGCCCGCGTGTTCCGCGGCCTGCGGCGCACGTGGCAGGCCCTGTTCTTCCAACGCATCAGCGCGGCCGTGCTGCTGATCTTCGCCGTCCTGGCCCTGCTGCCCATCGCCGGGGTCAACGACCAGCTGCCGGACACGCTGCGCTTCTGGGCCGGCGCCGGCCTCGGTGACGGCCAGTTCTGGTGGACGACGGCGGCGGTCGCCGTGGTCGCCATCGGCCTGTTCAGCGTGGGCCGGCGCCGCAGCGAGCTGGCCTGGAACCTGTTCGCCCGGAAGGAGGCGATCCCCAAGCACAGCCCGAACTATTGGTGGTGGACGTACGGGCCGGGCGTGCTTGTGGCCGCGCTGCTGGTGGTGTTCGTCATGGGCGGGACGGTGAACTGGCCCAACTTCCAGTTCTGGTTCTTCCTGGGCCTGCCGTTGGGCCTGGCCGCGTTCAGCCTGGTCCTGCGGGTCCTGCTCGGGGCGGGCCTGCCGGCCGTGCCGGGGCCGGCGGACTTCGGCCGGGCCCTGGACGTGTGGCGCTGCGGGGACCTGTTGGCCACGGGATTCCTGGCCGTCGCCGGGCTGGCGCTGGTGCGTTCCTTCACGGCGCCGCTGTCCCTGGGGGTGGCCGTGCCGCCCGGCCAGGCCGTGGACACGGGCTGGTCGGCGTTCTTCCTGGTGCTCGGCTGGTTGCTCGTGCTCGGCGCGTTCCCGGTGGGCAGCATCCTGGTGCGGGTCGTGTGGGACAAGGCGCTGCTGCCGTCCCGGCCGCCGAACGACCGGACGATGGCGGTCTCGGTGGCCGTGACCATCGGCTGCGCGCTGATCCTCGGCGCGTTCCTGTTCTTCCCGGTGGCGGTGTCGCGCACCGTGGGCGTCGTGGGCACCGCGATCTTGGCCGTGGGTTCGTGGGCCGTCGTGATCGGGTTCCTGGTGGTCGGCATGCAGCACCAGCGGCCGTTGCCGCTTTTTGAGCGGCTGGGCCTGCGCGCCAACCCCATCCTGTCGCTGATCGTGCTCGTCCTGGTGGTCGGCTCGTACAACGGCGGCCCGCCGGCCCTGCACGCGGTCCGCCAGCTGACCGCCGGTGCTCCGGCGCCGGCCGCGGCAGGCTTCCAGCGCCAGGACCTGGCGGGCCGGTTCACGCAATGGCTGGCCGGCTCCGGCGCCTGCACGCTGCCGGTGGGCGGGAACGGTGCCGGCGTCCCGGGTGTCCGGCCGCTGCTGCTCGTGGCCGCGGCCGGCGGCGGCATCCGGGCGGCCACGTGGACGGTCGGCGCGTTCGGCGAACTGGCCGGCGCGGGCGCCTGCGGCGGCAGCGCCGTGTTCCTCTCCAGCGGCGTCAGCGGCGGCTCGCTCGGGCTGGCGCTGACCGACCTGTACGGGCCCGGCGCGGGGGACAAGGTGGCCCGGATCGCCGACGCGCAGGTCCTGGCCGCGGACATGGCCGGCCTGGCGGTCGGGGACATCGTCGGTTCGGGGGCCGGGCTCATGGCGCCCACGGCATTCACGGATCCCGCCACCGGCCTTCGCCAACGGACCTGGAACGACAGGGCCGGGCTGATGGAAAACCTGTGGCAGGGACAGGCGCCGCTGCTGGCCGGCCCGTTCAGCGGCACGGTGCGCGGGCCGGCCGGGGCGCTCATCCTCAACTCGACGGCCGCCAACAACGGGTGCCGGCTGCTGCTGAGCCAGCTGGACCTGGGCAACGCCATTGCACCGAACGTGGCGTCCGACTGCTCCGACGCCCGGGGCCGGCCGGTGTCCATCGACCTGTTCGGCAACGGCCAGTGCCCGCTGGACCTGCGCTGGTCGACGGCGGCCATGCTCTCGGCCCGGTTCCCGATCGTCTCCCCGTCCGGGCGCATCCCGGCGCCCGGGCCGCGGGGGTGCAGCGAGGCCGCCGGCTACCAGGCCATCGACGGCGGGCTCTCCGAGACGTCCGGGCTGGGCACCATCAACGACGTCTGGCCGCAGCTGGCCCAGCTGGTCCTGGCCCACAATACCTGTGTGCTGGCCGGCGCGGTTCCGGCCGCTCCGGCATGCGCAGCCACGGCCCGGGACTTCGTGGTCCCGGTGATCGTCTACCTGCAGAATGCGCCGGCCAAGGACGCCATCGCGGCCGCGCCCCGAGAGTTGAGCGAACTTGTCGTGCCGGTGGCCGGGTTGCAGGCACGCGCCCAGCAGATCGCACCCCAGACATGGCTGCAACGGCTCGAATCGTCCGCCGGCGTGTGCCCGCTGGCGGACACGGGCGGCCCCTGCGGCCGGGCCACCGATGTGGTGCGCCAGGCACTGAACGGGCGCGCCGTCGTCGTCGTTGCCCCCGACACCGTGCCGGCGCTGGACCCGCCGCTGGGCTGGGCGCTCTCGCCCATGAGCCAGGCGCAGCTGGCCAAGGCCATGGCCGCGGCGGCGGCCAAACGCACGGGGGGCGGGCAGGCGCCGGGGTTCGGCAACCTGCTGGAGCTGCTTGGCCGGGCCGGGCACTGACGCATTCGGCCAGCGTCCGGCCCCATCCGTTGTGGGGTGGCACAGGGGCATGGCCGGGCGGGGCCGTTATACGGTAGAGGCATGTCTAGCATTGATGCCGCCCCCGAGACCAAGCCCGCCGCCAAGCGCACCATCCCCGCCGAGATCGCCCGGTCCTGGCTGCTGGTCCCCGCGACCCGTCCGGAGCTGTTCGACGAGGCCGCCGCGTCCCGCGCCGACGCGATCGTGCTGGACATCGAGGACGCCGTGGACCCGTCGAACAAGGCCGGTGCGCGCAACGACGTGGCGACCTGGCTGGACAACGGCGGCAAGGCATGGGTGCGGATCAACGACGTGCACTCGGCCTTCTGGGCCGATGACGTCGCCCGGCTGCGCAACAACCCGAACCTGCTCGGGGTCATGCTGGCCAAGACGGAGACCGCCGAACAGGTCAAGGAGACGTTCCACCGGCTCGACGGCAAGACCCGCGTGCTGGCCCTGGTCGAATCGGCCGTCGGCATCGAGGAGGCGAACAACATCGCCCGGGCCGAGGGCGCGTTCCGCCTGGCGTTCGGCTCCGGCGACTTCCGCCGCGACACCGGCATGTCCGCCGACCGGGAGGCCATGGCCTACCCGCGCGCCAAGTTGGTCGTCGCCAGCCGCGTCGGCAACCTGCCCGGCCCCATCGACGGCCCGACGGTCGGCACGAACCACCCGATCCTGCGCGAACAGTCGGCCATCACGGTGGCCATGGGCATGACCGGCAAGCTGGCCCTGGCCATCGACCAGACCACCATCATCAACGAGGTCATCAGCCCCACCCCGACCGACGTCGCCTGGGCCACCGACTTCATGAACGACTTCAACGCCCGCGGCGGCGTGATCCGTGACGGCTCCGACCTGCCGCGCCTGGGCCGGGCCGAGAAGATCATGAAGCTCGCCACCGCCTACGGCGTCCAGCCCGCCGTCTAGGCCGCGCCGGTGGTCGAGCCCGTCGCCGGTGGTCGAGCTTGTCGAGGCCGGTGATTTCGACGGGCTCAATCACCGGGGGTCGAGCTTGGGCCCACGGGCGCGAGGGGCCCCGGCCGAGCTTGCGAGGCCGGGGAGCGCCCGGGGAGCGAGACCCCGCCCGGGGAGCGAGGCCGGTGATTTCGACGGGCTCAATCACCGGGGGTCGAGCTTGTCGAGACCCCGCCCTGGTGCGCGGCGTCACGTGGGACCCTGCCGGGCCCGCACTGTCGCTGACCGCGGACGACGGCGACACCCGGCTGCCGCTGTCGGCCGGCGGTTGGCTGCGGTTCGCCGTTGCCGCCGGCCCGCGCCGCTGCCTGGGCTACTCCCGCGTGCACGGGCCCGACGACACCGACCACACGCCCTGCCCGGAGCGGGCCGCCGCCGTTCGTGGCTACCAGTGCGGGCCGTGCTTTGCCCGGGACGACTTCCGGTTCATGCACGACTTCCACCGCAGCGGCCAGGCCCCGGCCGGGCTGCGGGCGTACCTGGCACAGCCGCACTGGCTGTACGTGGCCACGTTCGCCGACGGCGCCACGAAGGTCGGCACGGCATCGGCCCGCAGCAAGTGGACCCGGCTGGCCGACCAGGGCGCCGTCGTCGCCGCCTACGTGGCGCGGGCCCGGGACGGGCGGGTTGTGCGGCTGCTCGAGGACCTGGTCAGCGAACGGGCCGGGCTCACCCAGTTCGTGCGCGGCACCGCGAAGTTCGCGTCCCTGCTGGCGCCCCGCCCGGCGGACGACCTCGCCGGGCTCAATGCGGCCGCGGCCGGCCGTGTCCGGGACCTGCTGGCGGCCGGTGCCCCCGGGATCGAGGCGACGGACGGGTTCGATGTCGTGACCGAGGCATGGGCCCGGCCGGTGCTCGCGGCCGCCGCCTGCGGGCCGGGACCCCGCATCGCCTACCCCCGGCCGCTGTCCGAGGGGGAGCACGGGATGCGCATCGACTCGATGTCCGGCGCCAATGCGCTGGTGTCGATCGACGGCGTTGCGTCTGACGGGGCAGGGTCTGACGGGACAGGGTCTGACGGGACGGCGTCTGACGGGGCGGGGCCGGTGTTCCTGGCCGGGCTCGGGGACCTGAGGGGCCGGGTCATCCGGTTCGGCGATTTCGTCACGCCCGTGCCCGCCTTCCAGGAGTCCCTGTTCTAACCGGTCCGGGCCGTTCCGGCACCCAGCCAACGCCCAGCCGGTCCCGGATAGACTTGACCCCGTGCTCAACGAATTCTGGGAAACCGCCCCGGCCGCCTACAAGTACACGGTGTTCGCCGGCATGGCGCTGACATTCATCGGCATCGCGCTGGTCGTCATCGGTGCCATCACCGGCACGGCCACCAACACGATCGTGGCGTTGCCGGTCATCGGCGTCGGCCTGGCCACGCACATGACGTCCATGGCCCTGCGCGGCCGGGCCATCCGCAAGCAGCTCAGGGAAGCCGCCAAGAAGTAGGCCGGCCGCCCGGTCAGCGGGCCAGGTTCTTGCGGGCCGGTACCGACCGCAGCGTGCGCAGGCACAGCAGGGCCGCGACCAGCATGAGCGCCACACCCGTGACCGCCACGATGACCGACCCCGCGTCGAATGCGTGCTTCGCCGAGACGAGCAGGGCGTTGGCCGACTCGCCCGGCAGCCCGGCGGCCGCGTCGATGGCACCGCCCAGGGTCTGGCCGGCGGACGCCCGGTCGGCGCCGCCCAGCGCGGACGGCAGCACGATGTTGGCCCGGTACACGGCGGCCAGGATGCTGCCCAGCACCGCCGTGCCCAGCACGGACCCCACCTCGTAGGCGGTTTCCGAGATCGCCGACGCCGCGCCCGCCTTGGCCGGGGGAGCGGCGCTGAGAATCAGGTCGTTGGAGATGGTCTCGGACACGCCCACGCCGGCGCCGAGGACGGCGAACGCGAGGATGACGCCCGCCACGGACCCCGAGGTGTTCAACCAGACCACCAGGAAGCCGGCCGCGTTCAGTAGCAGCCCGCCCACGGCCAGGTACGCCGGCCGCACCAGCTTCGACAGCGGCGCGGCCGCCAGGCCGGTCGCGATCGAGATGACCAGCCCCGGCACCAGCACGTAGGCCGCGGCCGTGGGGGACATGCCCAGCACCAGCTGCAGGTGTTGGGTGATGAAGTACAGGAATCCGACCAGCGCGAACACGCTGAGCAGGTTGACCAGCACGCCGCCGGTGAACACCTTGTTCGTGAACAGGCGCACGTCGAGCATGGGGGCGGTGCGGCGCAGCTGGCGGCGCACGAACAGCACACCCAGGCCCAGGCCGAGCAGCATCAGGGACGCGGTCACCGCGGTCAGGCCCGTCTGGGCCGTTTCCTTGATGCCGAATACGAGCGGAACCATGGCGCCGAATGACAAGACGATGCTGGCCGGGTCGATCCTGCCCGGCCTCGGGTCCCGCGACTCGGGCAGGAAGAACGGGGCCAGGACCAGCAACAGCACCAGCACGGGCACGGCCATGAGGAACACGGCGCCCCACCAGAAGTGCTCCAGCAAGAATCCGCCGACGATCGGGCCGAGGGCCGCGCCGCCGGAGAAGCAGGCCGCCCAGATGGCGATGGCCAGGCTGCGCTGGCCCGGGTGGGTGAAGATGTTGCGGATCAGCGACAGCGTGGACGGCATGAGCATGGCGCCGAAGACGCCCAGGAGCGCTCGGTAGCCGATCAGGGCCTCCGCCGTCGGGGCGAACGCGGCCGCGGCGGACACGAGGGCGAAGCCCACGCCGCCGATCAGCAGCATGCGGCGGCGGCCGAACCGGTCGGCCAGGCTGCCCATGGACACGAGCAGGCCGGCCAGGACAAGCGGGTAGACGTCGATGATCCACAGCAGCCCGGCGGCCGACGGCTTCAGCGCCAGCGAGATGGAGGGCACCGCAAAGCTGAGGACCGTGTTGTCCACCGACACCAGCAGCACCGGCAGCATGAGCACGGCCAGTGCGACCCATGCGCGTGCCCCGGCCTTGGCGGGGACGGCGGCAATGGGCGAGGTTGGGGTGCGGAAGTTGGTGGACATGCCAACTATTCTATACCGTCCAGCCGGTATAGTAAACCGTCCGGACGGTGCACTTCGTCACTTCTTGTAGCGCCCACCGGCCTCCCCAAGCTCGCTGNCTCCCAGAGCTCGCAAGCTCGCTCCGGGTCCCTCGGGGCCGTGGGCCCTCGCGGCGGGGCCCTTGCCGCCGTGGGCCCACGCCGGGGCCCCTCGGCCGCTAGGCTTGGAGCCATGACGACCCCACCACCCGCCCGCGATCGAATCCTGCAGGCCTACGAGGATTTGCTGATCAACGACGGAGCCCGCGGCGCCACGCTCGACGCCGTTGCCGCCGCCGCGGGTGTGTCCAAGGGTGGGTTGCTATACCACTTCAAGAGCAAGGAAGCGCTGACCGCCGGGCTGATCGCTAAGCTGCGCGAGTTGGCCGAGGCCGATTTCGAGGGCATGCGCAACGACCCGGCCGGGCCCTCCGACTACTACGTGCGCACGTCGGTACTGTCCGGCAGCACGTTCGACCGGGCGCTGCTGGCTGCCATGCGGCTGGCCCAGGAGGACGACAGCAACGTCCGGGCCGCGTTCACCGACATCCACGCCGAGTGGTACCGGCTGTTGCTGGCCGACGTCGGTGATGCCGGCGTCGCCCGCGCCATCATGCTCATCGGCGACGGGCTCTACTACAGCGCCGCCCTGTACGGGCTGCCCTCGGACGGCACGCTGCCGGCCCGGAACGCCGGCGACGTGAGCGTGGCGTCGCTGCTGGACATCGTCGAGGACCTGCGCGCCCGCGCCCGCGGCAACTGACCCCGGGCAACCGAACACGGGCCGCTGGACACGGGCCGGGACGATAGTCTGATCTGCATGACAATCAACCCCGAACTGCAGGGGCGCAGCTACCCTGCCGGCGACGTGTACAGCGTGGGCCGTGAATCCGTGCGTGATTTCGCCCGCGCCGTCAAGGCCACGCATCCGGCCCACTTCGACGTGGCCGCGGCCCGGGCGCTCGGTCATGCCGACCTCGTCGCCCCACCCACCTACGCCATCATCGTCGCCCAGCGCGCCGATGCCCGGCTCATCGAGGACCCGGGATCCGGCATCGACTTCTCCCGGGTGGTGCACGCCGAACAGAAGTTCACCCACCACCGCGCCATCACCGCCGGCGACGAGCTCGTGGCCGAACTGCACGTGGACGCCGTGCGCGCCATGGGCACCGGCGCCATGATCACCACGCGCGCCGAGATCGCCACCGTCGACGGGACGCCCGTCGCCACGACCACATCCGCCATCCTGGTCCGCGGGGAGGGGCAATGATGAAGCTTGCAGACTTGTCCGTGGGCCAGGAGATCGGCAGCCGCGCCATCGAGGTCTCCCGCGCCGACCTGGTCCGGTATGCCGGTGCGTCCGGCGATTTCAACCCGATCCACTGGAATGAGCGCTTCGCCCGGGAGGTCGAGCTGCCCGGCGTGATCGCGCACGGCATGTTCACCATGGGCGCCGCCGTCCAGCTGGTCACCGACTGGGCCGGCGACCCGGCCGCCGTCGTCGGCTACCAGACCCGGTTCACGAAGCCCGTCCCGGTAGACGACGCCGACCCCGGCGCCGTCATCGAGGTCACCGGCGTGATCGGCGCACTCGACGCGGCGGCGTCCACGGCCCGGGTCGACCTGACGGTCAGCGCCGGCGGGCAGAAGGTGCTGGTCAAGGCCCAGGCGCTCGTGCGTGTGGGGTGATACGGTGACTTCCCAGACCCAGGCCCCCGTCCAGCTCGCCGACCTGACCACCCTGGGTGTCGGCGGCCCGGCCCGAGCCCTCGTGCGGGCGGACAGCGAGGCCGCGATCATCGACGCCGTGCGGACCGCGGACGCCGCCGGCGAGCCGCTGTTGATCGTCGGTGGCGGCTCCAACCTGGTCGTCGCCGACGACGGCTTCGACGGCACCGTGGTGCAGATCACCAGCCGGGGGTTCCACGCCTCGTCGGCGGACGCCTGCGCGGGCGCGTCCGTCGTCGTGCAGGCCGGCCACGACTGGGACGACTTCGTGCACCAGAGCGTGCTGCACGCCTGGAGCGGGCTGGCCGCGTTGTCCGGCATCCCGGGGCTGGCCGGGGCCACGCCCGTGCAGAACGTCGGCGCGTACGGCTCCGAGGTGGCCCAGACCGTCGCGGCCGTACGCGTCTGGGACCGTCGGGCCAACGCCGTGCACACGTTCTCGAACTCGGAGCTGCGCTTCGGCTATCGCGATTCCATCATCAAGGAAACCACCGTCAACGGGTCCCCCCGGTACGTGGTCCTGACGGTGGAGTTCCAACTGCCGCTGGGCCGGCAGGGCGCGCCCGTGCGCTACGCCGAACTGGCCCGCACGCTGGGCGTCGAGGTGGGGCGCCGGGCGGATTCCCTGGCGATCCGGCGCGCCGTGCTGGCCCTCCGCGCCGCGAAGGGCATGGTGCTGGACCCGGCGGACCGCGACACGTTCTCCACCGGCTCGTTCTTCACGAACCCGATCGTCGACTCCGGGGCGGCCGTGCCGGCGGGCGCGCCCCGCTACCCGGCCGGCGACGGGCGCATCAAGCTCAGCGCGGCGTGGCTGATCGAGCACGCCGGCTTCGCGAAGGGCTTTGGGTTGGCGGACGACGGCGTCGCGTCCGGTCGCGCCGGCCTGTCCACGAAGCACACCCTCGCCATCACGAACCGCGGGTCCGCGACGGCGGCCGACGTGCTGGCCGTCGCCCGGGCCGTGCAGGCCGGCGTCCGCGACGCGTTCGGCATCACGCTGCACCCGGAACCGGTGCTGGTCGGCTGCGCGCTCTGACCCGAATCCGCGAGTAGTGGTTCTTTGAGGCGGAAATCCTGGTTGGGCGGAAATTTCGGCGGATTTCAGGTCCCATGCATA
>NZ_RWKQ01000032.1 GCF_003946885.1 Specibacter cremeus | reverse complement strand
ACGACAGCGAACCCCGCCCCTCCGAATTGCCCCTTGTTCAGCGCCCTCCTAGCGTGCACCCGGGTCAGGAGCGGCCACGCCCACATCCGCCGCGGCCGCGCCCAGGCGCCGATCCCGCGTCCACAGCACGACGCCGGGGGTCAGCAAAGCGGACGCCAACAGGTGTGCGCCGACGAGCCCCAGGCCCCGCCCGTACAAGCGTCGACGCTCGATGAGTTCGCTGACCTCGGCGTGTGAGGCGACTCGGGTCGAGGGCAACGCCGCCAGTAACGCCAGGAATTCGGTGCGGACCCGCAGCGTTCCAAGCGCCAATTCGCCCAAGATCATCGGGTGTTGGAGGACGTTCGAGCGTCCCAGTGCTGCGACGAGTCGCGGCTCGAATCCGCGCAGGTGGTCGATCCAGATCGACGTGTCGACGAGGAGCATCAATCAGCCGGTGCGCAGCCGTGGGGCCGCGGCCGCCTCCGGGTCCGTTCCCGCAAGCAGGGCCAGCCTGCGTGCACTCTCGCGTTCGATCAAAGCCTCAAGTCCCAGACGGATGAGCGCGGACTTCTCTTCCCTGCCGGTGAGTTCGGCGGCCCGGGCGATCAGGGCGTCGTCCACCGTCACCGTGGTTCGCATGGTCACACCTCCTGCATCAATTTTCGCATCAGCTGGTGCGCTTTGGCAGTGCCTGTGGAGAACCCGTGGCAGGTCGTTGCAAGAATCCCGTGTCATGGGGATTCGTTGCTGTGCCCGTCAGGTGGCCGCGGTCCACACGGAACCCTCGCCCAAGCCGACGACGGCCTTGTCCAAGTGATCGGGTGACGGCCGCAGCGGCCGCTCAGGCCGATTCCAACGGCGTGATCGCATCCAGGGCGGACCCGAGGTTGTCGCGCTCGATCTCCAGGACGTACCGCGTCTGCAGGTTCAGCCAGAACCTATCGGTGGTGCCGAAAAAGCGGGCCAGTCGCAGCGCCGTGTCTACCGTGATCCGGCGCTTGCCATGCACGATCTCGTTGATCCTCCGCGGTGGCACTCCGACGGCGATGGCCAGTCGATGCGGGGTCACCCCGAGCGGGTCGAGGAACTCATCCATGAGTACCTCCCCGGAATGGATCGGTGAAATCCGGTCCATGCGTGCCACCTCCTGGTGATAGTCCACAATCTCCAAGCGATCGGGGCCGGCTTCAGTCCACACGAAGCCGATCCGCCACCGCTGGTTGACGCGGATGCCGTGCTGGCCGACCCTGTCGCCGCGCAGGGCCTCCAAACGGTCGCCCGGCGGGACCCGCAAATCGTCCAGGGTCTCGGCTGCATCCAGCATTGAATCGGACCTCGACGATGTCGTCATCCTGCATGACGCGGTCCTTGCCCACGACCCGAACCGTGCCTTGCGCCTTGGCCTCGCGCATGGAGTCGACCTGGTGATGGCAGGGACGTCGCTGTCCAACCCGCACCCAGCGGATGCCTGCTCGACGGCGGTTCGCCGAGGGCGTACCGGGATCCGGATTAGTCGCGCGGCCAAGGACGTTGTACAGGCAAGTACCAGCCCAAGGAGGTGCGCCGTGGACACCAGCCCCGACACGCACATTGAACAGCCCCCCGACGCCCAAGACCCGCTTGACACCTACTCACAGACGGTCATCCGCGTTGCCGAGACCGTCATCCCGCACGTGGCGGCCATCGAGATGTCGGGCAGCGCCCCCGACGGACGCTCCACGTTGGGAAGCGGCTCCGCCGTCGTCTTCACCGAGGACGGCTACATGCTCACGAACGCCCACGTGGTGGCCGGGGCCTACGCGGGCCGCGCCAGCTTCGCCGACGGCACGGGAACGGAGGTGGACATCATCGGCTCGGACGCGTTGTCGGACCTCGCCATCGTCCGCGCCCGGACGACGGCGCCGACGCCGGCCACGCTCGGGGACGCCGAGGCACTGCGCGTCGGCCAGTTGGTCATTGCCGTCGGCAACCCGCTCGGCCTGGCCGGTTCCGTGACGGCCGGCGTCGTCAGCGGCCTGGGGCGCTCCATCCCGACCCGGTCCGGGAGGTCACGACGGGTGATCGAGGACGTGATCCAGACCGACGCCGCCCTCAACCCCGGCAATTCCGGCGGGGCGCTGGCCGATACCCGGGGCCGCGTGGTGGGCATCAACACGGCCGTCGCGGGGGCCGGGCTTGGCCTGGCCGTGCCCATCAACGCCACCACGCGCCGGATCATCTCCGCGCTGCTGTCGGACGGCCTTGTCCGGCGCGCCTATCTCGGTGTGGTCAGTACGCCGGTCGCGCTGAGTCCGGCCGTCGCGCACCGCACCGGCCAGCGCCAGGCGCTGCGCGCCGTCGAGGTGATCGCCGGCTCGCCCGCCGAGGAGGCCGGCCTCAAGGCCGGCGACGTCGTGCTCAGCGCCGGACGCCGCCCCGTCGCGAGCGCCCAGAGCCTGCAAAAGCTGCTGTTCAGCGACGCCATCGGCGTGCCCCTTCCCATCACGGTGCTGCGTTCCGGGGCCGCGGTGGACGTCATCGCCGTGCCACGGGAAATGACGTAGGCGTTCGTCGCGGGCCGGTCGGTCACCACGGGCCGCCGAGCTGCGGTCTTATCGCACGACTACACGTTGAAGCGGAACTCCACCACGTTCCGTCACGGAGAAACATCACGTAGTGGGTTCATCGGGTGCGATGCTACTGATACGCGCACCGAACGGAATCCGGCGCAGAGGACGTGCGCGTTCTTGAGCGGGAGCCACCAGCACGTCCACCGCTCAGCATCACCGCCGTCGGATGGAGACTCTTCTCCCGCGCCCCATCGGTCCGGAAGCGCTTGCTCTAACGGCGCAAGCAAGAAGAAGTGACGCTCGTGCACCTCAGCTTTTGACGGCCGCACGTCATAGTGCTCGACACCCAGAGCACGGACAACGCGCGTCGCAATGCCAGTCTCTTCAAGTGCCTCACGCACGACCGCCTCTTCAGGCAACTCCCCCGGTTCGATCGTTCCTGCGGGCACTTGCACTCCCGCGATCTCGATCGCTACGTGATCGTGAGTGAACACCAGCAGACGGCGATCGTGAACGATGTAGGCGACAACCTTCCGCACCGTGCGTCGACCTGGACGCTCGGTCATGCGACGCGGAGTGGCGTGATTGCGTCGATTTGGTCAGCTGCACGGTCTTCCGCTAGATCCAGGTCGTAATGTGCCTGCAGGTTGAGCCAGAACTGTGCCGAGGTCCCGAAGTACTTGGCAAGGCGCAGAGCGGTATCTGCGGAGATGCCGCGCTTTCCATGCACGATCTCGTTGATGCGGCGCGGCGGCACACCGATCGACACCGCGAGCTTGTTCTGTGTGATGCCGAAGCCCTCGATGAAGTCCTCCATGAGAACCTCGCCCGGGTGGATCGGGGCGATCTTGTCAGTGGTAGTCAACGATCTCGACCTCCTCGGGGCCAGCGTCGGTCCATCGGAAACAGATCCGCCACTGGTCGTTGATTCTAATGCTGTGTTGACCGGCACGGTTCCCTTTCAAGAGTTCGAGCCGGTTGCCGGGTGGAATCCGAAGATCGCCAAGCGACTCCGCCGACCCCACCTGGCGGAGCTTCCTGAGTGCAGCCCGCTGAATCCGAGGATCCAGCGACGGCACACGTTCACGACGCCACAGTCGTTCGGTGTCCCTGTTGCCGAACGACCTGATCACGAGATCAGCATATAACGGAACGCGTTATTAACGCTAGACGTTAAATCTAAATTCCACTGAGTTCCGACAGAGAGAACCATCACGATTGCACGGCTGCAGCGATGCCCACGACTTCACGACAAAGGCGGAACATACTCGTGTCTCAAATCGCTCACCGCGGCGATATGGTCGAAGTCGTGGTCTGCAGCCAGCACAGTCGCGTCGTTCACGATCGCGTAGCCCGCGATGAGAATGTCGAGTGAACCCGCCGCGCGGACAAGGCCCGAACTCCACAGAGCACTCTGAATATCGAGCACCAACGACTCGTCCGGCGCATGCTCCAACGGGAATCCGAGCGAGATCTGTTCCCGGTACTTCGCGTACTCAGCGGGCGTCCGGGCACTATGGCAGAACTCCAGTACTTGCGGTGGACAGGTCACGAAGAGATCCGACGGCGCGCGCTCAATGTGCCGCAGCCGTCCGGTGATGCGAGCATCACCGGACGCGAGCCGGGCCCAAACGGAGTTGTCGACCAGATAGTCGGTCACGAGGCCTGGGCCGGAGCAACGACCGGCGCGCCGAGCTCGGACTCAAGATCACCCAAAGCAGAGATGCCGTCAATCATCATGCCCTTCTGCTTCGAGGCGATAAGGCGGCGCAATGCGAGGTCGAGGACGGCGCGATTCGACTTTTCGCCCGTGAGCGCCCTTGCCCGCTCGATTAACTTCAGGTCCAGATCGACACTTGTGACTGCCATGATGGACTCCCCTCTGTATATAACTAATTATATATCAAATGATCTTGGGCGTCACTGCTGCAACCACATACCCACATGTCTGGGACAAAGCACACTGCCGCGGCCCGAGCACAGAAACGCCTGGAATGCTTGAAGCATCCCGGGCGTCCCCAAAGCAGTACAGCGGCACTACACGTTGAAGCGGAACTCCACCACGTCGCCACGGCGAAAAACATCTGCGTTCTGGGGCGGTGGCGATCGCACCTTCAGCCCTTCACGGCAACGCGAGGAAGTCCCGCAACCAGCCGTCCACATCCCGCATCGTTGCGGCGTCGACCGCTCCGATGTCGCCGACGAAGCGGTCCCGGGTCACGGTGCGCGGCTGCTCCGTCATCACGAACGTCGGCTTCGACAGGCCGAGCCGCGGACCACGCAGGAGTATGTGGTTCGGCCATCCCCGATCGATCGTTGTCGCAGGCAGCACGATCGCGAGCGTGTCCGCCTGCTCGAGGTACAGATCGCTCGCCACCACCAGCGCTGGTCGGCGCCCAGACTGCTCACGTCCGCGCACTGGATCGAGCTCCGCCCAGACGACGTCTCCGCGACGAAGTTCACTCACCGGGTCGGCCGTCGTCGAGGGTCACGTCCCATGACCGGAACTCATCCCAGTACGCCGCGTCTGCGTCCCTAAACACACGCCCGAATGCCTCCATGCGCTGACGCCTCTCATGCGCATCGAGCAGTCGCTCGATCAGACCTGCCGCAGTGACACCGCGCTCGTGCGCGTCACGGTTGATCCGATCGCGCAGCTCCGCGCTCACCTTGATCGTCGTAGCCATGGTTCGATTATACCGAACGGGATACCATCAGGTCTACCTCATCTACGCATCAATCTGGCTCAACCACGACGCCACGCTTTCAGAACCGTTGAATCAGAAGTGGCCGAGACCAGACCGCCCTTCGGCAGGTGCGTATCAATGGGAGACCAACAGCGGCAGGGCCGGCGCATCACCCTCGCGCGCAGTCGGACGGGGCTATTCTCTCGCTGGCTCAACGTGCTCGGCGTCGGCCTGGCCCCCGGATGCCCTGCTCGCTCCGGGTCTGGGATCTCCAGACCGCGCCCGGCTAGGTGTCCGGCGAGCTCGTCAAGACTCAGTGGCGGCTTGTCATAGCGGAGAGTGCCACGGGGTCGCGGCGTTCGAGGCATGTGTGTTCCCCTGACCCGAGATAGAAAAAATCCCCCAAGTGCGCATCGTGGAGAGGCGTGGGGGATGTAGTGGGTCGAGAATATCACGAGCGGCCGCCAGCGGGACGGCCAGACGTTAGACCGGAATTCGATTACACATTGAATCTAAATTCCACCCACATTCCGACTCGGAGCAACCTCACCGGCGACGGGCCATGGAGGTCTCACTCTGCTTCGAGCGATTGAACGTGCCTGCTGATTGTTGGCAGATCGACGACCATCGTGTCCCAGACCGCCTCATAGTCGGTGCCTTCATAGTGATGTGCCAAGCGGTCCCGCATCCGCTTGATCAGCGACCACGGCACCTCGAGATGCCGGTCGGTCGTGTCGGCACTCAGACGAGCGACATTCTCACCGATCTTGATGATCAGCGATTCCGCGGCCAGACCCGGCACGTTGTCGATATCACCGAGGTACCACGCATGGCCGCGCGCCACGAGATTCGCACCGACACCGCACAGGCGGACGATCTCCCTCAGCGCCGCAGCGTCCCGCTCGTTCATACCGCGACGGCCGTTGCCAAGATCTCGTGGTCGGCGCGCAGACCGCCGTCGGTCACCACGTCGACCTCGACGCCGAGCAGCTCCCCCGCTTTTGCAGCGAACGCCGCAACCGTGAGCAGGCCGGTGCCCGGCGAGCGGGTAACGAGGACGTCCAGATCGCTGCCGGGGCGGTCGGTGCCGCGTGCCA
The DNA here is from genome assembly GCF_003946885.1 of Specibacter cremeus. Classification (GTDB taxonomy): domain Bacteria; phylum Actinomycetota; class Actinomycetes; order Actinomycetales; family Micrococcaceae; genus Specibacter; species Specibacter cremeus. The sequence continues at coordinate 45,558 of NZ_RWKQ01000032.1, read as the reverse complement.
CGGAGCCGAAGACCCGGACGTTGCTGAGGCCATAGCGTCCGGCGAGACTCACCAGGTCGGCACGGTGCGCAGCGAGCGCATCGTGAGGCAGTGGCCGCGCGGCCGCGCGAAGGCGCTCCAGCATCTCGGCCGAGACCCTGCGCCGTCCAGCCTCGTAGGCGGCAACGTTCGGCTGAGCGACTCCGGACCGTCGGGCTAGCTCTGCCTGACTGAGGCCAGCAGCCTCACGAAGCATTCGGACAAGGTTGGCCATGAGCTGATCATATCGCGTGATATGCCCAGAGTGACAGCAGATGGGTTGGGTTTCCCAGACGTTTGACCGGATTTCGACTACACATTGAACCGGAACTCCACCACGTCACCGTCCTGCATGACGTAGTCCTTGCCCTCGATCCGGACCTTGCCGTGGGCCTTGGCCTCGTGCATGGAGCCGGCCTGGATGAGGTCGTCGAAGTGGACCACCTCGGCCTTGATGAAGCCGCGCTGGAAGTCGGAGTGGATGACGCCGGCGGCCTGCGGGGCGGTGTCGCCCTGGCGGATCGTCCAGGCCCGGGTCTCCTTCGGCCCGGCGGTCAGGTAGGTCTGCAGGCCCAGCGTGTGGAACCCGACGCGGGCCAGCTGGTCCAGCCCGGACTCGTCCTGGCCGTTCATCTCCAGCATCTCCCGGGCCTCGGCCTCGTCCAGTTCGACCAGGTCGGCCTCCAGTTTGGCGTCGAGGAAGACGGCGTCGGCCGGCGCCACGAGGGCACGCAACTCCTCCTGGCGGGCCGGGTTGCCGAGCACGGAATCGTCGGCGTTGAACACGTAGATGAACGGCTTGGCCGTCAGCAGGCCCAGCTCCTTCAGGTGCTCCATTTCCAGCTTGTCCCTCTTGATCGAGGAGAAGATGGTGTCGCCGCGTTCCAGCACGGCCTGTGCGGCCTTGATGGCGTTGAGTTCCGCGGCCTCGCGCTGCTTGAGCTTGACGGCCTTCTCGATCCGGGGGATGGCCTTCTCGATGGTCTGCAGGTCGGCCAGGATCAGCTCGGTGTGGATGGTTTCCATGTCGGAGCTCGGGTCAATCTTGCCGTCGACGTGGACCACGTCCGGGTCGTCGAACACGCGGACGACCTGGGCGATCGCCTCGGCCTCGCGGATGTTGGCCAGGAACTTGTTGCCCAGGCCCTCGCCCTCGGAGGCGCCCTTGACGATGCCGGCGATGTCCACGAACGACACCGTGGCCGGCAGGATCCGGGCCGAGCCGAAGACGCCGGCCAGCTTCTCCAGCCGCGGGTCGGGCAGGCTGACAACGCCCACGTTGGGCTCGATGGTCGCGAACGGGTAGTTCGCGGCGAGCACGTTGTTGCGGGTCAGTGCGTTGAACAGGGTTGATTTGCCGACGTTGGGCAGTCCGACGATGCCAATAGTAAGAGCCACGGTAGTCAAGCTTACCGGCAGGATCCGCGCTCGGCCGCCTGCGGCCGGGCGCGGGAGCCGGGAAGCGTTACCGGGGTCTCGACTAGCTCGACCACCGGTCTTGTCGGTGCCCCGTGTTTAGCTGGAGGCATGACTGGAACTGGGTGGCTGGTGGCCACGGTATTGCTGTTGATCGGGCTGTTGGCGGGCGCCGCCGTCGTCGGTCTTTACTTCCGTGCGCGGCTGCGCGACGCGGAGCAGGAGACGGACCGCGCGCTGGCGCGCCTGGCGGACGTGAGCGCGCAGTTCGCCGCGGCGGACGCCGAGCGGCGGTTGCTGGCCACGCAGAACCGGTCCATCGCGACGCAGCAGGCCGGCGATTCGGCCGTGCTGCAGGCGCTGGGACCGGTGTCGGAGAAGCTGACGGCCGTGCAGCGCCAGGTCGCCCTGCTGGAGCGCGACCGCGTGGAGCAGTACGGCCAGCTGGCCGAGCAGCTGCGCGACGCGCGGCTCTCCGACGAGCGCCTGCTGTCCACCACCGAGTCGCTGGCGTCCGCGCTGCGCTCCAACAACGTGCGCGGCCGGTGGGGCGAGGTGCAGCTGCGCCGGGTTGTCGAATCGGCGGGCATGCTCGCGCACGTCGACTTCGCGGAGCAGGTGCACAACAAGGCCGACGACGGCGTGCACCGCCCCGACATGATCGTGCGCCTGCCGGGGAACAAGGAGGTTGTCCTGGACGCGAAGGTGCCGCTGTCGGCCTATCTGCGGGCGCACGACGACGGTGCGAACGGCGGGCGCGACGCCTCCGACCACCTGGCCCAGCACGCGAAGGCGCTGCGCGCGCATGTCGATGCGTTGGCCGGGAAGAAGTATTGGGCGTCGGCGACGAATTCGCCGGAGCTGGTGATCTGCTTCGTGCCGGTGGAGTCCATCCTGTCGGCGGCGCTGGCGGCGGATCCGGCGCTGCTGGACTACGCGATCGGCAAGAACGTGGTGCTCGCCTCCCCCATTTCCCTGCTGGCAATCCTCAAGGCGGTGGCGTTCAGCTGGCGGCAGGACGTGCTGACCGAGAGCGCGAAGGAACTGTTCGACCTGTGCGCGCAACTGTACGCACGGCTCGGCACCATGGGCGAGGCCGTGGCGAACGTGGGGGCATCGCTGAAGTCCTCCGTGGACAGGTACAACAAGCTGGTGGGCACGCTTGAAACCCGCGTCCTGCCCACGGCCCGCAAGCTGAACGCCTTCGACCCCAAGTCGCTGGACGCCCCGGCGAAGGTCGAGGCCGTGCCCCGGACGCTGACGGCGCCGGAATTCGGCGACGCGGAGGACGCCATCGCGTAGGACGGCCGGCTACCCGGCGGCTCCCCCGGCCGGTTGCTCCAGGGCCTCCAGCGGGGGGAGCTCGCAGGCCAGGGCGGTCTGCACATAGGAGGCAATGTTGCGGCGGTAGCCGGCGGCCGGGAGATCGAACCCGATCAGGGGGTACATATCGTAGGCGTCCTCGAGCGCGACGATGTTCCGCGCGATGACGTCGATCCCGGTGGTCGGGTGGAAGTCGCCCAGGGCAACGCCAATCTCGATGGCGGAGCGGTACAGCATGACCTGCCGTTCGACGACCGAGCGGTGCAGCGGCTTGTACTGGGGCTGTTGCCGAAGCAGCGGGATGCTCTCGTACGCCATCCGGAGATCAGAACTGATCTCATCCGGGACGCCCGCCACGATGAGGGCGGCCAGCCGTGCACGGGGATCCGTGTGCGCGTCGGAGATGGCCCGCCGACGCTCGTAGAATTCCTCCATGACGCCCTCGACCGTGGCAAACATGAGCTCGTCAAAATTGGGGAAGTAATACAGCACCGAGCCCACGCTGACGGCCGCCTCGGCGGCGACGGCGCGCACGCTGGTGCCGGCGAGACCGCTCTCCCTCGCCACCTTGCGCGTCGCGGAGATCAGCGCCTCGCGTCGCTGGATGCGGGTCTTCTGCTGGGCCACTCTTTCCCGCCTGACTATTGTTCTGCCACCATGTTCGTCAATTCAGCATAGTGTGCCGGACGCCGGCGCTTGAGGACGCGTCCGGTGACGATTCCCGCGATGAACAGCACCGGGGTGGGCAGCAGCAGGATCCAGTTGACGGCCCCTTCCATGCCGGTGACGATGTCGAAATTCACGACGATGAGGATGAAGCCCGTCGCCAGTCCGAGCACGCCCAGCGCGGGGGCGACGATCACCCGCCAGATGTTGTGGCCGCGCCGATCCTTGACGAAGAAGACGACCACCGACAACGCCGCCACCGTTTGGGCGAAGACCAGCCCGGCCACGCCGGTCGCATAGGTCCAGATGGCGAACTGGAGGAACGGATCGGCCCCCGTGACGATGCACACCAGGATCGCCGCGAGGGCGATGCCGGACAGCAGGGCGCTCGCACGGAACGGCGACTTGGTCTTCGGGTGGGTTTTGCCCAGCGCCCGGGGAAGCAGCCGCTCCCTGCCCATGGAGAACAAGTAGCGCGAGCAGGCGTTGTGGAATGCCAGCAGGCAGGCCAGGAAGCTTGTCACGATGAGCACGCGCATGACGATGGTCGCCCAAACGCCCAGATAGTTCCCCGAGGCGGTGAAGACCATGTCCTGGAAATCGTCGGACGTGGCCATCTTGAGGACGCCGTCAAGCCCGAAGGCCACCGTGAGCACCCAGAACGTGAAGGCGTAGAAGATCCCCAGGAAGGCGATCGCGATGTAGGTGGCGGCCGGGACCGTCCGTGCCGGGTTCTTGGCCTCCTCGGCATAGATGGCGGTCCCCTCGAAGCCCAGGTAGGCGCCAAAGCCCATCACGAACAGGCTCCCCGAGCCCGCCGCGAAGAACACATTGCCCGGGGAGAACGACGCGAACGACACCGGCTCCGGGCCGCCGTGGGCGAGCACTGCCACGGACAGCACCAACAGGATCGTGATCTCGAGGGTCAGCAGGACGGCGAGCACCTTGGCGCCGACGTCGATGTTCCGGTATCCGAGCACGGCCACGAGGACCAGTGCGAGCAGGGAATAGACGCCCCATGGCAGATCGAGTCCAAAGAGGTCCTTGAACGTGGTCGCAGCAAAGAAGCCGATGAAGCCGTAGAAGCAGATGCACAGGAATCCGTACGCGAAGATGGTCACGAAGGCGATCCCGATGCCCGCCGGCTTCCCGAGCCCCTTGGCCGCGTAGACGTAGAAGGCCCCGGCGTTGCGGACATACTTGGACATGGCCGTGAACCCCACGGCGAAGAGGGTGAGCACCAGGCCGCAGGCGAGCATCGCGCCGGGTGCACCGATGCCGCCCATCCGCATGGAGGTCGGCGCGGCGCTGGCGACGACCGTCAGCGGGGCGGCCGCCGAGACGACGAAGAACACGATGGCCCAGATGCCGAGGCGCCCCTTGGCGAGTCCGTCCGGTTTGGCTGTGCTGGTTTCCAGCGTTTGCACTCGTTCTGGCACTGTTCTGCTCCTCGTTGGTCCGGGTGTGGGGAATCAGTCATCCGCGTTCACTCGAAGTTGAACACTAATTCAGAAGCGATGCTAGTGACTTAAATCACCCATTGCAATGATTTTTGGACTACAATTTGAACAGTCGTTCAAATACGCATGTGCGTCGGACCAGGAGGAGCACCCCCATGACAGCATCGACCAGCCCAGGCACCCACAGCCCGGACGGCAGGCCGCGCGCCCGCGGCCTCGGCCTCGACTTCGACGGGACCCCTGGCCGGTTCAACGCCATCACCGACGTCCCCGGCCTGGAGGTCGGGTATCGAACGCTCATCGCCGGAGACGGCCCTCTGGTTGACGGGAAAGGGCCGGTCCGCACGGGCGTGACGGCGATCCTGCCCCGGGGCAGGCCGGGGGTCGGGGTCCCGTGCGCGGCTGGCACCTACTCGTTCAACGGCAACGGCGAATTGACCGGACGCGCATGGATCGACGAAGCGGGCATGCTGGCGATGCCCATAGCGCTCACCAGTTCGCATGCGGTCGGCGCGTGCCACCAGGGCATCGACCAGTGGGTTCACCGACACCGTCCCGACCTGTCCGCCCGATGGATGCTGCCGGTCGTCGGCGAGACCTGGGACGGTTATCTCAACGACATCAACGGCGGCCACGTCCAACCCGCCGATGCCGGGATGGCCATTGACGCGGCAACGTCCGGGCCAATCGAGGAAGGCTCGGTCGGCGGCGGGACCGGCATGAACTGCTATGCGTTCAAGGGCGGATCCGGGACGGCGTCGAGAACCATCGCGCACGGGGGTGAACGCTACACGGTGGGGGTGTTCATCCAGGCGAATTTCGGCAGCCGGCGGGAGCTCCGGCTCGCCGGGATGCCCCTGGGCCGTGACTCGTGCGCACCGAACCCGATGGAGGGGACGGACTGGCTGGTCCAGGACGGGCGCCCCCACAGGGCACCGGGCGGTGCCGGCTCGGCGATCATCGTGATCGCCACGGATGCGCCGCTGCTGCCCGGCCAGTGCGCCGCGCTGGCCCGCCGGGCACCGCTCGGACTGGCCCGCACCGGAACCGCTGGAAGCCACTTCTCAGGCGACATCGCCCTGGCGTTTTCGACGGCGAACCCCGGCAGCCTGACCTCGAGCATACCGGCGCACCGCGCGACCCGGGACGACTATGAGAGCCTGGCGTTCATCCCCTGGGGATACATCGACCCGTTCTACACCGCCGTGGTTGAGGCCGTGGAGGAGGCCGTGGCGAATGCGCTGGTCGTCAACCAGGACATGACGGGACGCGACGGCCATTTCAGCCCCGCCTTGCCGCACGAGGAAATCGTCGCGGCACTTGGCAGGCGAGCCGGCTAGGAACTGGGACGCTGGCCGTGCCCGCCGAGGGCCCGGCTGGTGTCCCCGGCCTCCTTCAACGTGGCCCGCAGTTCCTTGGGCAGCGAGAACAGCAGGTCCTCCTCGGCCGTGACGACCTCCTCGACGTCGGCGTAGCCATAATCGGCCAGCAGGCGCAGCACGTCCTTGACCAGGACCTCGGGGACGGAGGCGCCGCTGGTGACGCCGACGGTGGCCACGCCCTCGAGCCAGGCCTCATCCACCTCGTTGGCGAAGTCCACACGCCGGGCGGCGCCGGCGCCGTATTCCAGCGCCACTTCGACGAGCCGCACCGAGTTGGATGAGTTGGCCGAGCCGACCACGATGACCAGGTCCGCCTGGGGGGCGATCTTCTTGATGGCAACCTGGCGGTTCGTGGTGGCGTAGCAGATGTCGTCGCTGGGCGGGTCCTGCAACGTCGGGAAGCGGTCCTTCAGGAGCCTGACGGTCTCCATGGTCTCGTCCACGCTGAGCGTCGTCTGGGACAGCCAGATGACCTTCTCGGGATCGCGCACCCGGACCGAGTCCACCTCGTGCGGGCCGTTGACGATCTGGATGTGCTCCGGCGCCTCGCCGGCCGTCCCCTCGACCTCCTCGTGGCCTTCGTGGCCGATCAGCAGGATGTCGTAGTCGTCCTTCGCGAACCGGACGGCCTCGCGGTGCACCTTCGTGACCAGCGGGCAGGTCGCGTCGATGGTGCGCAGGCCGCGATCCTCGGCGGATTGCACCACGGCCGGGGACACGCCGTGGGCGGAGAAGATCACCAGCGCGCCCTCGGGGACCTCGTCGTTCTCCTCCACGAAGATGGCGCCCTTGGCCTCGAGCGAGCTGACCACGTGCACGTTGTGGACGATCTGCTTGCGCACGTACACGGGCGGGCCGTAGTGTTCCAGCGCCTTCTCAACGGCGATGACGGCGCGGTCGACGCCGGCGCAATAGCCGCGGGGGGCGGCCAGCAGCACCTTCTTGGACCCGGTCACGGGCGCCGCGGCGGCGACCTCCGCGGGTGACCGGCGCTGCCGGGGTACGGAGGGCATGGGGATGGAGACTGCGGCACTGCTCATGTCCCCATCCTACTGGGGCGCCCTCCCCGCCAGGACCCTGCCGACCAGCCCGACCGCCGCCATCGACGCCGCAACGATGAGCGCCATCAGGATCCACCGGTCCACGCTCTGGCTGAGGAGCGCCTGGTATTGGTCCGCGAATTGCTTGAGCAGGGTGTTGGCCAGGTGGTTGCGTTCCAGCGTCGCGGTGAGCACCAGCTCCGCCACCTTCCAGAGCCCGGCCACCACGGCCAGCCCGATGCCGGCGAGCAGCAGCGTCGTCGTCCGCCGGCGTGCCAGCAGCAGCCCGAGCACCAGCAGCAGGACCGCACCGCCCAGCATCCAGTACGCGGCGGCGCCGATGTCCTTCAGCAGCGGCACCACGGTGCCCTGCGCGGAGTTGTCGACGGTGACCAGGACCTGGTCCGGGGTGGGGACCGTGGCGCCGAGGCCGGTCGTGGCATTATCGACCAGCAGGCGCACGAGCGGGGCGATGTCGAGTTGCAGGGCGGCATCGGCCGGGGCGTCGAACGCCAGCTCGTGGCTGCGGCGCAGCGTCTCGGTCCAGGCCGCCGGGTAGCCGGGCAGCGTTGTCAGTTTCGCGGCCGCCGCCTCGATGAGCTTGCCCGCCGCCTGGTCCAGTCCGTGCGGCACGTCAAGGTGCTTGACGGCGGTCTGGGCGACCGTCTGCGTCAGGGCCTGCTGGAACCGTGCGTCGCCGCCGAGGGGGTCGACCATGGACACGAACCCCTGCTCGTTGACGACGTTGCGCTGCACCCAGACGGATGGCACCGCCACGGCCGTCAGCAACAGCGACAAGATGACCATGACGGCCGAACCGAACGTGCGCACGGTGTCCCTTCGTTGGCGAAGCTTTCCACCCCAAGGCTACTGGACGCGCCTCCCCGGCCGGCCTGTGGATAAGCGCCGTGCCCGTCGGTGCGCAACGATACAGTGGAGGCCACGGCAGGATGCGGGCGGCAACGTGGGATGGTGAGTGGGATGGTGAGCGGGGCAATGGGCGCAGCACAGGACGGATTCGTTCCCGAGGGGACGCTGGATGCCGCCGGGTACGCCGGCATGAACGACGACGACGTGCCCGCCCCCCAGCGCGGGGTCATCCCCCCGACGGCCGCCCAGACCAGCCCCGAGAACCCGTGGCCGCTGCACCTGCTCAGCGAGAAGCTGAAGGCGCACATCGAGAAGGCCCCGCCCGCCTGGGTCGAGGGCCAGGTCATTGAGCTGAACCGGCGAGCCAACGTCAGCTACATCACGCTGCGCGACGTCGACGCCGAAATATCCTTGAGCGTGACCGTGTGGGGTTCGGTCATGAACGCCCTGGCCACGCCGCTGGAGCGCGGCGCCCGGGTCGTGGCCCAGCTCAAGCCCGACTTCTGGCTCAAGACCGGCCGCCTGTCCATGCAGGGCCGGGACATCCGGCCGGTGGGGGTGGGCGACCTGCTGGCCCGGATCGAACGGCTTCGCCAGGCGCTGGCCGCCGAGGGCCTGTTCGACGCGGACCGCAAGCGAGCGCTGCCGCTGCTGCCGCACCGGATCGGGCTCATCACCGGACGCAACTCCGACGCCATGAAGGACGTGCTGCGCAATGCGGCCCTGCGCTGGCCCGCCGTGGAGTTCGAGGTCCGCGAGGTCGCCGTCCAGGGCGTGAACGCCGTGTCCGCCGTCATGGGGGCCCTGGCCGAGCTGGATGGGCGTCCGGACGTCGACGTCATCGTGATAGCCCGTGGCGGCGGGTCGCTGGAGGACCTGCTCCCGTTCAGCCATGAGGCCCTGGTCCGGGCGGTGGCCGCCGCCCGGACACCGGTGGTCAGCGCCATCGGCCATGAGGCGGACAGGCCGCTGCTCGACGATGTGGCCGACCTGCGCGCCTCGACGCCGACCGACGCGGCCAAGCGCATCGTCCCCGACGTGGCCGAGGAGCTCCGCCGCGTCGACCAGGCCCGGGCGCAGCTCAACCGGCGGATCGACTCGCTGCTCGAGCACGAGTCGGAGCGTCTGGCCCAACTGCGTTCCCGCCCGGTGCTGGCCAACCCGGAGGGCATGGTGACGGTGCGCGCCGACGACGTCGCCCGGCTGGGCGGGCGCGCCCTCACGGCGATCCGGGCACAGGTGGCGCGGCACGCCGACCGGGTGGCGCACCTGCGCGCCCAGGTCCGGGCCCTGTCGCCGCAGAAGACGCTGGATCGCGGCTACGCCGTCGTGCAATTGGCCGACAGGTCGATCGTGCGCGACCCCGCGCAGGCGCCCGACGGCACCGAGCTGGCGATCCGGGTGGCCGGTGGCGGTTTCACCGCAACAGCAACGTCAACTACTGAAAACTAAGGACTGACCATGACGAAAGCAACCCCCAACCCCGCCATGGCGGACGTGGCGCAACTCAGCTACGAACAGGCGCGTGAGCAACTGCTCGCCGTGGTCACCCAGCTCGAGGCCGGCAGCGCCAGCCTGGAGGATTCGCTGGCCCTATGGGAACGCGGCGAAGCCCTGGCGCAAAAGTGCGAGGAATGGCTTGAGGGCGCCAAGACCCGGCTGGCGGCCGCCCGGGTCTCGACAGGCTCGACCAGCGGGGACTGATGCGGTGGCCGCGGTGATTGATGCGGTGGCCGCGGTGATTGAGCCAGTCGAAATCACCGACAGGCAATCACCGGACGTGCTCGCCTTTGCCTACCGGTCAGGAGTCGCCTCTGCCGGGCCCTGACCTGGCCAGGTCATCAAGGAGACACCTCCAAGCGATGGCTTATGGGTTTTTCGGTCGTCCGCGTTGAGGTAGGGGGCCCGGTGTGCTTGGCATTCGTCCGGCACCTTTGAGTGCGTCCCTGAGCAGGATCTCGATCTGCGCGTTCACGCTGCGTAGTTCGTCCGCCGCCCAGCTGGAGATCGCGTCGTGGATGGCGGGATCGATCCTGAGCAGGACCTGTTTCCGCTGGCCTGCCACGGCTAGTAGAGGGTGCCGGTGTTGACGATCGGCGAGGCGGGCTGGTCACCACAGAGCACGACCATCAGGTTGCTGACAATGGCGGCTTTGCGTTCGTCATCGAGGTCGACGATTTGCCGCTCGCCCAGTTGGGCCAACGCCATCTCAACCATTCCGACCGCGCCTTCCACGATCCGCGACCGGGCGGCAACAACCGCATTGGCCTGCTGCCGTCGCAGCATCGCCTGCGCGATCTCCGGCGCATAGGCCAGGTGACTGATCCGAACCTCCACGATCTCCACACCCGCCAACAACACGCGTTCTGCGACTTCCTTGGCGAGTTCCGCGGCGACCGTGTCGGTGGAACCACGCAGTGACTCTCCCGCGCTGTCGGCGTTATCGTACGGGTGCGTGGTCGCCGTGTGGCGAAGAGCAGATTCCGCCTGCACCGAGACGAAGTTGAGATAGTCGTCGACCGCATAGACCGCCTTGGAGGTGTCGGCGGCCTGCCAGACGACGATCGCCGCGATCTCGACCGGGTTGCCGTCCGCGTCATTGACCTTGAGCCGGTTGGTCTCGAAATTGCGGACACGAACGCTGACGCTGCGCCGGGTCGCGAGCGGGATCACCCACGACATCCCGGTGCGACGCACGGTTCCCGCGTAGCGGCCGAAGAATTGGATCACCCGGGTTTCGCCGGGCTGGACGACCACGAGCGAGGAGGCCACGACAACGAAGGCAAAAGCGGGCAACGCGGACAGCCACGTCACCGAACTCGTCAACAACCAGATGAAGGCGGCAAGGCAGAACGCCAAAACCAGGATTGCCCAACCGCCGCTGATCGCCCCTGCCTTGCGCTCGTGAATCTGCACGCGCGCCCCGTCGTGTCCGACCGGGACTGCCTCGACCAGGCCGTCGGAATCTGAAGACGACATGTCCCGCCCCTTTCATAAAGAGATATAAAAATGATATCAGTTTAACGGGTTTGCGGCCGCCCCCGGACGATCCACTGTCGGCACCGGCAGTTTCCTTCCTCGGCCGCGGCACGGTGGCCGGATATGGGTGCCCTGATGACACATCCGTTGCTCCGCTGCCTCGAGCGTGCGAGCATACGCACATGGCGACGCCCGACATCCCGCTCGTTCCGAAATCCGAGGAGGAGACCGCTCAGTGGCTCCCGGTCACGACGGCCCCGGGTACGAGACCGCATCGAGGCACAAGCCGAAGCGTCTGTAAAACGGAAAGGGGAACGGGCATGGTCACGCACCACCTCAAGGCGGACTACCTGGTGGTCGGTTCCGGTGCCGCTGGCATGGCGTTCACCGACGCGCTGATCGCCGATGCCGACGTGGATGTAGTCATGGTGGATCGGCGCCACGCGCCCGGCGGGCATTGGAACGACGCTTACCCGTTCGTGCGCCTGCACCAGCCGTCGGCCTACTACGGGGTGAACTCGCTGCCGCTCGGCGACGACGTGATCGATGACGACGGCCTGAACGCCGGCATGTACGAACAGGCGAACGCGGCCGAGATCTGCGGCTATTACGACCGGGTGATGCGCCGGAGCCTGCTGCCGTCGGGGTCGGTGCGGTACCACCCGATGTGCGAGGTCGTCGGCGACGGGCACTTCGTCTCCCGCGTCTCGGGAGATGAGTTCCGGGTCGAGGTGCGGAAGGCGCTGGTCGACGCCGCCTACCTTGAGCCGGCGATCCCGGCAACGTTCACGCCGACGTTCGACGTGGCATCCGACGTGCGATGCCTCCCCGTCAACGCGCTCGTGCGCGTCGCTGAGTCGCCCGCGGATCGCTTCGTCGTCATCGGCGCGGGCAAGACGGCCATCGACGCCTGTCTGTGGTTGCTGCAGACCGGGGTCGAGCCCGATGCGATCCGCTGGATCAAACCGCGCGAGGCGTGGCTTCGCAACCGCTTCTACGCGCAGGGTGGCGAACTGGTCGGCAACCTGATCGACGGTATCGCCCTGCAACTGGAGGCCGCGGCCTCCGCAACATCCGTCGACGACCTGTTTGATCGGCTGGAAGGGAGCGGGCAGCTGTTCCGCATCGATGATCGGGTCGCGCCCACGATGTACAAGGCCCCGACGATGAGCACCGCCGAGCTCGAGCTGGTCCGGCGCATCGACGATGTCGTGCGCCTCGGGCACGTCCGGCGCATCGCCCGCGACGAGGTCGTGCTCGACGGGGGCACGATCCCGGCCCGACCGGGCGACCTGTACGTGCACTGCGCCGCGCCCGGCCGGGACATCCGCGAGAAGAACCGATTGTGCCCGCCGAACCGGTTGCCCGATGCTCCACTCGACTGGGTGCGAGGTATCGCCATCGAGATGGGCGCCGACCGCGTCTGGTCGAAGGAGCCTGACATCGCGAGGTGGCTCGAGGGAGCGCGCCTCAACACCGCCCGTGGGCTGCGGCAGCGTGTCGCCGAACCGCAGGTGCAGGATGCGATGACGCGCTTTCGGGCCTTCGTGCAGCCGGGGCTCGCCAGGCTCGGCACGCTGCTCGCGGATGCCACCGGTTCGAGGTAGCGGACGGTGGCGCCACCGAGGTGCGACCTTGCCGGGAAGCCCTGTTCCGTGGCGCTTGACGTCGACTTCCGCGAGCACTGGGGCCGCTTGCTCGCGGGGGCCTCCCCTGGCTTCCGGTCAATCAGGTACGGGGCGGGGCAACCTCAAATATCTCGCAGATTCCCGCCAGGACCTTCGTGTCCGAAACCAGCCGCGAGGGGCCCCGCCCGAGCTTGCGAGGGTGGGGAGCGGCTGGGGAGCGAAATCACCGCCCGTGGGTCTCGACAAGCTCGACCACCGCCTGGGTCTCGACAGGCTCGACCACCGGGGACGGGGCTCGACCACCGCATTCAGGCCTGGGCGAGCCGGGCCAGCTCGACGGCCACGTCGAAGTGCCCGGACGGCCAGGTCATGTCCAGCGCGGCCAACGCCTCGATGAGGATCTCCTGGACGGCGAGGCGGGCGTACCACTTCCTGTCGGCGGGGACCACATGCCACGGCGCGGCCGGTGTGCTGGTGCGGTCAAAGGCCGCCTGGTAGGCGTCCATGTAGGCCGGCCAGTACGCGCGTTCATCCAGGTCGGTCGTGCTGTACTTCCAATGCTTGGTGGGGTCCGCCAACCGGGCGGCCAGCCGCCGCCTCTGTTCGTCGCCGCCCACGTTGAGCATGACCTTGACCACCGTGGTCCCGGCCGCCGTCAGTTCCGCCTCGAACGCGTTGATGGCCGCGTACCGGCGCCCCAGTTCGGCCGCGTCCGCCCAGCCGTGCACACGGTGGATGAGCACATCTTCGTAATGGGACCGGTCGAACACGCCGACCATGCCGGCGGCCGGGACGTTGGGGCGGATGCGCCACAGGAAGTCGTGGGACTTTTCCTCGTCCGTGGGCGCCTTGAACGATTTCAGCTGCACACCCTGCGGATCCACGGAGCCGACCACGTGCTTGACGATCCCGCCCTTGCCGGCGGTGTCCATGGCCTGCAGCACCAACAGGACGGACCTCGTGCCGCCGAACCGGCTTTCCGCGAACAGCTGCTCCTGCAGCCCCGCCAGGACCCCCGCCCGGGCACCCAGGGCGGCTGCGCCGTCGTTCTTCTTCCCGGTGAATCCAGGCGTGGCGTCGGTGGGCCGGTCAGCCAGCCGGAAGCCGGGATCGGCACGCAGCAATGCGGCCGGGCTCGCCGTGAAGACGCCCTTGTGGGTCCTTGCCTTGCGGGAGCCTGTCTTCGGATTCATGGTGCCGCCTTCCACTTGCCGTTGGTGCGTCAGGGCTTGTACGTGCTCAGGAACTCCGCGATCCGGCCAATGGCCTCCGTCAAATCCTTCACATTGGGCAGCGTGACGAGCCGGAAGTGGTCGGGGCGAACCCAGTTGAACGCCGTTCCGTGGGAGATGAGGATCTTCTGCGATTCGAGCAGGTCGAGGGCGAATTTCTCGTCGCTCGTGATTGGGTACACCTCCGGGTCCAGTTTCGGGAACAGGTACAGGGCCCCCCTGGCCTGGTTCGTGGAGACGCCGGGGATGTCATTGAGCAGGCGGTAGGCGATGTCGCGCTGTTCGCGCAGCCGGCCGCCCGGCAGGATCAGGTCCTCGATGCTCTGGTGGCCGCCCAGCGCCGTCTGGATCGCGTGCTGGCCCGGCACGTTGGCGCACATGCGCATGTTGGCCAGCAGGTTGATGCCCTCCAGGTAGTCGGCGGCCCGGGTCTTGGGCCCCGAAATGGCCAGCCAGCCGGAGCGGTAACCGCAAATCCGGTAGGCCTTGGACAGCCCGCTGAACGTCATGCACAGCACGTCGTCGCCGGTGATGGTGGCCGTGTTGATGTGTTCGGCGTCGTTGTAGAGGATTTTCTCGTAGATCTCGTCCGAGAACACCACCAGTCCGTGCTTGCGGGCCAGCTCGACCATGGCCTGTACGACGTGGCGCGGGTAGACCGCGCCGGTCGGGTTGTTGGGGTTGATGATGACCAGGCCCTTGGTGTTCGGGGTGATCTTCGATTCCAGGTCCGCCAGGTCCGGCCACCACTCGCTGTCCTCGTCGCACAGGTAGTGGACGGGACGGCCGCCGGCCAGGCTGACCGACGCCGTCCACAACGGGTAGTCGGGCGTGGGAACCAGGACCTCGTCCCCGGTGTCCAGCAGCGCCATGAGGGAGAGCGTGATCAGCTCGCTGACGCCATTGCCGAGGTAGACGTCGTCGACGTGGATGTTATGGATGCCGCGCGTCTGGTAGTACTGCACGACGGCGGTCCGGGCCGAGAAGATGCCCCGCGAGTCGCTGTAGCCCTGGGCGTGGGGCAGGTGGCGAATCATGTCCACCAGGATGGCATCCGGCGCCTCGAATCCGAAGGGGGCCGGATTGCCGATGTTCAGCTTCAGGATGCGGTGTCCCTCGGCCTCCATCTTCTGGGCCTGTGCCAGTACTGGTCCGCGGATGTCGTAGAGGACGTTGTGAAGCTTGGTGGACTGGGTGAATTCTGCCATGCTTCAAATATGGCACAGGCGCCGGTACGGCCGGCGCCGCGACGCCCCCAGTTTCGCCCGTGCGAACGGGCCAATGGTCAGGAATTGGCCTTGCGGGCCCTGGGCGGGTGTGGGGCGTGTTACAGCAACAATTACAATGTTAGGCATCACCATCCCCGTCACTGGCGGGCCGACGCCGGGAGGCCCATGCCGGAGCAACAGTTCAGCCGCGGCCCGTCCATGCGCGATGTTGCGGCGCGGGCAGGCGTCTCGGCACAAACCGTTTCGCGCGTGCTCAGCGACCACCCGAACGTGCAGGCCGGAACCCGGGGCAGGGTCTTGGCCGCCGCTGAGGAGCTCGGCTATCGACTCACCCACACGGCGCGCGCCCTCGTGACCGGCAAGTCCATGGCCATCGGGATGCTCACCCTGGCGACGGGCAACTATTCGCGTTCATCGTTGGCGCTGGGGGTGGAACTGGGTGCCCGGCAGGCCGGGTACACGGTCAACTCGGTGACGGCGGACCTGACGGTCCAGAGCCTGACGGACGCCGTCTCGCGTCTGGTCCACCAGGGTGTGGATGGCATCATCATGGCGGCGCCCCTGCTCGAGGCCGCACCGCGCATCCGCGAACTGACGAAGCGGATGCCAACGGTCAGCACGGACGAATCCTCCGACCTGGGGGGCGAGAAGGTTGGCGTCAGCCAGGACGCGGCCACCGTCCTCGCCACCCGGCACCTGCTCGACCTCGGCCACAGGACGGTGTGGCATGTGGCCGGCCCCCCGGACTGGTCGGACGCCGCCACCCGAGAGGCCAGCTGGCGGCGCGCCCTTGAGGCGGCCGGCACCGAGGTCCCCCCGGTCCTGCACGGCGACTGGAGCCCGGCCTCGGGCTACCGGAACGGGCTGATCCTGGGCCGCATGCCCGAGGTCACGGCCGTCTTGGTCGCCAGCGACGAGATGGCGTTCGGTGTCATCCGGGCGCTGACCGAACTCGGCCGGCGCGTCCCGGATGATGTTTCGGTGGTCGGCATCGACGACATTGCCCTGGCCGCGTACGCGAACCCGCCGTTGACGACGATCCGCCAGGACTTCGAGAACACGGGCCGGCGGGCCGTCGTGCGATTGCTGGCCCAGATCGCCCACCCGGATGAGGCGTTCGTGCCGGACCTGGTGGACCCCGAGTTGATCGTCCGCGGCAGCACGGCCCCGCCGCCGTGAGTCGTTTCAACAATTCCGCATTACCCGTGGGTGTCCGGCCCGGACACCCACGGGAAGTGCGGAACGGATGCTCGGACGTGGTCCTGGCCCGGCCATCCGCGAGAGCGCAGCGCGTTCTGGAAGAGATTCAAGGCGACGGCACCGTGATCACGCATGTCTGCGGCGTAGACCTTGACCTGTTCCCAGCCACGTTCGGCCGTTGTCCTGTCCCGGAACCTGTCCGACGCCGGTTGCTCGGGACTGCGGTGATGCGCCCCTTCATATTCGCCGCACACCCGGAACTTGCGGCACCCGGGCGATGCGCGGCCACGCGAAGGATCGGCGGTGTTCGGATACCAGATGATCCGCGGCCGCGACCGGGTCGTTCAGTGACAGCATGGCTGCCAGGTCCAACCAGGTACGCGCCAATGACGTGACGGGAATGCCGTCCAGGAGCTGGATCTCGTCCGGGCGCAACGCGCGCTCGTGCCCCACCACGCCAACTCGACGCGGCGCCGTGCAGGAGACGGGCCGGGTCAGGTGGATCGTGCTTGCGTTCTGCATCCCGAGCGGCAGCGGCACCCCGCGCCTCGTAGACGGTGAACGCCCGGCGGATGAGGGGTCCGGGAAGGGGCTGGCGGCGGGTCATGCATCCATCGTGGGCCACGATTCGATGGCGCAGAGCGTTATCCAGCCGGGGCCGGGGCTCCCGCAACTGTTCCGCACTCTCCATGGGTGTTTGGCGCCTGCACCCACGGGGAGTGCGCAATGGATGCGGCCGGACTACTGGGCGGCCTTGACCAGGCCCTTCGACGCCAGCCAGAACGCCGCGATCTGCCGCGGCGTCGCATGGTGCTCGCCCCGGGACAGCCCGCGCAGCTGCATCAGGTCGGTCGTGGACAGCTGCGCGGACACCTTGTCCAGCACCTGCCGGACCGCATCCGGCACGGCGCGGGTGTGGACCACCGGCACCAGCTGCTCCACGGCCAGCACGTTCTTCGGGTCCGTGAGCACCACCAGGTCGTTGTCCGGGACCGCCGGGGACGCACCCTGCAGGTCGGCCACCTGGACCTCGTCACGCAGCAGCGCCATCAGCAGGGCGTCCTGGGTGTTGGGCAGGGACCGGACCGTCGCCGGCCGGCAGCCGTACGTCTTCTCCAGCGCCGCGAGCCCGGAACCGCGTGCCCGGAACGTCTCGGGCGCGCCGAGCACCACCTTGTCGCACACCTTGGCCAGGTCGTCGATGGTCTTGAGGTTGTATTTCTGGGCCGTCACCTGCGTGACCACAAGCGTTTCGTTGTCCTCGGCCTTGGCCGGCTGGGTCATCGCGACGCCCGCGGGCAGACTGGCGGCCAGGGCTGTGAGCTGGTCGGCCGGCGTCCGGGCGACGCTGGCCGGGCCCACCGACCGCAGCAGGGATCCGGTGAATTCCGGGACGATGTCAACGGCACCGCTCGCCAGCCTCGTCACCAGCGAGGCACCCGTGGGATCGTCCGTGCTCACGACCGTCTTGATGCCGGCCGCCTCCAGCGCCGCCGCATACACGTACGCCACGATGTCCTGCTCCCCCGCGTTCCCGGTGTCCGGGAGGTCGGCGGCGGCGATGACCAGGGGCTTGGCGTCGTTGCTCCTGGTGGCCGATGGCACGGCGACGATCGGTTCGGGCGTGCAGCCGGTGACCACCGTAACGGCCAGCAGCGCGGCGGCGGCCACGGCGCCGAGTCGGCTTGCGCGCATGCCTGCGACCTCCTGGAGCGGCTGGACTGGTGGTTGGACGGCGCCCGCCCAACCACCAATTCTAGCCAATCGTCAGATTAATTCCTCCACCTGGCCCACCCGGCCGGCGCCCAGGTCGGGCCGGTCGCGCAATTGGAGCGGACCGCCGTCGTGCTCCAGTTCCAGCACGGTGACGCTGTTCGCCCCGGTGCGCAGCAGCGGCGCCGGGGCGTACAGCGTCACCTGCGGCCCACGTTCCCAGTACCGTCCGAGCAGGAACCCGTTGAGCCACACGAAGCCCTTCCCGAAGCCCGGCAGCGCCAGGTGCGTGTCGGCGGGCGTGTCGACGGTGAAGCGCGCGTGGTGGAACCCGGCGCCGCGGTGCCCGCCCACGGGGCCCGTCCCGCGTGACAGCAGTTCCGGCAGCGGCGCCTGCAGGTCGATGGCCCGGTGTTCCCAATGGAACACGTAGCGCTGGTTGACCAGGACACCGCCGAGGATGCCCTTGCCCTCGCCGAACCGCGGCCCGTAGTTGATGCGGCCCAGGTTCTCGACCAGGATTTCCAGCCGGGCCCGTTCCCCGGCACCCGCCACCGCCAGTCCGGCGTCGGCCGTGCCGTCGTCGAGCACGCCGGCGAACACGCCGTCGACCCAGACATGGGCGCGGTCGTGCAGGCCGCGGATCCGCAGGCGCGCCTCGCCGGCCGGCAGCACGGCGGTGGCCGCGTAGTGCACCAGGCCGCGGTCCAGGCCCAGCTGCTCGAACGTGAGCGGCCTGAGCCCGGATACCGGGTCGCCGGCGCGCATGAACGCCTCCAGCGTGGTCCCGCGCACGACGGCGAGTTCCCGGCTTGGCAGTGTTGGCGCCGGTTGGGTGAGGGCCGCCGGCAGCGGGGTGGGCGTCCGGCCGGCGGCGGCCAGGAACACCTCGCGCATGGCGTGGAACTTGGCGGTCAGGTGGCCGTCCTCGGCGATCGGGGCGTCCGAGTCGTAGCTGGTCACGGTCGGCTGGAGGAGGCCGTCGCCGCCGGTGTTGGCGCCGGATGCGAGACCGAAGTTCGTGCCGCCGTGGGCCATGTACAGGCAGACATGGCCGCCCAGGTCGGTGATCTTGCGGACCTCGGTGGCCGCTTCCACGGCATCCCGGGCGTGGTGCTGTTCGCCCCAGTGGTCGAACCAGCCGTTCCAGAATTCCGCGGCCAGGAACGGCTCGCCGGGGCGCCGGCGCCGCCACACGGCCACCGATTCGTCGCCGCGCGAGCCGAGCGTCGCGGCCGCCCACGTGTCCGGCAGGGCGCCGCCGTCCAGGTAGTAGTCCGTGCCGCCGTCGGCCGTGAACAGGATTTCGGTGATGCCGCGCCCGGCCAGTGCGTCCCGGGTCCATTCCAGGTAGGCCCGGTCGTCGCCGTAGCTGCCGTATTCGTTCTCGATTTGCACGGCGACGACGGGGCCGCCGTGCCGGGCCTGCAGCGGTTCGAGTACCGGCATGAGGGCGTCGAACCAGGTCCCCACGATCCTCGTGAACTTCGGGTCGGAGGAGCGCGGGACCAGGCCGGGGTCGGCGAGCGCCCAGGCCGGGAAACCGCCATTGTCCCATTCGGCGCAGATGTACGGCCCGGGGCGGACGATCACATCCAGGCCGGCCTCCCCCGCCAGCGTGATGAAGCGGGCCAGGTCGCGCCAGCCGGTGAAGTCCGGGGCCTGGTCGCGGTACGGCTGGTGGAAATTCCACGCCACGTACGTGTCGAGTGTATTGGCGCCCATGGCCACGAGGCGGTCGATGCGGTCCCGCCATTGGTCCGGGTGGACGCGGAAGTAGTGGATGGCGCCGGCCAGGATCCGGTGCGGTGCGCCGTCCCGAAGGAGGGTGCCGTCAGCGATGGACAGGGCGGGGTCGGCGTTCGGCACGGGCGCTCCAGGTGTTCAACGGCGGGTTGTTATGCATAACAACTCTAGCTGGCCGTGGTGCGCCCGTCCATGCGCCGAAGCCAGGTCACCTCCGCGGTGCGCCGGCGACCAGCAGCGGCACGCCAAGAATCGGGTCCTTGTCGAGGACGCGGACGTCGGTCAGGCCGGCGGCGGCCAGGTGGCGGCGGAACGCGTCCTGCAGCGGCGGCTGGTTGGAACCCAGGCCGCCGCCCAGCACGATCGGCCCGGCCAGGCCCAGTTGCCGCGCCACCTGCACGGCCATGCCGGCCAGGTCGCGCCCGGCGAGGTCGATCAACTCGAGGGCGCGGGCATGTCCGGCCGCGGCGGCGTCGAAGACGACCGGGGATGTGGCGGCCCAGTAGCGGCGGGTGGTGCCCTGGTGGAAGTGGGCGATCAGCTCGCGCGGTTGCGAGAGCCCGCAGCGTGCCAGCAGGGCGGTCGTCAGCCCGTCGGCGGGCAGGTCCCGGTCCATGCGGTGCAGGCTGTGCCGCACCGCCTCCCGGCCGAACCAGTAGCCGCTGCCCTCGTCGCCTAGCAGGTAGCCCCACCCGCCGGCGCGCACCTGCCCGCCAGCGGCGTTCACGCCCCACGCGGCCGAACCGGTGCCGGCGATGACAGCGACACCGGTGCTGGCGCCGGCGGCGGCCAGCAGCAGCCGGGTGTCGTGGACCACCGTGATGGCGGCGCCCGGCACCTGCGCGGCGATCAGGTTGCGCAGCGCGGCGGCGTCGGCGTCGGTGTCGATCCCGCCGGCGCCGGCGAAGACGGTGGCCGCCCCGTGCACGTCCAGGGCCGCGAACAGCTCGGCCATGTTGGCCTGCGCCGTCGCCGCCGACACGTTCTGCACGTTGGCGCTGCCGACGGTCGCGTCGGCGGCCACGGCGCCACCGCGCCACACCATGCCGCGCGTCTTCGAACCCCCCACGTCGAGGCCCACGACGACCCCGGCCATCCCTGCGTTCTCACTGTTCACGTGCCTAGACTAATGCCATGTTCTCCACCCCCCTGATCGCCGCCCCGATGGCCGGTGGCACCACAACGCCGGCCCTCGTCCATACGGCCCGACGCGCCGGCGCCTATGGGTTCGTCGCCGGCGGCTACCTGACCGCGCAGAGACTGGCCGACCAGATCGCCGCGGTCCGCCGGGACGGGGAGGACTTCGGCGTCAACCTGTTCGTCCCGCGCCCCGAACCGCTCTCCCCCGCGGACGCGGCCGCCCTGGCCCGGTACCGCACCGAACTGGAGGCGGCCGCCGGGCTGCTCGGCTCCACCGTTCCGGCGCGGCCGCCGGCCGCCACGGACCCGGCCGCGCTCGACTACTGGGATGAGAAGGTCGAGCTCCTGCTGGCCGACCCCGTGCCGGTCGTCAGCTTCACGTTCGGCCTGCCGCCGGTCCGGCTCGTCCAACAACTGCACGCCCGGGACACCCGCATCGTGGCGTCCGTGACGACCGTGGCCGAGGCGCGCGCCGCCGCGGACCTCGGCGTGGACGCCCTGGTGGTCCAGCACCCTCACGCCGGCGGGCATTCGGCGGCGTTCCTGCCGCCGGGACCGAATGCCGAAACCGGTACCGACACCATCGCCGAGCTCGTCGCCCGGGTGCGCGCCGCCGTCGACCTTCCCCTGGTCGGGGCGGGCGGCATCGGCGACGCCGCGACGGCCAAGCGCGTGCTCGCGGCCGGCGCCCAGGCCGTCCAGGTCGGCACGGCGCTGCTGCGCACCGATGAGAGCGGGGCCCGGCCGCTGCACAAGGACGCGCTCGCCGACCCGCAGTACACGAGGACGGTCGTGACGCGCGCGTTCACGGGACGGCCCGCCCGGGCGCTGGAGAACGACTTTGCCCGCGCGCATTCGGCCACGGCCCCGGCCGCCTACCCGGAGGTGCACTTCCTGACCGGCCCGTTGCGGGCCGCCGCGGCGGCCGTCGGGAACCCGCAGGCGCTGAATCTGTGGGCCGGGACGGCGTGGCGCCAGGCGCGGCCGGGCCCCGCGGCCGGCATCGTCGAATCGTTCCTGCGCGAGCTGTAGCCGTCCCATCTGTGACGCGGTAAGTGCTGATTTTGGCCGGATTTTCAGCACTTACCGCGTCACAGTTGGGCTATCCGCGGCCGAACGCGGCCTGCAGCACCTCGCGCCCCCCGGTGAGCACCAGGTCTCGGAAGCGCGCCACCTGGCCGGGCTCGTCGGGGCGGTTGCGCCACACCAGGCCGATGCCGCGCCGCGCGGGGGGCTCGTCGATGCGCAGCTCCCGCCAGCCCAGTCCGCTGCGCCGCGGGGTCAGGTGGGCGGGGCCGGTCGGCGGCAGGATGCTCACGCCGAGCCCGGCCGAGACGAGCCCGCGGACTGTGTGCGCGTCCTGCCCCTCGAACGCGATGCGCGGCCGGAACCCGGCGTCCTTGCACAGCTGTTCCACGATCGAACGCAGCCCGTAGCCGGATTCGAGCATGATGAACTTGTCGGCGCGCACCTCCGCGAGCGCCACGCCGTCGCGCCCGGCCAGCCGGTGCCCGCCCGGGACCACGAGCATCAGCTCCTCCGTGTACAGCAGCGCCGTCGGGCGTGCCCGGGTGGGGTCCGGCACCGGCGCGACGACGGCGAAGTCGGCGGTCCCGGCGTCGAGCGCGTCGAGGCAGAACGCCCGGCTGCCCTGCTGCAGGTCGAACCGGACGCCGGGATGGTCGGCCGTGAACCGTTGCAACAGCATGGGCAGGGTCGCCTCGCCGAACGTGTGCTGGAACGCGATGCCGATGCGCCCGTACGACCGTCCCGCCTCCGCGCGCGCCTCGGCGAGCCCCTCCTGCACGCGGTCGAGGGCCGCGTTGACGTGCGGGATGAGCGCCAGCGCGGCGGGCGTCAGGCGCACGCCGCGCCCCTGCCGGGTGATCAGCGGGGTGCCGACGACGGCGGCGGCCCGGGACAGCGCGCGGCTCACCGTGGGCTGGGGTATGCCGAGCAGCTCCGCCGTGGCGGTGATCTGGCCGCTACTGCCCAGTTCCGCCAGCAGCGGCAGAACGGGCAGCAGTTTCACGAGGTCGGCATAGTCGTCGCGCATGCGTCCATCGAACCACAAAGCATGACTCATTCGCATGGATTTGCGCCTATTCATGTATTGGACGCATGCCTTGGCGTGGCCCTACCGTGGAATCGTGACTGAGACCATCACCGCCGGCCCCTGGACCGGCCACCTGCACGGCAGCGTCGGCTACCGGCGCGTGCTGGCCGCGCTGGCCTGCGCCGGGGTGGCCACGTTCGCCCAGCTGTACTCCGTGCAGGGCCTGCTGCCGCTCATGGCGCGCGACCTGCAGATCACCGCCACGCAGGCGTCGTTGTCCGTGTCCGCCGCGACGATGGGCCTGGCCGTGACGGTGCTGCCGTGGTCGTTCGCCGCGGACCGGTTCGGCCGGGTGCGCACCATGGGCGCCGCCATCCTGCTCGCGACCGTGTTCGGCCTGCTCGTCCCGGCGGCACCCACGTTCGGGGTGCTGGTGGTCCTGCGCACGCTCGAGGGCGCGGCGCTGGGCGGGATCCCGGCCCTGGCGCTGGCCTATCTCAACGAGGAGATCAGCCGGAAGCACGCGGCGGCCGCGGCGGGCGCATACGTCGCCGGCACCACGATCGGCGGACTGTCAGGCCGGCTCATCGCCGGGCCCGTGGCCGATGCGTTCGACTGGCGGATCGCCACCTTGGCCGTGTCCGTGCTGGCCGCCGGCGCCGCGATCGGGTTCCTGTCCCTGGCCCCGCAACCGCACGGGTTCCGCCCGTCCGCCATGCCCGGCGGGTTCGGCGGCGTGCTGGCCAGGCTCGTGCCGCAATTGCGCAGCCGCTCCCTGCTGGCGCTCTACGCCCAGGCATTCCTGCTGATGGGCACGTTCGTCACCGTGTACAACTACCTGGGCTTCCGGCTGGAGGCGTCCCCGTACCTGCTGCCGGCGACCGCCGTCGGGCTGCTGTTCCTGGCGTACCTGGCCGGCACCGTCTCGTCCCGCGCCGTGGCGACGCTCGCCGCCCGGTGGGGCCTGCGCACCGTGCTGCTGGGTTCGATCACGCTGATGGTGGCCGGGTTGGCCGTGACGCTGGCGTCCCCGCTGGTGCTGATCCTGGCCGGGCTTCTCGTGTTCACGGCCGGGTTCTTCGGCGCGCACAGCATCGCGTCCGGGTGGACGGGGGCCATGGGCGTGACCGGCCGGGCACAGGCGGCGGCGCTGTACAACCTGAGCTACTACGCCGGGTCCAGCATCGTGGGCTGGTCGGCCGGATTCGTGTTCCAAGCGTTCGGCTGGGCGGCGCTGGCCGGGGTGCTGGCCGTGCTGGCCGGCGTATCCGCCGCGGTGGCGCTGGCCCTGCCGCGGGCTACCGCGACGCCTCGATAGCCTGCACCAGGTCCGCCGCGATGTCGTCCGGGTCCTCGAGGCCCACCGAGACGCGCAGCATGGTGGCGTGCGGTTTGGCGTCGGCGGCGACGGGGCGGTGCGTCAGTCCGGCCGGATGCTGGACGAGCGTGTCCACCCCGCCCAGGGACACCGCATGCGTGGCGAGCCGGACGAACGCCGGCATGCGTTCGGCGTGCCCGGCGGACGCCAGTTCCAGTGACAGCAGCGACCCGGATCCCGCCATCTGCGTGCCCACCAGGCCCAGCGGATCCCCCTCCGGCAGTCCCGGGTACAGCACCCGGGCGACGGCCTCGTGCCCGGCCAGCGCGGCCGCCACCTTCGCGGCATTGTCCTGCTGGGCCCGTACCCGCACCGGCAGCGTGGCCAGGCCGCGATGCAGCAGGTAGGCGGGCCAGGGGCCGAGCAGGCCTCCGGTCACGGCGCGCACCCGGCGCAGCCGGGACGCCCAATCCGCGTCCGCGGCCACGACGCCGCCCATCGCGTCGCCGTGGCCGCCGATGAACTTCGTGGCGCTGTGCAGCACGAGCGCGGCACCGTGGTCCAGCGGGCGCTGCAGCACGGGTGTGGCGAACGTGTTGTCGACCAGGACGGGGACGCCGTCGGCGGCGCGCACGAGGACGGCAATGTCGAGCAGCCGAAGGTCCGGGTTGGCCGGGGTCTCGGCGACGACGAGTCCGGTGTCCGGACGCAGTGCGGCGTGCACCCCGTCCGGTGAGACGAACGTGACATCGGTACCCAGCAATCCGGTGGCCAGCACGTGGTCGGTGCCGCCGTACAACGGGCGCACCGCCACGACGTGCGGCTTGCCGCCCGCCACGACCGCCAGCAGGACGGCGGCCATGGCGGCCATGCCGGAGGCGAAGGACACCGCCTCCTCGGCGTGCTCCAGCAGGGCCAGCCCCTGCTCGAACCGGCCCACGGTGGGATTCCACAGGCGCTGGTATACGGTGCTGGCGCCCGCGGCCGGGACGCCACCGCCGGCCAGCCGCTCATAGGCGAGCCCGCCGGCCTCGACGTCGGTCAACGGCGCCGTCGTCGACAGGTCCAGGGGCAGCGCGTGCACGCCCAGCTCCGTCAGGTCGTCGCGCCCCGCATGCACGGCTTGGGTGTCCGGACCCCACATGGCCTTGCCCCCTTCCCACCGGCGCTTCAGCCGGAGATTCGTTCATCATTTCCGGAAAGTATGACGCATATGTTCGGTGATTTGATAGAGTAGTGAACTAATAGCGTGAATTTGCCCACAATTCACGGCAAGTGAACAATCAGGAGGACCCCATGGCGTCACCGGCGAAGAATATTCGGCGCGATCCGGCGGCGACCTACGCGACCGAGCCGCTTGACGCCGTCGACCGCCAGATCATCGACGTGCTCGTGGCCGATGCGCGCATCACCAACCGGGACCTGGCCGAGGCCGTGGGCATCGCCCCGTCAACGGCGCTCATGCGCACGCGCTCGCTGGTGGAGCGCGGCGCGATCGAGGGTTTCGCGGCAAAACTGAACCTGGCCGCGATCGGCCGGTCCGTCCAGGCCCTCATCGCGGTGCGGCTGCGCGCCCACGACCGCGACCAGATCGACGCGTTCACGTCGCGCGTGCCGCGGCTGCCGGAGGTGCTCTCCACGTTCCACACGTCCGGTTCGGTGGACTACCTGCTGCACATCGCCGTCGTCGACACGGATGCCCTGCGTGACTGGGTGCTGGACAACCTGACGACCGATCCGGCGGTCGGCAACACCGAGACGACCCTCGTGTTCAAGCACATCCCCGGGCACGCCGGCCCGCTCTGACCACCCAACTGGTGGACAGTAGTTGCTCGTTTTCCGCCAATTTCCAGCAACTGCGGTCCACCAGTTGGATGGCGGGGACTGATCTGTGGATAACCTCCGCCAGCCGCGCCGTGACCTTGCCATGATGGGCTCATGTTCGATCCCGCGAAGTTCCCACCCGAGTTGCTGGCCGGTCCGTTCACGATGCAGCGTGCCCAAGAACTGGGGGTCAGCTACGGAAAGCTCCGGCACGCCCGTCTCGTCAGGCTCAGCCGCGGCATCAGAATGCTCGACGACGGCAATGTGTCACTTGCGTTGCTGACCATGCCGTATACGCAGGTCACCGGGTACTCGGCCGCCTCGCATGCGACCGCGTTCGAAATCTGGGAGCTCCCGGGCTTCATGCCCGGCACGGGGACCGAGGACATCCACATCACCCGCCAGGCGCCGCACCGGGCCCAGCGGCGTCGGGGCGTGGTCGGCCACATGACCCAGTTCCGCAACGACGAGGTGGTGCGGCTCGGCCAATTGTGGATCACCACCCGGGTGCGAACGTGGCTGGACTGCTCACGACGAATGAGCGTGACCGAGCTCGCCGTGGCCGCCGACCACCTGTTGCGCATCCCACGCCCGGAATTCGAGTTCCGCGACCAACCGTATGCGACGCGCAACCAGCTGGACTGGATGCTCGACCGGCACAAGGGCGCGCCGGGCATCCAGAAGGCCCGCATTGCGTTGGAGCTGGCACGCGTCGGGTCCGACTCGGCCCAGGAGACCCGCCTGCGCCTGGCCCTGGTTTCGGCCGGCCTGCCAGAACCGCGATTGAATGTGCATGTCGCGCTGGCCCCCGGCGTCACGCGCGTCCCGGACCAGTCGTTTCCCGAGTACCGCGTGGCCGTGGAGTACGACGGCGGCAACCACGCCGATCCGGACCAGGTCGTCCGTGACATCGCCCGTGCGGAGGACTATGCGGCCGCTGGATGGATCGAGGTCAGGATTTCCAAACGGCACATGGCCGATGGCGCGCGTGGTGCGGTCCGCGCGGTGCGCAACGCCCTGCGCCAGCGCGGCTGGCCCGGAAAGTAGTGGTCACTTGCTGCACGTTTTCGGCGGATTTCGTGCAACTACCGTCCACCAGTTGGGTGGCGGACGGACACCACGGCCAGGACGGCGCAGGCCGCGGCGACGGCCGTCGCGAACCACGCGACACAACCCTGCAGGTCCCACACCCGCACAGCCATGCCCAAACCCAGGACCGGGAGGGCACTGCCCAGGTACGTCACGATGTACACGGCCGAGACAATCTGCGCCTGCCGGCCCGGTTCGGCCGCGCCGGCCACGTTGTTGAACACGACCCGGAACGCGACGCCCTGGCCGAGCCCGGCACCCATGCCGGCGGCCACGAGCAGCCACGGCGACCCGACGGCGCCCGCCACGGCGAACAACACCACGGACGCGCCCAGCACCAGCAGCCCGGCCGGGACCAGGAACCGGCCGCGCAGCGACACGAGCTGGCTGAGCGCCGAACACGCCAGCGTCAGCGCCGCCAGCAGGCCGATGACCGGACGGGAATCCGCGTGCATGATGTGCGCGAAATACCCCGGCGCCAGGGACAGGCAGAACCCGAACACGGCGAAGCTGAGGAACCCGGTCAGCGCCGCCATCCAGAACGTGCCCCGGGCCCGGCGGGACACGGTCGGGCGGCGCGGCAACAGCACCGCGGGCCCCCGCCCGGACGCGCCGATGGCGGGACGCGCATCGAGCAGCAGCAATGGCACCAGCAGCGCGGCCAGCACGATCGAATGGACCAGGAACGGAGCCTGGCTGCCGTCCGGCAGCAGCGACAGCAGCCCACCGGCCACCGGCCCCACCGCCACCCCGCCGGAGGACGCGAGCAGCGTGAACCGCGACGCCCACTCCGGGCGCGCCGGCAGGAGCTCGCGCAGCGCCGCCGCGCTGGCCCCGGTGGCGAGGGCCACGGCGAGACCTTGCAGGGCGCGGCCGAGCACCAGCAGCGGCAGGCTGCCGGCCAGCCCGAACACGAGGCCGCCGGCGAGGCCGACGACGACGGCCAGCACCAGCGCGGCCCGCCTGCCGATGTGGTCGGACCAGTGCCCGAAGAGCACGAGGCCGCCGATGAGCGAGAGCACATACGCGCTGAACGCCACGGTCAGCCCGAACGAATCGAAGCCGAGCCGGGCCTGCAGGAGCGGATACAGCGGCGTGGCCAGGTTCGCCCCGACGAGCAGCACGAAGATGACGGTGCCTGCCAGCACCAGGCGCGTCACCGTGGACGCATCCCACGCGCGGGCAGGACGGGAGGGCGGCCGCATCCGCAGTTCACGCAGTACCGTCATGGGTCCTCCGGGGGTCGATGCCGCGTCGAAGCGGTGTTCATGGAAGGCGCGGAAATCACGCAAATTCACCTCAAGGATGCCGTCATTGCACGTGGTGATCGACCACTCGCGGAACAATGTGCCAGAATGATCAAATCCCGTGCCCCAACCAGTCCCGGAGTGAGCTTCGTGAGCACCCTCGACCCCCTCGACGTCCGCCTCGTGCTGGCCCTGATCGACGACCCCCGGGCCCAGGTCAGCGAGCTGGCCGAGCTGCTCGGCGTGGCCCGCAACACGGTGCAGTCGCACCTGCGCCGGCTGCAGCGCGGCGGGGTGCTGCGCAACGGCGGACGGGACGTGGACCTGGCCGCCGTCGGCTATGACGTCGTGGCGTTCATCACCGTCGAGGTCACCCACCGCGACCTGGACGGCGTCATCGCCGCGCTGCGCGCGGTCCCGCAGGTCCTTGAGGTGTTCGAGATCTCCGGCCGCGGCGACGTCTGGTGCCGGGTGGCCGCCCGCGACGTCCACCACCTGCAGGTCGCGCTGCGGCAGATCCTGCGCATCAAGGGCGTCATCCGCACCGAGACGTCGCTCGGGCTGCACGAACACATCCCGTACCGGCTCCAGCCTCTGCTCGAGGGGCTGCCGGGGGCCGGCCGGTCCGGGCAGGGCCCGGCGCCCTCTAGGCTGTTGCCATGACACTCCCCCGCATCGACACACTCGTCAGCTACCCCGGGCAGGCCCTGTCGGGCACCGGCACGGTCCTGCACGTCGACGGCAATGTCGCGACCCACGACGGACAAAAAGTCGTCCTGGTCGATGCGACGCCGTTCCACCCCGTTGACGCGGGCTGGCCCGACCAGGGCCCGGACACCGGCACGCTGTCCACGGACACGGACACCTGGCCGGTGCTCGATTGCGTCGTGGCCGCCACCGACGGCGCCGCCCTGCACCTCGGCGCCGACATCCCCGTGCGCAAGGGCACCGACGGGTGGGCGTTCGTCGTAGCGCATCTGCTGCCCGGCGATGCGGCCGTCACCGAGGGCGCCGCCGTCGCGCTCCGGGTCGATGCCGAAAGGCGGCGGGCCCTGAGCCTGGGCCACACCGGCTGCCACCTGGCGTCGCTGGCACTGAACCGGGCGCTGGCGCCGCGGTGGACAAAGGAGACCCGCGCCGATGCGCTCGGCGCACCCGATTTCGACGGCGCCGCGATCGCGTCCTCGACCATCACCGAGTTCGGCGCGGTGGACGTGTACCGGCTGAACAAGTCACTGCGCCGCAAGGGATTCGGCGCGGACTGGCTCACCGGCGGCGGGCTCGACGACGGCCTGGCCGGGCTGGCTGCCGACGTGAACGCCACGCTGGCCGAGTGGGTCGCAACCGGGGCGCCAGTCCGGGTCGACTGCGACGGCCCGGCGCTGACCGATCGGCGCTACTGGGTGGCCGGGCTGCCCGGGGGCGCGGCGTCCATCCCCTGTGGTGGCACGCATGCGGCATCCCTGGCGGAGCTGGCCGGGCTGCGCGCGGACTTCACCCTCGGCGAGGCGGACGGCACCATGACGCTCACCATGACGACGCGCTGCGAGCCCTAGACACCTAGCGCCGCTACGTCCGGGCCAGCAGGTCGATGTCCTCCAGGAACGCCTGCCGGACCGCGTCGCTGACCGTGGCGCGCGTGTCCGCGATGGTGTCCAGGTAGTCGGCGGTGACCGGGCCACGGCGGTCGGCGACGGGCACGTCGTCGTAGATGGCCTTCTCCAGCGCCCGCTGGGAGGCGCTGCGGGCGGCGAACTCGATGTCCGCCGGCGAGAAGCCCTCGCTGGCGCCGACAAGCTCCGGCACGTCGACGCCGTCGATCACGGCGGCCGGGATGAAACGCCCCCACATGGCCGTGCGGGCCTCGGAATCGGGCAGGCCGATCGGGATGACATAGTCGAACCGGCCGTGGCGCAGGAACGCCTTGTCCAGGGAGCGGATGAAGTTCGTGGCGCACACCAGCAGCCGGCCGGGCTGGTCGCGGAACGCCGGGATGATCTTCAGCAGCTCGTTGGTCACGCCCTGCAGCGGTGACGGCGGCTCGCCGGAACGCTTCGAGGCGATCTCCTCGACCTCGTCGATGAACACGACGGCATGCTCCAGCTCGGCGATGTCCAGG
The DNA here is from genome assembly GCF_003946885.1 of Specibacter cremeus. GTDB lineage: Bacteria > Actinomycetota > Actinomycetes > Actinomycetales > Micrococcaceae > Specibacter > Specibacter cremeus. The sequence continues at coordinate 14,863 of NZ_RWKQ01000032.1, read as the reverse complement.
AACGTCTGGCGCAGCGCGCCCGCCAGCCCGGCCGGGTCCGCGGCCAGCCGGGACGGGAACACCTCCACGAACGGCCACTCCAGCCGGGACGCGATGGCCTTCGCGAACGTGGTCTTGCCCGTGCCGGGCGGGCCGAACAGCACGACGGCGCGCGGCGGCACGACGCCGAACTCCTCGGCCAGCTCCGCCTCCGCCAGCGGCAGCACGAGCCGGCGCTCCAGCAGTTCCTTCTCCGCCGCCATGCCGGCCACCCGGTCCCACAGGTCGCGGGGCAGCAGCCGGCCGCCGAGTTCCTCCAGCGCCCCGAGCTCGGCCCGCTGGACGGGGATGCGGCGCTCGAAGTAGCGCAGGTTCTTCTTCACGGCGAAGCCGCGGTTCGTGAACGCCTCCACCCGGGTCTCCGTCTCCGGCATGAGCGCGGAGAGCTTGTTCAGCCCATAGTGGGCCATGCGGTTCTCGACGGCGGCGAGCAGCGACGTGCCGATGCCGCGGCCGCGGAAGTCCGGCAGCGTGGACAGGAACACGATCCAGCCCTGGTCGTGGGCGGCGCGGGCGACGGCGGCGCCCACCACCTGCTCACCGTGCACGGCGACGACGGCGTGGTCCTTCTCGCACGAGGCCAGCACCTCGGACAGGTCGTAGACGGGATCGAGGCCGGCGGCGCGCAGCGACAGCCACAGCGCCAGGATCCCCTCCACGTCCTGCGAGTGGAAGTCACGGATTTTCCACGGTGTCATGCGCCAGCGCTCCCTTGCGTTGCTCCCTGTGCCCGGTGCCCGGTGCCTGCATCATGGCATGGTCGGCCCCGCCGCAGGAAATGTGCGTAGGAAATATGTCGTGCCGGCAACCCGTCAGGCTGCGCCATCCCGCGGTTCAGCGGGCGCGCACCCCGTCGCCCGCCAGCTTCGGCATGACGACAGCCTCGAACACCGGGTAGAGCATGAGCACGGCCAGCACGGCGAACGTCCACTGGTAGCTGACCACCACGGGCGCCCCCGGTACGGTCCCAGCCAGCAGCGCGTCGGCGGCGCGCAGGATCAGCGCCCCCACGGCCACGCCCAGGCCGGTCGCCACCTGGGCGATGGTGGAGGACAGGGTGTTGGCGCCGGACATGCGCGCCTGCGGCACGTCAGCGAACTGCAGCGTGTTGTAGGCGCTGAACCCGACGGACCGGAGCACGCCACTGGCAAACAGGACGGCGGCAATCACGGCCGGCGGCGTCGCCGGACCCAGCAACCCGCACGCGGCCAGCACGACGGCCCCGCCGGCATTGCTGATCAACAGCACGCCGCGGAAGCCGAGGCGGCGGATCAGCGGCGTCGTGGCCGGCTTGATCAGCACGTTGCCGGCGAACACGGCCATGGTCATCAACCCCGCCTCGGCCGCGGTCCAGCCAAATCCGAGCTGGAACATCAGCGGCAGCAGGAATGGCACGGCGTTGATGACCAGCCGGTACAGGCCGCCGCCTGCATTGCCCACGCGGAACGTGGGGATGCGCAGGGCACGCAGGTCCAGCAGCGGATGGCGCGAGTGCCGGAACCAGGCCAGCATGGTGCCACCGGCCAGGATGGCCACCGCAAACCAGAGCACGACGACGGCCCACCGGGTGGGTGACGAGCCGATCCGGTCCATGCCCACCACCAGGGCCGCCAGGGCAATGCCGCACAGCGCGAAGCCGACCCAGTCCGGTGGCGGCACGCGGCGTGCCCGAACGGTGGGAACGACCCGCGTGGCGACGACGATGGCAACCACACCCAGGGGGACGTTGATCAGGAAAATCCAGTGCCAGCTGGCATAGGTGGTGAGCAGGCCGCCCAGCGCCGGGGCGATGACCGGGGCCACCAGGGCCGGCCAGGTCAGGTAGGCGATGGCCTCCAGGAATTGCTTGCGGTCGGCGTCGCGCAGCACCACCAGCCGGCCCACCGGGACCATCATGGCGCCGCCCAGGCCCTGCAACATCCGGGCCAGGCACAGCAGCAATAGGTTGGGGCTCACGGCGCACAGCAGGGACGCGACGGTGAACACGGCGATGGCGAGCGTGAAGACCTTCCTGGCGCCGAAGCGTTCGGCCAGCCAGCCGCTGATGGGGATGCCCACGGCCAGCGTGATCAGGTAGGACGTCATGGCGGCGTTGATGTCCACCGGGCGCACATGCAGGTCCACGGCCATGCCGGCGGCCGCCGTGGCGATGATGGTGCCGTCGAGGATCTCCATGAAGTACGTGCCGGCGACCAACAGCGCCAAGGTGCGGCTGAAGGACGAGGTGTCCGCCGCCGTCGTTGTTCTGGTCATCACCGCCACAGCCTACGGCAGCACGGCGGCGCGGATCCGTCCCGTACCACCGGCCGTCCGGGCGACGTGAGGCATGTCACGTCGATTCGGGAAACAATTTGCGCCCGCGCCACGCTGACTATAGGTGGAAATATACATACGCATGAAGAAAGCGGGCACCGCGTGAGCGTCGATCTGGCCACCGAAATCAACCTTCAGGACGAACTGATCCTCGACCCGGACGCCGCCGCGGCCCTGTTCCTCGAGGCGCGCACCGCCAACTCCTTCGCTCCTGACGAGATCTCAGAGGCGACCTTGCAGGCCGTGTACACGCTGACGAGGATGGGCCCGACGGCCATGAACATCCAGCCGTTGCGGATCACCTGGGTGCGCTCGGCCGAGGCCCGCGAGCGCCTGGTCGCCCACATGAACGACGGCAACAAGGACAAGACGCTGGCCGCCCCCATGGTCGCACTGCTCAGCTACGACACCGACTGGCACGAGCTGCTCGGCTCGACGGCCCCGCACGCGGCCGGCATGGCACCGATGTTCGCCGAGAACGTCGAGGGCCGGCTGGCCATGGCCGCGAACAACGCGCACCTGCAGGCCGGCTACTTCGTGGTCGCCGCCCGCTCCGCCGGCCTGGCCGCCGGCCCGATGACCGGTTTCGACAACGCCGGGATGGATGCCGAGTTCAACGCCGGCTCCACCCACAAGTCCTTCATGGTCGTGAACCTGGGCAAGCCGAACGGCGTCATCGACCGCCCGCGCCTGCACCGGCTCGACTTCGACGTGGCCACCGCCACGCTGTAGCCCCGACCCGGCAATTGAGCCCGTTCGGTGATTGAGCCCGTCGAAATCGAGGGCCTCGATGCACGACCACCGATCCGCCCCGCCTCCGTGACCCGGACGGCGGGGCTTTTCCTTGTTCGCGGCCCGTTGCCGCGGGTCTCGACGGGCTCGACCACCGCGGGTCAGGCCGGGCTCGCGGAGAGCCCGGCCAATCCGGCCAGGACGATGTCCACGCCGAACCGGAAGGCCTCGTCGCCGCCGGGCTCCCCGGAGCCGGCTCCCCTGCCGCCGGCTTCCCTGTCTCCGGCCAGGAGGCCGGCCGCGGCGAGCTCGGCATGGGTCTGTTCCTCGGCCACGGCCCCGAGGATGTAGTGCGTCAGCGTCCGGGCGCCCCAGCGGGCCTGGCGTTCGCCGAGGCCGGAATCGGCCAACAGCGACCGCAGCGCGGTGAGCGGGGCTAACGATTCCGGCGTCAGCGCCTGTGCCAGCGAGACGACGTCGGCGCCGTCGCGCACCGACAACAGGGCCGTACGGATGTCAGCGGCCACACGCCGCACTGCGCCCAAGCCATCCGAAGCACCGGGCCCCACGCCACCGGCGGGCAGCGGCACGCCGGCGAGGATCCGGCCGGCCAGCACGCCGAGCAATTCCTGCTTGTTCTTCACATGCCAGTACAGCGCGCCCGGCTGGACGCCCAGGTCACGGGCCAGGCGTCGCATGGACAGGTCGGCCAGCCCGAAATCGCGCAGGATGGCCAGCGCGGCGCCCACCACCTGCTCCCGTGTCAACGGCATGCTCCCAACCCCTCCCCGCGCCTGCGGCGCACCTCCATCTTGCCCCATGGCCGGGCCGCACGTTCACACCCGGCGATTGACAGTCCGGCGCCGGCTTCCCATACTTGAACGGTGTTCAATTATTTTGACGACCTGGCCACCCGGCAGCGCTCCGGTGGCACCCTGACCCGCGCCGAGGCGCTCTCCGTGCTCCAATCAAGCGACGACCGGCTGCTCGACGTCGTCGCGGCCGCCGCCCGCCTGCGCCGCGCCCACTTCGGCAACACCGTCAAGGTCAACTACCTGGTCAACCTGAAATCCGGCCTGTGCCCGGAGGACTGCACCTACTGTTCGCAACGCCTCGGCTCGGCCGCGCAGATCCTCAAATACACGTGGCTGAAGCCCGAGGAGGCGGTGGCCCAGGCGGCCACCGGCATCCGTGCCGGCGCGTCGCGGGTGTGCCTGGTGGCCAGCGGCCGCGGCCCCACCGACCGGGACGTGGAGCGCGTGGCGTCCATGGTGGACGGGCTCAAGGACGAGCACCCCGGCGTGGAGGTCTGCGCGTGCCTGGGCCTGCTCAAGGACGGCCAGGCGCAGCGGCTCAAGCGTGCCGGCGTCGACGCGTACAACCACAACCTGAACACCAGCGAGGACAACTACGCGGACATCTGCTCGACGCACGAGTACACGGACCGTGTGGACACCGTGGAGCGGGCCAGGGACGCGGGCCTGTCCCCCTGTTCCGGCCTGATCGTGGGCCTGGGCGAAACCGATGACGACCTGGTCGACGCCGTCTTCGCGCTCCGCGAGCTGGCCGCCGACTCGATTCCGGTCAACTTCCTCATGCCGTTCGACGGCACGCCACTGGAGGGCACCTGGCTGCTCACCCCCGCCCGCTGCCTGCGCATCCTGGCCATGATCCGCTTCGCCTGCCCCGACGCCGAGCTGCGCATGGCCGGCGGTCGCGAGATGCACCTGCGCACGCTCCAGCCGCTGGCCCTGCACGTGGCCAATTCGCTGTTCCTGGGCGACTACCTCACCAGCGAGGGGCAGGAGGCGGACGCCGACCTGGCCATGATCGCCGACAACGGCTTCACCGTGCTGGGCAAGGACAGGCTCGGCCAGAGGGACGACGGCGGATCGCGGCCCGGTGCCCCCGTCGCCATCCGGCGCCGCGGCGCCGGCACGGCCGTGGCCCCGAATGTGTAGCGCCACGCTCGCGGCGCGCGGCAACCTTATCGGGCGCGATCAGGGGCTCCTCTGGCACCCGTACGCCCCGCTGGACGGGGACGCCCCCTACGCGGTGACGTCGGCGGAGGGGACACGGCTGCGCCTGGCCGCGGCGGACGGTTCCGGCTTCGAGGCCGTCGACGCCATGAGCTCGTGGTGGTCGGCCGTCCACGGCTACCGGCACCCGGTGCTGGACCGGGCACTGCTGGGGCAGGCCGCCCGGTTCAGCCATGTCATGTTCGGCGGGCTGACCCACGAGCCGGCCGTGGTGTTGGCCGAGCAGCTGACGGCGTTGGCCCCGGCCGGGTTGGCGCACGTCTTCCTCGCGGACTCGGGGTCCGTGTCGGTGGAGGTGGCCATGAAACTGGCCGTGCAGTACCAGCGGGCCACGGGCCACCCCGGCCGGACCGGCTTCCTGGCGCTGCGCGGCGGCTACCACGGGGACACGTTCGCGGCGATGAGCGTTTGCGACCCCGTCGACGGCATGCACGCCGAATTCCCCTCGCTGGTGGCCGAACAGCGGTTCCTGCCCCGACCGCCCGCCGCCCGGCTCGTAAACGGCCGGCTCGTCGCCGACGCGCGGGAGGTCACCGCCTGGGTCGACGTCCTGGAGCGGACGGTGGCCCGGCACGCCGGCGCCCTGGCCGCGATCATCGCCGAGCCCGTCCTGCAGGGCGCCGGCGGCATGCACGTGTACGCCCCGGAGTGCCTGGCCGCGGCCGCGCGGGTGGCGCGCGAGCACGGCCTGCTGCTCATCCTGGACGAGATCGCCACCGGCTTCGGCCGGACGGGCCGGCTGTTCGCCGCGGAGTGGGCGGCCGTGGCGCCGGACATCATGTGCGTGGGCAAGGCCCTGACGGGCGGGTACCTGACGCTGGCGGCGATGCTGTGCACCTCCGCCGTCGCCGACGCCGTCACCGGATCGCCGCTGCGCGCCCTGCTGCACGGGCCCACGTTCATGGGCAATCCGCTGGCCTGCGCCGTCGCGTCCGCGTCGCTGGGCCTGCTGGCAGAGGTCCCCTGGCGAGGGCAGGTGGCGACCATCGAAGCCGGGCTGGCCGATTCGCTGGCCCCGGCCGCGGGCCTGTCCTGTGTGCGCGACGTGCGCGTGCTCGGCGCCGTCGGCGTCGTCGAGCTCAAGGGGCCCGTCGATGTCCCGGCGCTCACTCGCGCCGCGCTGGAACGTGGTGTGTGGGTGCGCCCGTTCCGCAATCTCGTCTACACCATGCCGCCCTACATCAGCAGCGCCGACGACGTCGCCCGCATCGGCGCGGGCATCTGCGCCGCGGTCGAGGCGGTGCACGGCTGATGGCCGGCACTCCCCCGTCCGCCCTGGACGCGTGGCTGGATTCGCGTGCGCGGGTGCGCCGCCGGCGCGGGCTGGTCCGCGCGGCGACACCCCCCGATTCCGCACGGCCCCTGCTGGATCTGGCGTCCAACGACTACCTGGGCCTGTCCGCCGATCCGCGTCTCATCGACGCGGCCGTCGGCGCCCTCCGCCGGCACGGCGCCGGCGCCCGGGCGTCTCGGGTGGTTTGCGGCACGACGGCGGCGCATGCGGACCTGGAGGAGCAGCTGTGCACGCTCACCGGCCAGCCGGCCGCGCTGGTGTTCTCCAGCGGGTACGCGGCCAATCTTGGCGTGCTCACGGCGCTGGGCGGGCCGGGGACGCTGCTGGTCCTCGACGCCCATGTTCATGCCTCGCTCATCGACGCCGCCCGGCTGTCCCGGTCCCCCGTGCAGGCCGTGCCGCACAATGACATCGGGGCGGTCCGTGCGGCCCTGGCCGGGCGCGCCCAGCCGCGTGCCGTCGTCGTCGTCGAGTCCATCTATTCGGTGCTGGGCGACGCGGCGGACCTGCCCGCGTTGGCCGCGGTGTGCGCCGAGCATGATGCGTTGCTGCTCGTCGACGAGGCGCACGGCATCGGCGTGGCCGGGCACGGGCGCGGGGCCGTCTATGCGGCGGGCCTGTCCGGGAGCCCGCATGTGGCGCTCACGGCCACGTTGTCAAAGGCGCTGGGCTCGCAGGGCGGCGCCGTGCTGGGCTCGGCCGGGCTGCGCGAACACCTGGTGAACACCGCCCGGACGTTCATCTTCGACACCGGCCTGGCACCGGCGTCGGCGGCCGCGGCGGCACAGGCCTGCCGGATCGTGCTGGCCGAGCCCGCGCTGGCCGGGCGCGTCCTGGCCAATGCCGGGGTGTTGGCCGCCGGCTGCGGGGTCCTCCCGGCGGCCGGCGCCGTGCAGTCCGTTCCGGTCCATTCGGCGGGCACGGCGCTGGAGTTGGCGGCCGCCCTCCACGACGCGGGCGTCCTGGTGGGCTGCTTCCGGCCGCCCAGCGTGCCCGACGGCGTGTCCCGGCTGCGGCTCACCGCCCGGGCGGACCTCACGACGGCGGACGTGCGCCGTGCGGCCGCGCTGGTGGCTGACGCCATCGGGGTGGCGGCGCCGTGACTGACGCAATGACACCCACGGCGCCGTATACCGTGGTCGGTGAGCCGGACGCCGTCCGGGAGGTCATGCGCCGCAGCGACGACTTCGCCCCGACGAACGCCCTGACCTCGGTGGTGCCGCTGGCCCCGCCCGCCCTGCGCATCCTCAGCCGGGCCCGGTTTGCGCTGCCACCCGTGCTGGCCTCGGCGACGGGCGCCCGGCACCGTGCCGTCCGCAAGCTGGTGGGGGCGTTCTTCACGCCCGCGAAGGTCGCCCGGATCGCCCCGCAGGTGCGCGAGCTGGCCCGTGAGCGGCTGACCGGGCTTGAGGCGGCGCTGGCCGTGGGCCCCGTGGACCTGGTCCGGGCCGTGGCCGCACCGATCCCGCCGATCATCATGGCCGCGTTGACGGGCCAGCCCAACCCGGAGCTGGACGTCCTGAAGCGCTGGAGCCGGGATTCGCTGGAACTGTTCTGGGGTTGGCCGGACACCGAACGCCAGGTGGAGCTTGCCCGCAGCGCCGCCGAATTCCACCTCTGGTTGCGCGGGGAAGTGCTGGCAAGCCGGGGGCGCGATTCCCTGTTCGGCGTGCTGCATGGCGCCGGATTGACAACCGAGGAGGTCTGCTCGCTGGGCTACTTCCTGGTGATCGCGGGCCAGGAGACCACGTCGCAGCTGATCAGCACCGCCCTGTTCCGTGGACTTGCGGACGCCGGGTGGCCCGGCCTGGCCGATCCTGCCGCCGCCACCGCCCACGTCCGGCACGTGCTGGCCACGGAATCCTCCGTACACACATGGCGGCGGCAGGCGGTGCGCGAGACCGTACTGGACGGGACGGCGCTGCCGGCCGGCGCCGAAATCCTGCTCGAGCTCAGCGGACGCCACGGCGAGGACGCCGGGCCGACCGCGTATTCGCTCGCGTTCGGCCACGGCCTGCACCGCTGCCTGGGCGCCAAACTGGCGGAGCTGGAGACGGCGCTCGTCGTGGCCGAAACCGCCGCCGCATACCCGGACCTGCACCCCGCCGGCCCCGCACCCGACTGGCTGCGGCTGCTGTCGTTCCAGGCCCCGACCACCGTCCTGGCCGCCAGGGGCCCGCGATGACCGCCTGGGTCGCGGCCCTGCCGGCGGTGACGTTCATCACCGGAACCGATACGGACGTGGGCAAGACGGTGACGACGGCGGCCCTCGCCGCGGTGTTGTCGGCCGGCGGTTCCCGCGTGGCCGTCTACAAGCCGGCGCAGACCGGCGTGGGCCCGGCCGATCCCGGCGACATGGGCGAGGTCCGGCGGCTGGCCGGCGTCACCTCCGTCCATGAGGGGGTGCGGCTGCGCGAACCCATGGCCCCGGCAGCCGCCGCCACCGCCGAACGGGCCGCACTGCCGCCGCTGGCCTGGCACGTCGCACGCATCCGCGCGCTGGCGGCGGCGCATGACACGGTCCTGGTGGAGGGCGCCGGCGGGCTGCTCGTGGCGTTGGACGGCGCCGGGCACACGATCGCGGACCTCGCCGCGCACTTCCCCGACGCGGCCACCGTGGTGGTGTGCCGGAGTGCGCTCGGCACGCTGAATCACACCCTGCTGACATTGGAGGCGCTGCGAACCCGCGGCCTGCGCGTCGGCGGGGTCGTGGTCGGGGCATGGCCGGCGCGCCCCTCGGCGGTGGAACGCTCGAACCTGGCCCATTTCAATTCCCTGGACGTCCCGGTGCTGGGCCGTCTGCCCGAGCACGCCGCGCGGCTCCCGCCCGGCGACTTCCGCCATCGTTCCCGCTCTTGGCTGGTCCCGGGCGTGGAGGCATTGCTGTCCCCGTGACTCACACCGGGGTGTACGTGGCAATGACGACGCCGGTGGTCGTCACCACGGAATCCTCCAGCCGCAGCGCGGTGCGGGCCAGCTCGTCCGTGAACAACTTGCGCCCCTCGCCCAGCACCAGGGGGTGGATCGAGAGCGTCATGGTGTCGACCAGCCCCGCGCGCAGGAGCGTCTGCAACAGGTCCCCGCTGCCGAGCACCACCAGGTCCGGTCCGTCGGTCTGCTTCAGCGCGGCGACGGACTGCGCCGCATCCCCGGCCAGCAGCACGGAGTTCTGCCAGCCGAGGGGTTCGACGAGCGTGCGGGACGCGACGAACTTGCGCACCCGGTCGAGCAGCTCCGAGAACGGGTTGCCCGGCTGGTTGGGCCAGACGCGGGAGAAGTCCTCCCACGTGCGCCGGCCGAACAGCAGGTCCGCCCCGCTGGCCATGCCCTTGGCCATGTACTCGCCCATGACCGGGTCGTTGTACGGGCCCGCCCACCCGCCGTGGCCGAAGCCGCCCCGGGTGTCCTCGTCGGGCCGGCCCGGGGCCTGCATGACGCCGTCGAGCGTCACATTGTTCACTACCGAGAGTTTCCGCATGGCCTGCCCCGTCCCTCGACACTACTGTCCCGACACTTCTGTCCCGATCCACAGTTGCCCCAGTCCACGGTACGCGCGTACTGGACTCCTGCGAAGGGTTTCCGCGCGAACGGGCTGCTACCGGCCGGCCGGCAGCTACGAAACCTTGGACCGCTTGGCGCGGGCCTGCACGGCGCCGGCCGGAACCGATGCGTCGACGGGCCGGTCATGTTGCGCGGCCCGTTCGCGGGCGCGGCCACGGGAGGCACCGATCATGAAGGCGACGATGCCCAGCACAATGACCACCCACGCCGCAACAAGGATGAGGAGCACCGACCACCAAGGCATATAGAAGTCCCCCCTGGAACTTTAAATTGAGACCCCAACACCGTCAATGCTACCGGACGTCTTCGTTCGAACACGCGATTCCGGGCGGGTCGGGTGGCGGGGTGGCAGACTGGGAGTCCGGCGGGGCCCCGCGGCACGCCGCCACACCGGGGAAGGGATGAGGCACGCCAACCATGCAACTGGACAGCAACAACCGGAACACCATTGACCTGAACAGCGATGTGGGCGAGTCGTTCGGGCCTTGGACGTTCGGCGACGACGCCCGGATCATGGCGTCGGTCACGAGCGTGAACGTCGCGTGCGGCTTCCACGCCGGGGATCCGAGCACCATCCGGGCCACGTGCGCGGCGGCGGCCCGGGGCGGCCTCGCAGTCGGCGCCCACCCCGGCTACCGGGACCTGGCCGGGTTCGGCCGCCGGTTCATCGACTGTGACCCGGCCGGGCTGACCGACGACCTCGTGTACCAGATCGGGGCGCTGCAGGCGCTGGCCCGGGCCGAGGGCACGGCCGTGACGCACGTGAAACCGCACGGGGCCCTGTACAACGCGATCGTCCACCACGAGCCGCAGGCCCGTGCCGTCGCGGCGGCCGTGCTGGCCGTCGATCCCCGTCTGCCGCTGGTGGTGTTGCCGGGCAGCGTGATCGAGCGGGTGGCCCATGAGGCCGGGCTGGCGACGGTGGGTGAGGCGTTCGCGGACCGGGCCTACAACCCGGATGGCACGCTCGTGGCCCGAGGCACCCCGGGCGCCGTGCTGACCGACGTGCGCGCCGTCGTCGACCAGGCCCTGCGGCTTGCCGTCCGCCGGCAGGTCACGGCCCGGGACGGCAGCGCCGTGGATGTCGACGCGCGCAGCATCTGCGTGCACGGTGACACGCCCGGGGCGGTGGCGATGGCGGCGGCCGTGCGTGCGGCGCTGGACGGCGCCGGCGTCACCGTGGCCCGCTTCGCCTGAGCAGTGACGAACCTGAGCAGTGATGACAGAGCGCCGATGAACAGCGCACGCCCCGTCATCCGCCCGGTCGGCGACCTCGCCTTCCTGGTCGAACTGGCCAACCTCGACGAGGTGCTCGCCTTGCACGCCGTCCTGCTGGCGGCCCCGGACCCGGACCAGGTGGACGTCGTCGCGGCGGCCGGCACCGTATTGGTCAGCGCCGGCTCGCCCGCCGCGCTGCGCCGCATCGCCGGCACCGTCCGCGCCGCCGACCTGACCCGGGCGCCGGAACGGACCGGCGCGCTCGTCACCATCGACGTCGCCTATGACGGGGCGGACCTGGCCGCCGTGGCGCAGCTGGCGGGGGTCGGCGTCGAGAATCTCATCGCCGGCACACGGCCGGCCCGTGGACGGCCGTGTTCGGGGGGTTCGCGCCCGGGTTCATGTACCTCAGCGGCGGCGTCCTCGGCGTCGACGTGCCGCGCCGGGCCACGCCGCGCACGGCGGTGCCCGCCGGGTCGGTGGCCGTTGCCGGCCGCTATTCGGCCGTGTATCCGGGCGTGTCGCCGGGCGGCTGGCAGCTGATCGGTCGCGCGGACGCCCGGATGTGGGACCCCGCGCGGGCCGCCCCGGCCCTGGTACGCCCGGGCGATCGTGTCCGGTTCCGCGCCGTGCGGGATGTCGCCACCGTGACCGCGCCCCCGCCGGCCGCACCGGTGGCCTCCGGCGGCGGCAGCGCCGCCAGCGCTGTCGTGGTCCGCTCCGCCGGGCCGCAGACAACCGTCCAGGACCTGGGCCGGCCCGGGCTGGCCGACCTCGGCGTCACCGCCTCCGGGGCACTGGACCGCGGGGCGCTGCGCCGGGCCAACCGGCTGGTCGGCAACGACGCCGGCGCGGCCACATTCGAGACGGTGCTGGGCGGACTCGTGATCGAGGCCGTGGGGCCGCTGGTCGTCGCCGTCACCGGGGCGGGCGCGACGCTGACGCGCACGACGCCGGACGGAGACGCGGTCGCGGTGCCCACCGACGCGCCCCTCGCCTTGGCGACCGGTGACCGGCTGGCGGTGGCGGCGGGCCCCGGCTTCCGCAATTACGTGGCCGTCCGCGGCGGCCTGGACGTGCCCGCCGTTCTCGGATCCCGGGCCACCGACGTGTTGTCGGGGACGGGCCCGGCGCCGTTGGCGGCCGGCGCCCGGCTGCCCGTGGCCGCGGCCCGGCCGGGCCTTGCGGTCGGGTTCCCCGAGCCGCCGCCTCCCCCGCCGCCGGAGGTGACGGTGCTGCGGTACGTGGCCGGCCCGCGCGACGCCTGGTTCGATGCCGGCACGTCGGGCTTGGCCGGGCGGGACTGGACGGTGGCGCCGGAGTCGAACCGGATCGGACTGCGGCTGGCCGGGCGGCCGCTGCGGCGGGCCAGGGCCGGGGAGCTCCCCAGCGAGGGCACCGTGGCCGGCGCCATCCAGGTTCCGCCGTCGGGGCAGCCGGTGCTGTTCCTGGCCGACCACCCCGTCACGGGCGGCTACCCCGTCGCCGGCGTGGTCGTCTCGGCCGATCTGGGCAAGGCGGCGCAGCTTGCCCCCGGCGCCCGGCTGCGCTTCACCGAAATCCAGCCGCCGCTGAGCCTGCGCTCGTGACGGCGTGCATCCTCCCGAGCCGCCGCGGGACCGGACATGGGCGCCCCGGGCGGCTGGGGTCCCGGTTTCTAGCGCTCCAGCCGGCGGCGCAGCTTCTCCAGGGACGTGCTCCACCCGGACAACGAATCACCGAAGTCGAAGGACTCGGTCTCGAAGTTCTGCCGGATGGTCATGACGGTGACGCCGCCGTCGTCAACCAGGTCCACGTGGATCTCCATGCCGAACGGGAACAGGCCGCCAGCCTCCTCGCGCAGCGAGAAGCCGTTCGGCGGATCCACGCGCGTGAAGCGGCCGACGGACGGGAACTCCTGTCCGGAGTCGTCCATGACCATGGTAGCCGCCCAGGTTCCGCCGACGCGGTGGTCGATCGTGACGGTCTCGCGCGGGGTGTGCAGGTGCTCGGGGCCCCACCACTGGGCCAGCTGGTCGGGGTCGATCCAGGACGCATAGACGAGTTCGCGCGGGGCGTTGAGGCGGCGCACGATGGTCAGCGTGTTGGCGGTCGTTTCGATGCTTTCGCCGGGCAGGGTTGTGGGGGTGTCGCTCATGATTGGTCCTCCTGTTGCATGCGTTCCAGATGCTGTTCCAGCCGGACCAGGCGTTCGTCCCAGAACCGGCGGTATTTCTCCATGTACGCGACGACGTCCCTCAGGGGTGCCGCCTCGAGCCGGCTGGTGCGCCACTGGGCGTTCCGGCTGCGGGAGATGAGCCCGGCCGTTTCCAGCACCTTCAGGTGCCGGGAGATGGCCGGGAGGGAAATGTCGAACGGCTCGGCCAGCTCGGTGACCGTGGCCTCGCCCTCGCTGAGCCGGGCCAGGATGGCCCGCCGCGTGGGATCCGCCAAGGCCCCGAAGATCAGGCTGAGCTGGTCCGTCGCCATTTCGTATTTAACCTATCCGTTATTTAACTGATGCGTTAAATACAATCATCGACGCACGGCCGTGTCAAGGGGTCTGGGGCATTCCGCCGGGCGTGGCTAGACTGGCCGCATGAATGCCGCCGCAGCAAGTTCGCCCGTCACTGTCACCGTCACGGGCGCCGCCGGGCAGATCGGCTACGCCCTGCTGTTCCGCATCGCCTCGGGTGCCATGCTGGGCCCGGATGTCCGTGTCAGGCTGAACCTGTTGGAGATACCGCCGGCGGTCAAGGCCGCCGAGGGAACCGTCCTGGAACTGCTCGACTGCGCCTTCCCGCTGGTGGCCGGCCTGGACGTCTTTGACGACCCGGCACGGGCGTTCGACGGCGCGAACCTGGCCCTGCTGGTGGGCTCCCGGCCCCGCGGCCCAGGCATGGAGCGCGCCGACCTGTTGACGGCCAACGGCGGGATCTTCTCCGTGCAGGGGAAGGCACTCAATGACGGCGCCGCCGATGACGTCCGGGTCGTGGTGGTCGGAAATCCGGCCAACACCAACGCCCTGATCGCATCCGCGCATGCCCCGGACATCCCGGCGTCGCGCTTCACGGCCATGACCCGGCTGGACCACAACCGGGCCGTCGCCCAGCTGGCCGCGAAGACGGCGGCACCCGTGGCGGCCGTGACGAATGTGGCCATCTGGGGCAACCACTCCGCCTCGCAATACCCCGACCTGACGCATGCGCTCGTCGACGGCCGCCCGGCCACAGAACTGGTGGAACGGGATTGGATCGGCGGCGAGTTCATCCCGCGCGTGGCCAACCGCGGCGCCGAGATCATCGCCGCGCGCGGCGCGTCCTCCGCCGCGTCGGCGGCGAACGCGGCGACCGAGCACATGCGCCTGTGGGTGAACGGTACGCCCGACGGAGATTGGACTTCCATGGTCGTCCCGTCCGATGGATCGTACGGGGTACCGGAGGGACTGTTCAGCTCGTTCCCTGTCACGACCGCGGCGGGGACCTACCAGATCGTCCAGGGGCTCGACATCGACGTATTCTCCCGTGCCCGCATCGACGCCTCGGTGGCCGAACTCGTCGAGGAACGCCAGGGCGTCCAGGCGCTGGGCCTGTTCTAGCACCAGTTCTAGGAGGGCGCTGAACAAGGGGCAATTCGGAGGGGCGGGGTTCGCTGTCGTACCCCGTCCGGGCCGTGGGCGGCCCGCTGG
>NZ_RWKQ01000031.1 GCF_003946885.1 Specibacter cremeus | reverse complement strand
AAGGCCGCCTCGAGCACCGACCGGGTCCCGGCCGTGAGGATCGCGACCATCCGCAGCATCGGGTAGCCGGCCTCCCCGTTGGGGCCACCACGCGGCTTGGGATACCTCGCCCGGTTGGCCTCGGTGTCAGCCACGGCCAGTTGCGTTCCATCGATCGCCACGACCAGCCGCCCGGCAAACCGGGTCACCTGCCGGGTCCCGGTCACCGCGGGGCCCTTGACCAGGGTGAACAGTTCGCGCAGCGGGGCCACCCCGACCCGGCGCATCGCTTCACTCAGCGCCGAGGCCGAGGGGTTCTTCAGCGGTGCAGGAAGTCCGGAGACCAGGCGGGCGTAGACCTGTTTCCAGCCCTGGTCCGCGAACAGGACCCCGGCCAGCAGCAGGTAGATGACCACCCGGGAGGGCAGCTTGCGCACCCGTTGTTCCTTGCCTCCGGCCGTCTCGAGGGCGGCGTCGACCATCTCGAACGGAACGGCCCAGGTTAGCTCACCCAAATGTCCCGGCGCGAATACCCCCGGGGCGTGATTAATGGCAGAATCGGACATCGTGGCTCCCGTGGGGGTGGATCAGTCTTGGAGGACCGAACTACTGAAACAGGGGCCACACCTCTTTTCCCGGTGACACGCCGATTTGACGCCGAACTCAGGAGCCTAACCGAACGGCATTGGCTCTAACGCTGACCTACATCACATCCGGCTACTTCAGCCAGGCGTTCACCGCCTCCGGGTGGGCATCCACCCAGACCTTGGCGGCGTCAGCTGGCTTCATGCCTCCTTGGATGGCTTTTGCCACCGAGTTCTGGTCCGCGTTTGTCCATTTGAAGGCCGTGATGAGTTTCGCTGCGGGCGAGCCGCTGTCGGAGAGCTTCTTCGAGATCACCTTATTCAGGTTGTAGACCGGGTAGTCGCAGGCCACCTTCTCCGGATCGGCATCGCAGCCGGGCGTCCACGCCGGGAGGTTGACCTTCACCAGCGGGACCTCGGAGAGGAACCACTGGGGGTCGTAGAAGTACCCCAGCAGCGGCGTCTTGTTCGCTTCCGCGGTGCGGAACGACTGGATGAGTGCCGCCTCGGAGCCGGAGAAGACAACCTTGTAGTCGAGGTTGAGGTTCTTCACCAGGGCCTCATCGTTGGTCACGAAGGCCGGATCGCCGTCGAGCACCTGCCCCTTGCCTGCGGACTCCGACGTTTTGAACAGGTCCGCGTACTTGTTCAGGTTCGCGCCGTCGGTGATGTCAGGGTACTTGGCGGCCATCCACGGTGGTACGTACCAGCCGATGTGCCCCACGTTGCCCGTGGATCCCGCGTCGACGGCGACCTTCTGGTCCGTGATGTACTGCTTGGCCAGATCCTCGTGGCCCCAGTTTTCCATGATGACGTCGACCTGGCCGGAGGCGAATCCCTGCCAGGAGATCTGCTCGTTCAGGTTCTTCTCCACCACCGTGCAACCGAGTTTGTTCTTGGCCACGTAGTCGAAGACCGCCGCGTCGGCGGTGTAGCCGACCCAGGCATTGAGGGCAACATTAATGGTTCCGCAGTCTGTTTTCGCGGGACCGGCGGCTACCCCCTGGTTCACGGTTGCAGCGCCGCAACCGGTGAGCAGCATGAGCGCCCCAACTGCCGCGGCGGCGGCAGGGAGACTTCGGTTCAAGAGTCCTGCAGTTCTGGCCATGCTTTTCTCCTTGGATTGGCGGTTGTTAGATCTTGCTGGCAACTTGCTTCCTGACGGGAACCTGCCGGCGAACCGGGGTTGCGGCAGCGGCCTGGGTGATGCGGTCCAGGAGAATGCCCAGGAAGACAATGGCCAGGCCGGCGGCCAGGCCCTTTCCGAAGACCGAACTCTGGACGAAGCCGGCGACGACGTCATAGCCGAGGCCGCCGGCGCCCACCAGGGCCCCGATGACGACCATGGCAAGGACGTACATCAGACCCTGGTTGGCAGCCAGGGCCAGCGTCTTGCGGGCCATGGGAAGTTGGACCTTGCTGATGACCTGCCACGGGGTGGAGCCGCTGGAGACGGCAGCCTCCACCACGGTCGGTGAAATCCCGGCGACGCCGTCCGCGATGATCTTGATGGCCACCGGGGCGGCGTAGATGATGGCGGCCACAATGGCGGTAAAGCGGGTGGCCCCGAACAGTCCCAGGAACGGCACCAGGTAAACGAAGGCCGGCATGGTCTGGCCGGCGTCGAGCATGGGCCGCATGGCCTGGTCCAGTCTGCTGGAGCGGCCCATGGCGACCCCGAAGACGATACCCAACAGCATCACCATGATCGTGGCCAGCAGGGTGCTGGCCAGGGTCACCATGGCGTCGTTCCACAGGCCCAGGGAGATGATCACGGCCAGGCTGAGGGCGGTGACCGCAGCCAGCTTCCAGTGGCCGATGGCATAGGCAACCAGGATGATCACGGCGGACAGGAGGTAGAACGGCGTGTCCGTCAGCAGCGATTGGAACGGGTTGAGAATGCCGACCGTGACGGCTTCCCGGAATGAGTGGGTCAGGAAGTACAGGTTTGCCTGCAGCCAGCCGCTGGCGGCATTGACGCCGTCGCCGATGGCCGGGCCAATGTTGAGGTTCTGCGGGAAGACGGCGGCCCAGAGTATGGTGCGAGAGAGCTGGACAACCCCCAGGGCCAGCACAAGGGTGGCACCGAGCACAATGAGTCGGGTGCGTCCGGACAGCCTGCGGGACTTGGCCGCACCTGGCTCGGCCCGCTGGCTCGCTGCGGTGGTGACGCGGTCAAGCACAATGGCCATCAGCACGATTGCCAGTCCCGAATTGACCGCAGTGCCGACGTCCAGCGACTGCAGGGCGACGACGACCACCTGTCCCAGCCCCGGGGCCGCGATCAAGGCAGCGATGGTCACCATGGACAGCGCCGCCATGGTGCTCTGGTTGATGCCCATCACGATGGTCCGGCGGGCCATGGGCAGTTGCAGGGTGCGCAGCCGCTGCCAGCCGGTTGTCCCCAACGAATCGGAGGCCTCCCTGGTGTTCTCCGGGATGCTGCGGATGCCATGGGCCGTGAGCCGGATCACTGGCGGAGCCGCGTAGATGACGGTGGCGATCACCGCGGAGGCCGGTCCGATCAGGAAGATCAGCGCCAGTGGGGCCAGGTAAACGAATGTGGGCATGGTCTGCATGAAGTCCAGGACTGGCGTGAGGACCTTCTGCACGCGGTTGCTGATGCCGGCCAGCACGCCCAGCGGGATGCCTGCAACCAGGGTCAGCAGCACCGCAGTGACCACCAGAGCAAAGGTGTAGGCCGCATCGACGAACAGGCCCTGGAACCCGAAGAACGTGAATACGGCCGCGGTCAGCAGCGCCACCCGGACGTTTCCGACGGCGAAAGCAATCCAGGTCAGCACGGCCACCGTGCCCAGCCAGCCCATTACGGGGATGAGCTGGCCACTGGGGCTGGCCGCGAAGATGGCCATGAAGAAGCCGGCGACCCAGCCGACCGCGCTGCGCAACGGAGTGAGTAGGTACACGAAGACAGGGTTGCCGTCGCGGTTGTCTGCGATCCAGGCATTGAAGTGGTTCAGGATCCGGTGCAGGTCGGTCAGCTCGGCAGCCGGCAGTGACAGGGTGGCCGTGCCATGCAGGAACGCGAAGCCCAGCAGCCAGAGGGCGCCGGCCGCCAGCAGCAGCCAGGTCCGACGGTTGATCCGACGCCACAGTGCGGGATCAGCGGCCAGTGGGACGGCGGCCGCCGTCCGTTCGCGCAACAGCGTAGCCATCAGGCCACGGCTTCTTCGCTGGGGCTGGCGTGGCTGCCGCCGTCCGGAAGCTGTGCGGCAATGCCGTGGCTGCCGGCGCCGTGGCTGACACCGCCGTGAATGACGGAGAGGATGCTGTCGCGGTCGATCTGTCCCAGAACCGCGCCGCCGGGTTCCGCCACCAAGACCGGACAGGAGGAATCCGTCACCAGCGGGATGGCGTCCCTGATCAGCGTCCCCGCAGCCAGGACGGGAGCGTCGGCGGGCGTGGCGGCATCCACCGGGCGGGTGATCCATTTGAGGGTCAGGACGTCGGCCCGGGGTACTTCCGAGACGAAATCCGCTATGTAGCTGTCCGCCGGCGATCCGACCAATTCGTCGCCGGAACCCATCTGAACCATCTCGCCGTCGCGCATGATCAGGATCCGGTCGCCCAGCTTGAGCGCCTCGGACAGATCGTGGGTGACAAAAACCATGGTCTTTCCCATTTCCTTGTGCAGCCGGATCACCTCGGCCTGCATGTCCCGGCGGATCAGCGGGTCAAGGGCGGAGAACGGCTCGTCGAAGAGGATCGTATCCGGGTCTCCGGCCAGGGCCCGACCCAGCCCGACCCGCTGCTGCATGCCTCCGGAAAGCTGGTCCGGGTAGTGCTGTTCGTAGCCCTTGAGGCCCACCAATTCAATGATTTCGCGTGAGGCGGCGTGCCGTTCCTTCTTGGCCGTCCCCCGGATCTGCAGGCCGTAGGAGACGTTGTCCAGCACGGTCCGGTGGGGGAGCAGGCCAAAGTGCTGGAAGACCATGGACATCTTGCGCCGGCGCAGTTCCCGCAGCTCCGCCGGGGCAGCCTGCAGCACATCGCGGCCGTCCACCAGCACCTGGCCCGCGGTGGGTTCGATCAGCCTGGTCAGGCAGCGGATCAGGGTCGACTTCCCCGAACCGGACAGCCCCATGACCACGAACACCTCGCCCTTGGCCACGTCGAAATTCATGTTCCGAACGGCGGCCACGCAACCCGCCCTTCCAAGAAGGTCTGCGGGGCTCGACTGGGACAGCTTGGGATCGCCGGGTACCTTTTCACCGCCGGGTCCGAAGACCTTCCAGAGATTACGGACCGAAATAACGGGACTGTTCATCACTGTGCTCCTGCTGTCGAGGGCGAAGCCAATGCTTGGCCCAGATGTGACGTCTTTGTACTTCTTCCAGACCCGCTTTTCGTGCCGGACCGGAAGGATCTGTTTCGTATTGAACAACGTTGTCCGCATTACGCAACAGTGTGACGTGGGTCATGTGCGGCTGTCAACAGTTTCGAGCTGCGGTGGAAAATACGATCGGGAAGTCGTTCAGTGGCCGCGCGCGATCCACTGCCAAAGGTGCGATGCCGCGGCGCCGATGGTGGAGGGCCACTGTACGAATGGCCACGCGTATGGATTGCTTGCAGCCTGATAACCGCGACGTCGAAAAGGGCCCCATCCTCACCCCAACGGCCCGGAGTGGTTTTTGGGAAGACCTGCTCCCAGCGGACGATGTCCGCCGAGAGCAGGCAGGATCGCAGCCACCTGTGGCCGCCGACCCGGAGCCCGCCTATCCGACCTCTACCACCGACCGCAAGACCTTGCCTTCGTGGATCTTGCGGAACGCATCTTCGACCTCGTCGATGCCGATCCGTTCGGTCACGAAGGCGTCCAGGTCCAGCCGGCCGAGCTTGTACTGGTCGACCAGCATCTGGATGTCCCGGGAGGGCAGGCAGTCCCCGTACCAGGAGGATTTCAGCGCTCCGCCGCGCCCGAAGACGTCCAGCAGCGGCAGTTCCACGGTCATCTGCGAGGTGGGCACGCCGACGAGCACCACTGTGCCGGCCAGGTCGCGGGCGTAGAAGGCCTGCTTGTAGGTTTCCGGCCGGCCGACGGCGTCGATGACGACGTCCGCGCCGTGACCGCCGGTGAGCTTCCGGATGGCCTCGACCGGATTGGTCAACGATGAGTCGACCACGTGGGTCGCACCGAGTTCCTGGGCCCGGCCGAGCTTGTTGGCGTCGATGTCGACCGCGATGATTGTGGTGGCGCCGGCCAGGGCCGATCCGGCAATGGCGGCGACGCCGACGCCGCCGCAACCGATAACGGCCACGGAATCGCCGCGAGTCACCCCGCCCGTGTTGATGGCGGCGCCAATGCCGGCCATCACGCCACAGCCCAGCAGGCCGATTGCGGCGGCGTCCGCGCCGTCGCCCACCTTCGTGCATTGCCCTGCGGCCACCAGCGTCTTCTCCGCGAAAGCGCCGATACCGAGCGCTGGTGAGAGCTCGGTGCCGTCTTCCAGGGTCATCTTCTGGGTTGCATTGTGGGTGTTGAAACAATACTGGGGTTCACCACGGCGGCAGGCCCGGCACCGTCCACAGACCGCTCGCCAGTTCAGCACCACCCGGTCGCCCGGGGACACGTCGGTGACGTCGGGTCCGACCGCGGCGACCACCCCGGTGGCCTCGTGGCCGAGAAGGAAGGGGAAATCATCGCTGATTCCGCCCAGCTTGTAATGCAGGTCGGTATGGCAGACGCCGCAGGTCTCGATATCCACCAGTGCCTCCCCGGGGCCGGGGTCGGGCACCAGGATGGTTTCGACCGAAACCGGCTGGCCTTTTGCCTTGGCAACAACTGCCTTCACTCTGTGAACCACGTGGATCTGTTCCTTTCAGGAGGTTTGTGCTAAGTCCAGCTCCGGGCGCGGGTCGGGTTCGACCCCGTCCGGGCGCGCCGCATGCTCGGTCCGAACACCGGTCTGGTGTCTGATCTTCGTCCGGAAGAGCGCAAGCCCCCCGACCACGACGGCGCCGACGAAGATCACCCCGCCCCAGCGCCAATACCACTGGAACGGCGGCAAGGGGTTGTATATCGCGGTGCGCGGCCAGATCAGGTTCACCGTCATCGCCACGCCCCAAAGCACCGCCACAAGATTGACCACGAGCCCCCACCTGCCCAACGAGAAGCCCACCTCGGCTCCGTCCCGCAGGGGCCATTTCTTCTGCAGCCGGTTGCGCAGCATCGGAAGGGTGACCAGCAGGTACGACAGGTAGATCAGCACAATGGCGATGCTGGAGACAATCGTGAAGATCGCCGGCTGGCCGATATTGACGATCAGCGGAATCATCGCGCAGGCCCCGGTCACCACCGAGGCGACCGTCGGGGTCTTGTGTTTCGGGTGCACCTTGCTCAGATACCGGCTGAATGGAAGGTTGTTGTCCCTGGCCATGGCGAAAATCATCCGGGCCGAGGCCGCCTGGACGGCGAGGCAGCACACCGTGATCGCGATCACCACGCAGACCAGGAATGCCTTCCCGAACGGGTTGCCCAGGACCTCGAGCACAATGTACTGCAGCCCGCCGTCGGCCGAGCCCAGTTTCGGGTCCAACAGGTTCGGCGCCGCCAGGATGCTCAGGAATAGGATCAGCCCACCCAGCAGGAACGACGCGGTCACCGCCCGGATGATTGCCCGCGGGGCGGTGTGCTTGGGATCCTTGGTCTCTTCCCCCAGCGAGCTGGCGGTATCGAAACCGTACATGACGTAGCCGGAGGCGAGCGCTGCGATCAGGAAGGCTCCGAAGTAGCCCAGCGACTGCCCGTGCCCGATCCCGCCCGTATGCACGAACACGCTGGGGCCGCGCACCACGTGGAAGGCCAGGGCCAGGACCAGCAAAACGGCTGCGGTCAATTCCACGAAAACGCCGAAGCTGTTGATCCGGGTGGTCAACTTCACGCCGAAGGAATTGACCAGGGTGGAGAAGGTGATAAGCAGGCCGGCCAGGACGACACCGTTCAGCGCGAAATCATAGGGTCCGCTGCCGTTTCCCACGAATTGGAACCCGGACCAGATCTGCGGCAGGGTGATCTGCAAGGCCAGGGCCACCGCCGCCAGCGATACGACGGAGGAGATCAGCAGCAACCATCCGGCCATCCAGGACGACGTCGGTGAGGACAGTCTCTTCGCCCAGTTGTATACCGAGCCGGCGACCGGATAGCGGCCGGCGAGTTCGGCGAAACACAGTGCGATCATGAGCTGGCCGACGAAAACCATCGGCCAGGACCACGCATAGGCCGGGCCCGCTGTGCCGAAACCGAAATAGAACAGTTGGAACACGCCGGTGAGTATGGAGATATAGCTGATGCCGGCCGCAAAGCTGGCAAACTTTCCGATGCTGCGGTCCAGGGTCTGCGAGTACCCGAACTCGTCCATGCCACTCGCGCCGTCGCGACCTCCCCGGCCTCCATCGTCGCCCGGGGCCCCTGGGTTGCTTGGCTGTGCACCAGTGCTTTGTTCAGACATTGGTATTCCTT
The DNA here is from genome assembly GCF_003946885.1 of Specibacter cremeus. Lineage (GTDB taxonomy): Bacteria > Actinomycetota > Actinomycetes > Actinomycetales > Micrococcaceae > Specibacter > Specibacter cremeus. The sequence continues at coordinate 44,526 of NZ_RWKQ01000031.1, read as the reverse complement.
TTGGACGGTTCGAAATGGGGTGGTACGACCAGGTGCGAGTCTGGTCGTAGCGCAAGTCACCGATGCACTTCACGCAAGACCTACTCACCCCATGAACATGGCCGGGGATTGTCGGCCCGGTCAGACCCGGAGCGTCTCGGCCGGGTGTGAACCGGAGCGCCGCTGCGACTGCCGCAGGCCCCGAACGTCGCCATCGCGTCGGGCTGCCTTGATCAGATCCGAACAGCGTTCACCGATCATCATGGTGGTCAAATTCGGATTCACCGTGGTCAGTTCGGGCATCACCGACGCATCGGCAACGCGAAGACCGGTGACCCCCTTCACCCGCAACTGCGGATCCAACGGCGAGCCGTCGTCGTCGGCCGCTCCCATCCGCACCGTCCCGGCCGGGTGGTACACGGTGTTGTGCGTCTTGCGGATGTACGCGGCGATTTCCTCATCCGTTTGCACCGCCGGGCCAGGGTACAGTTCTGCCCCGGCCCAGTCCGCCATGGCGGACTGGGCGACGATCTCGCGGGCCTTCTTGATCCCGGCGATCATCACCCGCATGTCGTGCGGATCGGTGAAGTATTGTGGGTCGACCTTGGGCTTGTCCCGGAAATCTTGGCTCCGCAGCCGGACCGTGCCGCGGGAGCGGGCGTGTGTGACGTTCGGAGTCAGGCAGAAGCCGTTTTCGGTGGTCGGGAAGCCCTGCCGCGCCGTGTGCATGTCGAACGGAACCGAGCCGTAGTGGAACATCAGGTCCGGTCGGTCCAGGCCGTCCTCGGTGGTGGTGAAGATACCGATCTCCCACCACTGGGTCGACTCGGTGACCATCGGCTGCCTGGCTTCCCACTGGATCACCCCTTCGGGGTGATCCTGCAGATTGGAGCCGACCCCGGCCGAATCCACCAGCACGTCGACCCCGATCTCGCGCAGATGCCCCGCCGGGCCGATCCCGGAGAGCATCAGCAGTTTCGGCGAGTCGATCGCACCGGCACTGAGAATGACCTCCCGCCGGGCGCCGATGGTGCGAGTGTGAATCAGGTCGGCATCCAGAACGTCGACGCCGGTGCACCGCTTGTGCGCGTCGAAGTTGAGTCTTTTCGCCCGCAGCCCGGTCAGGATGGTGAGGTTGGGGCGGCCCAGGATCGGGTGAAGGTAGCTGACCGAGGAGGAGGCCCGCACCCCGTCCTCGCGCACATTGATCTGGAAGAAATTGGCGCCATTGACCACGGTGGCCTCGTCATTGAACTGCACCCGCGGGATCCCGGCCTGTTCACAGGCGTCCAGCAGCGCGACGCCGCACGGGTCTGTGGGCGGAACGTTGCGCACCCGCACGGGTCCTTCGTGGCCGTGGTGCTCACCGCGTTCGGCGTTGTTTTCGAGGCGCCGATACAGCGGACGGGTGTTCGCCGCCTGCCAGCCCTGCGCGCCCATCGCCGCCCATTCGTCCAGGTCCTCAACCGGCGCCCAGAAGGCGATGCAGGAGTTGTGCGAGGAGCAGCCGCCGAGCACCTTGGCCCGGGCATGGCGCATAAAGGAATTTCCGTTCTGCTGGGGCTCGATCGGGTAGTCCCAGTCGTAACCGGATTCGAGCAGCTCCATCCAGCGTGTGACCTGCAGGATCGCGTCCTGGCCGACGTCCGACGGGCCGGCCTCCACCAAGGCAACGGTGACGTCGTCATCCTCGCTCAGCCGGGCCGCCACCGCCGCGCCGGCGGATCCACCGCCGACCACCACATAGTCGTATTCTTCGGTCTTCACAAACTTCACCTCAGCCTCATTGCCGGTTGATTGTTCTTCGGGTCAGCGTTCATGGGTGGGAAACCACCCGGTGACCGCGGGTTGCAGGTTCTGGTAGATGTGCTTGGCCTCCTGGTACTCGGCCAGGCCGCTCGGCCCCAGTTCGCGGCCGACGCCGGATCGGCCGAAGCCACCCCATTCGGCCTGCGGGAGATAGGGATGGTAGTCGTTGATCCACACGGTGCCGTGGCGCAGCTTGGCGGCCACCCGCTGCGCCTTGCCCGCATCTTGGGTCCAGACCGCGCCGGCCAGACCGTAGGCGGTGTCGTTGGCGATGAAGACCGCGTCGTCCTCGGTGCGGAAGGTCTCGACGGTGACGATCGGGCCGAACCCCTCCTCGATCACCACGGACATGCCGGACTTCACCTCGTCCAACACGGTGGGCAGATAGTAGTAGCCCTCCGCCAGTTCTCCGTCGCCCCAGGCCCCGCCGCAGCGCAGTACGGCACCCTCGTCCAACCCGCGCTGCACATAGGCGCTCACCTTGTCCCGGTGGCCCGCCGAAATCAGCGGGCCGGCCTCTGCCTCCGGATCGAAGGGGCCGCCCAGGCGAATCGACTGGGCCCGCCGAACCAACGCGTCGACGAACGCGTCATGAATGGACTCTTCCACGATCAGGCGCGACCCGGCGGAGCACACCTGGCCGGAGTGTACGAAGGCGGCGTTGAGCGCATTGTCCAACGCGGCGTCGAAGTCGGCGTCCGCGAACACCACGTTCGGGTTTTTCCCGCCGAGTTCCAGGGCCACCTTCTTCACCGTGGCCGCCGCAGCGGCAGCCACCCGGGTGCCGGTGGCAAGGCCTCCGGTGAAGGAGACAAGGTCGACGTCGGGGTGCTCGGACAGTGGCGCTCCGGCCACCGGGCCGGCCCCGAGCACCAGATTGGCGACGCCGTCCGGAACGCCCACCTGAGCCAGGACGTCCATCAACAGGATGGCAGTGTGCGGGGTGAGCTCGCTGGGCTTGAGCACAAAGGTGTTTCCCGCTGCGAGGGCAGGGGCAACTTTCCAGGCCGCCTGCAGCAATGGATAGTTCCAGGGCGCGATCAGCCCGCACACCCCTACGGGTTCATAGGCGATGCGGCTGACGACGTTACTGTTGCCGGCGTCGACCAGCCGGCCGGCGTCTTGACCGGCGAGCTTGCCGAAGTACCGGAAGCAGTTGGCGATGTCGTCCATGTCGATTTCGCTCTCGACCAGCCGTTTGCCGGTGTCCAGCGATTCGGCCCGGGCGAATTCGTCCTTGCGCGCTTCCAATGCGGACGCCACTTTCAGCAAGGCGTCGCCACGCTCGGCGGCGGCGAGGCCGGGCCACCGTCCGGCGTCGAAGGCCCGGCGGGCCGCGGCGATGGCGAGTTGCACGTCCTCGGTCGTGGCCTCCGAGACCGTGCCCACCAATGTGCCGTCGGCCGGGCAGCGGATGTCGCGGGTGCCCCCGTCGGAAGCGGGGACCCAGGCCCCGTCGATGAACAGGGTGGCGGGTGAACTCATGAAGTCGACTCCTCGTCTGGCTGGTTTCTCACCAGGGCGTTCGCGCGGAAGGCGTGCCCATCAAGGTTAGGCGCTCGAAGCTGCAAATTCGCCGGGATCAGGCCGGGCCACCAACGGACAGACCCGGGGGAAGGTTTGGGACGTCGCCTGATTCCGTGATCATGATGTCCCCGTCGATCACGCGGACTTCGTGCACGCGCACCGGCAGCTTCGCCGGCGGGGCATCCACGGCGCCCGTGCGTAGATTGAACTTGGATGCATGCAGCGGGCACTCGACCTCACACCCTTCAACCCAGCCGTCCGCCAGGGATGCGTCTTGATGCGTGCAGGTGTCATCGATGGCGAAGAGCTCCCCCTCCTCCGTGTGGAAGAGGGCTATGGGCGGCGTCGTATCCAGCCGTAGCGCGTCTCCCGGCGCCAGCTGACTCAGTGGACATGCCTTGTGCATCGGATCTACCTCATTTCTTGCCAAATGACCCAGGCGAGCCGGATGGTTTCACATTGTTCAACTAGACTCACAATATGCAACAGTGTGACGGCGCACACATCGCGGCGTCAAGGCCCCGGGCAATTTTGCGATGTGCTTGACATCACAGCGGTTCGGATCCATCCTGTTTCACATAGTGCATCGAGTTGCGTAATCCGCAATTGCTTACAAGGAGGTAAAGATGCAGACCATTGCGATCGTCGGGGCGTCGCTCGCCGGCATCTCGGCCGCCCGCGCACTGCGCATTCAGGGTTTCGAAGGTCGGCTCGTCATCATCGGCGATGAGGCACAACGGCCGTACGACCGCCCGCCGTTGTCAAAGGACTTTCTTGCCGGCCGGATCAGCGCGGACGACCTCGCCCTGGAGGACTCCGCGGAAGATCTCCAGGCCGAATGGCGGCTGGGAGCCGCCGCGGTCAGTCTCGATGTCGCCCGGCGAAGCATCCGACTCAGTGACGACAGCCGGATAGGTTTCGACGGCGTCGTCATTGCGACCGGCGCCTCGGCCAGGATGCTGCCGGAGGTGGCCGGCCGAACGAATGTCCACCGCCTGCGGACCCTCGAGGACGCCCGGGCGCTGCGCGAGCAGCTCGTACCCGGCGCCCGTCTGGTGGTCATCGGGGCCGGCTTCATCGGCGCCGAGGTGGCCTCAACCGCCCGCGGCCTGGGCCTGGACGTCACCGTGGTCGAGATGGGTGAAGTCCCGCTCAGGGGCCCGCTGGGTGCCGAAATGGGCGATGCTGTCGGGCGCCTGCATTCGGCCAACGGCGTGGAATTGATCTGCGGGGCACGGATCGCGGGTTTCGACATCAGCAACAATCAGGTCACCGCCGTCCGGTTGGACGACGGCCGGTATCTGCCGGCCGATGTGGTCGTGGTCGGCATCGGCGCCGAGCCGAATATCGCCTGGCTGCGAGACGGCGGCCTCGAGTTGGGCAACGGTGTGTTGTGCGATTCGACCGGCCGGACCAGTGTCCCGGGGATTGTCGCGGTCGGCGATTGCGCCGCGTGGCAGGATCCGCGCACCGGCGACCACCAGCGGATCGAGCATTGGACCGGCGCGATCGAACGGCCGGCCCTGGCCGCCGCAGCCCTGCTGGCCGGCGAGAGCGGTGCGGATTACGGGCCGGCAGCGCTGAACCTGCCGTATTTCTGGTCCGACCAGTATGGCACCAGGCTGCAATTCGTTGGCCACGCCGCGTCCGCCGACCGGGTGGTGATCGAGACCGGGGACCCGGCAGACCACAATTTCCTCGCCGTCTACTACGACGCCGAAGCGCCGGTGGCAGTGCTCGGCTTGAACCAAACCCGCCTGTTCACCAAATGGCGCCGGGCCTTGAACCAGGGAACCGGGTTGCCGCTGCAACCAGCCGGCGCATCGTAACTGCCGCATCCACACTTCACACCATCCGTCACTATCGTCGCTGAGGAGTCACCATGACCGCTGAAGTACTTTCGGAGAGCCTCATCTCCACCCTGCCCGGCCACACCTATGTGGATGAGAACATCTTCCGTGCCGAGCAGGAACGCATTTTCGAGAAGATGTGGTTCTGCGCCGTCCTGGCCGCGGATCTGGACAAGGCCGGGGTCTATAAAACGGTCCAGGTCGGCCGCGAGAGCGTGATCATCAACCGGACACGCAAGGGCGAGATTCGCGCCTTCTACAACATCTGCCGGCATCGCGGAGTCAAGCTCTGCATGGAGGAATCAGGGGAGGTCAACCGCGCCTTCCAGTGTCCGTACCACGCGTGGACGTACGACCTCGAGGGGAAGCTGATCGCGGCGCCAAATCTGACCAAGATGCCCGACATCGACCGACAGAAATACGGGCTGGTCAACGTCGCCGTGCGCGAGTACATGGGCTACATCTGGGTGTGCCTGGCCGATGAGCCGCCGTCCTTCGAAGAGGACGTGATGGGTGCCATCGAGGAGCGGCTCGGCGACCTGCGCGCCATCGAGGGTTACGACATCGCCCATCTGAGCCTTGGTCGCCGGATCAAGTACGACGTCAAGGCCAACTGGAAGCTCATCATTGAAAACTTCATGGAGTGCTACCACTGCGCCACGATCCACCCGGAGCTCACCGAAGTGCTGCCGGAGTTCGCCGACGGTCTGGCCGCCCAGTACTTTGTCGGGCACGGGGCCGAATTCGGCGCGGACATCAAGGGCTTCACGGTAGACGGTTCCGAGGGCCTGGACGTGATTCCGAGCCTGTCCGAAGATCAGGACCGCCGCTACTATGCGATCACGATCAAGCCCACGGTCTTCGTCAACCTGGTCCCGGATCACGTGATCATCCACCGGATGTTCCCGCTCGCCGCCGACCGCACCATCGTGGAATGCGACTGGCTGTACCTGCCCAGCGTGGTGGAAAGCGGAAAGGACGTTTCTGCCTCGGTGGAGCTGTTCCACCGGGTGAACCAGCAGGACTTCGATGCCTGCGAACGCTGCCAGCCCGCGATGGGATCCCGGATCTACGCCAAGGGTGGCGTGCTCGTGCCCAGCGAACACCACATCGGCGCCTTCCATGACTGGGTCAACGACAAGGTGGGCGACGTCGTCCCGGCTTCGTAAAGCCTGGGTCAGGGTGCGAGCGGGTGGAGTCCCCGCTCGCCGGGTTCCCTGACAGCGCGAAGCGAGGTCAGGGTGCGTGCGGGGAAAAGCCCATCTTCTCGCTGATCAAGAGCCCGGTCTGCTGGAGTTCCGCCAGCAGACCGGGTTCTTTCTCGGGGTCGAAGCGGAATGCCGGTCCGGAGACGCTCACCGCGCCGATGACGAGGCCCCGGTGGTCCCGGACGGGAACCGCTACGGCGTTGATGCCGATTTCCAGCTCTTGGTAGGTGGTGGCGTACCCCACATGCGCGGCAGTCATGAGTTGTTTTTCCAGCGCCTTGCGGGAGGTGATGGTATTCGCCGTCAACATTGGCAGGCCGGCCTCCTTCAAGATCCGGTCGCGTTCTCCGGTTTCCAGATACGCGAGCAGGATCTTGCCGCTCGAGGTTGCGTGCACGGGCGTGAGATTCCCCACCCAGTCATAGGTGGCCAGCGTCGAACTGCCCATGGCCTGATCGACATTCACGGCGAAATTCGAGCGAAGCACTGCCAGATTGGCAGTTTCCTGAAACTGGGCCGCCAAGGCCTGCAGAAAGGGACGGGCCTCGTGCGCCAAGCTGAGGCGTCCCGGAATTGCGCTGGCAAGACGCAAAATGCCCACGCCAAGCTGATATTTGCCGCGCTCACTATTCTGCTGGACCATCCCCCGCGCATCCAGGGCGCTCAGCAGCCGGGAGGCGGTGGATTTGTGGACGCGCATTTCGTCGGCGATTTCGCTGACGCCCGCATCGCCCCTCCGGGCCAGGATCTCCAGGACCGTAATGGCTCTATCCACGGACTGCACGCCGGTGTGCGAAGCGGCCTCCGCTTCGAGTTCGGGTTCTGGGGACTTGTTGGCAACCATAGGAATATGTTCTCAGACCGCCTGTGTCCTCGTGCACCACGAATAGTTCAAGCTGGGTGGTGGCAGCGGGAGTTAGACGCCGCGCCTTCGTGCCCCGTGACCCTTGACACACCGACGAGCCGGCCCATAGAGTTCCTCATATATCAGTTGTATTTTCAAAGATGAGAGGCTGATGATGGCGCTAATCCGCGACGAACAAATCGGTTCCTACATCGATCGATTGGGGCAGCGGGTCCCCGCTCCGGGCGGGGGTGCCGCTTCGGGCCTGAATGTTGCCCAGGCCGCTGCGCTATTAGGCATGGTCGCCCGGTACACGTCTGGGGCGAAATTCGCGGACCACCAGGAAACCGTCGAACGGCTGGTCGAGGAGTGCGGCCGGCTGGCCGAGTCCGCTCTGCGTGCGGCCGAAGATGACGAGGCAGCGTTTGCGGCGGTGGGCGCCGTGTATCGCCTGCCCAATGTCACGGCGGACGAACGGCGGGAACGTTCGCTGCGGCTGGCCGACGCCGTTCGGGCTGCCGCCAAGCCCCCGGCGGACGTCGTCGACATCGCCGAACGTCTGGTGGCTGTCGCCGAGGAGCTGCTGCCCATCGGCAACAAAAGCGTGATCTCTGATGTGGGCGCCGCGTCGGAGTCCTTGCGGGCAGGCGCGGCCACAGCCAGGATCAACCTCGAGGTCAATCTCCCCGGAGTCCAAGACGAGCAAGAGAAATCGGCTCTTCGAAAGCAGGTGGGGCGAGTGGACGGCATCCTGTCTCGAAGCCAGCGGATCGGCGACCAGGTACGTGAGGTGATTCGCGGATGAGCGCCCGAATCTTGTCCGGGCAGCCGGCGGCGGAGCGGATCAGGGCGGACGTCGGAAGGCAGGTTGAGGAGCTGACGCAGCTTGGCCGCGAGGCGACTCTGGCCATCGTGACCGCCAACGATGATGAGTCCAGCTCCTGGTATGTGCGATCACTCGTGTCCTCGGCCGCGAAACTCGGAGTCAATGCCGCGGTCCACGATCTCGGGCCGTGCGCCGGCGAGGTGACTATCCGGGCGACCCTGGAACGGCTCAGCACCGACCATGCGGTACACGGAATCATTCTGCAGACGCCGCTTCCCGGTGGCATTGACCTTGGGGATGTCGCACGTGCCATTTCGCCCGAAAAGGACGTGGACGGGGCAAACCCGGTGTCGTTGGGGTTGCTGGCCGCGGGCTTGCAGGCATTTGCTCCCGCCACGGCCGAGGCGGTGATGACCCTGCTGGATGAATATCAGATCGACGTCGAAGGCCGTGAAGCGGTCATTGTGGGGCGCTCCGCCGTGGTCGGCAAGCCACTGTTCCATTTGCTCCTGAACAAGAACGCGACAATCACCGTGTGCCACTCGCGCAGCAGCAACCTTCAGGACGTCACGCGGAGGGCGGACGTCGTCGTCGCCGCCGTCGGCAAGGCCCGCCTGCTCACTTCCGAACACGTCGCACCCGGTGCCGTCGTCATCGACGTAGGCACCAATGCCGACCCAAAGGAAGGCTTGGTGGGAGACGTCGATGCGAACGACGTCGGACCGCTCGCCGCCGCGCTCAGCCCGGTGCCGGGCGGGGTTGGCGCCGTCACCACCTCGCTGCTTCTGCTGCATACCACCAGCGCCGCCCTGCGCGCGCAGGGCCAAAACTTCACCCCAGCCGGAATCGGCAGTTAGCCACAGTTACGGAGACATCATGACCTCAACACTCGCTCCACGGTTGGACAGCGCACCGTCGCGCCCTGACGCCGCCGTCGTGCCCAGCACCTATGTTCTCACCCTCTCCTGCCTGGAGCAGCCGGGAATCGTGCACGCGGTGACCAAGTTCCTGGCGGACAGACTTTACGACATCGTCGAGCACCAACAGTTCGATGACAGCCGCCGGGGCGTGCTTTACCTCCGTACCGTCTTCGCCGGCACGGAAGGTCCGGCTTCCGCGGCGGACCTGGCGGCGGAATTCTCCCTGGTCGCTCGCGACTACGACATGGACTTTCAATTCCACGACGAGCGGGTTCCCCGGATCGCGGTCATGGTTTCCAAGTTCGGCCACTGTCTCAATGACTTGATCTACCGATGGCGTTCCGGCACGCTGGGTGCCGACATCGCCATGGTGATCTCCAATCATGAGGATCTACGCCAGATGGCGGAATCTGCCGGTCTTCCGTTCATACACGTCCCCGTCACCGCGGAGAGCAAACCGGCGGCCGAGGCCCGCCTGCTGGAGCTCATTGCGGAGTACCAGATCGACCTGGTCGTGCTCGCCCGCTACATGCAGGTGCTTTCCGACGCGTTGTGCACCCGGCTCGCGGGCAGGGCGATCAACATCCATCACTCCTTCCTGCCCGGGTTCAAAGGGGCCAGGCCGTACCACCAGGCCTATGACCGGGGGGTCAAACAGGTTGGTGCAACCGCCCACTATGTGACCGGGGATTTGGATGAAGGACCGATCATCGAGCAGGAGGTGATCCGGGTGGACCACCGCTACGGCCCGGCAGAGCTGACCACGGCGGGCCAGGACGCCGAGTCCCAGGCCCTGGCCAGGGCTGTCCGCTGGCACGCCCAGCATCGTGTGATGATCACCGGAAACAGCACGATCGTGTTCAAGTGACGCCCCTGGGCCACTGACCCAGTACCCGCAACAACGACCGCTCGACGTCCCATAGGAGAAAGAAATGTCCCTCAGCAAACCCCGCGTTGTCATCATCGGAGCCGGAATCGTCGGTGCAAATCTCGCCGACGAGCTCACCGAGCGTGGCTGGAACGACGTCACCGTCCTGGATCAAGGCCCCTTGCCCCTGACCGGGGGATCCACCTCGCATGCCCCGGGCCTGGTGTTCCAGACGAACACCTCCAAGGCCATGACCGAATTGGCCAGCTACACGGTAGCCAAGTTTCTCTCCTTGGAGAAGGACGGCGCCCGGGCGTTCAACCAGGTCGGCGGCCTGGAAGTTGCGACGACGCCGGCCCGGCTGGCAGAGCTGAACCGCAAACTCGGCTATGCGACGTCATGGGGAGTCGACGCGCGCCTGGTCGATCCGGAAGAGGCCAAACGCCTGCACCCGCTGATCGACCAGGCCCAAGTGCTCGGCGGCCTCCACATTCCCTCCGACGGCTTGGCCTCCGCCGTTCGAGCTGTTGAAGTCCTGCAAGCCCGTGCCGAGTCGCGTGGAGCCCGGTTCGTGAGCTTCACGAAGGTGACCGGCATCGAGCAGAACCACGGTCGAGTGACCGGCGTCCGCTCGGGCGATTCAATCTTCCCGGCGGACATCGTCGTCTCGTGTGCAGGGTTCTGGGGGCCGGCCATCGGAGACCTGATCGGCATGAGGGTTCCACTGATCCCGATGGCCCATCAATACGCGAAGACCACCTCGCTGGCCGAGCTACGGGGCGAGGCCCATGTCGATGCCAGGCTTCCGATTCTGCGCCACCAGGACGAGGACCTGTACTACCGCCAGCATGGGAACCAGATCGGCATCGGCTCCTACGCCCACCGTCCCATTCCCGTGGGACTCCATGAGCTGGATGAGAGCGACCCGCAGAATTTCAGCCACACCCGGATGCCCTCCCGGCTGGACTTCACGACGGAGGACTTCGAAACGTCGTGGAAGGCCAGCCAGGTGCTGCTGCCCGCGCTGGAAGCCGCCGAGGTGGCCGACGGCTTCAACGGCATCTTTTCCTTTACCCCGGACGGCGGCTCCTTGGTGGGTGAATCCGCGGACGTGAGGGGATTCTTCATCGCGGAGGCGGTTTGGGTGACCCACTCGGCCGGCGTTGCCAAGTCGATGGCCGAATTGCTCATCACCGGGCGTTCCGAGATCGACCTGCACGAACTGGATGTTGCTCGCTTCGAAGATGTGCAATTGGACTCCGGCTACGTGCTCGAGACCTCACAACAGAGCTTCGTCGAGGTCTACGACATCCTGCACCCGCTGCAGCCGCGCGTCTCGCCCAGGAACCTGCGGGTCTCGCCGTTCTTCGCTCGGGAACAGGAACTGGGTGCGTTCTTCCTGGAAAGTGGCGGCTGGGAGCGCCCGCACTGGTACGAAAGCAACGCTCGCCTGCTGGACACCCTCCCCGGAGATTGGCAGCCGCCGGCTCGCGGACCGTGGTCGGCCCAGTTTGATTCGCCCATCGCCGCCGCCGAGGCGTACGCCACCAGGACCAATGTGGCCCTGTACGACATGACGCCGCTGAAGCGGCTGGAGATCTCCGGACCGGGTGCGCTCGGTCTGCTCCAGCGTCTGACCTCCGGCCAGATCAACAAGAGCGTCGGATCTGTCACGTACTGTTTGGCACTTGACACCAGGGGCGGTGTCAAGAGCGATCTGACCGTGGCCCGAATCGAGGAGAACCTGTTCCAGGTCGGTGCCAACGGCGGCCTCGACCTGGACTATTTCACCAAGGCGGCCCAGGAGCAGACGAGCGCAGGTGCGGTGGGTGATTGGGTTGAGGTCCGCGACACCACCGGGGGCACCTGCTGCATCGGCGTGTGGGGTCCGCGCGCCCGGGACCTGGTCCAGCCGCTCAGCCCCCAGGACTTCTCCAACGAAGGGCTGAAGTACTTCCGCGGGCAGGCGGCAAACATCGCGGGCGTCCCGGTGCGTGCCCTGCGGCTTTCCTACGTCGGGGAGTTGGGGTGGGAGCTATATACCAGCGCGGACAATGGTTTGCGGCTCTGGGATGCGTTGTGGGAGGCGGGGCAGGAGTTGGGTGTCATCGCGGCAGGCCGCGAGGCGTTCAACAGCCTGAGGTTGGAGAAGGGTTACCGCTCCTGGGGAACGGACATGACCACCGAGCACAACCCGTACGAGGCCGGACTGGGGTTCGCCATCAACAGGAAGAAGGGTGAATTCGTCGGCAGCGCGGCCTTGGAGAACGAGAGCGACCAGACCGCCACCCGCCGATTGCGGTGCCTCACTGTGGACGATGGGCGCAGCATGGTTTTGGGCAAGGAGCCCGTGTACCTGAACGGCCGGCCGGCCGGGTATGTCACCAGTGCCGCCTACGGGTACACCGTCCACACCCCCATCGCCTATGCCTGGCTCCCAGCCACCGCCGAAGTCGGCACCCAGGTGGAGATCGAGTATTTCGGGAACCGGATCAAGGCAACCGTCACCGAAGAGCCCCTGGTTGATCCCGAAATGAAAAAGATCCGCAGCTAGTGACCCGAGGGGCCTGTTTGGGTGTCCGAGCTCCTGCTTGCCCCTGGTGAGCGTGTGCGCTCGATCTGCGTCACCTGCTCAGCTTCGGTGCCGCCGGCACACCCTCACGCCAGCGGCAACCTGGCTCACCTCATTGCGCGCAGGTTCGCGGCGCGTGCGGACAAGGCTGGCCGTGCGGATTTGCCGCGCAATCACTGGTGTAAATTCATAGTGAACTCGAGATCCCGCCCGATTCGGCGAGGGGAGGTAGGCAATGCAACGGACCGAATCGCTCACCATGGCCGAATACGCATACATCGAATTGCGCGACCGCATCATCGATATGCGGCTGCCCCCGGGCAGCGCACTGGATGAAGATGCGCTGATGAGCGAACTCGGCGTGGGCCGGACGCCCATGCGCGAAGCGGTCAAGCGGCTCGAATCGGACCGGATGCTCACGGTGTATTCGCGCCGGGGGACCATCGTGGCCGATGTCAATATCCTCGATTTGCGGCTGATCTCGGACGCACGCCGGGTGATGGAATCCTACGCGGCCCGGTGTGCGGCCGAGCGGGCCACCGCCGCCGATCGCCGGAAGTTGCGTGAGCTGATCGAGCAGATCGACGGCTCGCAGACGATGCCGGCGGCCCAGCAGATGAACTTCGATGCCTCTATCCACCGCCAGATCTACGCCGTCATGCGCAACTCCTACCTCGAAACCACCCTGGCCGCGTACTTCAACCTGTCCTTGCGGCTGTGGAATTTCGTCCTGGACCGGCTGCCCTCGATTGGTGGAAACCTCAGCGAACACATCACCCTGCTTCAGGCCATCATCGACGGCGATGCGGACAAGGCGGCCCTGCTCGCCGAGGAACACGTCACACACTTCGAGGAACGCATCCGCAGCATCCTCTAGGCCCGGCTTGTCGGCCGCGCTATCCCGGCCACGCATGAGGCCGGGGCTGCAGAGCGCTAGAGCACGCTGCGCACCGTCCGCTCGAAACTGGTCACATGCGCCAGGGCAAGGGCGCCGGCCCGTTCGCCGTCACCGTCGGCAATGGCCTGGAGCAGGTCGACGTGTTCGGTGATGTGTCCGGCCACGGACGGGATCTTGTCCAGCACCAGGCACCAGATGCGGGTGGCCAGGTTGTCGTACCGGATCAGCACGTCCTCCAGGTGCGGGTTCGCCGCAGCCGCATAGATCTGCCGGTGCACCATGATGTCGTAGCGCATGAGCGCGCGCTGGTCCGCATCGCTGGGATCCGACGCGGCGATGTCGGCGGCCAGGGTCCGAAGCGCGGTGCGCATGTCCGGGGTGGCGGTCCGGGCTGCCCGCCGGGCCGCCAGCGGCTCGAGCAACTCGCGGATCTCGGAGATGTCGGCCAGCTCGGTGATGTCCACGCGCGTGGCGAACGTGCCCCGGCGTGGATAGGACACGACCAGGTGGTCACCTTCCAGGCGCTTGAGCGCCTCCCGCACAGGCGTGCGGCCGACGCCGAGTTTCACGGCCAGTGACGAGTCGTTGATGGCGTCGCCGGGCCGGATCTCCAGCATGATCAGCTGGTCCCGCAGTTGCCGGTAGGCCTGTTCGGACAGCGGCAGGTCCGCGTCCATGGTGGGCTCGTCGTCCAGGGCCAGGCTCATCTCTCTCCTCCTCGGTGGTTCGTGGGCGCCCGGCGAAGTCCCGTTCCGCCGGGCCCTTGACGTGGCGTGATCTACAACATATTGTTGCACTCAATCTAATATATCAGTCAGGTATTAGTTGAGTAATAGTTTTGGACAACGAGGATTTTCGAAGGAGCTACCCATGGTTGATGTGCTCACCGGCACCCTTGCCGGCATCGACGCGGAGGTCGAGGCAGCCATCGCGCAGGAATTGGAACGCCAGCAGACCACGCTGGAGATGATCGCGTCGGAGAACTTCGCGCCCACTGCCGTGATGGCGGCCCAGGGTTCGGTCCTGACGAACAAGTACGCCGAGGGGTACCCCGGCAAGCGCTACTACGGCGGCTGCGAACACGTCGATGTGATCGAGCAGCTCGCCATCGACCGGGTCAAGGCGCTCTTCGGCGCCGAGGCGGCCAACGTCCAGCCCCACTCCGGGGCGCAGGCCAACGCCGCCGCCATGTTCGCGCTGCTGGATCCGGGCGACACGATCCTGGGCCTGGACCTGGCCCACGGCGGCCACCTCACGCACGGCATGCGGATCAACTTCTCCGGCAAGCTCTACAACGTGGTGCCGTACCACGTGAATGAGAAGGACCTGCTGGTGGACATGGCCGAGGTCGAGGCACTGGCCCTCGAACACCGGCCCAAGCTGATCGTGGCCGGCTGGTCCGCCTACTCCCGGCAGCTCGACTTCGCCGAGTTCCGCCGCATCGCCGATCTGGTCGGCGCCTACCTCATGGTGGACATGGCCCACTTCGCCGGGCTGGTGGCCGCCGGGCTGCACCCGAACCCGGTGCCCTACGCCGACGTCGTGACCACCACCACGCACAAGACCCTCGGCGGGCCGCGCGGCGGCGTCATCCTCAGCAAGGCCGGGCTGGCCAAGAAGATCAACTCCGCCGTGTTCCCCGGCCAGCAGGGCGGACCGCTGGAGCATGTGATCGCCGCCAAGGCCGTCGCCTTCAAGATCGCCGCCTCCGAGGCATTCAAGGAACGCCAGCAGCGCACCCTGGAAGGCGCGAAGATCCTGGCCGAGCGCCTGCTGTCCGACGACGTCGCGGCCGCCGGCATCTCCGTCGTCAACGGCGGCACCGACGTGCACCTGGTCCTCGTGGACCTGCGCCACTCCGACCTCGACGGCCAGCAGGGCGAGGACCGGCTGCACCGGATCGGCATCACCGTCAACCGCAACGCCGTCCCCTTCGACCCGCGCCCGCCCATGGTGTCCTCCGGGCTGCGCATCGGCACGCCGGCGCTGGCCACCCGCGGATTCGGCCGCGCCGAATTCACCGAGGTCGCCGACATCATCGCCACCGCGCTGCGTGGAAGCCAGGGAGGCGAGCTCGACGACGACCTCGCCACCCTGCTCCGCGACCGGGTCAGCGTGCTGGCCGCCAAATTCCCCCTGTACCCCAACCTGTCCGACGGCGTCGCGCCGGCCGCGGCCGAAACCAACACGAACGGAGACGTCCAGTGAGTGCCGACCTGCTTCCCGAACACCCGGACTTCCTGTGGCGGAACCCGGACCCCAAGTCCTCCTACGACGCCGTGATCGTCGGCGGCGGCGGGCACGGCCTGGCCACCGCCTACTACCTGGCCAAGAACCACGGGATGACGAACATCGCCATCCTGGAGAAGGGCTGGCTGGCCGGCGGCAACATGGCCCGCAACACGACCATCATCCGTTCCAACTACCTGTGGGACGAGAGCGCCGCCATGTACGAGCAGGCGCTGAAGCTGTGGGAGATCCTGCCCGAGGAACTGGAGTACGACTTCCTGTTCAGCCAGCGCGGGGTCATGAACCTGGCCCACACGCTCGGCGACGTGCGTGAGAGCATCCGCCGGGTCGGGGCCAACAAGCTCAACGGCGTCGACGCCGAATGGCTGGACCCGCAGCAGGTCAAGGAATTGTGCCCGATCCTGAACACGAGCGACAACATCCGCTACCCGGTCATGGGCGCCACCTACCAGCCGCGGGCCGGCATCGCCAAGCACGACCACGTGGCTTGGGCGTTCGCGCGCAAATGCGATGAGCTGGGCGTGGACATCATCCAGAACTGCGAGGTGACCGGGTTCCTCAAGGACGGGAACCGCGTCACCGGGGTGCAGACCACGCGGGGCACCATCCACACCGGCAAGGTCGGCCTGGCCGCCGCCGGCCACAGCTCCGTGCTGGCCGAGCTGGCCGGGTTCAAGCTGCCCATCCAGTCCCACCCGCTGCAGGCCCTGGTGTCCGAGCTGCACGAGCCCGTGCACCCGACGGTCGTCATGTCCAACCACGTGCACGTGTACGTGTCCCAGGCGCACAAGGGCGAACTCGTCATGGGCGCCGGCATCGACTCGTACAACGGCTACGGCCAGCGCGGCTCCTTCCACGTGATCGAGGAGCAGATGGCCGCCGCCGTCGAACTCTTCCCCATCTTCGCCCGGGCGCACGTGCTGCGCACCTGGGGCGGCATCGTGGACACCACGCTGGATGCCTCGCCCATCGTGGGGCTGACCCCGGTGGAGAACATGTACGTCAACTGCGGGTGGGGGACCGGCGGGTTCAAGGGGACCCCGGCCGCCGGGCTCACATTCGCCCACACCATCGCCACCGGCGCCCCGCACCGCCTCAACGAGCCGTTCTCGCTGGATCGCTTCGAAACCGGCGCCCTCATCGACGAACACGGCGCCGCCGCCGTCGCCCACTAAGGAAGGAGCACACCATGCTGCTATTCACCTGCCCCAATTGCGGCCCGCGGGACGAGACCGAGTTCCACTACGGTGGCCAGGCCCACGTGCCCTACCCGGAGAACCCGGCCGACCTCAGCGACGTCGAATGGTCCCGGTACCTGTTCTACCGGGAGAACCCGAAGGGCGTGTTCGCCGAGCGCTGGGTGCACAGCACCGGCTGCCGGCAGTGGTTCAACATGCTCCGCGACACCGTCAGCTACGACGTGCACGCCGTCTACCCGATGGGCGCACCCCAGCCCGCCACCGCCACCACCCAGCAGAAAGGGGCCTGAGGACATGACCTCCCCGAATTCCGCGCCGCACCGCCTGGCCACCGGCGGGCGCATCGACCGCACCATCACGTGGCGCTTCACGCTCGACGGGACCGAGTACACCGGCCACCCCGGCGACACGCTCGCCTCCGCCCTGCTCGCCAACGGTCGCATCGCCGTCGGCAAGTCCCTCTACCAGGGCCGCCCGCGCGGCGTCGTCTCCGCCGGGGTCGAGGAATCCAACGCGCTGGTCAAGGTCGCCGGCCGGTTCCCGGGGCACGCCGCCGAATCCATGCTGCCGGCCACCACGGTGGCGCTGGTCGACGGGCTCTCCGCCGAGCTCCTCGAGGGCCTGGGCCGGCTCGACCCGAGCGAGGACACCGCCGTCTACGACAAGAAATACGTGCACACCGACGTGCTCGTCGTCGGGGCCGGCCCGGCCGGGCTGGCCGCCGCCCGCGCCGCCGTGCGCACCGGCGCCCGGGTGATCGTCATCGACGACCAGCCGGAGCTCGGTGGCACGCTGCTCTCCGGCCGCGGCGAGACGGTGGACGGCGTCCCGGCCCTCGACTGGGTCCAGGACGTGGAGACCGAGCTGGTCTCCGCCGCCGAATGCACCGTCCTGCACCGCACCACCGCGTTCGGCGCCTATGACAGCAACTACGTCATCGCCGTGCAGAACCGCACCGACCACCTGTCCGCCCCCGCCGCCGACGGCGTGTCCCGCCAACGCATCTGGCACATCCGGGCCCGCCAAGTGGTCCTCGCCACCGGCGCGCACGAGCGCCCGCTGGTGTTCGAAAACAACGACCGCCCCGGCATCATGCTCGCCTCCGCCGTGCGCACCTACCTGAACCGGTACGGCGTGGCCGCGGGCCGCCGGGTTGTCCTCGCCACCACGAACGACAGCGCCTACCAGGTCGCCGCGGACCTGCTCGCCGCCGGCGTCGAGGTCGCCGCCGTCGTCGACGCCCGCACCGAGCTGTCCGAGGTTGCCGCCGCCAGCACGGACGTGCGCGTCATCACCGGCAGCGCCGTCGTGGACACGGCCGGGGAGAGCGTGCTCGGCGCCGTCACCGTCGCGGCCATCGACGATGCCGGCACACCGGTCGGCGCGCCCGAACAGATCTCCTGCGACCTGCTCGCCGTCTCCGGCGGATTCTCGCCGGTCGTCCACCTGCACAGCCAGCGCCAGGGCAAGCTGCGCTGGGACGACGAACTCGTCGGGTTCGTGCCGTCCAGCGTGGTCCGGGACCAGCAGGTCGTCGGCGCCGCCCGTGGCAGCTACGCGCTTATCGACGCGCTGGCCGAGGGGGCGTCGGCCGGCTCCAGTGCGGCCGTCGCCGCCGGGTTCGCGACGGCCGACGCCGTGGCCGCCGCCACGGCCGCGGCCTCCCGCCCCGTCCGTCCGGCCCGCGCACTCGGCCCCACCCGCGCGCTGTGGCTGGTCGCCGGCCGGGAGGGCACGCCGTCGGACTGGCACCACCATTTCGTCGACTTCCAGCGCGACCAGACCGTCGCCGACGTGCTCCGCGCCACCGGAGCCGGCATGCGCAGCGTGGAGCACGTGAAGCGGTACACGTCCATCAGCACCGCCAACGACCAGGGCAAGACGAGCGGCGTCAACGCCATCGGCGTCATCGCCGCCGCGCTGAAGAACGGCCAGGGCGTGGGCGACATCGGCACCACCACCTACCGCGCCCCGTTCACGCCCGTGGCGTTCGCCGCGCTGGCCGGGCGCAGGCGCGGGGACCTGTTCGACCCGGCCCGGTGGACGTCCATCCACCCGTGGCACGTCGCCCACGGGGCGGAGTTCGAGGACGTCGGGCAGTGGAAGCGGCCCTGGTACTACCCGCAGCCGGGCGAGGACATGGACGCGGCCGTGCTGCGCGAATGCGCGGCCGTGCGCGACTCGGTCGGCGTCATGGACGCCACCACGCTGGGCAAGATCGAGATCCGCGGCAAGGACGCCGGCGAATTCCTGAACCGCATCTACACGAACGCGTTCAAGAAGCTGGCGCCCGGCCTGGCCCGCTACGGCGTCATGTGCACGCCGGACGGGATGATCTTCGACGACGGCGTCACCCTGCGCCTGGACGAGGACAGGTATTTCATGACCACCACCACCGGTGGCGCCGCCAAGGTGCTCGACTGGCTGGAGGAATGGCAGCAGACCGAATGGCCCGAGCTGGACGTGGTCTTCACCTCGGTGACCGAACAGTGGACGACCATCGCCGTCGTCGGACCGCGCTCCCGCGACGTGCTGGCCAAGCTGGCCCCGGCGCTGGAGCTGGGCACGGCCGAGGACGCCGGCGCGTTCCCGTTCATGGCGTTCCGCGAGACCGTGCTGGCCTCCGGCGTCGCCGCGCGCGTGTGCCGAATCTCCTTCTCCGGCGAACTGGCCTACGAGATCAACGTCCCGGCCTGGTACGGGCTGGCGACGTGGAACTCCGTCATGGACGCCGGGGCGCGGTTCAACATCACCCCGTACGGCACCGAAACCATGCATGTGCTGCGCGCCGAGAAGGGCTACCCGATCGTCGGCCAGGACACCGACGGCACCATCACCCCGCAGGATGCCGGCATGGACTGGGTGGTCTCCAAGGCCAAGGACTTCATCGGCAAGCGCTCCTACCAGCGCGCCGATACGGCCCGCACCGACCGCAAGCACCTGGTCAGCGTGCTGCCGGACGACACGACCCTGCGCCTGCCGGAGGGAACCCAGCTGGTCGAGGCCGGCGTGAGCACGAACCCCGCCTACGGGCCCGTGCCCATGCAGGGCTTCGTCACCTCCAGCTATCACAGCGCCGCGCTGGGCCGGTCGTTCGGGCTGGCGCTGATCAAGAACGGCCGCAACCGGATCGGCGAGAAGCTCGTCGCCGCCGTCGGCAATGACCTCGTCACCGTCACCGTCGCCGAGACGGTGCTTTTTGATCCCGAAGGGAAGCGCAAGGATGGCTAACACAGCAGAACTGACCAACGCCGAGGTGCTGGGGCTGCGCCGCAGCCCCGCCGGGCACCTGGCCGACGACTTCGCCAAGGGCTCGACCGCCGGCACGCACGGCGTGAGCCTGCGGGAGCTCCCGTTCCAGTCCATGGTGGGCGTCCGCGTCGACCCGGGCTCGGACGCCGGCGCGCGCGTCGCGGCCGTCACCGGCGGACTGCCGGCGTCGTGCGGCCAGGTGGTGGCGGGCCCGGCCGGGCTGGCCACGCTGTGGCTGGGGCCGCAGGAGTTCCTGGTCACCGCGCCGGCGGACCGCCAGTCCGGACTGGCCCCGGACCTGGTGGCCGCGCTCGCCGACGGTGCCGGCCAGGTCGTGGAGCTGTCCGCCAACCGCACCACGTTCGAACTGTCCGGGCCGTCCGCCAGGGCCGTGCTCGAGAAGGGCTGCGCCGCGGACCTGCACCCCCGCGCGTTCACGGTCGGCACGGCGATCACCACGGAGATCGGCGGCATCCCGGTCGTGTTGTGGAAGACGGGCGACGACACGTTCTGGATCCTGCCGCGGGCCTCGTTCGCGGACTTCCTGGGCCGCTGGCTGCTGGACGGCATGCGCGAGTTCGCATCCGTCGAGGGCACGCCGTGGCCCTGAGCGTGCTCGACCTGTTCTCCGTCGGCATCGGCCCCTCCTCCTCCCACACGGTGGGGCCGATGCGCGCGGCGAAGCGGTTCGCGCGGGGCCTGGTGGATTCCGCCGACCTGGCCGCCACGGTGCGCGTGACGACCGAGCTGTTCGGCTCGCTGGGCGCCACCGGGCGCGGCCACGGCTCCGACAAGGCCGTGGTGCTGGGCCTGCAGGGGGAGGACCCGGAGTCCGTGGACACGGCCACGGCCGATGACCAGGTCGCCGCCGCCGCGCTTGACGCCCGGCTGCGCCTGGACGGTCGGCACGAGATCGACTTCAACTTCGACGACGACGTCGTGCTGCACCGGCGCAAGTCCCTGCCGGCCCACCCGAACGGCATGACGTTCCGGGCGCTGGACCACACCGGCGCCACCGTGCGTGAACGCACCTACTATTCGGTGGGCGGCGGGTTCGTCGTCGACGAGGCCGCCGCCGGGGCCGACCGGGTGGTCCTGGACGAGACGGTGCTGCCGTACCCGTTCACCACGGCCGACGAGCTGTTGGCGATCTGTGCCCGGGAGGGGATGGGCATCGCCGAGGTCATGCTGGCCAACGAACGGGTCTGGCACACGGAGGAGGAACTGCGCGCCAAGCTGCTGGGCATCTGGGACGTCATGCGGGCGTGCGTGGCCAACGGCTGCGCCGCCGAGGGCATCCTGCCCGGCGGCCTGCAGGTGCCGCGCCGCGCGCCGGCACTGCACACGGCGTTGACCGAGGCCGGGGACACCGGCGACCCGTTGCGCGCCATGGAGTGGGTGAACCTGTTCGCGCTGGCCGTCAACGAGGAAAACGCGGCCGGCGGCAGGATCGTCACGGCCCCGACCAACGGCGCGGCCGGCATCATCCCGGCCGTGCTGCACTACTACATGATGTTCGTGCCCGGGGCGGACGACGACGGCGTCGTGCGGTTCCTGCTCACGGCGGCCGCCGTCGGCATCCTGTTCAAGCTCAACGCCTCCATCTCCGGCGCCGAGGTCGGCTGCCAGGGCGAGGTCGGTTCGGCCTGTTCGATGGCCGCCGCCGGGCTGTGCGAGGTGCTCGGCGGCACGCCGGAGCAGGTGGAGAACGCGGCCGAGGTCGGCATCGAGCATAATCTGGGCCTGACGTGCGATCCTGTGGGCGGGCTGGTGCAGATCCCGTGCATCGAACGCAACGCGATCGCCAGCGTCAAGGCCATCAACGCCGCACGACTGGCCCTGCACGGGAACGGCAGCCACAAGGTGTCGCTGGACAAGGCCATCAAGACCATGCGTGAGACAGGAGCAGACATGAAAACGAAGTACAAGGAAACGTCCCGCGGGGGGCTGGCCGTCAACGTGATCGAGTGCTGAGCCATGGCCACCGAATTCATCCTCACCCTTGACTGCCCGGAGACGGCCGGGATCGTCCACGCCGTCACCGGCTACCTGCTCGAGCACGGCGCCGACATCATCGACAACCGCCAGTTCGGTGACTGGCAGCACCACGACGCCGCGGCGGAGACCGGCCACTTCTTCATGCGCCTGCACTTCCGCGCGCCGGAGGGGACGACGGCGGCGCGCCTGCAGGCTGACTTCGCACCGTTGGCCGCGGGGTACGGCATGCGGTGGAACATCCGGGACCACGGAGCGCGGCGGCGGGTGCTCATCATGGTCTCCAAATTCGAGCACTGCCTCAATGACCTGTTGTTCCGTACCCGGATCGGCGAACTGCCCATGGACGTCGTCGCCGTCGTCTCCAACCATGAGGACCACCGCGGGCTGGCCGAATGGCACGGCATCCCGTTCTTCCACGTCCCCGTCACGGCGGCCACGAAACCGGCGGCCGAGGCGCGGCTGATGGAACTCGTGGACTCCCTGGACGTGGAACTGGTGGTGCTGGCCCGCTACATGCAGGTGCTCAGCGACGATTTGACGCGCAAGCTCGATGGCCGGGCGATCAACATCCACCACTCGTTCCTGCCCAGTTTCAAGGGCGCCAAGCCGTACCACCAGGCGTACGCGCGCGGCGTGAAGACGGTGGGCGCCACGGCGCACTACGTCAACAGCGAGCTGGACGAGGGGCCGATCATCTCGCAGCAGGTCGTCGAGGTGGACCACTCGTACGGCCCGGACGACCTGGTCGCCGCCGGGCGGGACACCGAATGCAAGGCGCTCAGCAACGCCGTGCGCTGGCATTGCGAGGACCGGGTGTTCCTGCAGGGCAACCGGACCATCGTATTCCGGTAACGCGCCGGTGGTCGAGCCCGTCGGTGGTCGAGCTTGTCGAGACCCCCGGGGATTTCGACAAGCTCAATCACCGGCGCCGGCTACCCGACGATGCCGCCGAACAGCAGCCCGAGCAGGTACGTGGCGGCGGCCGCGCCGAGGCCGATGGCCAGCTGGCGCAGGCCGCGCCACAGCGGCGACGCACCGGAGAGCAGGCCGACGACGGCGCCCGTGCCCAGCAACGTCAGCCCGACCAGCACGCAGGCCAGGAGCAGTGCGCCCGCGCCCGTCAGGCCGAACAGGAACGGCAGGATCGGGATGATCGCGCCGGAGGCGAAGAAGCAGAAACTGGACGTCGCCGCACCCCAGGCGGTCCCCAGCGTCTCGTGATCAACAGGCGCGACGTCGTCGTCCGCGTGCCGGGACAGGCTCGGATCGCAGTCGCAGGTGTACAGCCCCATGCGCTCGGCGGCCCGATGCTCGGCGGCCTCCCGCGACATGCCGCGGGCCAGGTACACGAGCACCAGCTCGTTGTGTTCCAGATCCAGCGCCGGGGCGGCGGTCAACGTCACCTGGGTGGGCAGCGACGCGTCGAGCAGCTCGCGCTGGGACCTGACCGAGACGAACTCGCCGGCCCCCATCGACAGGGCGCCGGCCAACAGCCCGGCAATGCCGCTGAGCAGCACCACCTGGCTGGACACGCCCGTGGCCGCCATGCCGACCACCAGCGACAGGTTGCTGACCAGGCCGTCATTGGCGCCGAACACGGCGGCCCGGAACGACCCGGACAGCCGGTTCCGCCCGCTCGTGGCCAACGCCCGGATGACCTCCTCATGGATTGCCTCATCGGCGGCCATCGACCGCGTGGCGTCCGCGTCCGTCGCATAGGGGGACCGGGACTCGGCCCGCTGGGCGAGGGCCAGCACGAACACGGAGCCGAAGCGCCGGGCCAGGAAGCCCAGCAGGCGGTTGCGGGCGGAGGCCCGCGCCGGCTGGCCGGCGTGCTCGCCCAGCAGGGCCAGCCAGTGCGCCTCGTGCCGGCCCTCGGCCTCGGCCAGGGCCAGCAGGATGCGCCGTTCCTCGCCGGTGCGGCGCTTGGCGAGGTCGCGGTAGACGGCGGCCTCGCCGCGCTCGTCGGCCAGGTACTGCCGCCAGCGCTTCACTTCCGTGGGCGTGGGGGTGCGTTCGGTCACTGTCAGTCTCCTCAGGTCAGCCATCACTCTATGACGATTGCGCGCGGATTTTTGGCTGGCCTTCCTGCCTCCCGTTTTTCGGTACGCCGCAACCGCGACGCACTCCGGATGCCCAGCGAGGCAGGGCCGGCCGGAACGGCGGGGATGTGGGGTAGCCTGAGAGCGGAGGTGTTGTGATGCAGCCCACAACCACCGGGGATGGGAAGGCACCAACGCTGATCTCATCGGTCAACCGCGCCCTGACGGTGCTCGACTGCTTGGGCTCGGCCGCCCGGCCGCTGTCCGCGAAGTCCATCGCCCGGGCCACGTCACTGAGCCTCGGCACGGCCTACAACGTGCTGCGCACCCTGGCCCATTCGGGCTACGTCGTCCAGGACCAGGACGGCTTCGTGCTCGGCCCGGCACACCCGGCCATGGCGCCCTCCGGCGACGGCGTGGCGTTCGCCCACGAGCGGGCCGTGCTGAACGGGATTCGCGACGAACTGCAGGCGGCGGCCTACCTGAGCCGGTACCACGACGGCGAGATCGAGATCGTCGACATCGTGGACGGCCCGTTCGCCCCCCGCGTGGACCTGTGGGTCGGGCTGCAGGACAGCGCCCACGCCACGGCACTGGGCAAGCAGATCCTGGCCGCACTGGACCCGGCCGCCCGGCTGGACTACATCGCCCGGCACCCGCTGGTCGAGTTGACGCCGTACACCATCCGCACGCCGCGGGAATTCATCCGGGCGCTGGAACGCAACCCCACCACCATGGTGGACGACCAGGAATACTCGTTGGGCAACACGTGTTTGGCCGTCCCCGTCACCACCTCCTCCTGGGTGGGCGCGGTGGCCATCTCCGTGCCGGCCGGCCGGCGCGCCCCCGGCGTGGATCACACGGCCGTGGACCGCGTGCGCGTGCTCCGGCGCGCCGCCGAACGGCTGGCCTTGTTCCTGGGCGTCGGCACCGCCGGGTTCGAGGCCACTGTGCAACCGGCCAGCATGCAATCGGCCACCGTGCAACCGGAGACCACTCGACCGGCCCCGGCCGCCCGGCAGCACGGTCAAGACCGGGAATTTCAGCATCTGAAATAACGGCCCTACCCGCCACACCACTCCCGTCCTAGGCTTGCCACAGGGGGGCCGGACAGTCGCGACGACGCGGCGGTCGTAGGAGGGTTGGAGGAATCGTGACCTTGGGAACCACCGAACGCGCGGCCGAACTCAACGCCCGGGACAGGCGCGCGCTGCTGCGCCAGATGATCCTGATCAGGACGTTTGAGGAAGCCATCCTGCGTGAGTACCACGCGGACAAGAAGCCCGGCTTCGATATCGGGGCCGGCAAGATCCCCGGCGAAATGCACCTGTCGGCCGGCCAGGAACCCGTGGCTGCCGGCGTCTGCGCCCACCTGGGGCCGGGCGACGCCGTCACGGCTACGCACCGCCCGCACCACCTGGCCATCGCCCATGGCATGAAGCTGCGGCCGCTGGCCGCGGAGATCTTCGGACGTGAAACGGGGCTCGGCCGCGGCCGCGGCGGGCACATGCACCTGTTCGACCCGGAAACACATTTCTCCTGCTCGGGCATCATCGCCGAGGGGCTGCCCCCGGCGCTCGGCCAGGCCTTCGCGTTTCGGCACGCCGGTGCCGACAACATCGCCGTGGCCGTCACCGGCGAGGGCGCCGCCAACGCCGGCGCATTTCACGAATCGCTGAACCTGGCCGCGTTGTGGAAGCTGCCCGTCGTCGTCGTGGTCGAGGACAACGACTGGGGCATTTCCGTCGCCCGGCAATCGTCCACGGCCGTCCCGTCCAACGCGGTGCGCGGCGCGGCCTACGGCATCCCCGGCGTCCGGGTCGAGGGCAACGACGTCGAGGCCGTGCACGCCGCCGCCGGCGAGGCGGTGGCCCGCGCCCGGGCCGGCGGCGGGCCCAGCCTCATCGAGGTGCACACGCTGCGCCTGTGGGGCCACTTCGAGGGCGACGCCCAGGGCTACCGTCCGGACCTGGCCGACGTCCCCGGACGCGACCCCATCCCCGTCTATGAGAAGAAACTGCTGGCGGCCGGGGTCCTCACCGAGTCCGACCTGGCCGCCCTGAGGACGGAGGCGTCCGAGCTGGTCGAGGACGCCGTCGCGTTCGCCATCGCCTCACCGGCACCCAGCCCGGACGAGGCGCTGAAGTACGTATTCGCGGACCAGACGGAAGGAGCCCGGTCATGAGCACCGTGGCGGAGAACGCACGGCAAGCACTCCCGGTGGAACCCGACGCCGGCAACCGCCGGCTGAACACGGCCAAGGCCATCCAGGAGGCCATCGGGTCGCAGATGGAACGCGACGAGTCCGTGTTCGTGATCGGGGAGGACGTGGGCGCGTACGGCGGGATCTTCAGCTCCACCACGGGCCTGCTGGAGAGGTTCGGCCCGAAGCGCGTCCTCGACACGCCGATCTCCGAGTCGGCGTTCATCGGCCTCGGCATCGGCGCCGCCGTGGAGGGCATGCGCCCGATCGTGGAACTGATGTTCGTGGATTTCTTCGGCGTGTGCATGGACCAGATCTACAACCACATGGCGAAGATCCACTTCGAATCCGGCGGCAACGTCAGGGTCCCCATGGTGTTGATGACGGCCACCGGCGGCGGCTACTCCGACGGCTCCCAGCACTCGCAGTCGCTGTGGGGCACGTTCGCGCACCTGCCCGGCATGAAAGTCGTCGTCCCGTCCAACCCGTACGACGCCAAGGGGCTGATGACCGCGGCGATCCAATCCGACGACCCGGTCGTGTACATGTTCCACAAGGGCGTCATGGGCCTGGCCTGGATGAAGAAGAACCCGCGCTCCATCGCCGCCGTCCCGGCCGGGGACTACGTGGTCCCGATCGGCAAGGCCAAGGTGGCGCGGGAGGGCACGGACGTGTCCATCGTGACGCTGTCGCTGTCCGTCCACCACAGCCTGGACGTCGCCGAGAAGCTCGCCGGCGAGGGCATCAGCGTGGAGGTGCTGGACCTGCGCAGCCTGGTCCCGCTGGACCGGGACGCCATCGTGGCCACGGCCGCCAAGACAGGGCGGGTCGTCGTCGTGGACGAGGACTACCAGTCGTTCGGTCTCTCCGGCGAGATCGCCGCCACCATTGCCGAACACGACCCCGGGCTGCTGAAGTCCTTCAGCCGGGTGTGCGTGCCCGACGTGCCGATCCCGTACGCGCGCGAGCTCGAATACGCGGTCCTGCCCACCCCGGTCCGGATCGAGGCGGCCGTCCGGAAGGCGGTGGGTGCGTGACCGAGGTCCGGTTCCCGATGATGACCGGCGACGCGTCCGCGCCCGGCGTGCTGGCCACTTGGTACGTCCGGGACGGCGAGACGGTGGCGGACGGGCAGCTGCTGGCCGAGGTGGCCATCGACAAGGTCGACGCGGAGGTCCTGGCCCCCGGCCCGGGCATCGTGCGGCTGAGCGTTTTGGAGGGCGCCGAGGTGGCGCAGGGGGCGGTGATCGCCCACATCGAATGACCGCAGGGATCCGGCCCTGGCGAAAAAGTTCTCAGACGGCTAGGAGGACAAAGCCAAGGCCGCGGCCCTGCCGGTGCCCGGTGCCCGCCACGGTGACGACCAGGGTGTGGATCTCGGGGAACCAGTGCGCCGGGCGCACCGCCTGGGCCAGCGCGTCCAGCAGCGCCGCGGGCTGATCCGTCCAGCAGTGCCGCCAGCCGGCCGGGGTGGCGAACGTGACGGCGCCCAGGTTGGCGTCGACGGCGGGCAGGACGGGGATGCCGTGGGCCGGCGCGGCGGCGGGGTGGGTCACAGCCGGGGATGGTGTGCGCATGGAGGTGCCTCACTCGTGTGCTCTTACCCGGTGCGGTTCCGCGACGGGTCGCTTCTCTGTCCGGTCCACCCGTGAACATGGGGTTGGCGCGCGACCAGCCGGTGCTTTCCGTCGCGACTCTTGAAGCTTGGCCACCAGCGTAGCGTGTTGACGCACGACGCCGGCCCGCGCCGTCATTTGTTACGTCACCGATGCCGGGGGTGGGTTCACCGGTGGCCGCGCCGGCCGCAGCGCACCCGAGCAGGCAATGGAGGCGAGCATCCACGCGGCCGCGTAGCCGAACGCGATGGTCGGGGAGAAGGCGGCCCACAGGATGCCGGCCGTGACGGTGGCGCCCAGGTCGCCGGCGGACTGCACCAGGCCCAGGACGCCGAAGCCGTTGCCGCGCAGCCGGTCGGGCAGTGCCAGGGCCACGGCCGCCGACTGGGCCGTCTCGGCGCACCCGATGCCGGCACCGGCCAGGATGAACGCCGCCAGGACCGGCCCCCACGCGTGCGGGCTGAAGCCGAACAACAGGTAGGCGGCCACGTAGACGGCGGCGCCGGCGGCGAAGACGACGCGCGGCCCGTACCTGTCCACCAGGTGGCCGCCGAGGAGGGCAGCGACGGTCGCGGCCGCATTGTGCGCGGCATAGAAGAAGATGGCCAGCGCGGCCGCCGCGGCCGGGTCCCGGCCCTCGCCGGTGAGCAGGCCGGTGGCGCGCAGGATCAGCAGTGTCGTGGCCAGGTTGCCCAGTTCGAAGAATGCGACGGGGACCAGTGCCCGGGCCGCACCACTGTCGCGCAGTTCGCGGAGGTTGAAGCCGAGCCGGGCCCTCCCCTCCGGGGCGGCCAGCACGCGCCGGGCCGCCCGGGCGGTCACCGTGATGGCGACGGCGGCGAAGACGCTCGGGATGAAGGAGACCAGAATGGCCGATCGCACCCCGATGACGCCGACGAGCAGCCCGGCCAGCAACGGCCCCACAATGGCCCCGGCGTTGTCGCCGGCCCGTTCGATCCCGGACGCCCGGCCGAAGGCGGCGCGCGGCGTGATCGAGACGAGCAGCGCGTTCCGGGCGGGGGAGCGGACGCCGCGGGCGGCCCAGGCCAGGGCACGCAGGCCCGCCACCTGCCACACCATGGTGCACACGCCGATCAAGGCGGTGGCGACGGCCGTGACCAGGTAGCCGCCGGAGGCCACCCTGGCACGCCGGGACGGTTCGGCGGACAACGGGCCGCCGGCCAGCTTGCTCAATCCCATGAGCGCGTCGGAGGCGCCCTCGATGGCGCCGAGCGCGGCCGGGCCGGCATGGAGCGTGGCGGTGAGGAACGACGGCAGCAGCGACGTGACGAGCTCGTGCCCGGCATCGCTGAAGAACGAGGCGCCGCCGACGCCCACGATGCCCCTGTTCAGCCACTTGCCGTCCGGTGGACCGTCCGGATCGACGGGATCGACCGCCACGCCTCATTGTAGGCCCGCACCGCTACCCGGGTGCGGGCCAGGCACCCAAGCCGGGTTACGCCGTCGTGCCTGCCGTCGCGGCAATCTCGGCGTCGTCGCGCACGCTGTCGGTCGCGGCGTCGGCGAGCCGGGCCTCCCACGCCTCGCGGATGTGCGCCGGGGTGGGCGGGGTCAGCAGCGACACGACCACGTACACGA
The DNA here is from genome assembly GCF_003946885.1 of Specibacter cremeus. Taxonomy (GTDB): domain Bacteria; phylum Actinomycetota; class Actinomycetes; order Actinomycetales; family Micrococcaceae; genus Specibacter; species Specibacter cremeus. Next base: position 15,066 of record NZ_RWKQ01000031.1, on the reverse strand, counting down.
CCAGCGAGGCGGCCAGGCCGTAGTAGATGGGCTCGTTGGCGTAGATGCCGTCCGCGCTGGGGATGACGCCCGTCGCGTACAGGATGAGCAGCGCGAGCGTGAGCACGCAGCCCACGGCCATGGACCAGGCCGCGCCCAGGCCCGTGCCGCGCTTCCACACGAGCGCGCCGAGGATGGCGACGAGCAGGCCGCCGACCAGGATGTCGTAGGCGATGGTCAGCGCGAACACGACGTCCTGCGCGGCGATGGAGATGAGCACGACGACGACGCCCAGGCCCAGCACGTACCAACGGTTGGCGTTGACGTCGTGCTCCGGGTTGGACGTGTCGGAGGTGTCGATCGTCTTGCCGAACCAGCTGGCCACGAACGGGACCACGTCCTTGCGCGCCACCGTGGCGGCGGCGATCAGGGCACCGGAGGCGGTGGACATCATGGCGGCGACGGCCGCGGCCATGACGATGCCGCCGATGCCGATGGGCAGGATGTGGGTGGCGACCTCCGCATAGACGACGTCCTTGCCGAGGGTGGCGACGTCGATGTGCGGCAGGGCCACCCGGGCGGCCAGGCCGATCAGCGCGCCGGCCACGCCGTACAGGATGCAGTACACGCCGGCGGTGGCGCCGCCCCAGCGGGCCACCGTGGGGGTCTTGGCCGTGAACACACGCTGCCAGATGTCCTGGCCGATCAGCAGGCCCAGCGTGTAGACGACGAAGTACGTGACGATGGTCTGCACGCCGATGCCGTCCCAGTGGAAGAAGGTGGCGTCGACGCGGCTCTGGATGCCGGCCAGGCCGCCGGCGGCGTTCCATGCGAACGGCAGCATGAGGGCGAAAATGCCGACGGTCTTGATGACGAACTGCACCTGGTCGGCCAGCGTGATGGACCACATGCCGCCGATCGTCGAGTAGACGAGCACGATGGCGCCGCCCACGGCGATGGCCAGCCAGCGCTCCCACCCGAACAGCACCACAAAAATGGTGGCGTAGGCGCCGGTGGAGGTGGCGGAGATCATGACCGTGTAGCCGAGCATGACGATGCCGGACATCTTCGTGGTCTCCTGGCCGTAGCGCAGGGACAACATCTGGGAGACCGTGTAGATCTTCAGCTTCTGGATGGTGCCCGCGAACAGCAGACTCAGCAGCAGCACCCCGACGCCGATCGCCACGACCAGCCACATGCCGGAGATGCCGAACTTGTAGCCCAGGCCCACGCCGCCGACCGTGGACGCGCCGCCCAGCACGACCGCGGCCATGGTGCCGGTGTACAGGAACGGGCCCAGCCGGCGGCCGGCCACGAGGAAGTCGCTGTTGTTCTTGGTGCGGGATTTGCCCCACCACCCGAAGGCCAGCATGGCCACCAGGTAGAGGACGACTATGGCGATATTCAAGGTCATGGGTGCTCCGGGGTGCGTTGTGCGGATATCACTCGGTGATGACCGCGAAGATTATTTGCCTAGTAGGCAACAACTGTTGCCCTATAGGCTAAGCTGTGATTGGCGCAACAGTCAACGTGGGGAGTCGCCGGGCGCGCTCACACGGCCGTGGCCGGATAGAGTCACCCTGTGCGCCAGTCACCAGGCCGCATCGACGGAAGGACCGATCATGAAAGCGCTGCCCGTGGAACCCAGTGCCGCCCCGGTGGCCATCGGGTCCCGGATCCGTGCGGCCCGGCAGGCCCAGCGGCTCACGATCGAGCACGTCGCGGACGCCACCGGACTGACCAAGGGGTTCCTGAGCCGGGTCGAGCGCGACCTGACCTCGCCGTCCGTCGCCTCCCTCGTCACGTTGTGCCAGGTGCTGTCCATCTCCGTGGGCGACCTGTTCGCCGTGCCGGAGACGCACCTGTGCCGTGACGGCGACGGCCCCCGCATCTCGCTGGGCGGCGAGGGCATCGTCGAGCGGCTGCTCACGGCGCGCTCCGAGCGGCGGCTGCAGATCCTCAGTGCCACCATCGACCCGCGCGGGTCCGGCGAGTCAGAGCTCTATGCCGTGGACTGTGACGTTGACGTGCTGCACATCAAGTCCGGCCGGCTGACCCTCATCATGGCGAATTCACGCTACGAGCTGGCGGCGGGGGACACGCTGTCCTTCCCCGGCCGGGAACCGCACAGCTGGGTGAACGAGACCGACCAGCCCGTCGAGGCGCTCTGGGTCCTGGTGCCCGCGGCCTCCGGCTCCGGCGGATAACGACCGTTCCGCGCGGCGTACTCATGCTAGGTTGCGCCAGGGGGCAACATGCACAGCGTTGGGGGACATAGCGTGCGCAGAACGGTCCGACGGACTTACCCCACGTGCACCCAGGGCCGTTGGGTCAGCTCCGGCTCGGCCTCGCGCAACACCTCGCGCGTCACCGGGGCGATCTCGCCCTCGCCGAGGAACAGGAACTTCGCCATGTTCAGCAGCGGGTTGCCCTCGGTCCAGCGGAAGTAGATGTGCGGGATCAGCCCGGTCACGTCGCGCACGTGCAGCAGCACGGCGGCCGTGGCGTTGGGCACGTTCGAGGCGTGCAACTGCAGGATGCGGTAGCCGTGCCGTTGCACGCCCGTCACCTCCAGCGCCGTCTCGAAATCCGAGGAGTCGTCGATGATGACCTCCATGAACATGACCTTGCCGCGGTCGCCGAGCCGGTTGTCGATGCCGGCCTGTTCCAGTTTGCGCCGGTAGGCGCCGGCGTCGTCGTGCTTCGGGTCGTGGGCGATGATGCGCAGGGTCTCGGTGTCGGCGGCCGCGACGTACTCGGCGGCGGCGTCGTCGAGCCGGACATAGGTGGCGCGCAGTTCGAACGCGCGGCGTATCCGGGACAGGAAGCTGACCACGATGATGCCCATGATGAACAGTGCGGCGATCTTCAGCCCGTCGGGGCGTTCGATCGAGTTGGCCACGGTCGTGTAGATGAAGGCCAGGGACACGATGGCGAACCCGATTATCTTGCCGCGCTCGCCCTTGCGCTTCGCGGACAGGGTCACGGCGACGGCGGCGGACGTGATGAGCACCAGCACACCGGTGGCGTAGGCGCCGCCTTGGGCGTTGACGTCGGCCTTGAACACGAGCGTGATGATGATGGCGATGACGGTGAACACGAGCACCAGCGGGCGCACCGCGGCCGCCCAGCTCGGGGCCATGCCGAACCGGGGCAGGTAGCGGGGGACCAGGTTCAACAGCCCGGCCATGGCGGAGGCGCCGGCAAACCACAGGATGGCGATGGTGCTGATGTCGTACACGGTGCCGAAGCCCTCGCCGAGCAGGGCGTGCGCCAGGTAGGCCAGGGCGCGGCCGTCGGCCTTGCCGCCGGACTGGAACTCGGCGGCCGGGATGAGGATGATCGTGGCCAGCGACGACGTGATCAGGAACGCGCTCATGATGAGCGCCGCCGTCGTCAGCAGCTTGTGCGCGCCGGCGATGCGTCCGGCCGGGTTGGCGTCCGTGTCGCCGGGTCTGCCCTTGATCTGCGGCATGACGGCCACACCCGTCTCGAAGCCGGACAGGCCCAAGGCCAGGCGCGGGAAGACCAGCAGGGCGATGGCGACGATCATGATCGGGTTGCCGTGCGAGGTGGTCAGCGCCGTCCACCAGTCGTTCACCTGCAGGGGTGCGCCGATCGCATGCGCCAGCGCCGTGCCGACGACCACCACGTTCAGGCCCAGGTACACGGCGACCAGGACCACGGCGATGCCGATGGCCTCCTTGAACCCGCGCAGGAACACGGCCGCCAGCAGCGCGATGAACACGAGCGTGATGCCGATGTTCTGCCCGTGCAGGAAGGCGGGCGCAAACGGGTTCTCGATCACGTGCGCGGACGCGTCGGCGGCCGAGAGGGTGATGGTGATCATGAAGTCCGTGGCCGCGAACCCCAGCAGCGCCAGCACGAACAACTTGCCCCACCAGCGGGGGAGCAGCCGCTCGAGCATGGCGATGGAGCCCGCGCCGCGGTGGCTTTCCCGCGCGACCCGCTTGTACACGGGCAGCGCGCCGGCCAGCGTGACGATGACCAGCACAACCGTGGCCAGCGGGGCCAGCACGCCGGCGGCCAGTGCCGCGATGGCCGGCTGGTAGCCGAGCGTGGAGAAATAGTCCAGGCCGGTCAGGCACATGACACGCCACCAGGTGTGCGGCTTGTGATTGGGGTCGGGGCTGCCGTGCGGGCCCTGACGCTTGCCGGAACTTTCCGGGATGCCTTCAAGCAGCCATCGACGGAACGCGACCCGGCCGGTCGGCTGGGAGCGGGCCCCGGGTTCTGCTGGCGCATTCGACAGGGACGTCACTTCCAACACCTTTCACAGCGGTCACCGCGCACGTCGGGACCATTCCCGTGCGGCTCATGGAGACTAGCACCCGCACACGAGGAAAGGGCAGGGTCTTGACGGAATCTTTACGCCCGTTCCGGCGTGGTGTGACATGGCTCTCGGGCCGGGGTGTCCGGCGCGCCCGAAAGGTGATTCGAGGAAAACATTTGGTTTCCATTAGGAAACAATGGTTGTACGATGGTGGCACCACCGATTGTGACGCACGTCAACTCCCGAAAAGAGGACATCCATGGAAGAGCTGCGCATTGAGGCCAACGGCAACCTGGGCCCGATCGACTCGGCCCGCATCCCGCGCTATGCCGGCGCCGCGACCTACGCTCGCCTCCCGCGACTGGACCAAGTGGCGAAAGCCGATGTCGCCGTCGTCGGCGTCCCCTTCGACTCCGGCGTCTCCTTCCGCCCCGGCGCCCGCTTCGGCGCCAACCACGTCCGCGAGGCCTCGCGCCTGCTGCGCCCCTACAACCCGGCGTGGGACGTCTCCCCGTTCGAGACCATCCAGGTGGCCGACGCCGGCGACATGGCCGTGAACCCGTTCAACATCAACGAGGCCATCGAGACGATCCAGCAAAACGCGCTGGACCTGACCGCCGGCGGGGCGAAGCTGCTGACCCTCGGCGGCGACCACACGATCGCGCTGCCGCTGCTGCGCGCCGCGGCCGAGCGGGCCGGCGGGCCCGTCGCCATGCTGCACTTCGACGCCCACCTGGACACGTGGGACACCTACTTCGGCGCCGCATACACGCACGGCACCCCGTTCCGGCGGGCCGTGGAGGAAGGGCTGCTGGACACCGAGGCCATCAGCCACGTCGGCACCCGCGGGCCGCTGTACGGCAAGAAGGACCTCGACGACGACCACCGCTTCGGCTTCGGCATCGTCACCAGCGCCGACGTCTACTACCAGGGCGTTTTGGAGACCGTGGCCAGGATCCGCGAGCGCATCGGCAACCGCCCGCTGTACATCTCCGTCGACATCGACGTGCTCGACCCCGCGCACGCCCCCGGCACCGGCACGCCCGAGGCCGGCGGCCTGACCAGCCGCGAACTGTTGGAGATCATCCGCGGCTTCCGTGGCATGAACCTGGTCGGCGCCGACATCGTCGAGGTCGCCCCCGCCTACGACCACGCCGAAATCACCGGCGTCGCCGCCAGCCACGTCGGCTACGAGCTCGTCACGCTGCTGGCGGACAACGCCGTGCCGGGCGACCGCTTCGGCGCGCCGAACGGGTACGCGGCCCAGGCGCTCGACGCCGAACCCGCCCGGGTGCCCGCCGGCTTCGCGCGCTCGCACAAGAACGACGCCGGTACCCGGGCGGGTGCCTAATGGCGGCCTCCGTCGAGCCTGCGGCGCCGAGGAGCGGGACCCCGGTGGTCGAGCTTGCCGAGGCCCAGACCCAGCCGGTGGGGGAGCGGCTGGGGAGCGAGACCCACGGGAGCGAATCCGGTGATGTCGACAAGCTCAATGACTTCGACAAGCTCAATCACCGCGAGACGCAGCGCAACGGCGGCGACCTCGTCGTGGAGACGTTGGCCGCGCTGGGCGCCAAGACGGCGTTCGGCATCCCCGGCCAGCACGCCCTGGGCCTGTTCGACGCGCTGGGCCGCTCGCCGCTGCACTTCGTGTCCTCCCGGGTGGAGAACAACTCGGCGTTCGCGGCCGACGGGTATTCCCGGGCCACCGGCGAGGTCGGCGTGCTGTTCCTGTCCACCGGGCCCGGCGCGCTGACGGCACTGGCCGGGTTGCAGGAGGCGTACGCCACGGGTGTGCCCATGATCGTGGTGGCCAGCCAGATCCCGCTCGAGGGCCTGGGCGCCCGGCGCAAGGGCATGCTGCACCAGCTGGACGACCAGAAGGCGTCGGCGGCCAACGTGACGAAGAGCCAGCGGCTCATCCAGCACGCCTCCGGCATACCGTCCGCCATCCAGGACGCGTGGACGGAGGCCGTGTCCTCCCCGCAGGGGCCCGTGTGGATCGAGATCCCGCAAAACGTGCTGCTCGACCCGATCATGGTCCCCCGGGTGGAGGACGCGTTGGCCGAACCGTTCGACAACCCGCCCCGCGTGGAGCTGGTCCGCGAGGCCGTGAAGTGGCTGTCCGCCGCCGAGCGTCCGGCGATCGTGGCCGGGGGCGGCGTGCGTCGCGGCCGGGCCCAGGCGCCGCTGCTCTCGATCGCCGAGAAGCTGGGCGCGCCCGTCGTGTGCACGCCCGGCGGCAACGGCGCGTTCCCGTGGAACCATGAGCTCTCGTTGCAGTCGTGGGTGGAAGACCGCCATGTCACGGACGTCTTGGAAGACGCCGACGTCCTGGTGGTCATTGGCTCCTCGCTGGGCGAAGTGAGCAGCAACTACTTCACCATGGAACCCCGTGGCCGCATCATCCAGATCGACGCCGAACCGCGCGTCCTGGAATCCAACCGGCCGGCGCTGGGCATCCGCGCCGACGCCGGCCAGGCGCTGCGGGCGCTCGACGAGGCGCTGGGCGTCGCGCTGTCGGCCGACGACTCCGCGGCGATGGGTGCCCCGCCCGTCCCCAGCCACTCCCCGGCTTCGCAAGCTCAGCCGGGGACCCCTGTGGCTGTGGCCCCATCGCGGGCGCCCGAAGCCGCTCCCGGGCACCCATCGCCGCTCCGTCGTCGGGCGAACTGGCACGGGCACACGCCGCAGCAGGTCGTCGCGGACACGCTGGCGAAGGTGCAGGCGCGGCTGGACGGGCAGGACCTGGCGCTGGAGCGGAGGTTCATGGCGGACATCCGCGCGGCCGTGCCGGACGCCATGCAGACGTTCTGGGACATGACCATCTCGGCCTACTGGGGCTGGAGCTGCTGGGACGCCCGCGGCGGCGAGTTCCACTCGGCGCAGGGCGCCGGCGGGCTCGGGTACGGGTTCCCGGCCGCCATCGGCGGGGCGTTGGGCCTGCAGGGTGCGGGCAAGCCCGCCCGCGTGCTGGCCGTGTCCGGCGACGGGTCCTCCATGTACTCGATCGCCGAGCTTGCCACGGCGCGCCAGCACAATGCACCCGTCACCTGGCTGATCGTGGACGACGGCGGCTACGGGATCCTGCGCGAATACATGGTCGGCGCCTTCGGCAAGGCCACGCACACCGAATTGGCGCGGCCGGACTTCGTGAAACTGGCGGAGTCGTTCGGCGTCCCGGCACGCCGGGTCGCCCCGGACCAGGTGGGGGAGGCCCTGCGTGAGGGTTTCGCCGCGGACGGGCCCAACGTCGTCGTGGTGGACGTGCTGCTGAAGATGTTCGCCCCGACGCACCTGGACGTGTAGCCCGGGAGTCGTTTCGTGGGAGAATGCCTGCGGGTGCGGGCGTCCTGCACCCGCAGGTCTTGATCACCCGATGCGTTTGGCGGGAGAATTCTGGCATGCAGGCCGCAGAACGCTTCGAGGACCTCGTCGATGAATTCATCGCCGTCCCGGGCGTGACCCCGCCGGGCGCCGGTACGGGTTTCGGCAAGTCGGCGCTGCGCATCAACGGCCGGATCTTCGCCATGCTCGTCCGGGACCGGCTGGTCGTGAAGTTGCCAGCCGCACGGGTCGACGCCATGATCGGCAGCGGTGACGGCGAGCGCTTCGACGCCAACAAGGGCACGCCCATGCGGGAATGGCTGTCGTTGTCCGGCGACTCGGGCGCCTCGTGGCGCGAGTTGGTGGCGGAGGCGCTGGAGTTCGTGCGCGGATCCCGGATCCTGTGAATGGGCTGCGGGGGCACCCCCGTGGCGCTATAATGTCACGTACTTGTCAGACAAGGAATCCCATCATGCCGACGATCAGTGTTCGTGACTTGCAGCGGAACGCCAAGGACATCTTCGATGCAATGGAGCAAAATGGTGCTCCCTTGGTCATCACCCGGCGTGGGCTGCCCGTCGCCGCATTGGTCGCCATCGACCCGGACGAGGCCGAGGCCTACCTGCTGGCCTCCGCCCCGGAACTGGTTGAGAACCGGAGGCGCGCGGAGAATGCGGTTGCGGAGGGCCGGACCACGTCGCTGACCGAGGCGCTTCTGGAGTTCGGTGGCGAAGCGGACCGAGAACCCGAGCAGGAGCCGGACCAGGTTTCGGAAATCGCGGGGACCTGGATGGAGCTCACACAACTGATGGGTTCCAGCCTCGTTGACGAGGTTGAGAGCCGGGCAGGCCGTTACACAAAGAGCGTCACGCAGCAGGCACTGCAGGCCGCGGGCCTGGCGGAGGACCCCGACGACGAACTCTACGGGCAGAGGCTCGATCACCTCCAGGCGCTGAACGAGCGCCTGTTCCTGTTGAGATTCCGCGACGAAATCCTCAGGGTCACACAGGAACGGCTGGCCGCCATCAGCGGGGGGACGGTCGCGTTATTCGAGAGCATCGCCGGTGATGAGGGCGGTCTTGTGGGCCGTCGGCAAACCACGAACGCACTCGACGTGGTGGAAAAAAGTGTCGCAAAGCTGTACCGGAGAATTATTCGCGACAGCGGGCAATTCGACGATCCGGAAGTTTCCTTCAAGCTCATCGAGTCCGGGCTGCAGGTGGGCATCGCCTCCGTCCTGCTCCCGGATTAGCCGGCCGGGCCGCCTCCTGGCCTCGACCGGCAACCGGATCGGGCTACCGGTTGGGATCCAGGTGCCGTGCCATGGTGGCGTCGTCCGCGGTTTCCTGCGCCGCCAGATTGGCGATGCCCATGCGCACTACGGCCACCAAGACGGCGGTCGCGGCGGCCATGACCACGGCAAAGCCATACCGGTAATCACCGGGCGGCCAGGTTGGCAGCATGCCGAGAATGCTTGCGGTCACCCCCACCCCAAGCCAGGCAAATGTCTCGGTCCTCAGTGCCTTCCGAATCCGGTGTCCGATGCGTGTGGGGAACGCCGAGAGCAGGGAGAGCGGCACCAGCAATGTCGCGAACAGCACCGTCATCGTGGCAAAGAAGGGCGTGACCTCGTTTATGGTCGGATGGGTCGTGTTCACGTCGGGGATCAAGACGAAGGAAACCGCCCCGGCCGCCAGGGGGATCGCGTAGTGCGCGATGAAGGTCTTCATGCGGGACCGGCCAACGTCCACGGCTGGCTGCCCTGCCGGACGAATTCCGCGTGCTGCGCCCCGGTGAGGATGCGCATCACGGTCAAAGTGCCAAGACCTTGGCCGCTGTCCCACAGGTCCGGATTCCCCTTGTCCCATTGGCATACGGCCACCCGTTCGCCGAGCGGGAAGCTGATCCACGAGCCGTCCGGTCCCCGCGGCCAACCCATCCGGGATGCACTGTAGTAGAAGTCATTCGTCAGCCTGTCAAGCAGTCGCAGGTATTCCTTGCGAACGGCTCGCTGCCGCAGATCCTCAGTCCACAGCTGCGAGACCCGGCCGTCCGGATCGCGTGAGACCAGCTCCACATTGAATGTCCTGCCCATGGCCCAACCATCCTGCGCGGGATAACCAGTGTTGCACTTAGACAGACAGTATCGGATGGTGCGTTACAGCTGTCCGGCATCCTTGGCGGTTGGGCGGGCGGCCGGATGGTGGGGCTAGGAGGTGAGGAACGACGCGATCCGCGCGGCACCGACGCCGCGATGAAGTCGGCCGCCGGGTGCATCAGCGGCATGCGGCGAAGCGTGTCTTTGCGTGATGTCAGTGGCCGTGGCACTCAGCGCCGATGGAGGTGCCGGTGGTGGCGCACGGGAATGGCCCGGTGCTGGTGCCTGTGCCGCTGCATGATGGCCAGCCCGACGACGATGGCGGCCAGGACCACGATCACCAGGAACACGAGCACGCCCTCCGGCCCGCCACTGCCGATCACGACGGTGTCGTTGCACACCGGCACGTGAACCGCGCACGACAGCGGCAAAAACTGGACGTTCATGATTCCAGCAAACCACTCCGGCCCGTCCCTGACCAGCGTTTGAACACGTTCAAAACTTGTGGTTCGCCACAATGCGCGGGATCGCCCTCGAGGCGGGCGTCTCGCTGGGCAGCGCCTACTATTACTTCTCGTCCAAGGATGAGCCGGTGCTGGAGTTGTACCGCGAATTCGTCGGCGAGCAGCGGGCGCGGGCCTCCAAGGCCATGGCCAACGAGTCTGGTTTGTCGGACCGCCTCCGCGCTGCCGCCGTCGCCCGCGGCGTTCCTGCTTGGCTGGGCCGTCACGTTCGTGCTGGTCACGGCCGGCGCCGGCGTGTCGCGGTTCACGCGTCGGCGATGGAGCCGCGGTGGAAGTCCGTATGCCAGACGTCCGCCACGTGGTCACGGGTGTCCGTGACAAGGTATTCGGGCCAGCGGTCGAACGCGGAGCAGGGATGCGAAATCCCCAGCTCCACGATGTCTGTCACGCCAAGTCCTTGCGCTTCGAGTAGAACCGCGTGGTGGTCGAAGAGCGTGTGCACGGTCGCCCGGGCGCCGGCCTTCGCGGCGCCGTCCGCGGTGCAGGCGGAGAGCAACGTGGGCAGTCCGGCGTCGTACGGCAGGTCGCGCTTTCCGGCGCCCACGACAACCAGGCCGTCTTCGGGAGCCGACACCACCACGGCCCGGACCGTCAACGCCGGGATGAGCCCGGGGATGGGGGTGACGCCTGCGTAGGTGCCGTGGTCATGGGTTGCATAGCAGCCGGAGCGCAGCAAGCGAATGGTTCCGGGTACCTCGGCGTCCGTCGGAAGGAACTCGACCACGCGGTCGGGGAATGCCGAGCCGCCCATGGAAAAGATCTTGCCGTCCGTTTCGATGAGGTCCGCCACCTCCACGAAAATGTCGTGCACCAGCTTGCAGTGGCCGTCCACCGCCGCGAGATTGGCGACGTCGCGCGAGTTCGGCACCACGCCCTCATAGCCGGCCACACCCACCAACCGAAGCCCCGGCGCCGCCACAACCAGTTCCGCGAGCGCCCCGGCGGCAACGGCATCCCGCACGCCGGTCCGCCCGCCCGGGGTCCCGACGTCCAGCAATACCTGCAGCGGCCGGCCGTCGCCGCTGAATATATCGGCGGCGAGCGCAACGCCTGCAGCGGAGTCGGCGAAGATGCGGATGATGGCATTGGGATCCGCGTCGAGCCACGCCTTGATGCGGGTCAGGCCCAGCCGGTCCACCACCTGGTTGGCAACCAGGATGTCGCGGTGCCCCCACCCGAGCACGGTTTCCACCTGGTCAACCGTCGCCACGGTCACGCCCACGGCCCCTGCGGTCATTTGGCGCTCGATGACGGATGCCGACATGGTGGTCTTCACATGCGGGGCCAGCAGCACGTTCCGGTCCCGGCACCACGCGGCCATGGTCTCAATGTTGTGCTCGAGGGCTTCGAGGTTGAGTCGTAGCTGCGGGTAAGCCGATTTGTTCACCATTGCTCCATTTCGGCATCGTTTGGGCGGGCTTCCAGGCTGCCGGGGTTGGCCCGGATGCCAGCAAGTCTAACGGCGGGCCGGTGCTCGCAGTGGTTGGATTGCCTCATGACCAATGCCGCCGATTCCGGAACGCTCCCCGCCGCCACGATGACCGTCACCACCATCACCCTCGACGTCGCCGAGCTGGGCCCCGACTCGCCGCTGCCCTCGGTCCGGCCGCTGCTGGAGCCGCCCTACGAGGTGGGCGACGGCATCCCGGCGGAGATCGCGGCCGGCGCCCGGTGGGGCAAGGCCCCGAATATCTACCCCTACGCCCTGCAGGACGGCTACACGCGAGCGGTCGGCGCGACGGAACTGACCGCCGTCGTACTTGACAACACGTACCTGCGCGCGACGTTCCTGCCGCAGCTGGGCGGGCGGCTGTGGCGGCTGACCGACAAGAAAACCGGCAAGGAGTTGCTGCACACGGGCGACCGCATCCAGTTCGCGAACCTGGCGCTGCGCAACGCCTGGTTCGCCGGCGGCATCGAATTCAACATCGGCACCCGCGGGCACTCGCCCACCACCTGCTCGCCGCTGCACGCGGGCATCGTGCGCACGCCCGACGGCCAGGACGTGCTGCGGATGTGGGAATTCGACCGGTTGCGCGAGGTCGTGTTCCAGCTCGACGCCTGGCTGCCGGACGATTCGCCCGTGCTGTTCACCGCCGTGCGCGTCCGCAACCCGAACCGCCACACCGTGCCCATGTACTGGTGGACGAACGCGGCCGTCCCGCAGACGCCGGGAACCCGGGTGATCGCCCCGGCACAGGAGGCGTACGCCACCGACTACGACGGCTCGCTGGCCCGCGTGCGCCCCACGTCCGTCGCGGGTGTCGACGCCACCTGGCCGGCGCGCAACACCCGGGCCGCGGACTTCTTCTTCGACCTGGCCCCGGACCAGCGCCGCTGGGAGGTGGCCGCGGACGACGACGGCGATGGGCTTGCGTTGGTGTCCTCGCCGCGGCTGCGGGGCCGGAAGCTCTTCGTGTGGGGCGAGAGCGTCGGTGGACGCCGCTGGCAGGAATGGCTGCGCGGGGGGCCCGGCTCTCTTTATGCCGAGATCCAGTCCGGGCTGGCGCAGACGCAGTTCGAACACGTGCCGTTGCCGGCGGGGGAGTCGTGGCAGTGGGTGGAGGCATACGGGAATGCCTCCCTGGATCCGGCCCCCGCGCACGGTTCGTGGGAGGCGGCCGTGGCGCACGGTGCGGCGCGGATCGAGGAGCTCGTCAGCGAGGCGGCCGTGTCCGCGGCGCTGGATGCCGCCGCGCGCTGGGCGGATCTGGCCCCGTCGCAGCCGGTGCTGGCCGGGTCCGGCTGGGGTGCGCTGGAGGCCCGCCGCCGGGCCCGGGCGGGGCTGCCGTGGATCGACCAATCCGGGACGCCGTTCGCCGCGTCGACGCTGGGCCCGGAGCAGGCGCCCTGGGTCGACCTGCTGGCGGGGGGCTTCGGCTCCGGGGACCGCGCGTTCTCCGCGGGTTCGTACGTGCGCGGCGCCGACTGGTCAGCCTTGTTGGCCGACGTGGCCGGGGCGGATGCGCTGTACCACCGGGCCGTGCAGTCGCACGCGGACGCCGACCTCGGCCAGGCCGCGGGACTGTACCGCCGGGCGCTCGCGGCCGGTCCGGGCCCCGTCACGGGCGCGCTGGCCCACCGCGGCCTGGGCCTGGTGCTGCTGGCCACCGGCGAGACGGTGCCCGGGCTGGCCGAGCTGCGCCGTGCGTGCCAGGACGCGCCGACGAACCGGTGGCTGCTGGTCGAGGCGCTGGACCTGGCGATCGGGCACGGCGACCCGGCCGGGGCCCTCGCGCTCGCGGACGCGGCCCCCGAATCCCTGGCCGGCCTGGGCCGGGTGCGGTTCCTCGTGGCGCTGGCCCACGCCCGGGCCGGGGCCCCGGAGGTTGCGGCCCGGATGCTGCGCGACGGCGTCGAGGTGCCGGACCTGCGCGAAGGCGAGAACTCCATCACGGCACTGTGGCGGGAGGTCTGCCCGGACGAGGACGTGCCCGGGCACTACCAGTTCTCCATGCACTGACGCCGGCCTACCGTTCTGCGCAGTCTTGACCCCCTTACATTGCGCACCTCGGCCAATGGCGCAACTTACGGGGTGGTACGTTGCGCAGAACGGAGGCCGCCCGCCCGGGTTGACGCTTGCGGGGGTGCCGTGGGAAGGTCCAATGCGTGCACGGGCGCCCGTGCGAGCCACGCCGTACGCCTTAACGGAGAGGACCACCGATGCCCGACATCATCCCGGCGCACGCGCCACTGGCCGTGCAGATCCGCGGCGACCTGGTCGAGAGCGTGCACTACGGCTCCCTGGCCGCCCTCGACGCGGACGGCTCAACGCTCATCCGCCGCGGCGACCCCGACGCGTTGTTCTACCCGCGTTCCGCGCTCAAGCCGCTCATGGCCGTGGCCATGGTCCGCGCCGGCCTGCGCCTGCCGCCCGAGCAGCTGGCACTGGCCGCGTCCAGCCATTCCGGCGCCCCGGAGCACCTCGCCGGCACGCTCGCGATCCTGGTCGACGCCGGCCTCGACGCGTCGGCACTGCGGAACTCCACCGACCTGCCCTACGGCACCGAGGAGCGCCGGCAGTGGCTGGCCGACGGGCTTGGCCCCACCCAGCTGGCGCAGAACTGCTCGGGCAAGCACGCCGCCATGCTGGCCACGTGCATCGTCAACGGCTGGCCGGCCGAGTCCTACCTGGGTCGCGAGCACCCGCTGCCGCGCTTCATCCGCGAAGTGGTCAGCGAGCTCACCGACTGCCCGGTGGAGACGGTCAGCACGGACGGCTGCGGCACGGAGGTCTTCGCCGTCACCCTCACCGGCATGGCCCGGGCGTTCGGACGGCTCGCCACGGCGCCGGAGGGCACGGCGGAGTACGACGTCGCCGCCGCCATGCGCCTGCACCCCGGCATGGTCGGGGGGACGGGGCGGGATGTGACCGACCTGATGGCGGCGGTGCCCGGGCTGATCGCCAAGGACGGCTTCGAGGGCGTCCAGCTGGTTGCGCTCGCGGACGGCAGTGCCGTGGCGGTCAAGGTCTCCGACGGGGGTGATCGAGCCCGCCTGCCGGCCGCGGCACCCGCGCTGCTGGCGCTGGGAGTCGATCCCGCCGTCGTGCGTCAATTCAACGATCTCGACGTCATCGGCGGCGGGCACCCGGTGGGCGTGCTGCACGGTCTGCCACTGTAGAAACCAACGCCACCGGCCCGCTGGTCGAGCCTGTCGAGACCCGGTCCGCTGGTCGAGCGTGTCGAGGCCCGCTGGTCGAGCCCGGGGAGCGAGGCCCGGTCCCGGTGGATCGAGTGATCGATGGATCGGGGTGGGCGGGTGGCGGACCCGGATGTATCGATCAGTGGATCGGGGTCGGTGGCGTGTCGGGGGCCCGCGGGGGTCAGCAGCCCTCGCCGGCGGGG
>NZ_RWKQ01000030.1:21732-53879 GCF_003946885.1 Specibacter cremeus | reverse complement strand
ACTACATATTTAGGCCGAAAGAAGGCTTTCCACCCGGAAACTCAACGAAACCGGGCAGAAAGCCCACGTAACTTCGGTTTAATGGGTGAACGACGCTACCGAAATGCCCGCCGCCGAGCCCCAGCACGAGGTGGGCGTCGGCCCGTGGGAGGGGCCCTGGCCCGACGGGGACCGGTGGGATCCGCAGCTGCTGGCCGACGGCGACCGGCGCAACGTGCTGGACAAGTACAGGTACTGGCGCATGGACGCCATCATCGCGGACCTGGACAAGCGCCGGCACGATTTCCACATCGCGATCGAGAACTGGCAGCACGACCTGAACATCGGCACGGTCGTGCGCACGGCCAATGCATTCCTGGCCAAGGAGGTGCATATCATCGGACGACGGCGGTGGAACCGGCGCGGCGCCATGGTCACCGACCGCTACCAGCATGTGCGCCACCACCCGACCGTGGAGGACTTCACCGCCTGGGCCACGGCCGAGGGCTTGGCCATTATCGGCATCGACATCTTCCCGGACTCCCAACAGCTGGAAACCTACGACCTGCCGCGCCATTGCGTGCTCGTGTTCGGCCAGGAGGGCCCCGGGCTGAGCGAGGAGGTGCACGCCGCCGCCGAGGCCACGCTGTCGATCGAGCAATTCGGTTCCACCCGGTCCATCAACGCCGCCGCGGCGGCCGGCATCGCCATGCACGCCTGGATCCGCCGCCACGTGTTCAACCAGCACGTCGCGCCGACCCCCTAGCCGCGATATGGACCCATTGTGGGTATATGGGTAATGCTCTGCTTTTGGAGTATGCTTGCGACAAGCACCACCAAGGAGCAACCCATGAACGGCACCAAGTTCACCCCGGTCGGCGAAGTCAGCGCCGACGAGCGCTCACGCATCGCCGTCGGCAAGGCCGGCGTGCGACGGGACGACCGCTACGCGGTCGCAGTCAACGAAGAAGGCGCCATCCTGCTGACGCCGTTGGTGTCGATCCCCAAGCGAGAACTCCTCGTGTGGGAAAACACCCAGGTGAGGGAGGCTCTCAGCCGCGGCCTCCTCGAATCCGCCGCCGGTCAAGCGCGCAGCCTCGGCGATTTCACGCAGTTCGCCGACGGGGGCGAAGACGACGACTGATGGCTTTCGACTTGCTTTTCACCCCTGAAGCCGAGGCGGCACTTGACCTGCTCAGGTCGGATGGTCATCTCGAGAAGAAATTGAGAAAGGTTCAACGTGCACTTGGCCGCTTGCAACAGGATCCCCGGTATCCCGGTCTGAGCTCGCACAAGTACAGCTCGTTGTCCGGGGTGAACGGTGAAGAGGTCTGGGACTCGTACGTGGAGAACAACACCCCCTCCGCATGGAGGATCTACTGGCACTATGGGCCCGGTCGGAACGTCATCACCGTTTTCGCCATCACTCCACACCCCAAGGACTGACCGGCGCTTCAAGCGGACGAGGACTCGAAGCGAAGTCGTGGAGTGGCATCGCAATGCACGCGTGGATCCGCCTGCATGTGCTCGGGCAACCGGTCGGGCCGAAACCCTAGCCAGCCGGCGGCGAACGGGCCTAGTCTCTGGGGTGGGCGGACGCAAAGGGCGTCCGACGGGGGAAAAGAAACTTTCATGAAAAGGTCTCAGCGTTCCGTATCCTTTGCTTCCCGGATCCTTGCCATCGGCGCGGCCGCAGCCTGCACCATGGCGCTGGGAACCACCGGGGCCCTGGCGGCCCCGCCATCGCCGGACACCTCGTTCCCCGGGGCCGTGCCCTCGTGGGCGCAGCCGGCCAACGACCAGGGCGCGGCCGCGGCCGGCACCACCGTCGAGGGGGAGGTCTACCTCCACCTGCGTGACGCGGCCGGGGCCACGGCCCTGGCCGCTGCCGTCTCGGACCCCGCCAACCGGCACTACCAGGACTGGCTCTCCCCGTCCCGGTGGATCGGGCGCTTCTCACCCACCCGAGGCGACTATGCCGCCGTCGTCGATCACCTCGAGGCGAAGGGCCTGACCATCACCGGCACCCCGGAAAGCCGGCTGTACGTGGTGTTCCGCGGCACCGCCGCGCAGGTGAACGGCGCGTTCGGCACCGACCTGCACAACTACAATTTCCACGGCACCACGCTCGTGGGGCCGGCGTCGATTCCCAGCCTGCCCGCCGCCGTCGCCGCCACCGTGGCGGGGCTGAGTGTGGACCAGGGCCGGTTGCTGACCCGGCCGGATTCCCTGGAACAGGGCGCCGGCCTGCCGCACACGCCGGAGGCCGCGACGCTGGCGCCGGCGCAGAGGGCCGTCTGTTCGACCTACTACGGCGAGCACCGGTTCGCCATCCCGCCGGCCTACGGCCGGACCGAGGCGAACACGTTCATCTGCGGCTACACGCCATCGCAGATCCAGTCGGCCTACGGCAAGGGCCTGCTCGCCGACGCGGAACCGGGCAACAGCGGCCGGCACGGGCACGCCCCGGACGGGCGCGGCCAGGGAGTGGCCATCATCGACGCGTACGCGTCGCCGACCATGCTCTCCGACGTCAACACGTACTCGGCCAAATACGGCCTGCCGGCCATGGACTCGGCCAGCTACCAGCAGATCGTGCCGGCGCCCTCCGAGTTCTCGGACCAGGCGCTGTGCCAGTTCCCGAGCGGGTGGCAGAGCGAGCAGACCCTGGACGTCGACTCCGTGCACGGCGCCGCGCCGGGTGCCGGCATCCTGTACGTTGGCGGCTTCAACTGCGGCGGCGGGCTGGACATTGCCATGTCGACGATCCTGGACCACAAGCTGGCGAACATCGTCTCGAACAGCTACAGCAACCGGGGCGAGGCCGTGCCCGCGGACGTGATCGCGGGCGAGGTCACCATCCAGTTGCAGGCCGCCGGCGAGGGCGTCGGGCTGTACTTCTCCAGCGGCGACAACGGGGATGAGGTTGCCAACCTCGGCTACGCGTCGCCGGACTTCCCGGCCAGTTCGCCATGGGTCACCGCCGTGGGCGGGACAAGCCTGGCCGTGGACCAGCGCGGCCGCTACCTGTTCGAGACCGGCTGGGGCAACGTCCTGGACAAGTTCGCCAACGGCGCCTATGCGGCACCGCTGCCGGGCACCCTGTTTGGCGGCGGGGCCGGCGGCGGCGTGAGCGCCGTGTTCGCCGAGCCGGGCTACCAGAAGGGCGTCGTGCCGGATTCCCTGTCGCAGGGCAACCGGGTCTCCCCGGACATCGCGTCGCTGGCCGACCCGTACACCGGGTACGTCATCGGCATCAGCCCCATCAATGACAACGCGACGCTGGCCACCGACCCGTTCACCATCAAGACCTTCGGCGGCACGTCGCTGGCGTGCCCGTTGACGGCGGGGCAAATGGCCGTCGCCCAGCAGGTGTCCGGCACGGTGCTCGGGTTCGCCAACCCGGCCATCTACGCCGTGGACCGGAGCGGGCCGTGGGCGTTCACCGACGTCGTGCCGCGGAACCACCAGCCGATCCTCGCGTACACGTCGGCCCGGTCGGGCAACAACTACCTGCTGTCCATGGACAAGGACACGTCGCTGGCCACAGCCAAGGGGTACGACGACGTGACCGGCGTTGGGAGCATGAGCTACCGGTTCGCGCTCGCCGTCACCGGCTACGGGAGGTGACCCAACATGCTCGGCGCTTCATCTTCGGCGGTGTCGCGGCGGCAATGACTACGATGGGGGAAGCCACACCGATTAGCCCAAGGAGCTTTCCATGCCCATTGCAACACCGGACAAGTACGCCGAGATGATCGACCGCGCCAAGGCCGGCGGCTTCGCCTACCCGGCGGTGAACGTGACGAGCTCGCAGACACTCAATGCGGCGCTGCAGGGCTTTGCCGATGCGGGCTCCGACGGCATCATCCAGGTCTCCACCGGCGGCGGCGCGTACTGGTCCGGCGCCGGCGTGAAGGACATGGTGGCCGGTTCCCTCGGGTTCGCGGCGTTCGCCCGCGAGGTGGCGAAGAACTATCCGGTCAACGTGGCCCTGCACACCGACCACTGCCCGAAGGACAAGCTGGACGGTTTCGTGCTGCCCCTGCTGGCCGCCTCGGAGGCGGAGGTCAAGGCCGGCCGCGACCCGATCTTCAACTCGCACATGTGGGACGGCTCCGCGGAGACGCTCGAGGAGAACCTGCGCATCGGCCGCGAACTGCTGGCCCGCACGTCCGCCGCGCACATCATCCTCGAGGTCGAGATCGGCGCCGTCGGCGGCGAGGAGGACGGCGTGGAGAACGCCATCAACGACAAGCTGTACTCCACGGTGGCCGACGGACTGGCCACGGTCGAGGCGCTGGGCTCGGGCGAGAACGGCCGCTACATCACGGCGCTCACGTTCGGCAACGTACACGGCGTGTACAAGCCGGGCAATGTGAAGCTGCGCCCGGAGATCCTTAAGGACATCCAGGCCCAGGTCGGCGCCAAGCTCGGCAAGACGAACCCGTTCGATCTGGTGTTCCACGGCGGCTCCGGCTCCACCGAGCAGGAGATCCGCGACGCCGTCTCCTACGGCGTCATCAAGATGAACATCGACACCGACACGCAGTACGCGTTCACCCGCGCGGTGGCCGGGCACATGATGGCCAACTACGACGGCGTGCTGAAGATCGACGGCGAGGTCGGCAACAAGAAGACGTACGACCCGCGCGTGTGGGGGGCACTGGCCGAAAAGGGCCTGGCCGCCCGCGTCGTCGAGGCCGCCGCGCAGCTCGGTTCGGCGGGGAAGACGAACAAGTAAATGGAATTCGGCAAGAACCTGCTCGGCCCGGAGCCGACGCTGCTGCCCGTGGAGGAGGACGTGGCCGCACGCCTGGCGGCCGGGGAGGAGGCCGTCGACCTGGCCGCCGCGCACCCGACGTCGTCGCTGCTGTGGGCCATCCTGGCCGACGAGGCGTTCGCCCAGGGGCGCACCATCGAGTCGTACGCGTACGCGCGCACCGGCTACCACCGCGGCCTGGACGCGCTGCGCCGCAACGGATGGCGCGGCGCGGGACCGGTCCCGTACGACCATGAGGGAAACCGGGGCTTCCTGCGGGCGCTGTACGCCCTGGGCCGGGCCGCCGGGGCCATCGGCGAGGCGGACGAGGCCGCCCGGATCGGCAAGTTCCTCATCGACTCGGACCCGGCGGCGCAGGCGGCCATCGAGGCGCAGTAGCCCCCGGTGGTTGAGCCTGTCGAGACCCCCGGTGGTTGAGCCTGTCGAGACCCCCGGTGGTTGAGCCTGTCGAGACCCCCGGTGGTTGAGCCTGTCGAGACCCCCGGGGTTGAGCCTGTCGAAACCCGATCTCGACAAGCTCGATCACCGGGCACCGGCTCGACCGCGTCGCTGCGAGGTCCTGGCGGCCATCTCGCTGGCCATCGACCTGGGCCTGGGCCAGCCCATGGAACACATGCTCCGGTCCTCGATCCTGGCCCAACGCCTGGCGGACCGGCTGGAGCTGGACCGTGGCTGCCGGGAGCGGATCTTCGCCACGACCCTGCTGGCATGGATCGGTTGCCACGCGGACTCCTTCGAGCTGACCGGACTGTTCGGTGATGACCTGGCGTTCCGCGCGGCCGGCTCGCCTCCACGCTCGGCATGGATGCGCAGGTGCCGCCCGTCCTTGCCTGCACCTTTGAACGCTGGGATCGGAAGGGTCTGCCCGACGGACGGTCGGGGACCGGGATCCCGCTGGAAATGCGCGTCACCCATCTTGCCGATGTCTCGGAGATCTACGTCCGCAACGGCGGCGTTGACGCGGCCCGGACCGTGGTGCGGCAACGGCGGGGAACCCAATTCGATCCCGACTTTGCGGACCTGTTCTGCGAGGATGCCCAAGCATTGACGGACGGGCTCGTGTCCGTGGACTCATGGACGGCCGCCCTGGCGTCGGCCCCGCCCGATGCGCCGCTGGCCGGTCCGGAACTGCTGGGCAGTAGATGTCGACGACGCAACTGCTGGGCAGTAGATGTCGAAAATCCGGCACAATCGGGTCGAAACGAGCATCTACTGCCCACTCGTTCGCAAACGAGCAGTTACTGCCCACTCGTTTGCCGATCGTCCTGTCCTACTCCGGTTGGCGTGCCGGTCCCGCGCACAGTGGCCGGTGGACGGACCGTCATGGCGGCTGCCGCCGGCTGGAAACGGGGCGGTCGCTCGTTCCTCGCAAGATGATCCGCGGCTGCCGGCCCTGGCGGGTGGGTGGGGAGCGGGGGCCGTGTCCAGCGGCACTCGCTCGGGTCTCGACAGGCTCGACCACCGGATTCTTGGTTCAGCGGCGGACCATGCTCAGCCGCCACACCTCCGGCCCGCTTTCGACGTAGTCGACGGTGAAACGGCCGGGCGCGCGCTGTTCCAGCTGTGCCAGCAGGGGCAGCGGATTGTGGTTGGCGACCAGCAGGATGCCGCGCCCAGTGCCAAGCCCATCGAGGGCGCCGAAAATCGTTGCGTGCCGGATGGCGTGCGGGATGACCCGCGTGTCCAGTTCGGACGGGCCCGGCTCGTCGTGGCCGCCACAGGCGCACCCGCCCGTTCCCGGGGCCGCGGCGTCCGGGACCGCTGCGGCGGGCAGGACCCTAGCGAGGTCCACGGCCGGACTTTGCGCCAGCACCGGCAGGCCCAGTTCGGCGGCCTGGTCCAGGAACGCGCCGCCGGCCTCCCGCACCCGCGCGGCGGCACTCGCAACACGTTGCGGAGCATCCTGGCGCGCAAGGAACCTTGCCGCCTCGGAGACCCGCGCGCTGAGCCGGGCCCCCACCGCCGCCAGGGCGGCCGCGCCCGCATCCGTGGCGCCCGCCGATGCCAGGGCCGCGATGAGTGACGCCGAGAGCGGCAGGAACTCCTGCTCGGCGAAGTCCACGAGTTTGGCCTGGTCGGCGGCGGCGACGTCGCCGCCGGTGGCATTCGCAGCCGAGGCCTGCACGTTGGCGGTGAGCACGCCGAGGGTGCCGGCGGTTTCGGCCAGCCGCGCGCGTGCCTTTTCCAGGGCGTCCGCCTCGGCCGGAGAGGAGGCAAGCACAAGATTGTTCACGATTCATACCTTCCGTTCACCGCCGGAATGGCGATTGTGCGCTCATATTACTACAATAAATTCCGTGGAAAACAATCTGCCTGGAAAGTCGCCGCAGGGACCCCGGCCGGGCGGCACCGAGCCCGTCGCACCGATCTCCAAGGCGCGTGCGTCAGTACTGGAACGGCTGCGCGGCGCCGCCGCTCCGCTGAGCGTCGACGCCCTGGCGGCCGCGACCGGGCAGCACGCGAACACGGTCCGCGAACATCTTGAGGCGCTGGTCGCCGCCGGACTGGCCACACGGACGACGGCGGCACGCGCCGGCCGCGGCCGGCCCGCCTGGCTGTACGCGCCGGCCCTGCCCGACGCCGCGCCGGCCGGCTATGCCGCCCTGGCGGGCGTCCTCGCCGCGCACATCGCGGCGACCAGCACCTCGCCCGCCGCGGACGGGGAACAGGCCGGACGCCAATGGGCCGACGCGCTCCGGGGGGCACGGCCACTGCCGGGGGTCGCGCCCGCTGCCCGCCGGCCCCGGGCGGTCCGGCTGCAGGTGGCCGAACACCTTCGGCAGGCCGGCTTCGGCGTGGACGCCAACCCGGCCGCCACGGAACTGGCGCTGACGGTCTGCCCCATCCTGGCGGCCGCCCGGAACAACCCGGACGTCGTCTGCGCCGTGCACCTGGGTCTGGTGCGCGGACTGCTGGAGGGCACCGGGCTGCCGGCGGAAGGCGTCCGCCTGGTCCCCTTCGCCCGCCCAGGATCCTGCGCGCTGCACCTGCCGGCCACGGCCGCCTCGTGAACGCCCGGGCGATCGGGGCCACGAGTCCCCGCCGGCACCCGTCCGTCCTGCGCAAACCCGCCATCCGGCTGTTGTTCCTGCTGCCGGCCGGCGCGGCCCTGCTGGTCGGGTTGGATGCGGGCCTGCAGCTGCTCGGCGCGTCGGCACCCGTCACGCTGGACAGGTTCCCCGAGATCCACGGCATGCTGCTCGTGCTCGGCTTCGTCGGCACGGTCATCGCGCTGGAGCGTTGTGTGGCCCTCGGCAAGCCGGCCGGCTACCTGTCCCCGGCGCTGCTGGGCGTGGGCGGCCTGCTGCTGGTCGCCCCGCTCCCCTTGTGGATCGGTCGGGCGACGTTGCTGGCCGGCACCATCGCCATGACCGTCGTCTACATCCCGCTGTGGAAACGCCAGCAGGACTCCGTGGTGCTCATCCAGATCCTCGGCTCCGTCGCCGCCATCGGCGCGGCCGCCCTGTGGCTGCGGGTGCCCGCCATCCCCGTGATCCTGCCGTTCCTGATTGCCTTCGTCGTGCTGACCATCGCCGGCGAACGGCTGGAACTGGCCCGGATCGGGATCGGCAGCCCGAACGCCGAGCCGCTGCTCGTCGCGTTGTCGTTCGTGCTGCTGGCCGCCACCGTCATGACGATCCTGTGGCCGGCCGCCGGGTATCCGCTCTTCGGGCTCGGCCTGCTCGCCCTGGTCGCGTGGCTGGGCAGGCACGACGTCGCCGTGAAGACCATCCGGTCCACCGGGCTGCCGCGCTACATTGCCGCCTGCCTGCTGGCCGGCTACGGCTGGTTGGCGATTGCCGCCGTCGTGCTCAGCCTGCACGGCGGCGTCCCCGACGGCGGCGCCTACGACGCCACCGTGCACGCAGTGTTCCTCGGCTTCACGATCTCCATGATCATGGCGCACGCCCCGGTCATCCTGCCGGCCGTGCTGCGCAAACCGCTGCCGTACACGCCCGCGTTCTGGCCGCCGGCCGGCCTGCTGCACCTGTCCCTGCTGATCCGGCTCGGCCTGGGCGACGCGGCCGGCGTGCATGACGCGTGGGCGAGCGGCGGCGTGCTCAACGTCGCCGCGATCCTGCTGTTCGCCGCCCTTGCCGTCCGGCAGGGCACCCGCCCGTCGCAGGTGGCGGCATGAACCGGGCCAGCTGGCACCTGCGCGCCAACGCTCCGGCCGTGGGCTGGCTGGCGGCGCTCGTGGCGGTGGTGCTCATCCACCGCGATATCCCGGACTCCGGCTGGCTCATGGTGCACCTGCTGTTCCTCGGCGCCGTGACGAACTCGATCCTGGTGTGGAGCTGGCACTTCGCCGAGGCGCTGCTGCGCGGGCCGTCGCTGCCGCGCACCGGGCTCGCGGCGCGTCTGGTGGTGCTGAACGTGGCCGTGGCCGCGGTCGTCGTCGCGGTCCCGGCCGGCTGGTGGTTCCTGACCCTGGCCGGCAGCGTCCTGGTGGGCGGGGCCGTCGCCGCGCACGCCGTGGCGCTGGGATTGCGGGCGCGCACCGCCCTGCCGTCACGGTTCGGCGCCACGGTCCGGTACTACATTGCCGCTTGCCTGCTGCTGCCCGTCGGCGCGGGCGTGGGGGCGGCGCTCGCGGCGAACCCGGGCGAGGAGGCGCACGCCCGGCTGCTGCTGGTGCACCTGACCGTGAACGTACTCGGCTTTGTCGGCCTGACGGTGCTCGGCACGCTCATGACCTTGCTGCCCACCATGCTGCGCACACGCGTGGCCGACGGCGCCGACTCGGTGGCGCGCAACGCCCTGGCGCCGCTGCTGGCCGGCGTCCTCATCACGGCGTCCGGGGCCGCATCGGGTGCCCGTCAACTGTGCTTCCTGGGCTTGCTCGTGTACCTGGCCGGGGTGGTGTACGTGTGCGTGCCGCTGCTCCGGGCCGCCCGGGCGAAACCGCCGACGACGTTCGCCCCGGCGTCCGCGCTGGCCGCCCTGGCCTGGCTTGCCGTATCGCTGGTCTGGCTGGCGGCCCTCGTGGCGACGGCGGGCGGTTGGACGGATCTGCACGACGCCATCGGGACCGTCGCGCCCGTGTTCGCGGCCGGGTTCGCCGCCCAGGTGCTCGGTGCGGCGTTGACGTACCTGGTGCCCATGGTGCTCGGCGGTGGGCCGGCCCGGGTCAGGCAGCGGGCGGCCATCCTGGACAGGGCCGCCTGGCTGCGCGTCGTGCTGGCCAACGCCGGCCTGCTGCTGTCCCTGCTGCCGGTGCCGTCCCTGGTGCGCGTCGGCACGTCCTTCCTGGTCCTGGTGGGGCTGGCCTGGCTGCTGCCGCTGCTGGTCATGGCGCTGGCCGCCAGGGCCCCCGTTGCGGACGCGGACGACGCCGGCGCGCACCGTGGGCGCGATGCCCGCCGCGCGCCCGACCCGGCCCCGCGCCGCCGGTTGGGCATGGCGGCGGCCGGTGCCGCCGTCGTCGTCCTCACAGTGGTGGCCGGCGTGCTGGCCGACCCGTCCGCCGTGCCGGGGCTGGCGGGCACGGGGCGCCCGGCCGCGGCGGTGGCGGCCAGCGGGCACACGACCACCGTGACGATGACCATGAAGGACATGCGCTTCCACCCGTCCACCGTGGACGTCCCGGTGGGGGACCGGCTCGTCATCGAATTGACCAACCAGGACGCCATGGTGCACGACCTGGTCACGGCCGGCGGCGCCGAATCCGGTCGGGTCTACCCGGGCAAGTCGACCACCGTCGACGTGGGTGTGATCGGGGCCGGCATGGACGGCTGGTGCAGCGTCGCCGGGCACAGGCAGCAGGGCATGGTGTTCAGCATCGTGGCCACGGGCTCCCCGACCCCGACCCCGGCCGGGGCCGGCGGCATGCCCGGCATGGACCACGCGGGCGCCCCGCCTGCCGCGCCGAACGCGGCGGGCCTGCTGGACTTCCTGAAGGACCCCGGCGCCGGATTCACCGCGCACGACGCCGTCCTGCCCCCGGCGCCGCCCGGCACGGTGCACAACCTGACCATGAAGGTGACCGAGCAGGTGCAGGAGGTGGCCGTGGGCGTGAAGCAGAAGCTGTGGACGTTCAACGGCGCGGCGCCCGGGCCCACGCTGCGCGGGAAGGTCGGCGACACGTTCAAGGTCACGCTCCTCAACGACGGCACCATGGGCCACTCGATCGACTTCCATGCCAGCGCGCTGGCCCCGGACGGGCCCATGCGCACCATCAACCCGGGAGAGCGGTTGACGTACACGTTCACGGCCACACGCGCCGGGATCTGGATGTACCACTGCAGCACCATGCCCATGAGCCAGCACATCGCGAACGGCATGTTCGGGGCCGTGATCATCGACCCGCCAAACCTGCCCCCGGTGACCAAGGAGTACGTGCTCATCCAGTCCGAGCTGTACCTGGGACCGCAGGGCGGCGTCGCGGACCTGGCAAAGATCCAGGCGGACAAGCCGGACGCCGTGGTCTTCAACGGCTACGCCAACCAGTACGACTTCCGACCGCTCGCGGCCAAGGTGGGCGAGAAGGTGCGCATCTGGGTGCTCGACGCCGGGCCCAACCGGGCGACGTCATTCCACGTGGTGGGCGGCCAGTTCAGCGCGGTGTGGAGCGAGGGCCGCTATCTGCTGGACGGATCCGACGACCCCACGGCCGGGTCGCAGGCGCTGGCGCTGGCCCCGGCCCAGGGCGGCTTCGTGGAGCTTTCGTTCCCCCAGGCCGGCAGCTACCCGTTCGTCTCGCACTACATGGTCGACGCCGAACGCGGCGCCCATGGGGTGTTCAAGGTGACCGGCTGACGGTTGAGCAAGCCTCCGGTGTTTGAGCAAGCCTCCGGTGGTTGAGCTTGTCGAAACCCCTCAATGAATGCGGTTCTCGACGCCGGGCACCCTGTCTGGCAAGATTCCGGCATGGAGAAACTTGTGCCGTCGCCGGCCGCTGTCGCCGCCTTTGATGCTCTTGCCGCAGACGTGGCGAATGCCGGCGTCACGGTGGGAAAAATGTTCGGTGCCACCTCGTTGATGGTGGGCAGCAAGGCGATCGGTTGCCTGCACGGTGACGCCGTCGCGTTCAAGCTGGGACGGGAGTCCTCGGGGCATGTCGAAGCCCTCGCCCTGCCGGGCGCCGCACTCTTTGACCCGTCCGGGATGAACCGGCCGTTCAAGGACTGGGTGGTGGTGCCGTTGGCGTCGGCGGGGCACTGGCCGTCGTTTGCGGACGCCGCGCTGGCCTTCGCGGAAGGCTGACCGCGGCGGCCGACGCAGCATGCCGGATTTCTTGAGCTGTGAAAGCGGGACAAGGATGGGTGCGGACGGGATGCAGGGCAGCGGGACCCAAGTGGTTATCGCTGGCGCCGGGCCGGTGGGGCTCATGCTCGCCTGCGAGCTTGGCAGGGCAGGAATTGCCCCGCTCGCCCTTTGGCACGCTGACGCTGCGGCCGAACCCGCTGCGGACCAATTCCCTGAAGGTGGTGCTGATACCGCAACGGCGCCTTGAGGAACTGCTTGAAGGCCACGCCTGTGCCCTGGGCGCCGAGATCCGCCGCGGGCATGCCGCCACCGGTTTTCATGACGACGGCGGCCCCGTGGCCGTGGACGTCGCCTCTGACGGCGGCACGTACACCGCGGATGCTGGGTTCCTGGTCGGGTGCGATGGGGGCGCACAGCTTCGTGCGCCACCACCTCGGCGTCGCATGTCCGGGTGCCCCGGCCGGGATCAAGGGCGTAGGCGGCACCGGATACGGTCGTGCACAGTCCGTTGGCCTCCGAAGGATCCGCGCTCCGGCATTGCTCGAGCGCGAATTCCAGGCACAGGCGCCGTCCACGCGGGGTTGCGAGCAGGTCCGGCGCTGACATGGCCATGGGGCCACACTGCCCGGCACGGACAACGCCGCCGGGCATGGTAGGCGACGGCGGACGGGACCGTGCCGACGCCGGGTGCGCCGGCGGTCTTCGCCATGGCAAGGTGCGCCGGCGGCATTGTGGCCGGGATGGCCGGGAGGTCAGTCCCAGATGTTGTCCCCGCGCAGCGTGGCGTCCGCCCCGCCGTCGGTGTAGATGGTCTGCCCGGTCGTGTGGGTGTTTTCCACGCTCGTCAGCCAGGCCAGCAGCCGGGAGATGACCACGGCTTCGGAGTGGTAGTTCAGCGGCATGGGCACGTTGGCGTCCACCATGGTGCGGCCTTCCTCGGTGGCCAGCAGCTTCTCGGTCATCGGGGAAATGACCGTGCCGGGGGCCACGGCGTTCAGCGGGATGCCCGCCCCGGCCCAGCGCTCGGTGATGCATTCGCGGCGCACCCAGCGGCTCAGGGCGCGCTTGCTGGAGGGGTAGTTGAGGTAGCCGGGGCCGGGGCCCTCGGCGGCCAGCGCGGCGCCGATCGCCACGGCGGCCTCCTCGTCGCCGGCCAGCAGGGCCTCCACCAGGTCGGGGGAGTTGGGCTGCAGCGAGGCCATGGAACTGACGACGGCGGCACGCGGGGCCGGACTCTTGGCCAGCACGGGTGCCAGGTGTTCCAGGAACTCGGTGACGCCGAAGTAGTTCACGCTGACGGTCAGCGGGATGGGGGCGGAGATGCCGGCGCAGGCGATGACGGCGTCAATGCTGTCGCCGGCCAGCTCGATGGCCTTCTCGGCAGCGGCCTTGCGGCCTGCACGGGTGCCCAGGTCGGCTTCCACCTCGGCGCCGCGCAGGTCGACGCCGATGACGGTTTCGCCGCGTTCGCGCAGCAGGGCCGCGGTGGCGGCTCCGATGCCGGATCCGGCCCCCGTGACGACGTAGCTGCGGGGTGTGGTTGTGCCTGTCATGTCATTGCTCCTTGGATGTGGTGAACGGGGTGGTGGGAGGCCGTTTGCTGTTGCCGATTCGGGTGGACAGGGCAACGGTGGATTGTTCGAACCGGCCCAGCAGGCGGAGGAATGCCACCCGGTCGGCGTCCGGCCAGCCCTCGAGCAGCTCGTCGACCAGGCCGGTACCGGCCCTGACGAACGCGGCGGCCACCTGCCGGCCGGAACCGGTCAGCTCGACGAGCTGGGCCCTGGCATCGCTGGGGTCGGGGACGCGCCGGGCGAGCCCCGCCGCGTCAAGGCGGGCCATGATCTTGCTGACGTTGGACGCTCCTGTCACCATGGCCCCGGCCAGCTGGGACGGCCTTTGCGGTCCGTCCTTGGAGAGGATGGTGACCATGGTGATGGCCCCGGGGTCCAGGTCCACGCCCTCTCGGGCGGCCACGGCGGTCAGGAATTCCGGGGCCGTCCACTTCGCCAGCACCCGGGTGAGCGAGGCGATGAGGTCCGCGCTGAACCCGGGGCCGCGGCCCAACGCCGGTCCGTCCGTTTCGGGCCCCGGGAGGCCTGTTGGGTCAGGCACGGGTGCCGCCGTCAACGGGCAGCACGACGCCGGTGACGAAGGCCGCTTGATCGGACAGCAGCCACGCCACGGCGTTGGCGATCTCCTCGGGCCGGCCCAGGCGCTTCATGGGCACCTCGGCCACATATCCGGCCTTCGCGTCGGCGGGCAGGGAGACCAGGGACGCGGTTTCAATCGCGCCGGGTGCCACCGCATTGACGCGGATCCCGTGTACCGCGGTCTCCCGCGCCACGCTGCGGGTCAGGCTGACCACCCCGTGCTTGGAGGCGCCGTAGGGTGTCAGCCGTGGCGTGGCCGAAATGCCGGCAATCGAGGCGACGTTGACAATCGCGCCGCCCCCATGGCCGCGGAAATGGGCCACCTGGGCCTGCATGGCCAGGAACGTCCCCCGCAGGGTGACGTTCAGGCTGCGATCCCACTCCTCCAGCGTGACGTCCTGGATTTCCTTGGGCATGGCCCCCACGCCGGCGTTGTTCACCGCCAGGTCGAGGGTGCCGAAGGTGGCGAGCGTGAACGTTGTCATGGCGGCGACGTCGTCGGGCCGGCTGACGTCGGCATGCGCGTAGGCCGCACGACCCCCGGCGGCCGTGATGAGCGAGACCGTTTGCGCGCCCGCCTCGTCATCGATGTCCGAGACCACCACGGCGGCCCCTTCGGCGGCGAGGCGCAGGGCGATGGCGCGGCCGATTCCGGCGCCGGCTGCAGTGACGAGGGCGGTTTGGTGTCGTCGCGACACTAAAAGCCGGGGGTGCCCGTCGTTCGCCCGCGAGAATGTGCGCCCGCCCACCCCGTCCGGTAAACTCGGCGGGTAAGACCCCTTTGAACAACCCCAGCGCTGCGCCGTGTGCGCGACGGGCCGGGGAGACACGCCAAGGGGTATTTTCGTGTCCGGGATGCTGTTCGGCGGAACGACCGCCGGCCAGGGCAGCGCCCGGCCAACTTTTGAGCAAGGGGGAGGATCCCATGCCTGCAATCGTGATCGTCGGAGCCCAGTGGGGCGACGAGGGCAAGGGCAAGGCCACGGACCTGTTGGGCGGCCGCGTCGACTACGTGGTGAAGCCGAACGGCGGCAACAACGCCGGGCACACCGTCGTCGTCGGTGGTGAGAAGTACGAGCTCAAGCTCCTTCCCGCCGGCATTCTGAGCCCCAACGCCGTCCCGATCATCGGCAACGGCTGCGTGGTGAACCTGGAGGCGCTCTTCGACGAGATCGACGGCCTTCAGGCCCGCGGCGCCGACACGTCCAAGCTGCGCATCTCCGCCAACGCCCACCTGGTGGCCCCCTACCACCAGGTGCTGGACAAGGTGACCGAACGGTTCCTGGGCAAGCGCGCCATCGGCACCACCGGCCGCGGCATCGGCCCGGCCTACATGGACAAGGTGGCCCGCCTGGGCATCCGCGTCCAGGACGTGTTCGACGAATCGATCCTGCGCCAGAAGGTGGAGGGGTCACTGAAGCAGAAGAACGAGCTGCTGGTGAAGGTCTACAACCGCCGCGGCGTGCTCATCGACGAGATCGTCGAGTACTTCCTCGGCTACGCCGAGCGCCTGCGCCCGCTCGTCATCGACTCCACGTTCGTGCTCAACGAGGCGCTCGACGCGGGCAAGGTGGTGCTCATGGAGGGCGGCCAGGCCACGTTCCTGGACGTCGACCACGGCACCTACCCGTTCGTGACCTCCTCCAACCCGACCGCCGGCGGCGCGTCCGTGGGCTCGGGCATCGGCCCCACCCGCATCACCCGCGCCGTGGGCATCATCAAGGCCTACACCACCCGCGTCGGCGCCGGCCCGTTCCCCACGGAGCTGTTCGACGACATGGGGCTGTACCTGCAGAAGACCGGCGGCGAATACGGCGTGAACACCGGCCGGCCGCGCCGCTGCGGCTGGTACGACGCCGTGCTGGCCCGGCACGCGTCCCGCGTGAACGGCTTCACCGACTACTTCGTCACGAAGCTGGATGTGCTCACCGGCATCGAGAAGATCCCCGTGTGCGTGGCCTACGACGTGGACGGCGTGCGTTTCGACGAGATGCCGATGACGCAGACCGATTTCCACCACGCCAAGCCGATCTTCGAGTACTTCGACGGCTGGACCGAGGACATCACCGGCGCCCGCACGCTGGAGGACCTGCCCGTCAATGCGCGGGAATACGTGCTGGCGCTCGAGGCCATGTCGGGCACCCGGATCTCCGCCATCGGCGTCGGCCCGGATCGCGACCAGACGATCGTGCGGCACGACCTCATCAGCGACTAAACGCTCAAAGCAGGGGACGGGATTTGGCCGGGTTCGCGGGCGGGCAAAGCGGATAGGCTGGAATCACAGCAACCGAGCGCCAAGGGAGATGCCATGAAGGTCAGTGTCGGACAATTCAATCCCGGCGGCGACGTGGCGGACAACCTGGCCGTCATGCGCCGGCTGGCCGTCGCGGCCAAGTCCGATGGCTCCGCCCTGGTGCTCTTCCCGGAGGAGTCGATGTTCTCCGTGGGGCGGGTGCCCGGTGGTTTCACCGAGGCGGTCGACGCGCACTGGACCAGCTTCGTGCGGGGCCTCTCCATGATCGCGGCCGAGGTGGGGATCGCCGTCATCGCCGGCGGCTACGAGTCCAGCGGCGAGGCCCGGCCCTACAACACGCTGGTCGCCGTGGACGACGACGGGCGCATCCTGGACACATACCGCAAACTGCACCTGTACGACGCGTTCTCCTACCAGGAGTCCCGGCGCATCAAGCCCGGCGACGGCGGTTTGGTGATCGTCGACATCGACGGGTTCAAGGTCGGCATCATGACCTGCTACGACCTGCGCTTCCCCGAGCTGGCGCGCGGGCTGGCGGTGGCCGGGGCGGACCTGATCTGCGTGGCCGCCGCCTGGTTCAAGGGCGACCACAAGATCGAGCACTGGGAGACGCTGCTCAAGGCCCGCGCCATCGAGAACACGTGCTGGGTGGCGGCCGCCGGCACGTCCAGCGACCATTGCATCGGGCACTCGGCTGTGCTCGACCCGATGGGGCTGCCGCAGGACTTCCTGGCCGACGAGGCCGAGGGCATCGCCACCGCCGACGTCACACACCGGCGCATCGACGAGGTACGTGAATTCCTTCCCGTGCTGGCCAACCGCCGCCTGGAAAACAGCACCACGGTGGTGCCCGCCGGGACGTGAAAACGAGTCATTGACGGCGCCGTCGCCCATGGTTAGTGTCGGATTTAAGCAAGGAGGTGCATTGTGGACGATTCCCGGATCTGGGCAACGCTGGGTCCCCTGTACCCCGACGCCCTGGAAGATCTCCCGGTCGACGGCGAGTGGTTGGAGCCGCCGTTCGCCGACGACGACGAGGGCCGCGCCATCGTGCTCAACGACGGTGACTTCCAGTTCGTGGTCGTGGACCGGGCCATCGGTTCCGTCCTGTACGTGTGCGAGGACGACGTCTCCATCATGGCGTCCTCACTGGAGACGATGGACCGGATCGTGCGGATGTGGGGATCCATCGACCGCGACGTCCCCGGGCCGGAGCGCGACGAGGAGTTCGCCCAGGTCACGAAGGTCTTCGAGACCGAGCTGCAACGCATCGACCCGCGGGCGGCCGCCCGCAACGAGTTCTGGCACCTGTACACCGAGGAGCTGACCAGCGCGGACTACGGCGGCGAGGACGACGAACTCGATGAGGATGAGTTGGAGTCCGACGACGATCTCGAGGACGAACTTGAGGAAGACGAGGACGACGAGTACCTCGACGACCGCTACGACGAGGGTTTCGGACGCGACCGCGAGGACGAATACGCCGACTGACCGGTGATTGAGCCTGTCGAAATCCGGCGGTGGTCGAGCCTGTCGAGACCTGTTGAGCCCGCCGACTGACCGGTGATTGAGCCTGTCGAAATCCGCTACCGCCAGAGCCGCTTCGTGGCCAGTTCGGCGCCCCGGCCCAGCGCCTCGAGCTTGGCGACTGCGGCCTGGGCGGGTGCACGCGCCCGCCCAGGCCGCAGTCGGCGGGGGAATCGCTGCCGCGGCTGTACTCGCGCAGCTACGATCCTGCCTTGGCGCCCGGCAAGCCCGGTGCCCTTTTCGGCATGGCCCTGACGGAGAAGCAGGGCGGCTCGGACGTGCGCGCCAATACCACGCGAGCCGTGTCCGATGGCGACGCCACCGAGTACTCGTTCCGTCGCCTGGCGACGGCCGTCACCAAGTTCTGGGTGTGCAAGCGGGGGCCCAACCACGCCTACGAGGCGATGGAATGCCTGGGCGGCAACGGCTACACCGAGGATTTCCCGCTGGCCATGCGCTACCGGGAGCAACCGGTGATGGCGATCTGGGAGGGGACCGGGAACGTCATCGCGCTCGACGTGTTGCGCGCCCTGGGGACCGACCCGGGATCGATCGACGCGTTCCTGGCCGGGCTGGAATGTCGCTTCAACTACGGCAACCTGCCGTCGTCGTGCGATTTCGCCGGGATCCTGGCGCGGGCGTACACCGTGTCGGCGGTGTTGTAGAGTGTCCGATGCCGGTGTGATCCCCGCGGCGCGGGGATGAACCCAAGGTTTGGCGAGCGCCGGCGTGTTCCTCGGGCTGCCGGGGATTGACTTTTCAGGGTATCTCTTGAGCGCAAATTTATCTAAACAAGGTCTGGCGTGCAAACATAATCCTAGGCTACGCTGGGATCACGTTCGCGGCGGCCTTCCGACACCGGCCGCCGCGGGCCATCACTACAGATCGTAGACGGGGGACTGGCATGATCAGCGCAGCGGCACAGTCCGTATGGGCCAAATTCGATCGTGACACGCAAGATTCCATGCCGTTGTACCAGCACATGCGGGACTCCGCGGGTGTGGCTGGAAAGCTGTGGGATGAGTGGCTGCCCGCGTCGGTGAAGCGGCAGATCGGCACCGCGATCGGTGCCGATGGTGACGCTGAGGCGCGAACCCTTGCCGTTTGGTTGGCGTGCATCCACGACATCGGCAAGGCGCACCCATTGTTTGCCCACCAGGTCGAGATTCTCACGGCACCCATGCGCCGGCACGGGCTTTCGGTCCCGACGTCGGTCACGCCCGAGCAACGTATTCCGCATTCGGTGCTCAGCCACGTCATCGCCCGTACGTGGCTCTGCGACGGGCATGGATTCTCGCGAGCGCGGGCGGATTCATACGCCGTCGTACCAGGCGGCCACCACGGCGTTGCACCGGACTCGCAGGTCCTCAAGAAGGCCAAAGATGCCCAGACGCATCTCGATGCACGGTGGCACGCGGTCCAGCGCGAACTGCTCGACGATGCGGCCGCGTTCACGGGCACCCTCCGGTATCTTCCACGGTGGCGCGACCGCGGATTGTCGCCGCAAGCGCAGCTGCTCCTGACGGCCGTCGTCATCGTGGCCGACTGGATCGCGAGCAACACGGACTACTTCCCGCTTTGGACCGACGGTCCCGACACGGATCGGGTCGAACGGGCGTGGCGGGGGATCGGGCTGATCTCGCCATGGCATGTGGATGCCCTGCCCGACACGACGGACCGACTGATCACGGATCGGTTCGACCTCCCGCCCGGGTCGACGCCAAACGCCATGCAGACGGCGGCCGTCGACGCCGCACAGTCCATGAACCGCCCAGGGTTGCTGGTCATCGAGGCGGCCATGGGGGAGGGAAAGACGGAAGCGGCGCTTGCCGCCGCCGAGGTTTTCGCCGCCAAGTGGGGTTTTGGCGGGGTCATGATCGGACTCCCAACACAGGCAACCAGCGACGGGATGTTTACCCGTGTGGTCCCGTGGGTGAACCACCAAGCCGAAATCCGCGGTCCTGAGACGTGCTACAGCGTCAACCTGGCACACTCGAAGGCGGGCTTGAACGCGGACCTTTCGGCCATGCCGCGGGCGCGATCCATCCGGTCCGTCTACGACGACGAGTTTTCCGCGGGGAACAATCCGCCGGCCGCCGTGGCCCATGAATGGCTGTTCGGGCGCAAGAAGGGACTGCTGGCCGACTTTGTCGTCGGCACCGTCGACCAGATTCTGTTCGCCGCGCTCCAAAGCAAACACGTTGTGCTGCGTCATCTGGGACTGGCGGGCAAGGCCGTCATCATCGACGAGGTGCACGCCTACGACGCCTACATGGGAGTCTATCTGCAGCGCGCGCTGCACTGGCTGGCCGCCTACAGTGTCCCTGTGATCCTACTCTCGGCCACCTTGCCGGCAGGGATTCGCCGAGAGCTCGTCGACGCCTATGAATCGGGCCGCCCCACGATCACGTCTGTGGTGGCACCCACGGGGACCCGCCGCCGTCGTTCATCAACTGTGGCCGCCCGGGAAGCCTCACTGCTGGACGGCAACCCAGGCTATCCGTTGGTCATCGCCTCCGGCGGTGCGACGGTGCTGCGCGCGCCCGGGCCGTCGGGACCCGACAAGGAAGTCGAGGTCCGCGTCATCGACGACGACTTGGCATCGCTGCTGACCGTTCTCCAACCCGTCAAGGAGCAGGGCGGTTGCGTGGGCATCGTCTGCAACACGGTCCGCCGCGCCCAGGCGATGTTCGAGGCGTTGTCCCAGCATTTTCCCGACGACGAATTGATTTTGGACCATTCCCGCTTCATGGCGCCCGACCGGACGTCGATCGAGTCCCGCATCCGGACCGTGCTTGGCCCGGACGCCGCCGTCGCGGCAGCCGGTGCAGTCCGGCCACCCCGGCTGATCGTCGTGGGAACCCAAGTGCTCGAGCAGTCGCTGGACATCGACTTCGATCTGCTCGTCACCGACTTCGCGCCGGCTGACTTGCTGTTGCAGCGGATCGGCCGACTGCACCGCCGCCGGTCGCCCGTCATTCCCCGGGCGGCACATGTCAAGGACCCGGTGTGTGTCGTGCGAGGGGTCAAGGATTGGGCCGCCGAGCCGCCCACATTCGACGACGGCAGCACGGTCGTCTACGGCAGGGCCGTCCTGTTGCGCACGGCGGCGGTCCTCCGGGAGCGGATCAATGCCGGGGAGAGGCTGCGCGTGCCCACCGATATCCCGGACATTGTGCAGGCCTGCTATGGGGACGGCATCCAGGTTCCCGACGCTTGGCGAGAGGACTTCGACGCGGCGGAGGCGGCCCGGCTCGATCAACGCGACGACAAGCAGCAACGGGCTCAGGCGTTCCTGCTGGACAAGCCGGGGCAGTTTTCTGAAGGGCTGGCCATCGATCTCCTCACGAAGTACCGGGGTAACGCCGACAGTGGTGATGGAGCGGCCGAAGCACGTGCGACGGCCCAGGTGCGTGACATCGACGAGTCGCTGGAGGTCATCTTGGCGTATCGCAATGACGGCCTGCGGTTCCTGCCGCATGTGAGAGGTCACGGCGACCGTCTGCTGCCGGAGGATGTGGCCCCGGAAAACGACGTGGCTCGGTCGCTGAGCGCGTGCACGGTGCGCCTCCCCGGGCAGCTTTGTCGGTGGGGTCGGATAGACAGGGTGTTGGACGAGCTGGAACGGGACGGGATCGCCGCATGGCAGCGTTCCCGATGGCTGAAAGGACAGTTGGTGCTGGTGCTTGACGAGAACCTGAGCGCTGTTGTCGATGGGACGCGCGTGACCTATGACCCCCGCGTGGGACTGACGTGCGGAACGGAAGGGCGGGACGAGGCATGACGGCGAGTGTGCGATTCAACCTAGTCACCGAACCGTGGGTCCGCTGTTCCATGCTCACCGGCGAGGTTCGGGAGTTGTCCCTGGCCGAGGTGTTCGAGACTGCGAACCGGATCCGGCGGCTGGCTGGCGAGTTGCCGACGCAGGATTATGCGGTCCTGCGCGTCCTGCTGGCGATCGCCTACAGGGCCATGCCCGAAGTCGATCCAGTGGACACGGTGACGTATTGGCGGCGGGTATGGGAGGACCCCGGCCTGTTCCGGCGCCTGATGGCGGACTATCTGGCGGAGGTGGCCGCCCGGTTCGACCTGTTCGACCCCGTCCAGCCGTTCATGCAGGTCGCCGATCTGCACACGGCCAGTGGAAAGTACGACGGCGTCGCGCGGCTGATTGCCGACGTCCCCAGCGGCCACCAGTACTTCACGACACGCGCCGGCGCCGGGTTGGACTCCCTGGGCTTTGCCGAGGCCGCGCGGTGGCTGATCCACACCCAAGCCTTCGACCCGTCCGGCATCAAATCCGGCGCCGTCGGGGACGACCGGGTCAAGGGCGGCAGGGGTTACCCCATCGGCACCGGGTGGGCCGGGAAGACCGGGGGCATCTATTTCGAGGGTGACTCGCTGCGCGAGACGCTGCTGCTGAACCTGGACATGCGGCTGGTCGCCGCGGAAGGCTCCGGGGACGATTTGCCGGTCTGGGAACGACCGCCTCTGGCCCCGGCCGTCGAGCCGCGGCCTCGCGGATGGCGGCCGCAAGCCGTGGACGTCATGACGTGGCCCAGTCGCCGGGTGCGGCTGTTCCCTTCGGAGGGCCGCGTCACGCGGGTTCTGGTGTCCAATGGTGACCCGCTGGCGCCACAGAACATGACGGCGGACCCGCTGACGGCCATGCGATACAGCAAGCCGCAATCGACGAAGTTCAAGGAATCCGTGCACATGCCGAGGGAACACGATGCCGAACGCATGGTGTGGTCCGGTATCGGCTCGATGCTCGTCCAGCGCGAGACAACCGCGGCGGACAAGGACGGCAATGTCATGGTGATGCCGGCGCCGATTGCCACCTGGGTGTCGCGCTTGGTCGACGTCGGCGCCGTCGACGGAGACCGGATGTTGAATGCCCGGCTGGTGGGAGTCCAGTATGGAACCCAGAGTTCCATCATCGAGTCCGTCATGGACGACTCGCTGGCCGTGCACCTGGGACTTTTGGCGGAGGCGGCCGGGCCGGTGGCCGCCGTGGCCGAGACCGCCGCGGCCGAGACCGCCAATGCCATCTGGGCCCTCGGTGGATTCGCCGGCGACCTCGTGCGCGCCGCGGGCGGAGACCCGGCCACAGTGAGGGATGCCGAGCGGCAGGCGGCGTTCTTCGACGTCGACGGCCCGTACCGGGCGTGGGTCACGAGTCTGACCGGACGTGAAAATCCTGACGAAGCCCGCGAAACATGGAATGGGATCGCACGCTCGGTTCTGCGCCGACGGAGCGATCGCCTGATCGACCTGGCGGCCCCGGCGGCAGTCATCGGACGCCTCACCGCCGAGGGCAAATTGTTGTCGGTGGCGACCGCGGAGCGTTGGTTCATGGCTGCGCTGCGCAAGCATCTGCCGTTTCGCTCCGACGAGCGTGCCGAAGGCACACCTGGCACAGACGAGACATTGGATCGAGAGGAAGGAATGGCAAGTGGCAGGACAAGGTGATTTGTCGGCGCACGTGTCGGCGAAGGTATATGCGTTGCAGCGGTCCGCTACGGGTCGCAATGTCGCCGGCGATCTGGCGAACCTGAGGCGCGCGGTCAATGCCGAGCCCGGCGCTGACCCCGCCGTGTGGGAGTACACCCTGGACGGGCTGCCAGAACGGTATGTCGGCAGGACGGACGCGCCGACGGCGGGGGAGTCGGCTGTGCACGCGGCCATGACTCTGTACGCCGTCCACCAGCAGTCGAAGCCCACGTCCATGCATAAACCGGGGGTGTCCCTCGGCCGCGCCCTTGCGTTGTTGGGGCGCACCCGGTCGGTGGCGGCACAGCCGGACGCCTCGAAGGCCGTGAAACGGCGCTTCGACGCGTTGATGACGGCCGAGTCGTTCGCGGAGTTGACCTACCACGCCCGCGGCCTGATCCAGCAACTGCGGGCCGCGGACATCGCATTGGATTATGGCCGCCTGGCTGAGGACCTGCGTTTGCTGCAGCGGCCGGCGACGGCCAACTCGGTGCGGCTTCGCTGGGGGCGTGACTACGCCTTCGTCCCGTCGTCGCCGCCTTCTGACCAGACCAACCCGCAAACCACCCTCGAGGGAGAAGAAGCATGAGCAAGGTATTCGTCGACATCCACGTCCTCCAGACCGTTCCGCCGAGCAACATCAACCGCGACGACACGGGCTCACCGAAGACGGCCGTGTTCGGCGGGACGCGCCGCGCCCGCGTGTCCAGCCAGGCCTGGAAGCGCGCGGTCCGCCAGCACTTCAAGGACTACCTCGACGTGTCCGAATTGGGCACGCGCACCAAGCGCGTGGTCGACATGGTGGCCAAGCATGTGAAAGTGGCCGTCCCCGACATCGAGGATTTGGAGGCCAACACGCTAGCCGAAGACGTTCTCAAGGCTGCCGGCTTCAAGCTGGAGAAGGTCGCGAAAAAGGGCCAGGAGGATGCGGAGGGCGGTGCCCAGTCGGGCTACCTCATGTTCGTCAGCAACCTGCAGGCGCAGAAGCTGGCGGCGCTGGCCGTGGCCCACCGGGGGAACGCAGGAGCCCTTCAGAAGAAGGACGTCAAGGCCATCCTGACCGCTGACCACAGCGTGGACATCGCGCTGTTCGGTCGCATGGTGGCCGACAGTGCCGACATCAACGTCGACGCGAGCGCCCAGGTCGCACACGCCATCAGCGTCCACCCCGTCGAGACGGAGTTCGACTACTTCACCGCCGTCGATGACAGCAACACGGAGGAAGAGACCGGCGCGGGCATGATCGGGACGGTCGAATTCAACTCGTCCACCCTGTACCGGTATGCGACGGTCAACGTCGCCGCCCTGGCCCAAAATCTCGGCGATGCGGCCGCCACGACCAAGGCGACGACGTCGTTCGTCAAGTCGTTCATCGAATCCATGCCGACCGGCAAGCAAAACACGTTCGCCAACCGGACCCTGCCGGACGCCGTCGTCGTGACGCTGCGTACCCGGCAGCCGGTCAACCTGGTGGGCGCGTTCGAGGATGCCGTCGAGGCACGCGACGGCAAGAGCCGGCTGCAGGTCGCCGCCGAGCGGCTGGCCGACCAAGCTCGGGACCTTGACGCCGCCTACGATGCTTCACCGTCGCGCACCTTCGTCATCAGCCCGACGAAGGCGACGGCGGCTTTGGAAGGTTTGGGTGAAAAGGTGTCCCTGACGGGTCTGCTCGAGGCGCTCGGTGATGAGCTCACGGTTCACGTCGGGGCGATCGAGTGAGCGTACTCATGCTGAAGCTGGCCGGCCCCATGCAGGCTTGGGGCGCCGGCAGCCGCTTCGTGCATCGGGAAACCCGGCAGGAACCGACGAAGAGCGGCGTCCTCGGGCTTGTCGCCGCTGCGCTCGGCCGTCGTAGGGTGGATCCGGTCGAGGACCTGGTCGGGCTCCGGTTCGGCGTCCGAGTGGACCAGCCTGGCCAACTATTGCGCGACTTTCAGACGGCCAAGACATTGGACGGATCCAAGTCCATGCCGCTGTCGTACCGCTACTATCTGGCGGACGCTGTCTTCGTGGCGGCGTTGGAGGGCCCTTCGGCTCTGTTGGAGGGGATCGACGCAGCGCTCGACGACCCGGTGTTCCCGCTGTATCTGGGGCGGCGCTCCTGTGTTCCCTCTGCGAAGCCGTCCCTTGGTTTGCGCGACGGTGATTTGGAATCTGGGCTGCGCGGTGAACGATGGCACGCCGCGCCGTGGTACCAGCGACGCCAGAAGGCGGAGTTCGTGTCGCTGGAACTCGTCCGCGACGCAGCCGTCGAGGAAACCGGGGAATCGGTGCGCGACGTGCCTGTGAGCTTCTCGCCGGAGCGTCGCGAATACCTGTGGCGCACCGTCGTCCGTCCGGCGCCTGTGTCGATGTGGACGCCGAACGGCACGAAGGGCGCCCACCAGCCGATGGCCGAATTGGGAGGCGAGTGAATGTACCTGTCGAGATTCGGGGTCAACCCGGCGCGCCGCGGGGCGCGCCACCTGTTGGGGAACCCCCAGGCGATGCATGCGGCAGTCTTGGCCGGATTCCCTCCGGAGACCGACCGCGATGCGGGCCGTGTCTTGTGGCGCGTGGACCGTGACGCCCATGTAGCCAACCTGTACGTGCTCAGCCCCCGGGAACCCGACTTCACACATCTGGTCGAACAGGCCGGGTGGGCTACGGCGACGTGGGACACCAAGGACTACCGGCCGCTGCTGGACCGGCTCGACGTAGGCCAGCGGTGGGCGTTCCGGCTGCACGCGAACCCGGTGAAGCAGTCCGCCGACCCGGCCATGAAGGGCAAGCGTTTGCCGCACGTGACGCCGGCCCAGCAGACGCAGTGGCTGGTCGATCGCGCCGCGAGGAACGGATTCGACCTCGTGGCAGATGACGCGGGAGAGCCGATGGTGGAGGTCAGCTCGCGGACACGGGTCGCGTTTGGCCGTAAGGATCCCCACCACCCGGGCAACAAGAAACCGGTGACACTGGCGCGCGCCCAGTTCGACGGCGTCCTGTCGATTGCCGACGTCGATGCGTTTAAGAGTGCGCTGACCCGGGGCATTGGACGAGGGAAGGCCTATGGCTGTGGGTTGATGACCATCGTGAAGGCCGGGTGACAAGCCATGGCCATGGGATCGCGTCCGCCGGACCTGCCAGAACTGGTCCGGTCCAAGGATCGGCTTTCGTTCGTGTACCTGGAACGGTGCATCGTCCATCGTGACGCGAACGCCATCACGGCGACCGACGACCGCGGGGTCATCCACATCCCGGCGGCCTCGCTGGGGGCACTGCTCTTGGGTCCCGGGACGAGGGTCACCTATCCGGCCATGTGCCTGTTGGCCGACTGTGGATCGACAGCGGTGTGGGTGGGGGAGCGCGGCGTGCGGTACTACGCGCATGGCCGCTCCCTCGCCCGGTCGTCGCGGCTTCTGGAGGCGCAAGCGGCCAAGGTGACCAACCAGCGCAGTCGGCTCGCCGTGGCGCGCGCTATGTATGACATGCGGTTTCCCGACGAGGACACGTCCAAGCTCAGCATGCAGCAACTGCGCGGCCGCGAAGGGGCAAGGGTGCGCAAGATCTACAAGGAGTGCTCCGAACGGACCGGCGTCGCGTGGGGGCGTCGGGAATTCGACCCGAACAACTTCGCGGCGGGCGACACCATCAACCAGTGCCTGTCAGCAGCACACGCATGCCTGTACGGGATCGTTCATTCCGTCATCGTGGCGCTCGGGTGTTCACCGGGGCTGGGATTCGTCCATACGGGGCATTCACGGTCGTTCGTCTATGACATAGCCGACTTGTACAAGGCCGAGGTGACAATCCCCGTCGCATTTGAGGTGGCGAAGGAACTACCGGCCAACCCAGGCGCCGAGACGCGTCGGGCCGTGCGTGACGCCGTCGTCGACGGGGCAATCCTGGACAGGTGTGCTCGCGACATTCGCAGCCTGCTCATGCCCGAGGACGACACAACCGTGGCGGCCGAGTGGGAAGGGGACGTTGTTCAGCTCTGGGACCCGGACCTCGGCCAGGTTGCCAGCGGTCAGAACTACGCCCAGGAGGACGAGCCGTGGTCGTGATTGTGGTCTCGGCCTGCCCGGAGGGATTGCGTGGTGATCTCAGCCGATGGCTTCTGGAGATAAGCGCAGGCGTCTTCGTCGGACGTGTCACGGCACGGGTCAGGGATCTTCTGTGGGAGCGTGTCATTGAATTGGCCAAGGATGGTCGCGCCATCATGGTGTTTTCGGCCAAGGACGAGCAGCGCCTGGACTTCAAGGTTCACAGGAATCACTGGGTACCCGTCGACATGGACGGCGTGAACCTAATCCTTCGACCGGCGGCGAAGAAGGAGGGTGACAAGACCGGGGAACTGCGCCCGGGTTGGAGCAACGCGAGCCGGTACCGGAAAGCGGCAAGGCGAAAGTCTCCGAGTTGACGCATAGAACAAGTTGAATCTGAACGGCCCCGTTTTCGGGTATCGTTGCAGGTCAGGAAGTGTGTTCCCCGCGATCGCGGGGATGAGCCCTATCCACACAGGCGCCGGGGCAGACTCGCGAGGTGTTCCCCGCGATCGCGGGGATGAGCCCTCGGGGTCGCGCGCGGGTGCGAGGCACGTCGCGTGTTCCCCGCGATCGCGGGGATGAGCCCGGCTCTCCGCGCGCGGCTTCGTCCCACGCCGCGTGTTCCCCGCGATCGCGGGGATGAGCCCGACTGACCCACTACCTGAAGGATCGCACCATGGTGTTCCCCGCGATCGCGGGGATGAGCCCGTGTCGGTGAATTGGCCGCCGGTGATGGGGAGGTGTTCCCCGCGATCGCGGGGATGAGCCCATCACCGCACCTGTCGCCACACCTCAGGTCAAGTGTTCCCCGCGATCGCGGGGATGAGCCCAGCGTAAAGGCGACGAAAACAGAACGTCTTGAGTGTTCCCCGCGATCGCGGGGATGAGCCCGCCGTAGATTACTGGGACACGGCGTTCCACTTGTGTTCCCCGCGATCGCGGGGATGAGCCGTGTGCACTTGTGGCGCGACGTGCTGCGAAGATGTGTTCCCCGCGATCGCGGGGATGAGCCCCTCACGGACACCGGCCACGGTCCCGGACCGGTGTGTTCCCCGCGATCGCGGGGATGAGCCCGATTCGACGTGCCCGCTCGCGTTGTAGGCCAGGTGTTCCCCGCGATCGCGGGGATGAGCCCCTGATCGCCTCGCAAGGCATCCCGGCCGAGGTGTGTTCCCCGCGATCGCGGGGATGAGCCCCAGATGATCCCACGCGCGCCCCCGATGACAGCGTGTTCCCCGCGATCGCGGGGATGAGCCCGACTGCCAACCATCCGGAAATCCCGGACGGTTGTGTTCCCCGCGATCGCGGGGATGAGCCCGGCGGTCTAGGGCCGTTCCGCTGCGTGTGCGGGTGTTCCCCGCGATCGCGGGGATGAGCCCCGGATGGTGTCACCCTTGCGGATGTCCTCGAAGTGTTCCCCGCGATCGCGGGGATGAGCCCCTGACGACTGGTTGGTGGGGTGCGACCAGTGTGTGTTCCCCGCGATCGCGGGGATGAGCCCGTCGTCAACGGTGATCTGATCCTGATCCTTGGGTGTTCCCCGCGATCGCGGGGATGAGCCCGACCAGTGCCCGGCACCGCCGGCCTCGGTGCAGTGTTCCCCGCGATCGCGGGGATGAGCCTACGCCTCCTGGGAGTGGGTGCCCGCTCATTGTGTGTTCCCCGCGATCGCGGGGATGAGCCCAGGGCGACGACGATGGCGATGGCCGCCTCGACGTGTTCCCCGCGATCGCGGGGATGAGCCTGTGACGGCCAGACCGCACTTGCCGCAGTGGAGGTGTTCCCCGCGATCGCGGGGATGAGCCTCCTGGGCGTCCGCGCTGAACGGCCCCGACGCCGTGTTCCCCGCGATCGCGGGGATGAGCCCCAGTACACGTCCG
This sequence comes from Specibacter cremeus, assembly GCF_003946885.1. Lineage (GTDB taxonomy): Bacteria > Actinomycetota > Actinomycetes > Actinomycetales > Micrococcaceae > Specibacter > Specibacter cremeus. The sequence goes on along the minus strand of NZ_RWKQ01000030.1, from coordinate 24,576 downwards.
CGCTGACAACATCGATGGGGTGTTCCCCGCGATCGCGGGGATGAGCCGCACCCTCGTCCGCGACCACGGTTTCGGGCTTCGTGTTCCNCCGCGATCGCGGGGATGAGCCCTGCACGCCGCCCTCGCCCTCGCCTACGAGCAGGTGTTCCCCGCGATCGCGGGGATGAGCCCGCCCAACACCAGAGGGCCCTTTCGCTCGACCAGTGTTCCCCGCGATCGCGGGGATGAGCCCTCGCGCAGCGCGGTCACGGACGGCACCACCCGGTGTTCCCCGCGATCGCGGGGATGAGCCCGCGAAATGGCTGACGGCACCACCGTCGGCAACGTGTTCCCCGCGATCGCGGGGATGAGCCCGCGTGGCGATCTCCTCGCGCTCCACGTCGCGCGTGTTCCCCGCGATCGCGGGGATGAGCCCCCCTCCATCGGTTCCTGCGCGGGTGATTCGTCCNGTGTTCCCCGCGATCGCGGGGATGAGCCCAAGAAGTTCACGGATAACAAGATCCAGCGCGGGTGTTCCCCGCGATCGCGGGGATGAGCCCAAGGCCCGTGGTGACAGGACCGCGTCCCCGGAGTGTTCCCCGCGATCGCGGGGATGAGCCCCGAATCTTGAACGCGATTGAAGGGAAGTAACAGTGTTCCCCGCGATCGCGGGGATGAGCCGTCGTGTTTTCGCACGCGTAGTAAGCGATATGCGTGTTCCCCGCGATCGCGGGGATGAGCCCGGGATGGTGGCATCTCCACGGGATCGGGTGTTGTGTTCCCCGCGATCGCGGGGATGAGCCTCTGACAGAATGTAGTGCGCTGCCCCCGCGCTTGTGTTCCCCGCGATCGCGGGGATGAGCCCTCGCGCACGGCCGTCACGGCGACGGCGGGCGTGTGTTCCCCGCGATCGCGGGGATGAGCCCACGCCGGCTACTACTTTTGGAACGCCTGACCAGTGTTCCCCGCGATCGCGGGGATGAGCCGTAGACGTACGCGAACCAGACTTCAGGCTTGACGTGTTCCCCGCGATCGCGGGGATGAGCCCCAGCCGGTCCCGGTGACGTCGAAACCGATGGCGTGTTCCCCGCGATCGCGGGGATGAGCCCGTGCTGCTGGCGATCGGCCTCGGCTCCGCCATGTGTTCCCCGCGATCGCGGGGATGAGCCCAACTGCACCGAACAGCGGTGGCTGGGTCGCGTGTGTTCCCCGCGATCGCGGGGATGAGCCCAACACAATTCTCCGGGCCTATTGTCGTCACCAGTGTTCCCCGCGATCGCGGGGATGAGCCCTTCGGCCCAATCTTCCCCCGTGTCCGTGGTGCGTGTTCCCCGCGATCGCGGGGATGAGCCCATTCCGCTCATGATTACTTCCCCTTAGATTCGGTGTTCCCCGCGATCGCGGGGATGAGCCGTCGTCCGAGTCATACGAGTACTCATCTTCAAAGTGTTCCCCGCGATCGCGGGGATGAGCCCGGCAATGAGTTCGACGCTGAGCAACTTGGGCAGTGTTCCCCGCGATCGCGGGGATGAGCCCATCGATACCTTCATCGGGCAGAAGTTTCTCGCGTGTTCCCCGCGATCGCGGGGATGAGCCCCCCCGCCCTCTGATAATCCTTCACAATGAACGTGTTCCCCGCGATCGCGGGGATGAGCCTTTAGCGATCGCATTGTCCATCACATCCTTGATGTGTTCCCCGCGATCGCGGGGATGAGCCCCCGTGGAACTCCACACTGTCCGGAATTTCCCAGTGTTCCCCGCGATCGCGGGGATGAGCCGACGAACCCATCGCCCGGAGCGCCGCGTAATGTGTGTTCCCCGCGATCGCGGGGATGAGCCCGGAACAATTGTCAGCGGAATGAGAAACGGCACAGTGTTCCCCGCGATCGCGGGGATGAGCCCGCCCGGCGCCGATCCGTCCGCAACGCCGCCCGGTGTTCCCCGCGATCGCGGGGATGAGCCGTAACCGTACGGCTAATTGCAAGTACAGGCCTGGTGTTCCCCGCGATCGCGGGGATGAGCCCTAGGTTCACCATATGGGAACTTATGGAGACGAGTGTTCCCCGCGATCGCGGGGATGAGCCCGGCCGGGTCCGCGCCCACGATGCGCGGGTAGTGTGTTCCCCGCGATCGCGGGGATGAGCCTACCAAGGCGTCTGGCGCCAGCTCGCGCATGTGGTGTTCCCCGCGATCGCGGGGATGAGCCCGGTACGCCGCCAGCATCGTCGCCGCGCAGGCGGTGTTCCCCGCGATCGCGGGGATGAGCCCCTTGAGGCGGTGGCGGCGTGATGGCCGTGGACGTGTTCCCCGCGATCGCGGGGATGAGCCCATTGCCCCATTGAGCTTGAGGTTGGCCATGTCGTGTTCCCCGCGATCGCGGGGATGAGCCTATGCCGCAAGAATCGCAATTCTCGGCAGAAACGTGTTCCCCGCGATCGCGGGGATGAGCCTATTGATGCGGCAAACACAGCAAGAACAACCCACGTGTTCCCCGCGATCGCGGGGATGAGCCCGCAACGCACCCACCGCCGAAGAGCTTGACGAAGTGTTCNNNNCCCGCGATCGCGGGGATGAGCCTCGTAGGCCTCCCGCATGGTGACCAGCATGTTTGTGTTCCCCGCGATCGCGGGGATGAGCCCCAACATCCACCCCCGAGAGGACCCCAGCCATGGTGTTCCCCGCGATCGCGGGGATGAGCCCGCCTACCATGTGGACCTGATCCTTGATGAGGTGTGTTCCCCGCGATCGCGGGGATGAGCCGGTTGTGGGCAAATCCAGGGTGAGTGCCCCGGCGTGTTCCCCGCGATCGCGGGGATGAGCCGGTTTGGAAACAGCGCCGGCTGGCCCAGTGGGTGTGTTCCCCGT
>NZ_RWKQ01000030.1:15403-21723 GCF_003946885.1 Specibacter cremeus | reverse complement strand
GATCGCGGGGATGAGCCTCGGTAACAGACAAGCTTGGCATTCCGAGAGGAGTGTTCCCCGCGATCGCGGGGATGAGCCTACAGATAGGATCCAACCCATGTTCACCTTTGACGTGTTCCCCGCGATCGCGGGGATGAGCCCACTCCCAGCGCTTCCATGAGAATACCCAAGGCGTGTTCCCCGCGATCGCGGGGATGAGCCGTCGGTATTTTCGCGTTGTAGTAAGCCAAGTGCGTGTTCCCCGCGATCGCGGGGATTGTTACCCGTCGCGTTATTTGACGATGTAGGCGTCAACCAGGATGCCGATGGCCGGGGTGTGAAAACGCCCCGCCGGGGGTTCCTGGCGGGGCGTTCGTTGTCATGGTGACGTGGCCACCGTCATTGGTGCCGGGATTGTGGTTATTCGTTGGATTCGCTGATGGCCGATTGTGCTGCGGCTTGGTCGACCATGTTCTTCTGTGCGGAGTAGGCGGCGAGCAGGGCGGAGACCGCGAGGTTGTTCACGGAGCGCGGGTAGCCGCGTGAGGCGTGGTGGATCGCGCTGATGGCGTCGTCGGAGAAGAGCGGGTCGGATCTGCCGGCGTAGGCGAGGTGTCCCTTGATGTAGTCGGTGGTGTCTTCCGGTCCCATTCCGTTGATTGTGAACCGGGTGCCGATGCGCTGGTCCAGGGCGGCCAGCACCGCTAGTTTCAGGCGCCGTCGCAGGGTGGGCTGGCCGATGAGCAGCAGCGCGAAGTGCGAGACCGTATCGAGATTGACGTTCGTCAGCATGCGCAGGGCTTCCAGGTCCTGGTTGCCGAGGAGGTGTGCTTCGTCGATGACGATGACGATGACCGGCAGGCGGGAGCGTTCGTCGAGTTCCCCGGCGAGCAGGGATGCTGACTGGGAGGCGAGCACGCCGGAGTAGAACGCCGGGGATGCGCCGAGGGCGGTGACGATGCTGGTGTGGATCCCGCGTAGCCCGATGGTCGGATCGGGGATGTAGATCACCTGGTGGCGGGAGGGTTCCAGCTGGGCGAGGGCGGCGCGGGCGGCCACGGTCTTTCCGGCTCCGACTTCCCCGGTGATCACGCCCATTTGGCGTTGGTCGATGCACCACCCGATGCGGGCGACTGCTTCGCGGTGGCCGGGGTGGGTGTGCAGGGCCGCCGGCGGGATGTCACGGCCGAACGGGGTTCTGGTAAAGCCATAATAATTTTGCAGGCTCGTGATGGAACTCATCGGGTTCCCTCCCCGTTCCCGGCAATGCCGATGGTCTGATCGTCGGTGTTCCAGAGCGGTTCCATGTCGCCGGCGCCTTCCCAGGGCGCTGGCAGCCGGGGCGCCGTGGTTGGGGCTGGTTGGTTCATGTTTTGGATGTCGGCGAAGCTGATCGGGGTTCCGGTCAGTGATTGGATGTGGCGGGTGGCGATCAGATCCAGGTAGTTGATGCCGGAGGTGACGTTCACCGCGGCCTGGTCGGCGTCCTTGGCGGCGTTGACGGCCTTGGGGTGAACGTGCCGGCGGATGTCCAGGGCCGTGCCGATCCCGGCGGGAACGCCCAGGTGGGAATTGACGGTGATGTCCGCGCCCAGGTCGAAGGGGTCATAAACGACTTCCACCCGGGTGCCGGCCAGCACCGGATCGACCTGGTACGTGTTCGAGTGCAGGGAGATGGTGGCGGTCTTGGTGACCTGGCGGGTTTCGGACCACAAAAAGGCTTCCCTGATCTCTTCCAGCGGCTTGCGTACCGGGGTGCGGTGTTCCCAGCTGGCCTCCCACCGCGCCAGCGGACTCTGCCCGGTCGTCGAGTGCACCGTGTGGTGGTAGACCATGTTCACCCACGCGGTGAACAAGGTGTTCAACTCCTCCAAGGAGCTGACCTCACTGCCGGCACTGACCCCGCTGCCGCAGACGCCGCCGGTGGTGCCGGTTTCGGCCGGGGTGGTGCCGGGGAGCATGGGCTGGTCGGTGATGGTGATTTCACCCAGGAACTGGCTGGTGACAGTGCGAAAGAAGCGCTCTATCTTACCGCGTCCCTGCGGCCGGTAGGGGGCGGAGTGGGTCAGGCGGATCCCCAACCGTGCACAGATTCTTCCCAGCGCCTTGTCAACAAAGGCACTGCCGTTGTCCAGGTAGGCGATGGAGGGGATGCCGTGGGTTTGCAGGGCCGGGCGCAACACCGCGGAGAGGCGTACCGAGTCCTCCGCATAGGCCCAGCGGGCGGCGGTGACCATGCGGGAGTGGGTCATCCAGGAACGCGAAGAGATACGTTTTCCGGCCCCCCAGGCGCGGGCCGTGCAGGGCGTCGCCAACCCAAATTTCATTGGAATGGTCCGTTTCGAAACGGCCGGTGGCCACCGCCGGGACGCCGGTGGAAATGTTCTTCGCCCTAAAGTGGCGCAGCAGGGTCGTTTCCGACGGTGCCGCACCCAGGGTTTCGGTGATGATCCGTTTGACCTGGGCCGCGGTCCGGTTCGGCCGCTCCCGCTTGAGGGTCTCGGCCAGCAGCAGGACCCGGGCGTCGGTGACCGGGCCTTGGGCGCGTTCCTCGGGTTTGAGCCCGTCGAATCCCTCCTGCTGCCAGGCCTTGATCCAGCGGTCCAGGGTTTCGCGGGAGTAGCGCCGGGTACCGCCGTATGGCCAGGGGTGCTCCATGGTGGCCAGTGCCCGCACCAGGGGCCCGCGCTGGCGCGTGCTCAGCGACGGATCCGCGGCCTCACGCACCAATTGATATCTGAAAAGAGCGATCTCATCGCGGTGTTCCTTGCGCATCAACGGCCCCGTGGCCCGCGGGCTCCTGGAAGCCGGCACCGGGGAAACCGGTAAAAGCACCGGCACGGCCGAGGTGGCTTGTGAAGTCTGGATGTCCCCGGTCCTGCCGGCCGGACCGGTGGCTGCTGCCGGCACGGGGGCCGGGGCCGGTCGGTCGGGTGCCGGCGCGATGGGCACTGCGTGGACAGGTTGAAGCTGTTGGGGTTCACAGGCTGGGGCACTCATGATCGTCAAAAGTCCTTTCGGTAAGGGGAAACCAGTAGGAAGTACCGGGGCCTTTGACGGGTTCCGGTACTTCACTCCCACCTTTGCCCTATCAGCGCCCAGGCGGCAGGGCGGGTTGGTGTTGCACCGCAGCGGGCCAACCGGTGGCGCTGAAGAACCACGGCCCGTGCCCCATCAGCGCACCGTAATGCCACGGCACGCTGACAAGGGAACTGCGCCGGGAAGAATACTGGGCCAGAGTTGTGGCATAGCCCATGAGCATCGATAACGCGTTGGCACCAGGGGTGGATGCCGGGGCCGGCCACAGCCCGGGAGCATCCGCCGCGCCCCGGTGCACCAGGGCAGTGAATTTGGTAAGGATCGCCGCGATATTCGCCCTGTAACCGCGCAGCCAGTCCCGCACCGTGCTCCCCGGGCGGCCCAGCACAGCCGCGATCTTCCGATGCCCGTGCCCCAGAACGGTGTTCAGCTCGATGGCCTCCGCCATCACCGCGGCCCCGTCGGCCCGGCGCGCAGCCAGGGACACGGGTAGCAGGACATGCGTGGCCCGGCAGCCCCCGCAGCGCCCCCGGCGTGGAACGATCGTTCGGTTCTCCACCACCGCGGTGCCATGCCGGATGACCCTCGCCCTGGCAAAACCCCAACGGCGCAGCTTGCCGGGGCAATCCGGGCAGCCCAGGCGCCCCCCATCCAGATCAGATTCGACAGTGCCAGGATCTTCACTTACGGTGAGCACAGCGCGACTCTTTTCGCGTTGGAACGACCCGGTGCGGCTTCGAATCTGGCACCGGGTCGTTTGCTTTAACTAACAGGCCTGTCGTCAGCCTGACGCCGCCAACGAACCAAGGTCAAGGCCCACCCAGGGAAAACACCCAATACGGGCTCATCGGCAAGGAACGCGACCACTCAACGTCAACCAATGCGACGCGCAACAGGGGATGAGCCTAACCCAGCCTTCAACGTACGATTCCACGTCGTGTGTTCCCCGCGATCGCGGGGATGAGCCCAAGGCTATCCGGGACATGACCCTGCCGGTAACCACTCAGGTGGTTTTGGTGGTGTGCGGCGCGCCTCGTTGACTGGGGCGGCCGAAGGCGGATTCTGGGGGTGTGGGCACGTCACCGTCGTATGAGGAGCTTGTGGTTGAGAATGTTCGGCTGCGGTTGCTGGTGGCTGGGCTCCAGGAAACAGTGGCCAGGCAAGAGCGCGCGAATCAGGTGCTGGCGGAGCGGGTGGCGGAGTTGGAGGCCCGGTTGGGCCAGTCTCCGCGGAACTCGTCGAGGCCGCCGTCCAGTGAGGGCTATGAGAAGCCGGCCCCGCGGTCGCGCCGGCAAAAGACCGACCGGCCTTCGGGCGGTCAGCCCGGCCACACGGGCCACACGCTGGAGCAGGTCACGGCCCCGGATGAGGTCCTCATCCATGCACCGGCTATGTGTGGCGGGTGCGGGGAGTCGCTGGCGGGGGCGCCGGTGGTCTCCACCGAGTCCCGGCAGGTTGTTGACCTGCCGCCGATCACGGTGTGGACCACCGAGCACCGGATCGAGCACCGGCGGTGTTCGTGCGGGTGCGTGACGATGGCCCAGGCCCCGGCCGGGGTCGGGGCCCCGGTCCAGTACGGGCCCCGGGTCCGGGCCCTGGGCGTGTACCTGCTCACCGTCCAGCACCTGCCCCTGCAGCGGACCGCGGAGCTGATGGGCGAGGTGGTCGGGGCCCCGGTCAGCCAGGGCTCCCTGGTCAGCTGGCAGGCGGCGGCGGCCGCCGGCCTGGACGGCGTCGACGAGACCCTGGTCCGGGGGTTGTCCCAGGCGGAGGTGCTTGGTGCCGACGAGACGGGGATCCGGGTGAACGGCAAACTGGTGTGGGTGCACGCGGCGCGCACCGATCAGTTGACCCGGTACACGGTTTCCCGCAAGCGCGGATATGCGGGGATGGAGGACGCCGGGGTGCTGACGGCCCTCAAACCTACGACCGTGTTGGTCACCGACTTCTTTAGGGCTTATTGGAACCTGGATGTCATCCACGCGGCATGTGGCGCGCACCTGTCCCGTGAGTTGGTGGCCGGCTCCGAAGTCGACGGGCAGGACGGCTGGGCAGAGCCCTTGGAGCGGCTGCTGGCCGAGATCAACCGTGTCGCCCACCGTGCCCGGGATGCCGGCGGGACAGCGTTCGCCCCCGCCCTGCTGGCGACGTATCGGCGACGATACGAAGCCCTCATCAAGGCCGGGTGGGCGACAAACCCCGGGTTCTCCCCGGGCAAGCACGCCACGAAACGGCCCAAGCACGTGAACCTGCTCGACCGCCTCGACGGCCACCGCGAGGAGGTGCTGCGCTACGCCACCGACTGGCGGGTCCCGTTTTCGAATAATGGGTCCGAGCGTGACATCCGGCCGCTGAAGATCAAGATGAAGGTCTCCGGCGGGCTACGCAGCATGGCCGGCGCCGACGCGTTCTGCCGGCTGCGCTCCTACCTCTCCACCGCCGCCAAACAAGGCCAAACAGCGTTCGAAGCGATGACCATGCTCCACAACGGCAACCCCTGGCAACCAGCCACCAGCTAAAACCGCCACCGCGCCCACGAAACCAGCTGAGCAGTTACCCCTGCCGGCCGGGTGTTCCCCGCGATCGCGGGGATGAGCCCGCTACGCTGAAGCCAGTCTTCGATGCGATCTTGTGTTCCCCGCGATCGCGGGGATGAGCCCTGCCGCCGATCTCGGAGAAGCGCCGCCTGTCCGTGTTCCCCGCGATCGCGGGGATGAGCCCTCGAACCTGACGCTGGCCGCAACCGTCCTGTAGTGTTCCCCGCGATCGCGGGGATGAGCCCATGTCCGTCGCGGTCAGCTCGTTGTTGGCCTGGTGTTCCCCGCGATCGCGGGGATGAGCCGCGCCTGGGGGGACAGATACGGGGGTGCGTAAGGTGTTCCCCGCGATCGCGGGGATGAGCCCGGGTTGACGATCCCGCCCTTCGCGAAACCCTCGTGTTCCCCGCGATCGCGGGGATGAGCCCCCTCTGGGGCGTCACTGCTGAGTCGCTGGACGGTGTTCCCCGCGATCGCGGGGATGAGCCCCTCAGCGTGGTCGTCGACTCGCTGACGTGCCCGTGTTCCCCGCGATCGCGGGGATGAGCCTGAGAAGTCGCTGGCGGACGCTCGGGCAACGGCGTGTTCCCCGCGATCGCGGGGATGAGCCGTACCGCGCCTGGGACACCGAGTCCCCGATCTCGTGTTCCCCGCGATCGCGGGGATGAGCCCTCCAAGGAACCCCGTGCATCCCCCTGGAGGAAGTGTTCCCCGCGATCGCGGGGATGAGCCGGACGGGTGCACCGTCGCCGTATACTCCGGCGA
>NZ_RWKQ01000030.1:0-15357 GCF_003946885.1 Specibacter cremeus | reverse complement strand
GCGATCGCGGGGATGAGCCCACCGGTCGCACCCCAATACCCGCTGGTGAGGTTGTGTTCCCCGCGATCGCGGGGATGAGCCCAAGCGTGGCGAGCAGCAAGCGCCGCCACAGCAGTTTTCCCCGCGATCGCGGGGATGAGCCCGCCTCGTCGATGCTGTAGACCTCGACCCAGGCGTGTTCCCCGCGATCGCGGGGATGAGCCCATCGGCACCGTGATCCCGGCCAACATGATCAGATGTTCCCCGCGATCGCGGGGATGAGCCAGGTCAGGGTTGTCATGGTCGCTCATTTCCATGTGTGTTCCCCGCGATCGCGGGGATGAGCCTTCGGGTAGCCGGCCGCGACGGCGGCGAAGTCCGTGTTCCCCGTGATCGCGGGGATGAGCTAGGGTGGCTACCGCCAGAGCCGCTTCGTGGCCAGTTCGGCGCCCCGGCCCAGCGCCTCGAGCTTGGCGACCGCGATCTGCGGATGCACGCGCCCGCCCAGGCCGCAGTCGGTGGACGCGATCACGTTCTCGCGGCCCACCAGCCGGGCGAAGCGCTCGATCCGGTCGGCCACCAGTTCCGGGTGCTCGACGACGTTCGTGGCGTGCGAGACGACGCCCGGGATGATCGACTTGCCCTCGGGAAGTTTCGTGTCCTCCCAGACCCGCCATTCGTGTTCGTGGCGGACATTGCCGGCCTCGAACGAGTAGGCCCCGGCGTTGATGGCCAGCACCTGGTCGAGGATGTCGGCGAAGGGGATGTCCGTGGTGTGCGGCCCGTGCCAGGAACCCCAGCACACGTGCAGGCGGATCTTGTCCTCGGGCAGGCCGCGCAGCGCGTGGTTGGTGGCCTCCACACGCAGCTGGATGAACTTCTTGTAGTCCGCCAGGGCCGGTTCCGGGTTGACCTGGTCCCAGCTTTCGGCCAGCGACGGGTCGTCGAGCTGGACGGTCAGGCCGGCGTCGATGATCGCCTTGTACTCTTCGCGCATGGCGTCGGCGCAGGCGTACAGCAGTTCCTCGTCGCTCTTGTAGTAGTCGTTGGCGAGCCGGGCGCAGGATCCCGGGGACAGGGCGGCGATGAAGCCCTCGGCGAGCCCGGCGGCGGCCAGGCCCTTGTTCAGGTTTGTCACGTCGGAGGCGACGAGGTCGTGGCCGGTGTACGTGAGCGGGCCGACGATCTTCGGCTGGGTCGTGGCCTTGCGGTGGGCCAGGATGCCGGAGGTCGGGTCGTTGTACGCCTCGTTGAACTTCTGCCGGTCGCGCCGGTCCGGGAACGAGGTCAGGACCACGTTGCCGGGCGTGGAACGGCGCACCTCGGCGTCGGCCCACCGGTCGACGGTGGTGGCCTGCAGCCCGCCCAGGCGGGCGAACGAGTAGTTCCACCAGGCTCCGTAGTCGACCGAGTTCGACATGGTGTGGCCGTATTCGCCGTCGTTCGGGATGTCGATGCCCAGGTCCTTCTGCCGGGTCACCACGTCCACCACGGACGACTCCAACAGTTCCAGGAACTCGTCCGTGATGCCGTTCGCCTCGCGCGCCTCATTGGCGGCCAGCAGTTGCGGGGTGCGCGGCAACGAGCCGGCGTGGGTGGTGCGGATGTGATCGGTGTTCTGCGACAAGACGGGATTCCTTTCCATCGTCTCCTGGCGGTAGCACCGAACGTGTCGGTTGCTGCGGCGTCATTGATCCAGGTCTCTCGGCCGCTCTGGATGGGTACACCTAACTAAATGCCACGACGGGGCGCCGGCGCAAATCGGTCCGTCACGGAACCAATGGTCGGCGCCGGGCAAGCGCAAGTGTGCAGGAATCGGCTCGTGCCGTGCGCTGGGCGACAAGCGGGCCAGTGCCCGGTCGGGCAGGATGGGACCATGGGCCGCCGTGTGCCCGGCGATCGGGGGCACGCGGGCGCCGAGCCGAGTGACACAGGAGGAGGAAACGTGGACGGATATGACGTGATTGTGGTGGGTGCGGGGTCTGCGGGCGCCGTCATCGCCCGCCGGCTGCTGGACGCCGGGCGCCGCGTGGCCGTGCTGGAGGCCGGCGGCATGGACGTCAACCCGGTCATCGCCAACGTGGCCGAGGCCGGGGCGCTGTGGGGCGGGCCGGAGGACTGGGACTACAGCACGACGCCGCAGGCCGGGTGCGCCGGCCGCCGGTTGAAGCTGCCGCGCGGCAAGGTGATGGGCGGTTCGCATGCGCTGAACGCGACCATCTGGGTCCGCGGCGCCCGGCAGGACTTCGACACGTGGGCCTACCAGGGCTGCCCGGGGTGGGGCTGGGAGGACGTGCTGCCCGTGTTCAAGGCGATCGAGAATTACGACGGCGGTGCGTCAGAACTGCGCGGCGGCGACGGTCTGCTGGATGTGCGGCAGGACTTTGAACGCAACCCGTTGCAGGAGGACCTGGTCGCGGCCGCGATCGAGGTCGGCGTCCCGTACAACGAGGACTACAATTCCGGGGAGCCCGACGGCGTCTCGCGCATGCAGCTGAACGTGCGGAACGGGAAGCGGTTCAACACGTGGCACGCGTACCTGCAACCGGTCGCGGACCACCCGAACCTCACGATCATCACGGGCGCGCACGTGGCACGGCTGCTGCTGGACGGCGGCACGGTCACCGGCGTCGAATATGTCACCGGCGGCTCGACCCGGCAGCTGTTGGCCCCGGAGACCGTGCTGTCCGGCGGCGCCATCGGCTCCCCGGCCGTGTTGTTGCGCTCCGGGATCGGCCCGTCCGGCGAGCTGGCCGCCGCCGGCGTCGCGCCCGTCCATGAACTGTCCGGGGTGGGCAAGAACCTGCACGACCACTTCCTGTCCCCGGTCATCTACGGCACCGACACGCCCGTCCCGGAGCCCGCCGTCGGGGCCGCCGAGACGCACCTGTTCCACAAGTCCCGGCCCGACCTGGCCGTGCCCGACACGCAGCCGATCTTCTTTTCCATCCCCATGTACTTCCTGCCGGAGATGAGCGGGCCGGAGAACGGGTTCTCCCTGGTCGCGGGCATCGTCCGGCCGCAGGGCCGCGGCTCGATCACGCTCAGCGGCCCGTCGATCGACGACGAGCTGAACATCGACGTCGGCGCCCTGGCCGATGCGGCGGACGTCGACGCCATGGTCGCCTCCGTCCGGCAGTGCCGTGAGCTGGGCCGCGCCGCCGCGCTGGCCGGCTGGGGCCCGCACGAGATCTACCCGGGGCCGGCGGTGGGCGACACGGACGAGGAGCTGGAGAAGTACGTCCGCGAGACGACCGTCACCTACCACCACCAGGTCGGCACGTGCAGGATGGGCCTGGACCAGGCCGCCGTCGTGGATCCGCGCTCACTGCGGGTGCGCGGCCTGGCCGGCATCCGGGTCGCCGACGCGTCGGTCATGCCGTCGATCACGACGGGCAACACCAACGCGCCGACGATCATGATCGCCGAGCGGGCCGCGGCCATGATCCTGGCGGATTGATCCCGTCGGTGGTTGAGCCTGTCGGTGGTTGAGCCTGTCGAAACCCGGATCCCGGTGGTTGAGCCTGTCGAAACCCGGATCCCGACAGGCTCGACCGCCGGCTCAGGCGAGCAGCTGCCGCTTGGAGGAGATCACGCCGGTGTCGAAGCCGGCCAGGTTCAGCCCGCCGTGGAAGCGGGCGTGCTCGATCTTCACGCAGCGGTCCATGACCACGTCCAGCCCGGCCGCCTCGGCCCGGGCCGCGACGTCCTCATGCCAGGAGCCGAGCTGCAGCCACAACGTCTTCGCGCCGACGGCCAGCGTCTCGTCCAGGACCGTGGGCAGGTCGTCGTGTTTGCGGAACACGTCCACCAGGTCGGGGACCTCGGGCAGGTCGGCCAGCGACTTGTACACCGGCCGGCCCAGGATCTCCTTGGCCACCGGGTTCACGAAATACACCCGGTACCGGCTGGAGGAGAGCAGGTAGGTGGCCACGAAGTAGCTGGCCCGGGACGGCTTGTCCGAGGCGCCGACGATCGCGATGGACTGCGTGTTGCGCAGGATGGCGAGCCGTTCCGGTGCCGACGGGCCGGTCCACGTGCGTTCAGCCGTGCTCATGCAATCACCCCGATTCGGCAGGAGTCCGCCACAACCGGCGCGGGGTGCGCGTCCTGGGCGGCGGTGAGCGCCTGGTCCAGGTCCCACAGGATGTCCGCCACGTCCTCGAGGCCCACGGAGATGCGGATCAGGTCCTCGGGCACGCCGGCCGCGTCGAGCTGCTCGGCGGAGAGCTGTTGGTGGGTGGTGGAGCCGGGATGCAGGATGAGCGTGCGGGAGTCGCCGATGTTGGCCAGGTGGCTGGCCAGCTGCAGCGCGTCGATGAACGCCTTGCCGGCCGCGCGGCCGCCCCGGACGCCGAACGCGAACACCGAGCCGACGCCCTGCGGCAGGTATTTGCGTCCCCGCTCGTAGTGCGGGTGGCCGGGCAGCCCGGCGAAGTTCACGTACGACACGCGCTCGTCGTCGGCAAGCCATTCGGCCACGCGGTGGGCGTTGCGCAGGTGCTCGTCCATGCGCTGCGGCAGTGTCTCGACGCCCTGCAGCAGCTGGAACGCCGACTGCGCGGACAGCGACGGGCCGATGTCGCGCAGCTGCTCCGAGCGCAGCTTCGTCAGGAACCCGTACTCGCCGAAGTTGCCCCACCAGGACACGTTCCCGTACGAGGGCACGGGCTCGGTCATGGACGGGAACTTCCCGTTGCCCCAGTTGAACCGGCCGGATTCGACGACGACGCCGCCGAGCGTGGTGCCGTGTCCGCCGAGGAACTTCGTGGCCGAGTGGATGACGATGTCCGCGCCGAACTCGATGGGGCGGATCAGGTACGGCGTGCTCAAGGTGGCGTCGACCACCAGGGGGATGCCGGCGTCGTGCGCCACCGTGGCCAACCCCTCCAGGTCGGCGATGTCGCCGGACGGGTTGGCCACGATCTCCGTGTACACGGCCTTCGTGTTCTCCCGCACGGCGGCGGCGAAGTCGGCCGGGTCGCTCGAGTCGACGAACGTGGTGTCGACGCCGAAGCGGCGCAGCGTCACGTCCAGCTGGGTGATGGTGCCGCCGTACAGCTTCGACGACGCGACGATGTGGTCGCCGGCCCCGGCCAGCGCGGCGAACGTGATGAATTCCGCGGCCATGCCCGACGACGTCGCGACGGCCCCGATGCCGCCCTCCAGGGATGCGATGCGCTCCTCGAACGCGGCCACCGTGGGGTTGCCGATGCGCGAGTAGATGTTGCCGTACTTCTGCAGCGCGAACAGGTTCGCGGCGTCGTCGGTGTCCTTGAACACGAACGACGTGGTCTGGTAGATCGGCACGGCGCGGGCGCCGTGCACGGCGTCGGGGGTGCCGCCGGCGTGCAGGGCGCGGGTGCGGAAGCCGAATTGGTGGTCGGCCATCAGGCGAGGGCTCCTTCGAGGTCGCTGGTTGAGCCTGTCAAGTCGTTGGTTGAGCCCAGAGCGGTGGTTGAGCCTGTCGAAACCTCGGGCAACTGCGAGGTGTCCAGCTCGGTGCCGTTCTTGCGGGCCAGGTCGGCCTCCAGCTCGCGCACGATCGGCAGCACGTCGCGGCCGAACGCCTCGACCTCCTCCTGGAAGTGCAGGTAGCCGGTCAGCAGCAGGTTCACGCCGATCTTCTTGTATTCGACGATCCGCTCGGCGATCTGCTCGGGCGTGCCGATCAGGCCGGTCTTGAACCCGTCGTTGTACTGGATCAGGTCCTCGTAGCTGGAGTCGGCCCACATGCCCTTGCCGTCCTTCGTGGACGCGCCGGCCTCCTTGACGGCGGCGGCGAAGCCCTCGACGGCGGGGCGGTGCGCCTTCGCGACGATCTCACGCAGCGTGTCCTTCGCCTCGGCCTCGGTGTCACGGGCGATCACGAAGCCGTTGAGCCCGAAGCGCGGGGTACGGCCGACGGCGGCGGCCGCGGCAAGCACGCCGTCGACGTTCTCCGCGTAGCCTTCCAGGGTGCGGCCGTTGGAGAAGTACCAGTCGGCCACGCGGCCGGCCGTGGCCTGGGCAGCCGTCGAGTTGCCGCCGAAGAAGATCTCCGGGTGGGGGCGGCCGGGGATGTCCAGCGGCGCGGGGGAGAGTGTGAAGTCGGTGATGTTGTAATATTTGCCGGCCTGCGAGTAGTCCTTCTCGGTCCACAGCCCGCGCAGCACGCGGATGAACTCCTCGGTGCGCACGTACCGTTCGTCGTGTTCCAGCCAGTCCAGGCCGAAGTTGACGAATTCGTCCTTGAGCCAGCCGGAGACGATGTTCACGGCGGCTCGGCCGCCGGAGAGGTGGTCGGCCGTGATGATGAACTTGGCGAGCACACCCGGGTGCCACATGCCCGGGTGGACGGCCGCGATGACGTTCAGCCGTTCGGTGGCGCCAAGCAGGGCCAGCGAGAAGCTCGTCGCCTCGTGCTGCTTGTCGGCTCCGTAGCTGGCGGCGTAGCGGGTCTGGGTGAGCGCGTACTCGAAGCCGGAGTTTTCCGCGATGCGGGCCAGCTTCTTGTTGTACTCGAAGTCCCAACCGGTGCGCTGCTCGATCGTGGAGACGACGAGGCCGCCGGACACGTTCGGCACCCAGTAGGCGAATTTCAGCGGCGTGCTCAACGCCTCGGGGGAAGCGGAAACACGGGACATGGCGGGCTCCTTCTTGCTGCGCTCACGTAAAGATCGCTGACGCGCTCTCCATCGTTCCTGGCGGTAGCACCTCACCCGCGGGAAATGCGGGCGGTTGCTGCGGCGTCACAGAGCCAGATCTCTCGGCCGCTCGGGATGGTTCCGTCCATTGTGACAAGACAAGGCCGGCAATCCAAAAAGATTGCGCCGCATTGCGCCCCCTCCCAACTGAGGCGCGGTTAAGCACCTGTGGGGCGGCCAACGGGTGCTTAAGTGCGCCTCAGTTGGGCCGCCCGAGGCGATCGGGCGGATAATCGGGCCATGGCCGACCACGTTTTCGGGAATCCGCGCTTCTACGACCGGCGCGCGGCCGCCTATGACGCGATGGTGTCCTCGCCGTTGTACAACCGGATCGCTTGGGGCACTCATCCTGACGACTACGCCGCGTTCGCGGCACGCGCAATGGGCTCCGCACGCGGTCCGCTGCTTGAGGTGGCCGCCGGGACCGCGTCCGCCACGGCCGTGCTGCACGTGGCCAGCGGGCGCGAGACGACACTCGTGGATCTGTCCCGGCCGATGCTGGCCAGGGCGGAACGTGCCATCGCCCGGGCCGCCGGCGGCACGGTGCCGGCCCGGATCCGCTTCGAGTGCCGGGACCTGCTCGTACCGATCGACGGGGCACACTATGAGACGATCCTCGGGCTCGGGTTGCTGCACCTGGTTGACGACGTGCCCGGGCTCGTGGACGGGTTGGCGGCCCAGCTCGAACCCGGCGGGGCACTGTACCTGGCCAGCCTCGTCACCGGCTCCAGGCTTTCGACGGCCTATCTGAACCTGCTGCACCGGCGTGGCGAGGTGGCCGCCGTGCGCAGCGCGGTCCAGCTGCGGGCAGCGGTGGCCCGCTCCAGGATGCGCGATGTCACGGTCACCGGGCGCGGGTCGATGGCCTACGTGATCGCCCGGTCTCAGCCGTGACGCGACAACAGGGGGTCACCAGCGGGTGACGGTCGCCTGGCTCAGCCGCGTGTACGCCTGTTCGCGCAACTCGGCCAGACGGTCCTCACGCACTGGCGCATCCCACAGCAGGCGGGCGAGCCAGTGCCGGCGCGTGCGTGGCGACGTGGGCGGGGCGGCGGCCGGAAGCGATACCGGTGCCGGGGTGGACGAGGGCCGGGACGGTGCCAGGGTGGGTGGGGTGCTGATTGATGTGGTCATGGCTCCAGCGTGGACCGGTCCGGGGCGGTTGGCCACGATTCGGCCAGCACCGAATCGTGGCTCCAAAGGCATCCGTCCCTAGACTTGTAAGCATGAAGCTGACGCTCACAGCCGAGGATCTGGACAAGGTCCGGTTCACCGTTTCGCCGCTGTGGGAGGCCGTGACCAGCCTGCGCACGCTGCAGTCCGGCACGCCGATCCACCGGTCGTGGATCGCCCAGGCCAAGTCGCGCATGGCCGCCTCCCCCGACCCGGAGAAGGCAGACCACCTGCGCCTTCTCACGGCACTCGTCCCGGGCTCCGGGTTCCTGCCGGACAGCCTGACACCCACGCCGCGGCGCCAGGACACGCTTGCCTCCGGCCTGGCCGCCATCGCCGCCGTGCCGCACGAGATGTGGCGCACGGACATCGGCTACCTGCTCGCGAACCTGCCCGACGGCGACGCCGCCGACACCGCCCGCGCGTTCGTCGACGACCTCGACGCCGGCATCCCACGGCTGCTGCGCGCGCTCGAATGGTACTGGGCCACGACGCTCGAGCCGTTCTGGCCGCGGTTGCGCGCCATCGAGCTGGCCGACGTCGACTACCGGCTCGCGCTGCTGGCCGCCGGCGGCATGCAGGAGATGTTCAGCACGCTGCACCCGAGCGTGCGCCGCATCGACACCGGGCTGGAGGTCACGCAGTACTGTGATTGCACGGATTGTCCCGAACCGGGCAATGGACTGCTTCTAGTGCCCAGTGCGTTCGTCTGGCCGCGCACGCTGGTGCTCAACACGGCGCCGTTCGTGCCGACCCTCACATATGCCCCCCGCGGAGTGGGCCGACTGTGGGAAAACGGCAAGGAGGTCGTCGACAGCCCGGTCGCGCAGCTGCTGGGGCGCACCCGGGCGCAGATCCTGGCCCAGCTCGACCTGCCCATGACGACAACCCAGCTGGCCTGTGCCCTGGACCTGGCCGCCGGCACGGTCAGCGGGCACCTGAAGGTCATGGCCGCGACGGGTCTGGCCGAGCCGATCCGTGCCGGCCGTGAGGTGTTCTACCGGCGTGCCGAGGTGGGCGAGGGCCTGCTGGCCCGCGCCTGACGCGGGGGTCGAGCGAGGGTCGGTGGTCGAGCCCCGTCGAGGCCTCCGGTGATTTCGACAAGCTCAATCACCGGACCAGGCTCAATCACCGCGTCGCGCAGATCCGTGCGATGTCCGGGATGCACGGTTCGTTCTGCAGGCTGGTCGTGTCGCCCAGGGCGGTGCCCTCAAACAGCTGGGTCAGCAGCCGGCGCATGATCTTCCCCGAGCGCGTCTTCGGCACGTCCGGGACGAAGACGATGTCACGCGGCTTGGCGATCGGGCCGATCTGCGTGGCCACATGGGCGCGCAGCTCGGCGGCGAGATCCGCGCGCGAAGAGCCGGAGTCGGTCACCGAGCGGTCCAGCGGCACTACGAACGCCGTCGCCGCGTGGCCCGTTGTCGCGTCGTACGTCGGGCACACGCCGGCCTCGACGACGCCCGGGTGCGATACCAGCGCCGACTCGATCTCGATGGTCGAGAGCCGATGGCCGGAGATGTTGATGACGTCGTCGGTGCGGCCCAGGATCCAGATGTCGCCGTCCTCGTCGAAGCGGGCGCCGTCACCGGCCAGAAACCAGCCCTGCGCCGCGTACTTCTCCCAGTACGAGCTGTAGTACCGTTCCGGGTTGCCCCAGACCGTGCGCGCCATGGCCGGCCCGGTGCGGGTGACCACGATGTTTCCCTGCGTCCCGGCTGGGACTCTCGCGCCGTCGTCGTCCACCACATCCACGGCGACGCCGGGCAGCGCCCGCGTGCCGCAGCCGGGCTTGAACACGGCGTCGCCCTGGCGGGGCGAGAGGATCGTGGCGCCGGTCTCCGACTGCCACCACGTGTCCACCATGGGGATGCCCGACGCCGGGTCCCCGGCCACCAGCGCATCACGCCCCACCTGGGTGCGCAGCCAGCGCCACGCCTCCGGGTTCACGGCCTCCCCGACGGTGCCGGCCAGCCGGATCGAGGACAGGTCGTGGCCGGCCGGGATGCCGTCCGGGAACCAGCCCATGAGCGAACGGACCAGTGTCGGGGCCGTGTAGTAGCTGGTGACCTTGTAGCGTTCGATGATCTCGAAGTGGCGGCCCGGGTGCGGCTCATTCGGCACGCCCTCGTAGATGACCTGGGTGACGCCGTTGGACAACGGCCCGTAGATCTCGTACGTGTGCGCCGTGACCCAGGCCAGGTCGGCGGTGCACCAGTGCACGTCGCGGTGCCGCTGCGCCGGGTCCGGGTGCGCGAACAGGAACTCGTGGCTCCACGACGCCTGGGTCAGGTAGCCGCCGGTCGTGTGGACCAGGCCCTTCGGCTGGCCGGTGGTGCCGGAGGTGTACATGATGAACAAGGGCGTCTCGGCGTCGAATGCCTGCGCCGCGTGGACGCGCGGCTGGGTGTCGACGACGTCGTGCCACCACACGTCGCGGCCGTCGGTCCAGTCGATCTCCGATCCGGTGCGGTTGATGACGAGCACGTGCTCGATCGCGTTGTCCCCGGCGACGGCCGCATCCGCGTGCGCCTTGACCGGGACGGCGGTGCCGCGGCGGAACTGGCCGTCCGTGGTGACCAGCAGCTTCGCGCCGGTGTCCTCGACCCGGAACCTCAACGCCTCCGCCGAGAAACCGCCGAACACGAGCGAGTGCACGGCGCCGATCCGGGCACAGGCGAGCGTGATGACGATGGTTTCCACGAGCACGGGCAGGTAGATGACGACGCGGTCGCCCTTGCCCACACCCAGCGATTCCAGCGCGTTGGCGGCCTGGCTGACGAGTTCCGTCAGCTCCCGGTACGTGATGGTGCGCCGGTCGCCGGACTCGCCCTCGAAGTGCAGCGCCGCCTTCTCGCCGTTGCCCGCCGCCACGTGCCGGTCGGCACAGTTCACGGCCGCGTTCAGCATGCCGCCCTCGAACCAACCGATGTCCGGACCGCGCCTGGTTGCGGGGTCGGCCGGTGCCATCGAGTGGACGGTGTGCCATTTTTCGGCCCAGTCCAGCCTGTCGGCCGCCGCGGCCCAAAACGCCAGGCGTGCGGCTTCGGCGGGGGATAAGACAGCTGGCAAGAGGGCACTCCATCGGTCCTGGTGGTGGCACCACCAGCGTATGACGCCGCGCCGAGGACCCCAAAAACGTGGTGCATGCCTCGTAATAATGCCGCCCGGGAATTTGTCGGGTCCCGGGCGTATGCTCGGGGCATGGCACACCGCAACGACCCGGACGTCATCCGCCGCCTGCTGACCACCCCCGGCCGGTGGGCCGTCGTCGGACTGTCCAACAACCCGCGCCGGGCGGCCGTCGGCGTGTCCCTGTTCATCCAGGGCCGTCTCGGCATGGAGATCATCCCGGTCAGCCTGAAGGGCGACTCTGTGCACGGCGCGGCCGGCTTCACGAAGCTGGCCGGCATCCCCGGTCACATTGACGTGGTTGACTGCTTCGTGAACTCGACAAAGGTAGGCTCGGTGGTGGACCAGGCCATTGCCATCGGGGCCGGTGCCGTGTGGTTGCAGCTGGGTGTCGTGGATGAGGCGGCGGCGCAGCGTGCCGCGGACGCCGGGCTCGACGTCGTCATGAACACCTGTCCGATGATCGAGGCGGCAACGCTGGGGCTCTAACAAACGGGAACATCTGCATGCCACGTCACCTTCACGCCACGCGCGGTTCACGCCGCCTGCCCGCCCTCCTCGCCGCCGGGCTGGTCCTGGTGCTCATTGTCGTCGCCGGGGTCTGGATCTTCGGCAGGTCCGGTACGACGGCGGGGCCCGCCACCGCGGCATCGTCACCGTCCGCGGGGGCCGGCAGCCGCACCGCCACGCCCACACCCTCGCCCAGCGCAACGGCCACGCCCGGCGCGACCCGGGTGCCGGCGTCGTCCCTTGACGGCCTGGTGCCCGATTTCAAGCTGCCGCCCATCGAAAACGGGCTGGCGCCGGTGCTCACGAAGATCCCCACCGAACAGAAGGTCGTGTTCCTGACCATCGACGACGGGGCGGTCAAGCGGTCCAGCGACGTGGCGCTGCTGGCGAAGTACGGATACCGGGCGTCGCTGTTCCTGGCGAACGCGTTCATTGCGCCCGATCCGGCGTTCTTCAAGCAGTACACGGCCGGCGGCAGCCTCGTCGAGGACCACTCGATGACGCACAACCTGGGCTTCATCAACCTGGGCTACGAGGCGCAAAAGGCGGAGATCTGCCAGATGGCCGACTTCGAGGAGAAGGAGTACGGCCGGCGGCCCGTGTTCTTCCGGCCGCCGGGCGGCCCGTATACGGAGTCCGTGCAGCGGGCCGTGGCGGCGTGCGGGCTCAAGGCCATCATCGACTGGGAGGCCAAGGCGAACGCCGGGGGCATGCAGTACCAGGTCGGTGACAAGCTGCGGCCCGGCGAGATCGTGCTCATGCACTTCCGGCCCGAATTCGCCCAGGATCTGGGCGCGTTCGCGGCCGCGCAGAAGGCGGCCGGGCTGAAGGTGGTCCTGCTCGAGGACTACCTGGGGGTCAAATGAGCATCATCGAGATTGCCACCGAGCCGCGGGCCCTGGCGCAGCTGCCGGCCGTGCTGGCCCTGGCGGAGGCCGGGAAGCTGCGGGCCAGCGCCACGACGCGGCGACCCTCCGCCGCGACGCTGCGGCTGCTCGCCGATGCGCTACCTGGCGGCGACTTCTACCCGGACGAGCCGATCTCCACCTACGCTTGGCCGCTGCTGATCCAGGCCGGCGGGTTGGCTGACGGGCCGCGGCTGCAATTGACCCCGCGGGGGCGCGCGGCGCTGCGCAAGGACCCGGCCGTGACCCTCAAACTGCTGTGGGAGCGCTGGCTGAAGAACGGCGTCATTGACGAATTCAGCCGGATCGAGGCGGTGAAGGGCCAACGGTCCGCCAACGTCCTGAGCGCGCTGCGCCCGCGGCGGGCGCTGGCCGCCGAGGGCCTGGACCTGCTGTCCGCCGACGCTTGGATGGGGATCGACGAGCTGTTCAGGCGCATGCAGCACGATGGGATGGACCCGCAGATCCACCGCAGCGAGATGCGGCTGTGGAAGCTGTACCTGGAGGACCCGGAGTACGGCAGCCTCGGATACGCCGACATGCACGACTGGGAGCTCCTCCAGGGCCGCTACGTGCTGGCGTTGCTGTTCGAGTACGCGGCCACGCTGGGCCTGGTCGACGTCCGGTACACGGACCCGGCGGGCGCACGGGACGACTTCCGGGAGCTCTGGGGCGCAGATTCCCTGCCGTACCTGAGCCGCTACGACGGGCTGCGCGAAGTCCGGCTGACGCGCCTCGGAGAATTCTGCCGGTCCTGACCGGGCGAGGGTAGCGTTGGCGTCATGACGAGGTTTGTGTACTACGCGGCGACCACCCTGAACGGCTTCCTGGCCGATGCCGACAACTCGCTGGACTGGCTGTTCGAGGTCGACGACACGGACGGGCCGGACGCCGCCGCCTTCATGGACCGCATGGGCGTGCTGGTCGAGGGCGCCACCACCTACGAATGGGTGCTGCGGCACGAGGACCTGCTCGACCGGCCGGCCAGGTGGCAGGAGTTCTACGGCACCCGGCCCACGTACGTGTTCACCAACCGCGACCTGCCCGTGCCCGACGGCGCCGATGTGCGGTTCGTGCGAGGACCCGTGTCCGACGCGCTGCCGGACATCGTCGCGGCGGCCGGGTCCCTGGATGTGTGGGTGGTGGGCGGCGGCGGGCTGGCCGGCCAGTTCCTGTCCGCCGGCGCCCTCGACTCGATGGTGCTGTGCGTGGCGCCGGCGGCCGTCGACGGCGGGGCGCCGCTGCTGCCGCTGACCATCGGGGCGGACCGGCTCACGCTGGAATCCGCCACCAAGCAGGGGCAGTTCGCCGTGCTGACCTACGCCGTTGCGGCCGGGTGATCCGCATGGCCACCACGAACGACGACGGCGCCCACCTGGACGGTGCCGGCATCCGTGCCGCCGCCCTGGCCTTGCCCGGTGTGTACGAGGACTTTCCGTTCGGGCCCGAGACGTCCGTGTTCAAGGTCGTCGCGCCAGTGACCGGGGGAGCCGCCCGGGTGGGCAAGGTGTTCGCAATTGCGGGCCTCGATACAGCGCCGCTGTCCGTGGCGCTGAAATGTGATCCCGAACTGGCGCCGCAATTGCGCCTTGCCAACCCGGGCATCACGCCCGGCTACCACCTGAACAAGCGGCACTGGAACAGCGTGGACTGCTCACTGGTGGAGCGGTCGCTGGTCCTGGACATGCTGGAGGACTCGTGGGATCTCGTGGTGGCCGGGTTGCCGCGCACGCAGCGGGAGGCGCTCGGCTGGGCGGCCCGGCTGCGCGGTTGACCCGGTGGTCGGGTTTGCCGCTCGGTGGTCGAGCTTGTCGAGACCCCAGTCCACGCCGGAAGCCGATTTCGACAGGCTCAATCAGCGGCGGTCCACCTTGTCGCTCGGTGGTCGAGCTTGTCGAGACCCCAGTCCACGCCGGAAGCCGATTTCGACAGGCTCGATTTCGATAGGCTCAATCACCGCTCGGGGCGGCGCTGTCCCCGTTCGGGCAGAATGGACGGGTGAACACACCCCGTACCGGATTGAACTACCCGAACATAGGCGTCACTCGTGGGATCGCCGTCGAATCGCCGAATGATTCCGCCGCGGGATGGCCGGCCGGGTTCCACCGCGTCGACCTCGACCTGCAGGTCGGCACGGGCCACGCCGCGTTCGCCGCACTGGCCGAGGGAATCATGACGTGGCAGATCCAGCGCCTGGCCGGGCTGACCGTCCGGGCACCGGACCGGGCAACCGTGGGCGCCCGTGTCGTCAGCGGGTTCGGCGTCGGCGCCCTGCGGCTGCCCGTGCCGTGCGAGGTCGTGTGGGCACACGAGCCTGCCACGATGACCCGCGCGGACGGCATGGGGATCGAGTTTGCCGGGTTCGGCTACGGCACGCTGCCCGGGCACCCGGAACTGGGCGAGGAGGCGTTCGCCGCGATCATGACGGCGTCCGGCGCCGTGCACTTCCGGCTGGTGGCGTTCAGCAAACCCGGAAGCCTGATCGCGAAGCTCGGATCCCCGGTCGCGGCGCTGGCCCAGCGCGCCGTGACCCGCGGATACCTGAACGCGGCTCGTTCCCTGGCCGGCGGCTTCTGACCCAACTGGTGGACGGTAGATGTCGAAAATCGCCTCGAAACGGGCCAAATCGAGCATCTACTGCCCACCAGTTGGGAGAGTCGGCAGGGCGTGAAGATTAGAGACCTCGAGGCATTGCCGTCAAATCGTAGATCGTGTAGGATCCATGATGCAGGTCACATTGAGGAGCCGACATTGCCAAGCGGCAGTGCTGGAAAAACCATCCAATAATGACGTCGCTCGGGTGTCGCGCGGTTTAGATCGGTCGGCCTCGGCGTTGAAAAAATGTGACGTGAGTGTCTTTACGATTCCGTAGTTTGAGCAAAGGTGCTAATGAGGGTTATTCAGAACGTCCAGAATCGAGATCAAGAATCGGTGGGTCTGAGTGCGGAATGGCGGCTTTCCTGGGATAATGG
>NZ_RWKQ01000003.1 GCF_003946885.1 Specibacter cremeus | reverse complement strand
TGAGGGGCAATGCGGGGGCGTGATTCGACATGACCCAAGCTTAACCCTCAAAACATGAACTATTTTGGAGACACGCCACTAGCTTGATCCGGCCCGCTGCCGGGCCTGGTCCTTTTGGATCATCCGGTCGACGAAGCGTGACTGCGGGATGGTGGCCAGGACAAAGATGATGGCAACGACGGTTACCGGTGACAGGTTGAAAACGGACGAGGCAACCAGCCGTGATTGGGTGAATGCGTCGATGACTCCCATGACGCCGATCAGGGCCGTGTCCTTCTGGAGGCCGATGAAATCGTTCAGCAGCGGCGGGATCACCCGGCGTACGGCCTGCGGAACGATCACGGTCCGGAGGGCCTGCGGATAGGACAGGCCGAGCGAACGAGCCGCCGCCCACTGGCTGCGGTGAATGGATTCGAGTCCGGCGCGGTACACCTCGGCAACGTAGGCCCCGTAGGTGAGGGTCAGCGCGAAAATGGCCAACCAGATCGGCGGCAGGTCCTTGAAGACGGGGACCTTGGCCAATGACAAACCGAACCCGACCAGGTAAAGGACGATGATGCCGGGGATCGCCCGGAACACGTCGGCGTACATGATCGCGAGCATACGCAGTGGCCGGCCTGCCCGGCCCGGAAGCATCCGCATGATGGCTATCGCGAGACCCAGGACCAAGACAAGCACTTCGGCGCCCACGGCGACCCGCACGTTCACCCAGAACGCCTTGAGCACGTCGCTCCAGGCTTGGGTGATGAACGACGGGCGAAGGAAGGTGTGCGCGATGGCGCCGTCGTTCGTGCCGACGAACACCAGAATGCAGGCGAGCACGAACACGGCGGCAGAATAGCCCAGGCTCGTTGCCGCGGACTCCCGCCCGAGGGCCGCGACGTGCCTGGCCTCGACAATGTGGCCGTCCCGCAGGAGGGAATTGCGCCGCGTCGCGCCCCGGATGGCACGGGTGGCGGGAATGATCGGCGTAACCGCGGCCACACCCGCCAGGATGAACAGCACGATGAGGGGCATGCCGGACGAACCGGAGAGGGCATACATGCCTTGGAGGGCGTAGAAGGAAACGGCCGCCGTGGCCACCACCGCCAGGACCGCCGAGGCGGCGAGCGGCATGACGATAGGCGGGGCTGCTTGGGGAGGCCGGAATGACTTCAGGCCTCCTTCGCGCGTGGGAATCAAGTTGCTCATGGGATCGGGAACGCCGGAACCTTGGCAGGATCTCCGCCGAGGGTGGGGCCGAGCCAGGTGGCCGACAACTTGTCAAGGGTTCCGTCGGCGGACATGGCGTCGATGGCCTGGTTCATGGCCCCCGCGTTTGGCGAGTCCTTGGGATAGATCGCACCATATTGTTCACCGGTCTTGTATTGGCCGATGACGGTCATGGCCCCCGAGGATCCCTTGGCGAAACCCAGCAGGGTGGCCGTGTCCTGGATGGCCGCATCGATCTGCCCGGAGGCGACGGCCGTCACCATCGTGTCGGTGTCCTGGAACACGCGGGCAGGGGTCGCCGGATTGATCTTGTTCTTCACGAAGTCGACGGCTGTGGTGCCAAGCGCCACACCCAGCTTCTTCGACGCGATGTTCGACGCCGTGACGCCGGCACCCTCCTTGACCAGAACCGCGACGTTGGAGTCGAAGTACGGCTTGGAGAACTGCACGACCTTTTCGCGGGCCGGCGTGATGGACACCTGGGCCATGGCAATGTCGTAGTCTTTGGTCTGGCCCGCGACCAGCGCGTCGAAGGATGCATTGACGACCTTGACATGGTCAAGTCCGGCCCGGTAGGCGATGTTGGCGGCAAGGCAGTATTCATAGCCGCCGTCGATGCCTTCAGGTGACAAGCCCTTCCACCAGCCTGGTGAGGGCAGATTCGTCTCGACGGTGAGCGTGTTCTCGACGACGGGCTTGAGTGACATCGAGCCCTTGGCGCCCGTGACTTCGCACGAGCCGTAGCCGCCGGCGGCCGTACTGGAACCGCCGCAGCCGGTCAGGGCGAGACTTGCCACGGCGGCAACGGCCGCAAGGGTCCCAAATCGGTATCCAGCCATGGTCCTGCTTCCTTGGATCTGTTGATGAAAGGCGGTCCTCGTTCCTGACTCGCCGTACAGGTAATACGTAGACTGTGCCGTTCATCACAGGCGATGTCAACCACTGAAAAGAATGTTTCTTCGCCGGGGCGTTGGGCCGGCGGCGGGGGATAGAGTGCCATTCATGAAGAGAATGAATGCCCAGGCGCGGCGAGTGGAAGTGCTCGGGGAGACCCTGCGGCAGATCCGTGAAAAGGGCATGTCGACGATGCGAATCGCGGATGTCGCCGCCGCCATGAATGTCAGCGCGGCGCTGATCATCTACCACTTCGAGACCAAGGAGAACCTGCTCGTCGAAGCGTTGATGCATGCCGCCGAGCGTGATCTGTTGAAGTTGCGCCGAATCATGCACGAAGCCCGCTCGCCGGCGGACCGCTTGATGGTGGCCCTTGAGTGGTACGCGCCAACAGGCCAAGCCAGGGGCTGGCAAATATGGATTGACGCCTGGTCGACCGCCATGCGGGACAAGACGCTGCGCAAGGTCCTCTCCGACCTGCAAGACAGGTGGACCGACGAGATCGCCGCCGTGATCGACGAAGGGGTGGTCCAAGGAGTCTTTCGCGTCGATGACTCGCGTGACGCGGCAACCCGGATCACGTCCATGCTCGACGGGCTCGCCGTGCGCATGGTGGTGCACAAGGACGACTTCAAGCGGGACGTTCTGCAGGGGTGGCTGGTCCGCCAGGTCGCCTGGGAGCTTGGTGTCGATCCGGGTGAACTTGGCCGCCGGGAAGCGGGAAGCCTGCCTCTTGACAAGTCATTTGAGCCCAATGCAAACTGACTCGTGATTCAGTAAAAATGCACGCGAGCCAGGAGTGACACTATGCCGATCGCAGTTGAAGAGAAGTCAACGAAGACCATGACATCGCCTTTCCTCGAGGTGATTTGGACAGATCCCGAGAGCGGGCGGCAAGGCTTCCTCGTCATCGATCGTCTTGTTCGGGGCGTCTGCAGCGGGGGGCTTCGCATGCGCAAGGGATGCACCCTTGACGAGGTTCGGGGTCTTGCCGCCGGCATGACGTTGAAGGAGAGCCTGCACTACCGGCCCGGAAACCGCTATGTGCCACTGGGCGGCGCCAAGGGCGGTATCGACTGCGACCCGCACGATCCCGAGATGCGCGCCGTCTTGAAGCGCTATGTTCAAGGAATCAGCGCCCTGCTCCAGGCGCATTGGACGATGGGTGAGGACCTCGGGCTGCAGCAAAAGTTGATTGACGAAGTGATCGGCGAACTCGGGTTACAGAGCTCGATTCAGGCCGTCTACCCGTTGCTGGAGAACCGGGATGAGGCGATTGAGCGGTTGGAGAAGGCCTTCGGCATCGATGTCGACGGGGTTGGATTGGGCGAGTTGGTCGGCGGGCTGGGTGTCGCCGAATCGGTACTGACCGCACTCAACGAATTGGGCCGGCCCGTCGCCGGGTCTCGAGTCGTCATCCAGGGCTTTGGTTCGATGGGCGGCGCGACGGCCCGCTATCTGGCCCGGGCCGGCATGCTGGTTGTGGGAATCGCCGATGCCAACGGGGTCATCGTCAACCCCGAGGGCCTCGACGTCGAGATGCTGCTGAGGTCGAGGAATGGTTTCGGGGAGATCGACCGGTCGAGCCTGGGGCCCGACGATAACGAACTGCCGCGAGACGACTGGCTGGCCGTGGAGACCGACGTCCTGATTCCGGCCGCGATCTCATATTGCATCACTGCGGAGAACCAGGCCCAGATCACCGCCTCGCTTGTGGTTGAGGCGGCGAACATGCCGGTGCTGCCGGAGGCCGAAGCCCTGCTGGGTGCTCGCGGGACACGGGTCGTGCCGGACTTCGTCTCCAACTCGGCAACCAACGCGTGGTGGTGGTGGATGCTGTTTGGCGACATCGATGCCGACCACGGCCAGTCCGAGGCGAAGATTCGTTCCGAGATGAGGCGCATCGTCACCGACATGTTCCGTCGGGCGGATCGGGACGGAACCACACTCCGGGAAGCGGCTTTGGCGTTCACGGCGGACCAGCTGCAGGCGATTGAAACCCGCTTCGGTCGGTCATGACGCCAGTCGGCCCAGGCTATTCGGCGGTGTCCAGGGAGTCGAGGCTTGCGGTTTGGGCGAGCTTGCCGCGGAAGAACTCGGGCTGCCGGCGGCTGAGGACGACCATGGCGACGATTCCCACGGCGAAGGCTCCGGCGCCGATGATGAAGACGCCGCCGATGTGCCAGTGTGGCGCGAACGGCAGCGTCCACGAGGTGTAGCTTGAGGCCGGGTTCCAATCGTTGATGAGGCTCCATATCCCGGCGGTGAAAAGCATGAGTCCGCCCAGGGCCGGGAATACGGCGCGAAGCCAGGGGTGGCCGCGTTCGGGCCGGGGTGTCTGGCGATACTGCCACGCCGCGGTCAGTCCGGTCAGCCCATAGTAGAACGCGATCATGAGCCCGCAGGCGGCAACGGCGTCGCCGATGACGTGTCCGTCGCTCAGGAAGTTCATCACGATGTAGAACAGCGCCCCGGCGACGCCCGTCACGATCGTGCCGACCTTGGGGCTGGCGTATTTCGGATGGACCTTCGCGAACACCCGTGGGAGCGCGCCGTAACTGCCCATGGCAAGCATCGTACGGCCGAGCGTCAGGATGGTGGTTTCGGTTGAGGCGGCCGCCGAGGACAAGACCATCAGGACCATCAGGTGGGCACAAAACGATCCAATGGGGCTGGTGCCGAAGACGGCATCGCCAAGCGCCGCGAAGACATTGCCGGAGTTATCGGGGTTGCCCAGACCATTTCCCGTCGTGCCGATGCCGGCGACGGCGATCGTGGCGACGGTGGCGATGAGGTAAAGCGCCAACAGGAGAAATGTAGAAATCGTGGCGGCCCGTCCGGGGGTCCGTTTGCGGTCGGCGGTCTCCTCGCTGACTGTCAGGGAGGTCTCCCAGCCCCAGTAAATGAAGAGCATGAGGACAATCCCGCTGACGAACGCGCTCGGCGATGAAATCGCGAACGGATTGAGCCAGGAGATGTGCGGTTGCAAGGCGCCGGTCCCGGCGTTGCCGGCATAGACTCGGACCAAGGCGACAACCGAGAAGATCACCAGCATGCCGAACTCGAGGAACAGCAGCACACGTTGGACGGCCGCGGCGACCTCGATGCCCCGATAGCAGACCCACGACATGAGAGCGATCCAGCTGAGCCCGACGAGGAGCACCCACGGGTTGGATGGGTCGTTCCCGATGCGGTCGGCGCCGAAGAGCAAGAAGCCGTATTGACCTGCCACCTGGGCGAGACTGCCCATGACGAGGACGAATGAGGCGATGATGGCCCATCCGGCCATGAACCCTATTCTCGGTCCCAAGATCTTGCTGCCCCAGGTGAAGATCGTGCCGCAGTCGGGATCGCGCCGGTTGAGCGCCGAATACCCGAGCGCGACGAACAGGATCGGCACGAAGGCCAGGGCGACGACGACCGGGGCCTGGACGCCGACGAAGGCCACGACGAATGCAATGGTGGCGGCGAGGCTATAGGCCGGCGCCGCGGAGGCCGTGGCCAGAATGACGCTGGCGACCATGCCCAGCGCACCCGGGCGCAGGCCCTTGCCACCCGGGCGCAGATCTGGGGATTCGGTCTGGACCGACTCTGATTTGCTGATCCATGCCATGAGGATTCCTTTGGTTGCCATGGGCGCGACTGTGACGCAAATCGCAATTGACTGAATAATCAATGTTGCTGATGCGGTGATGGTTGTCAAGAGTTTCGATCGTCCAAATCGCAACTATTGACGCATTGTTCAGTCTTGCTGCATGCTTGGAGGCATGTGGACAGGTCAGAAACAGGGGATCACCGACGGCGAGATGGATGGCCAGGTTGACGTCGTCGTCGTGGGCGCGGGTTATGCCGGGCTGGCCGCGGCCCTTCGGCTGAAGGACGAGGGAATCGACTTCGTGGTCCTCGAGGCCTCCGGGCGGGTCGGCGGGCGCGTGCTCAGTGAGGTGCGCGAAGGCGGCGCCGTCGTGGATCAGGGCGGCCAGTGGGTGGGGCCGACGCAGAAAAACCTGCTTGCCCTGGCCGAGCGTTTCGGTTGCGAGACGTTCCCCAGCTGGGAGGAAGGGCGTCACATTGAGGTGTGGCGGGACGGGTCACGCGTGGCGTATGACGGTGCCGCACCGGAGGCGGGCCCCGGAATCGATGACTATTGCCGCGTCACCACCCTCCTTGACGCCATGGCGAAATCCGTGGACCTGGACCAGCCGTGGCTGACCCCGGACTTCGAGCTGTGGGACAGTCAAACCGCCGAATCCTTCTTCCGCGCCCAGACCGGCGACGAGGATGCCATACGCCGGCTCGCACTGGCGATCCAGGGCGTGTGGTCGTGCGAGCCCCGGGAAATCTCGCTGTTCCACGTCGTGTTCTACATCGCGGCGGCCGACGGCTATGAGCAGTTGATGGAGACGCGCGATTGCGCCCAGGACAGCCGCTTCCACGGCGGTGCGGCGGCACCGGCAACGGCTCTCGCCGTGGAACTGGGCGACCGTCTGTGCCTGAATACGCCGGTCGAAGCGGTGGAACAGGACGAGCAGGGAGCAATGGTCCGCACGGGTTCGGGAGTCATCCGGGCCCGGCGGGTGGTCGTTGCCCTGCCGCCGCCGGCGACGTCCGGGATTTCCTTCACGCCCACCCTGTCGATCAGCAGGCGTGGCTGGCTGGCGCACAGTCCGATGGGGCGGGTCGCGAAGGTCCATGCCGTCTACACGCAACCATTCTGGCGGGCGGCCGGGCTCTCAGGTATCGCCACGGTGTACGACGACGGACCGGTCGGGGTCGTGTTCGACAACTCGCCGGCCGATGCCTCGATGGGCATCCTCGTGGGTTTCGTCTACGGGGACCGGGTGAGTGATTGGGCCGAGCGCCCGGCCGCCGAACGCCGGGCCGCCGTCCTGGAAACCCTGGCAGCCATCGCGGGGCCGCAGGCGACCGACCCCGTGGACTACACCGAGAAGATCTGGCCGTACGATGAGTTTGCGCAAGGCGGCTATGAGGCGTATGTGACCCCGGGCGGCTGGACGGGCTACGCCCGTGACGGCTGGCGCACGCCGAGCGGCGTCATCCACTGGGCCGGAACGGAGACCGCCGGCCGATGGAACGGCTATATCGATGGTGCGATCGGGTCGGGCTACCGCGCCGCGGACGAGGTCCTGGCCGCCATGGTTGACGCCCGGTGATCTCTCCAGCATAATGATCTCCGCCATGACCGAGTCGAAACAGGAACCCCCCGACCCGGTGGTCGGCCGTGTGCGGAACGTCGTCCTGTCCGCGGACCTGACCCAACGGGAGTTCGCCGCCAGGATCGGGATGGATGCGACGGCCCTTTCGAAGGCGTTGCGCGGCGTGCGGCGGCTGCAGGACCATGAGCTCAAGGCCATCGCCCGGGTGGGCAGGGTTCCCATCGATTATTTGCGCACGGGGGCCGGCCACGCCCCCGTGCGCATCGCCGCGGCGGCCGGCGTGTCCTCGCGTCGGCGGGCCGAGAGCCTGGACGCCGAAGAACGGCGGGTCCAGATCCTTGAGGCCACGGCCCGCCTCATTGCGCGCAAGGGATTCCACAACGTGCGCGTTGCCGATATCGCCCGGGAGTGCGGCACCAGCACGGGAACCGTCCATTATCACTTTCCGTCGAAGGACGAGACGTTGCGTGCCGCCCTCCGACTCTATGCGGACCGGTTTCATGCGCAACTGGACGACGAGTTCCGCCGGTCAGGCAACACCGTCGAGATGCTGCGTCGCTTGATCGAGGTACAATTGCCCGCCAGCGAGGCGGACCTTGATGAGTGGTCGGTGTGGATCCAGTCCTGGAACGAGGCGATGCTCCAGCCGGAGTTGCGGCAGGAACACAGGCTTGTGTATGGGCGGTGGCGTGCCATCGTCGTGAATTTGTTGACACGTGGGCAGGGCGAGGGCTTGGCCGCGGGTGTCGATGTCGACGCCCTTGCCGGGCGATTCACCGGCATGGTGGACGGGCTCGCCATCCAGGTCGTCACAGGATCGGGTGACATGACGGTTGACCGGATGCGAGAGCTCCTGCTTGATGCCTTTGAGCCCCACATCACGTTGCGGTAGCCCTGCGCGACGACCTTAATTGACGCTATAGTCAGAAATGTTGACCTGACCACTGAAAGGCGTTGATGCATGGCCCGTCCGAGCGCAGTTGCCCAACGACGACGCGAGATCCTGGAGGCGACCTGTGAGGTGGTTGCCGAACGTGGCTTCCGTGACCTGCGCATCGCCGATGTGGCCAAAGTGGCCGGCTACAGCACCGGAACCGTGCACTACTACTTCGATTCCAAGGAAGACCTGCTCAAGGACGCCTTCCGCTTCCAGTACGACCAATCGCTGGGGCGACGAGATGGCCATTTCGAGGAGGATGACGACCCGGTCGCGCGCCTTCGCAAGTTGGCGGACGGATATCTGCCGATCTCCGCGGCCGCTGTCCGGTCGTGGCGCGTGTGGCTCGAGTTCTGGGTCTCGGCCGTGGGGGACAGGTCCCTGGGTGAAGTCAACGAGGTCTACTACGGCGACTGGCGACAGACCGTGATTGAGACGACGAAGGCTGGAATTGACCTGGGACTCATCGCCGTGGGCGACCCCGTGGCCTTTGCCGACGCCTTCGTCGGCATGCTCGACGGGCTGGCGATCCAGGTGCTCATCGGCTCGAAACACATGACGGTCGAGAGGATGCAGGCCACCTGCAATGCATTCATCGACTCCGTGGCGATCCGTTAGAAAAACTGCTTGACATTCCGGGCTGGCACAGGCACAGTTTCATTAATAACTGACGCATTAGTTAAAAATGGAGTGTTGTCCGATGGCGATGAGATCCGAAGCGACCGGCCTGCCCGGTGTGGGGTTGGCGTCCTCGCTCGATCCGTTCCGCAATCCCGCATCCGTTGCGGTTGTCGGGGCAACCGACGACCGGTCCAAGTGGGGATATTGGCTGGCGCGCGGCGCCTTGGGTGGAAAGCACCGCCGTTCCGTCTATTTCGTCAACCGCTCAGCCGGGACGGTGCAGGGGGAGGCTGCCTTCGCGAGCGTTTCGGCCCTGCCCGAAGCGCCCGACCTGCTCGTCCTCTGCGTCCCGCCGCAATTCATCGAAGACGTCGTCGTGGAGGCGCTGGCCAAGGGGGTCAAGGCATTCCTGGGCATCACCGCGGGCGTGCCCAACGAAGCGCGCATCGGCGAATTGATCCGTGCGGCCGGCGCGCGCATCATCGGCCCCAACAGCCTCGGGCTTTATGACAGTTCCGCCGAACTCCAGCTCGCCTGGGGCCACTTCACCCCGGGACCGCTGGCGATCGTTTCGCAGAGCGGCCAACTCGGTTCGGAGATCGCCAACCTTGGCGCCGGCGCCGGACTTGGCGTATCGCGCTTCATCTCGGTGGGCAACCAACTCGACGTCGGCGCCGCGGAACTGCTCGATGACCTGGCCGACCATGATGCGACACGGATGATAGCCCTCTACCTCGAAAGCTTTGCCGGTGGCGCAGACCTGGTGGGGACGCTGCGCACCCTGGCCGGGACCGGCAAACAGACGATCATCCTGACCACGGGTGCCAGTGAGGGAAGCCAGCGGCTCGCCCAATCGCACACCGGGTCGTTGACTTCGGCGCTGGACACCATCGATGCGGCCTGCCGCGCGGCCGGCGCCATTCGAGTATCGACGCCCACCGAACTGGTCAATGTGGCCCGGTATCTGAGCGTTGCCCCGAAACCGGGCGGCCGACGGGTCGCCGTCGTCAGCGACAGCGGGGGCCAAGGTGGCATTGCCGCCGATGCCGCCGCGGCATCGGGATTGTCCACCCCGGTGTTTTCGTCGGGCCTGCAGATGAGCCTCGCCCAAATCCTGCCGGACGGCGCGGCGGTTTCCAACCCCGTCGACCTGGCCGGTGCCGGCGAAGCGAACCTGCAGGTGTATGCCGACCTGAACGAACGGCTCCTCGCCTCCGGCGAGGTCGACGCCGTCGTGATGTCCGGCTACCTGGGTTGCTACGGCGAAGACAATCCTGTGATCGAGGATGCCGAACTGGCGGTGGTTGACCGCATGGGGGAGATCGTCCACGCCTCGCACCTGCCGCTCCTGGTGCACAGCATGAGTGCCGCCTCGCCGGCCGTCGGCCGGATGTGGGACCACGGGATTCCCGCGTTCCACGGCATCGAGTTCGCGATGAAGGCGTTGGCCCAGGCAGCGGACCTGGCGGCCTGGCCGGGCCGGCACCTGAAGGTTCCCGATGCCGACTTGACCGTTTCGGAGCCGGGCTACTGGGCCGCCCGGAGCCTGCTTGCCGATCTCGGCATCGCCACGCCGGCCGGACTGCTGGTCACGTGCAGAGGCGACCTGGAGCATGCCGCCACGCAATTGACCTTTCCGGTCGTCCTCAAGGCGGGGTGGCTTGAGCACAAGAGCGAGCATGGTGGTGTCAAGCTCGGCCTCGACACGCTTGAACAGCTCGCGGCCGCCTACGACGACATGCACGCGCGCCTCGGCGACGGCAACTATGTTGTCGAGGAACAGGACGAGCGGGCCAACGCGATTGAGGTGCTGGTCGGCGGCCGGCTGGACCGGGACTTCGGGCCCGTGATCGCAGTCGGCGCGGGCGGCACCGAGACCGAGCTGCACCGTGACGTCTGCGTCGAACTGGCACCGGTCGATCACGCAACGGCACTGGGCATGATCGGGCGGCTCAAATGCCTTCCGCTGCTCAATGGCTGGCGCGGCAAGCCGGCCACCGACATCGAAGCCCTCGCGGCCGTCGTCGTCTCCGTGTCTGAAGCCATCGCGGCCAACGGCCACATCACCGAACTTGAACTCAACCCCATCCGCGTGGCGCCCGAGGGCGCCCTCGCCGTCGATGCGCTCGTCGTAGCGGCGGTCGCGGTCAAAGCATGAAGGAGAACGCCATGAAGATTCCCAACCTCGCGAACGAATTCGATGGCCGCGTCGCGGTCATCACCGGCGGCGGTTCGGGCATCGGCCGCGCCGTCGCCCGGCGGTATGGGGCCGCCGGCGGCAAGATCGTCGTCCTCGGCCGTCGCGAAGAACCCCTGGCGGAAACCGTCGAGCTCATCCGTGCCGCCGGCGGCGCCGCCGACTACGTTTCCTGCGATGTCCGCGATGCCTCGGGGGTGGCCGAGGCGATCGACGGCGTCGTGGCCCGCGAAGGGCGCATCGATGCCCTCGTGAACAATGCCGCCGGCAACTTCGTGACACCGGGGGAGAATCTGAGCCCGAACGGCTGGAAGGCCGTCATCGACATCGTCCTCAACGGTTCGTTCTATGCGACGCATGCCGCCGCGCAACACATGCTGTCCGCCGGAACCGGATCGATCCTCAACGTCATCGCGACCTATGCCTGGCACGGCCACCCCGGCACCGTGCACAGCGCCGCCGCCAAGGGCGGCATCGTCGCCATGACGCGCACGCTTGCCGTCGAATGGGCCGCCCGCGGCGTGCGCGTCAACTGCATCGCGCCCGGACCGACCGAGACCGAAGGGGCCGGCAAGGCGTTGTGGGGGACCGACGCCGCGCGCGCCCGCGTCCAGGGCGGGGTGCCGGCCGGACGTTTTGCCAGCCCCGAGGAAATCGCCGAATCGGCGTCCTTCCTGATGAGCGACCGTGCCGACTACATCACGGGGGAAGTCCTCGTCGTCGACGGCGGCCAGTGGCTCGGCAAATCCGTCTACACGGATGAAAGGGCCAGGGCATGAATACGCTGACCGGAGGCGAAGCGCTGGTCGCGGCGTTGGCGGCGCACGGTGTCGACACGGTGTTCGGCATCCCGGGCACCCACAACCTTGCGGTGTACGCGGCACTGTCGAAGTACGGCATCACCCATGTCTCGCCGCGACACGAACAAGGCGCAGGCTATGCCGCCGACGGCTTTGCCCGCTCGACCGGCCGTCCCGGGGTCGTGCTGACCACCACGGGCCCGGCGATCCTGAATGCCGCCGCGGCCGCCGCCCAGGCGTATTCGGATTCGGTTCCGGTGCTGTTCATCTCCCCGGGCATGCCGTTGCGCCATCCGGGTCGCGGGAACGGACTGCTCCACGAGATCAAGGATCAGGGGGCCGCAATGGCCTCGGTGGTCGCCTACAGCCATCGCGTCACCAGCGTCGAGGAAATCCCCTTGGCGGTTGCCCAGGCGTTCGCCGCAATGGCGACGGGGCGCCCCCGTCCGGTGCATCTGGAGATTCCGCTGGACCTCCTCGATGAGTCGGCTCACGTCGTCCTCGTCGGGCCTGTCCCGGCGGGCGTCTGCAACGCCCCGGCCACGGTGCTCGCCGAGGCCGCTGACGTCCTCAGAGCGGCGGCGAGGCCGCTCATCATCGTGGGCGGCGGTGCCTCGCGCGCCGCCCACCAGGTCAGGGCGGTCGCCGAAGCCCTTGGCGCCCCGGTCCTGGCCACGACCAACGGCAAGGGCGTTTTCCCCGAGGACCATGCGTTGGCGCTTGGCGCCGGTGTGCAACACCCCAGCGTGCTCGACGCCGTGGCCGACAGCGATTGCGTGCTGGCCATTGGCACCGAGCTCGCCCCGTCGGACTGGTGGATCGGCCGGCCCGCGTTTGACGGCACACTGGTCCGCATCGACATCGACGCGGCCGCCATCAACACGAATGCCGTGCCCACGCAGGGGCTGGTTGGCGACGCCGCGACCGTGCTGGATTCACTCCTCCCGCTTCTCGGCGGGGTGACGGTCGACGGCGCCGCACGCGCCGCCGCCTGGCGCGTGAAGATCCAGGCCGACGCGCAAACCGAGGGCGCGCCGTGGCTGGACATCGTGGGCGCGATCGCCGAGGCACTGCCCCGCGACGCGATCGTCGCCGGCGACAGCGCGATGGCCTGCTACTACGGCGCGCTGTCAAACCTGCCGCTGTACCGGCCCAACGCGTTCCTGTACCCGACCGGAGTGGGCACCCTCGGATTTGGGCTGCCGGCGGGCATCGGCGCCAAGGTCGGCTCCCCGGACGCACCCGTCCTGGTGCTGCAGGGCGACGGCGGCATCATGTTCACGATCGCCGAACTCGCCACCGCCGCCGAATTGGGCATCGCCTTGCCGATCGTCGTCGTCGACAATGGCGGGTACGGCGAGATCCGCAACGAGATGGCCGACCGCAACGAACCCGTCCACGCCGTTGCGCTCGGGCATCCGGACTTCGCGGCCCTCGCCGAATCCCTGGGGTGCCACGGCGTCCGGGTGGAGTCCACCGCGGACCTGACCGGGGCGATCAAGTCGGCCCTCGACAGCGACCGGCCGACGCTCCTGCACATCCGCGAGCAGAGCCGCGCCGCCGAGGACATGCTGCAAGCCGTGCGCCATTCGAACTGACAACCAACCACCCGCACCACAAGAGACTGGAGAACGCCATGGCCAAAAAAGCCACCGAATACTGGCCGCTGACCGACGAGCAGCGGGCCATCGTCGAGTTGTGCAAGGACTTTGCCACCAACGAAATCCGGCCGCGCGGCCGTGAGGTGGATGAGGCGGATGTGGTGCCACCCGTCGACATCTTCCAGAGCGCGGCGAAGGTCGGCATCACCGATTTCATGCTCCCCGAGGAGTATGGCGGCGGCGGGTTCACCGACGTCTTCACCCAGTGCCTGGTCCAGGAGCAGCTGTGCTGGGGGGACCCGGGCATCGGCAACTTCGTGTGCTCGAACGGTTTCTTCGCCGATCCCATCCTTGCCCTCGGCACCCCCGAGCAGAAGAAGAAATGGCTGAGCCCGCTCGCCGGCCCCAACGCGCCGTTCACCGCGCTGGCAACGACCGAACCCGGGTCAGGGTCGGACTCCGCGTCGATCGTGACACGCGCCACGAAGGTCGACGGCGGCTATGTGATCAACGGCCAAAAGGCATGGATCTCCAACGCGGGGCTGGCCGACCAGTACGTGGTGTTCGCCAAGACCGATCCGACGCAGCGGGCCAAGGGGGTCACGGCGTTCCTGGTGAAAAAGGGCGCCGAGGGGATGACATTCGGCGAGCCCATGAAGAAGATGGGGCAGCGCGCGATCGTCTGCCGTGAAATCTTTTTCGACAACGTGTTCGTCGCCGATGACGACCGCCTCGGTGAGGAGGGCCAGGGCTTCTACGGGCTCATGGAGACGTTCGACATATCCCGCGTGGTCCTCGCCGCCGCCGCAACCGGTGCGGCCCGGGCGGCGTATGAGTACGCGCTCGACTATGCGCGCACGCGGACGCAGTTCGGCAAGCCGATCATCGAGCACCAGGCCGTGGCGTTCCGCCTTGCCGACATGGCGACCCGGATCGAGTCGGCCTGGCTGATGACCCTGCATGCCGCCCGCCAGCTCGACGCCGGCGAAAACGTCACGGGGCTTGCCGCGATGGCCAAGCTCCAGGCATCCGAGACGGCCATGTTCTGCACCTGGGCCGCCGTCCAGACGCTGGGCGGTTGGGGGTACTCGCGCGAGTACCCGGTCGAGCAGTGGATGCGCGACGTCAAGCTCGAGGAAATCGAAGAGGGCACCTCGGACATCATGCGCCTGGTGATCTCCCGAAACCTCTAGGTGCCGCGGCACGGTGGGTGAAGGCAGCCGCCGTCCCCGGTGTTCGGCCGGGCCGGGTTCATTTTTATCGTTGACGGGATTGCAGGGAGAACCGTTGTGAAGATTGCAGTGTTGGTGAAGCAGGTGCCGGATACCGACGAGGAGCGCCGGCTCGATCCGGCGTCCGGCCTTCTTGACCGTCTGGCAGGCGAAAACGTTGCCGACGAGATCAACGAACGGGCGTTGGAGGTGGCGCTGAGCCACAAGGACTCGCACAAAGGGACCGAGGTGGTGGTCATCTCCCTGGGCCCCGAGTCGGTGACCAAGGCGCTGCGCAAGGTGCTGTCGATGGGCGCCGACTCCGCCGTTCACGTTCTCGATGAGGCGCTGGCCGGAGCCGACGCGGGACGTACGGCCGTCGTGCTGGCGGCGGCCGTGAAGCAGGCCGGCGTCGACCTTGTGGTGGCCGGCAATGAGTCCACCGATGGTCGCGGCGGCGTGGTTCCGGCGATGGTGGCCGAGCAGCTGGGCCTCCCACACCTGAGCTTCCTCGATGCGGTGGAGATCTCGGCGGGCAGCGTCACGGGTGAGCGCGGCACCGACAGCGGATCGATGGTGGTCAGTGCCCCGCTGCCCGCCGTGATCTCGGTGACCGAACGTTCCGCAGAGGCCCGCTTCCCCAACTTCAGGGGGATCATGATGGCCAAGCGTAAGCCGCTGTCGGTGGTTTCCCTGGCGGATCTGGGGATGGACCCGGATTTTGCGGGGATGGGGCGCTCCGTTGTCGTGACAACGAGTGCACGCCCGCTGCGCACCGCCGGGAAGAAGATCGTCGATGAGGGAAATGCCGGCACACGGCTTGCCGAGTTCCTTGTTGCGGAACAACTGGTCTGAGGGAGGGACTGAACGATGAACAAGATACTGGCGCTCATTGAAATGTCCGGCGGCGAGATGTGCAGTACCACCCCCGGGCTGCTGGCCGCCGCGGCCAGGCTGGGTACCCCCGTGGCCGTCGTGGCCGTCGCCCCGGGAGGGGGGACCGGTCTTGTGGCCGAACTGGGCTCGCTGGGCGCCGAACATGTCTACCTGGCGGAGAGCGACCAGGTTGGCAAGCTGTTGGTGGGCCCGCAGCTGGAGGCGCTGTCAGCGGCGATGACGGCACTGCAGCCCGTGGCGGTTGTCGTCGCCAACTCCGCGGAGGGCCGCGACGTTGCGGCCCGGCTGGCCGCCCGCACCCGTGCAGGGTTGATTGTCGACGCGGTCGATGTGCGGTCGGAGGGCGAGAGGATCGTGGCGACCCATTCGGTGTTTGGCGGCGCGTATGCGGTCGAGTCCACCGTCGAGGGCGCACCGGCCATTGTGACGGTCCGCCAGGGGGCGATCGAGGAACGGGCCAACGCGGCCACGCCGGCCGTGACCACCGTGACGGTGTCCGCGGATCCCGCCCACTCCGCCGTGATCGAGTCCGTCAGCGCCAGGGATGCCGGTTCGGATCGTCCGGAACTGCGGGGTGCGGCACGGGTTGTCTCCGGGGGACGGGGGCTGGGTTCCCGGGAGAGCTTCGTGCTCGTTGAGCAGCTCGCCGATGCCCTGGGCGCGGCGGTGGGCGCGTCCCGCGCCGCCGTCGACGCCGGATATGTCGCGCAGACCTCGCAGGTCGGCCAGACCGGTATCACGGTCTCACCGCAGCTGTACGTGGCGTTGGGTATTTCCGGGGCCATCCAGCACCGGGCCGGGATGCAGACGGCGAAAACGATCGTCGCAATCAATACGGATGCGGACGCGCCGATTTTCGACGTCGCGGACTTCGGTGTCGTCGGGGATGTCTTCACGGTGGTCCCGCAGCTGATCGAGGCGATCAAGGCGCGTGCCAGCCGATGACCCTCACGAAATCGACGTCAATAACCAGGAACAAGTGGTTCAAGCCGGCCGGCGTCATCCT
The DNA here is from genome assembly GCF_003946885.1 of Specibacter cremeus. Taxonomy (GTDB): domain Bacteria; phylum Actinomycetota; class Actinomycetes; order Actinomycetales; family Micrococcaceae; genus Specibacter; species Specibacter cremeus. The sequence goes on along the minus strand of NZ_RWKQ01000003.1, from coordinate 128,611 downwards.
TGTCGCGGTGGTGATCCTGCTGGTGCTGGTCCTCGTCGCCAGGTGGTTGCGGGACCTGCCGGCCATGGAGTCGTTCATGGCCGAGTTTCCCGGCCGTTCGGCGCTGCCCGCAACGGCCCCTGTCGGCTTGCCGGCGTGGCTGGGTTGGCAGCATTTCCTGAATGGATTCTTCATTGTGTTGATCATCCGTTCGGGGTGGCAGGTCCGGACCACGACTCGGCCGACGGCGTACTGGACGCGGAACAACAAGGGGCTGGTCCGGACAAGGAACGCGCCGGCGAAAATCAGCCTGGACCTGTGGTTCCATCTGAGCCTTGATGCCCTGTGGGTGCTCAACGGGGTGGTGTTCTTTGTGCTGCTTTTCGCGACCGGGCAGTGGATGCGCATGGTGCCGACACGGTGGGATGTGTTCCCGAACGCGGTCTCCGCCGTGATCCAGTATGCGTCGCTAAACTGGCCGGTCGAAAACGGGTGGGCCAATTACAACGGTCTGCAGCTGCTGACGTACTTCGTCACCGTTTTCATCGCAGCCCCCTTGGCATTGATCACAGGCCTGCGCATGTCCCCGGCCTGGCCGAAAAACACCGGACGGCTCAACACGATCTACCCGGTCCGGGCCGCACGGGCCATCCACCTTCCGGTCATGCTGTATTTCGTCGCGTTCGTCATCGTGCATGTGACACTGGTCCTGGCGACCGGGGCGTTGAACAATCTCAACCACATGTACGGGGCGCGTGATGACGCCTCCTGGGTGGGTTTTTGGTTCTTCGCCGCCTCCCTGGTGGTCATGGTCGCTGCCTGGTTCCTGGCCAGGCCATTGTTTCTGCGCCCCATCGCGTCGCTGACCGGAGCCGTCACCCGCTGAATCAGCGGCTACCTTCCCTCAACCGAATATTGTTCACCACCCGCAGCGATCCGACGACGAAGAATAGGTTGCCCTCATGGCCGATATGGAAAAGATTGTCATTCTCGACGGTGCCCGCACACCGATCGGAAGTTTTGGCGGCGTCTTCAAGGACGTGCCGGCCCACGAGCTGGGGGCGGCCGCGGCCAAAGCCGCCATGGAACGGTCAGGGGTCCCCGCCGGGGACATCGACGAGGTCGTCATGGGGTGCATCGGACAAGTGGGTCCCGATGCCTACAATGCCCGCCGGGTGGCCCTGGCGGCCGGCCTTGCCACGTCAACGCCGGCCTACACGGTGAACAGGTTATGCGGCAGCGGACTGCAGGCCATCTGGTCGGCGGCCATGCAAATGCGGTGGGGCGGCGCGGACTTCACGCTGGCCGGCGGCAACGAGTCCATGACCCGGATGCCGTTCTACGATTTCAACGCCCGGTCCGGCTACCGGCTCGGTGACCGCGCCCTGGTCGACGGCACGGTGGCCATGCTGACCGATCCGTTCAACGACATCCACATGGGTGTCACCGCGGAGAACGTCGCCCGCACGTACGGCATATCGCGGCAGGCACAGGACGAATTCGCGCTCGAATCCCAGCACAGGGCCGCGGCGGACACGGCTCGGGCGGCATTTGCGGAGGAAATCGTCGCCGTGCCCGTTGGCGGGCGGGGCCCGCGCGTGGTGGAATTCGACGAGCACCCCAAACCCGGCACCACCCTGGAGACCCTCGCCGGTCTTCGGCCGGTCTTTGAAAAGGGCGGCACGGTGACCGCGGGAAACGCCTCCGGCATCAACGACGGCGGGGCCGCCGTCGTGCTGGCACGCGCCTCCGCTGCCGCCGAAAGGGGCCTGGCCGGCCTGGCCACCCTGGAGGCGGTCACCACCGCGGCGCTGGAACCGGAGCTGATGGGGTATGCTCCCGTGCTGGCCCTGGAGAAGTTGTTCGCGCAGACGGGAACCACGCCGGCCGACATCGATACGTTCGAGGTGAACGAGGCCTTCGCCGCCCAGGCGGTCGCCGTGATCCGCGACGCGAAGCTCGACCCGCAGAAAGTGAACCCGTATGGCGGCGCCATCGCGTTGGGGCATCCCGTTGGGGCGACGGGGGCAATGCTCAGCCTGCGCGTGGCCAAGGACCTGACGCGGCGTGACCTTGAACTGGGCGTCGTCACCATGTGCATCGGCGGCGGCCAGGCACTCGCCGCGTTGTTCTGCCGCAGCTCCTAGCCGGGCCCGACGCGGCTCGACCATCGGGGTCTCGACAGGCTCGACCACCGGTGGTTGAGCTTGTCGAAACCACCGGTGATTTCGACAGGCTCAATCACCGAGCAGCGCCATCTTCAGCGTGTCGAGCCCGACCGAGCCGACGTTCAGCGCCCGCGTGTGGAACGCGCGCAGGTCGAATGCGTCGCCCTCGCGGGCGGCCCGCGCATCCCGGATCTCCTCCCACAGCCGCTGGCCGATCTTGTACGACGGCGCCTGCCCCGGCCAGCCCAGGTAACGGTGGAACTCGAAGTCCAGCATGCCCGGGGAGATGTCCAGGTTCGCGGCCAGGAACTCGCGGCCGGCCTCCGCCGTCCACGTCCCGGACCCCCACCGGGCGGGAATCTCCAGCGCCAGGTGCACGCCGATGTCGAACACCACCCGGGCGGCACGCATGCGCTGGCCGTCCAGCATGCCCATCCGGTCGCCGGGATCGGACAGGTAGCCCAGCTGCTCCATGAGCCGCTCGGCATACAGCGCCCACCCCTCGCCGTGCCCGGACACCCAGCACGCGTTCCGCCGCCACATGTTCAGCAACCCGCTCTGGTACGTGGCCGTGGCGACCTGCAGGTGGTGGCCGGGCACTCCCTCGTGGTAGACCGTGGTGGTCTCCGCCCACGTGGTGAACGTGTCCTCGCCCTCGGGCACCGACCACCACATGCGCCCGGGCCGGGAGAAGTCGTCCGATGGCCCCGAGTAGTAGATGCCGCCGTCCTTTGTCGGGGCGATCCTGCACTCGAGCCTGCGCATGACGTCCGGGATGTCGAAGTGCGTGCCGGCCAGGTCGGTGACGGCCGCATCGGAAAGACCCTGCATCCAGGCGGTGAGCGCGTCGGTGCCGTGCAGCGTCCGGGCCGGGTCCGCGTTGAGCACGGCCTTGGCCTCCTCGATCGAGGCGCCCGGCTTGATCTGGTCCGCCACGGCCTCCTGCTCGGTGATGATGCGGTCCAGTTCGGCCACGCCCCACGCGTACGTCTCCTCGAGGTCGACGGCGGAACCCAGGAATTCGCGCGAGGCCAGTGCGTAGCGTTCCCGGCCCACGGCATCCTGCTCCGGGGCGGCCGCCAACAGCTCGTCCCGCAGGAACGATGCCAGGGACGCGTACGCCGCCCGGGCGGCGTCCGCGTTGCCGGCCAGCGCCTCGGTGAGGGCGGCGGGCAGGGGAGCGGCGCCGTCGTCCGTGCCGGCGTTTGCGGCGAGCCGGGCGAAGTAGCCCTCCGGCCCGGCGTACCGGGTGCACTGGTCGATGACGGTGAGCACCTGGCGGCGCGCGGCGACGTGGCCCTCGGCGGCACCCCGGCGGAGTGCGGCGACGTAGCCGTCGACGGCGGCCGGCACGTTGGCCAGCCGGCCGGAGATGTGCTCCCAGTCCTGGGTGGTGGCGGTCGGCATGAGGTCGAAGATCTCGCGGATCTCCTGGGCCGGGGAGGCGATGTTGTTCAGGTCGGCCAAATCCCAGCCGGTGGCTGCGCGCTCCAGCTGCAGGCCGAGTCGTTCGCGCATGGCGTGCAGTGTCACGGCGTCAACGTCGTCGACGGGCTCCACCGCCTCCAGTTCGGCCAGTACGGCGGAGGCGGCGTCGGTGGCGGCGGCCAGCCCGGCCGGCGAATAGTCGCGGTACCGGGTCTCGTAGCCGGGGATGCCCAGCTGAGTGGCGAAGCCCGGATCGAGCTCCATCAGGGTGTGCGTGTAGGCGTTGGCGATTTCGTCGACGGCGCTCGTGGCGCGTGTCGGCAATGTGGTTTCGTGGTCCATGCCACGAGCCTAGCGCCACGGGCTGCCATACTTGGAGCGTGTCTGCCCTGACAGCGGTGTCCAAGACGTTCAGGCGGTCGTTGCGGCTGGATTTTTCACAATCCGACCCCGTGGTCGCCGCCCGCAATGCCGTCGGTGTGGCGATCCCGCTGCTCATCGGCGTCGGAACCGGCAACCCGGCGATCGGCGTGTTTGGTGCCGTGGGCGCCCTCTTCGCCGCCTTCGCCGACCGCCCGGGCAGCTACAGGCTGCGCCTGGCCAGGATGAGCGTGACATCGCTGGCCGCGGGACTGGGTGGCGGGTTGTCCGTCTTGTTCGCGCCCTCCGTGCCGCTGTCCCTGCTGCTGATCGCCGTTTTCGCCTTCACCACGGGCATGCTGCTCTCCTTCGGCATCAACGTTTCGCAGATCGGCACGGCGGCCACGGCGGTGGCCATCGTGCTCAACAGGTTTCCCCTGCCCGCCTCCGGTGCGCTGGGTATCGCCGTGCTTGTGACGGCGGCCGGCCTGGTGCAGAGCCTGCTGGCCACGGCCGGCTGGCCGTTGCACCGGCACGCCCCGGAACGGGCGGTCCTGGCCGACCTCTACGAGGGGCTGGCCGGGCGGACGCGGTCGCCGCACCCGAAAATGACGGCGCCGGGGGCCGGCCGGCTGCTTGAGACGGCCCGCGCCACCATTACCGGATTCGGCCACGGTCACGGCCCGAGCATGCAGTCCTACCGCGGGTTGCTCGATGAGGCCGAGCGGATCCGCCTCGAGGTCATGGCCCTGGGGTATTGCATTGAACGCTTCGAACGCGTCGAACGAACCGCCCAGCGTGATGCCGTCCGCGACCTGCTGCTTGCGGCCGGCACGGTTCTGGACGCCGTGGCAGGCTCCCTGCGCCGGGGGAGGGCCTTCGACCAGGCCGACCTGCACCCTGCCACGGACGCGCTGACCCGGTTCGAGGACGTCATGGCCGGTCATCCGGATTCGCCCACCGGCCGCTTCGCCTCGTTGCACGCCCGGGCGTTGGCCGGTCAGTTGCGGGCTTGCGGGCGCATGGTCACCCCGGGTGCCGTTGAAGGGCGCATCGTGGAGGAGACCGCGAAGGTGGGCGGGGTGCGTGTTGCCCTGCAGGCGCCGTTCGGGACGCTTCGGGCCAATCTGCGGTGGGATTCCGCCATTGCCCGGCACGCGATCCGGCTCGCCGTGTTGGTCACGGCGACGGACGGTTTTGCCCGGCTGTTGCCCGGAAATGACCGGGGCTATTGGATTTCGCTGATGGTGCTGTTGCTCCTGCGTCCGGATTTCGCCGCGACGCTGCACCGCACCAGTGCCCGGTTGGCGGGAACGCTGGTGGGCCTGGGCATCGGCACCGCAGGGACCTACCTGCTGGCGTCCCAGGGCCACTATGCGCTGGTGGGCCTGATAGTCGTTTTCGTCTTCGGGGTCCGCGTCTCGGGAGCGCCCAACGCGTTCTTCATGGGGATTTGGACGGCGGCGTACCTCGTCGCCCTGCTGGACCTGGCCGGCATCCCGGCCGCCGACGTGGCGGGCCCACGGCTGCTGGACACGCTGCTGGCCGGCGCGTTGGTGGTGGCCGCAACCATCATTTGGCCGGCCTGGGAACGGGCGTACCTGCCCGCCAGGGTGGCCGAACTGCTCGCCGCCTACCGGAATTACCTGGTGACTATCACGGATCCGGCCTCGAAAAAGGCCGCCATCGACGCCGCGCGCATCGCCGCAAGGCTGGCACGCTCCAACGCGCAGGCGTCGCTGGACAGGACACAGGCAGAGCCCGTCCCCGGCCGCGACACGCAATACGTTGGCGAGGGCGTGCTGGTGCAGAGCCACCTGCTGATCCAGGCCGCCATGGTCATTGACGCCGCCAGGTTGTCGATGTGGTCCGGCAAACAACCGGTGGAGGGAATGCTGGCCCCGGTGGCGCCGTTCATCGCCGACTGCTCCACCACGCTGGCGGCCTGTGGACGCGCCGCCGCCGAGGGTGTGGCCCCGCGCGGTGCGGTCAACATGCGTGCATCGTATGTGGCACTGAAGGACAGCCTCGAGGCCCACGCCATGCGGCCTGACGTGGTACAGCCGGCCATCCTGGATGCGGCGGACAGGATCGCCAACGCGGTGGACACCATGGTGCACCTGCTGCGCGAGCGGCCCGCCCCGGCTGCTTAGCCCCGCGAGCGGCGCCACGCCCCGGGACCGGGCTTGGGCCGCAGGTGCAGCTGGGCGCGGCGCATCCACGGGCGGGCGGCCGGGCGCGCCGGTTCGTCGGCCTCTCCGGCCTGCAGGGCAAGCACGACGGCGGTCAGTGCGGCAAGCTCCTCGGCGGTCGGGTTGCCGCGGGTGACGTTGAGCAACGGGGTCTCGCTCCCCAGCGGCTCCCGCTGCTCGCAAGCTCGCAGCGGGTCCCTCGCCGCTGTGGGCCCAGGCTCGACCACCGGTGATTGAGCTTGTCGAAATCCGGTCTCGACAGGCTCGACCACCGGTGATTGAGCCTGTCGAAATCCGGGTTCGACCACCGGGCTGGGTTCGTTCGTCATAGCGGGATGTTCCCATGCTTCTTGGCCGGCAGGCTGGCCCGCTTGTCGCGCAGGGCGCGCAGCCCGCGGATCAGCTGGAGGCGGGTTTCGGAGGGGGCGATGACGGCGTCGACATAGCCGAGTTCGGCGGCCTGGTACGGGTTGAGCAGCTCTTCCTCGTAGCCGCGGACAATCTCCGCACGGCGGGCCTCGACATCGCCGCCGTCGGCCTCGACGGCGGCCAGATCGCGACGGTACAGGATGTTCACGGCGCCCTGGGCGCCCATGACACCGATCTGCGCGGTCGGCCAGGCCAGGTTCAGGTCGGCGCCGAGCTTCTTGGAGCCCATGACGATGTACGCGCCGCCGTACGCCTTGCGCGTGATGACGGTCAGCTTCGGCACGGTGGCCTCGGCGTACGCGTACAACAGCTTGGCGCCGCGGCGGATGATGCCCTGGAATTCCTGGTCCTTGCCGGGCAGGAACCCGGGAACGTCCACGAGCGTGACGATGGGGATGTTGAACGCGTCGCAGTGCCGGACGAACCGGGCCGCCTTCTCCGACGCGGCGATGTCCAGCGTGCCGGCGAATTGCAGCGGCTGGTTCGCCACGATGCCGACCGTGTGCCCCTCGATCCGGCCGTAGCCGATGATGACGTTCGGCGCGTACAGCGACTGCATCTCGAGGAAGTGCCCGTCGTCGGTGACCTGTTCGATCACCTTGCGCATGTCATACGGGTGGTTCGCGGAGTCCGGGATCAGCGTGTCCAGGGCCCGGTCGGCGTCGTCGAGCTCCAGTTCCTGGTCGTGGTCGGTCAGCGGCGGTTCGGACAGGTTGTTCGACGGCAGGAAGTCCAGCAGTTCCCGGACGAACTCGATCGCGTCCGCCTCATCGGTGGCCAGGTAGGTGGAGGTGCCCGTGGTCGCATTGTGCTGGCGGGCGCCGCCGAGGGTCTCCATGTCCACGTCCTCGCCGGTGACGGTCTTGATCACGTCCGGGCCGGTGATGAACATGTGGGACGTCTTGTCCACCATGACCACGTAGTCGGTCAGGGCCGGGGAGTAGGCCGCGCCGCCGGCGCACGGGCCCATGATGAGGGAGATCTGCGGCACCACACCGGAGGCGTGCACGTTGTTGCGGAAGATGTCGGCGAACATCGCCAGGGAGGCCACGCCTTCCTGGATGCGGGCGCCGCCGCCGTCGTTGATGCCGATGACCGGGCAGCCGTTGCGCAGCGCAAACTCCTGCACCTTGACGATCTTCTCGCCGTTGACCTGGCTGAGCGAGCCGCCGAAAACGCTGAAGTCCTGGCTGTACAGGGCCACCAGTCGGCCGTCGACGGTGCCGTACCCGGAGACGACGCCGTCACCGAGCGGCTTCTTCTTCTTCATGCCGAACGCCGTGGACCGGTGCACGGCCAAGGCGTCGAACTCGACGAACGAGTCCGGGTCCACGAGCAGGTCGATGCGTTCGCGGGCCGTGTGCTTGCCGCGTGCGTGCTGCTTCTCGATCGCCTCCGGACCCGACGGCTGTGCGGCCCGGGCCTGGCGGTCACGGAAATCGGCTATCTTGCCCGCAGTGGTCGACAAGTCGTGGCTCAAGGTGTACTCCGGCTCGGTGTGGTTCGGACGGGCGGTGTGAAACAGACGGTGTAGGAACAGGCGGTGTAGGAACTGCACAAAAAGCCTAACGCCAGTGACAGTCTAGTGACCGAATCTGCGCCAGCTTCTGTAGGAACCCTACAAAGTCTCGGGGCGGGCGTCTGCCGCGCCGCCGCGTCCCTGCCGGGATCGCGGGCGTCGGGATGCGGGCCGGCCGGCGCCGGGCGCGAGCACGGCCGGGGCCGATAGGATCGAGGGCATGGAACCGTCCTTCCCCTCCCTCGACCCGGCCGCCCTCCGCCACGCCCTGCAGGCCCCCGGCGGCGCCTACAACAGCGTGCGCATCGTGGCGGAAACCGGGTCCACGAACGAGGACGTGGCGGCGGACGCCGCGGCCAACCCGCAGCACTGGCCGGACCTGAGCGTGCTCGTGGCGGACTCCCAGATTCACGGCCGCGGCCGGCTCGACCGCACCTGGCTGGCCCCGGCCGGCGCCGCCATGATTTCCTCCGTTCTGCTGCGCCCCGGCGACGGGTTCGCCGTGGACGGCTATGCCTGGCTGTCCATCCTGGCCGGCCTCGCCCTGCGCGAGGCCGTGACCGCCGAGACGGGCCTCACGCCGGCGCTCAAGTGGCCCAACGACGTGCTGCTGGGCGGACGCAAGGCCGCCGGGATCCTTGCCCAGTTGATACCAGCCCAGTTGATACCGGCCGCGCCCGGGCACCCGGCCGGGGCCGCCGTCGTCGTCGGTTGCGGCGTCAACGTGCACCAGACCCGCGAGCAGCTGCCCGTCGACACGGCCACCTCGCTCGTCCTCGAGGGCGCGGCCGGGTTGGACCGCAACACGCTGCTGCCGGCCTACCTGGACCGGCTGGCCGGGCTGTACCGCGCGTTTGTCGACGTCGGCGGCGACGCCATGGCCCCGCTGGCCGGCGGGGCGTCACTGCACCAGCGTGCGACGGCGGCCATGGTCACCGTGGGTGCCGCGGTGCGCGCCGAACTGCCGGCCGGGGCCGTGCTCGCCGGCCGGGCCGTCGGGCTGGACGCCCGGGGCGGGCTGCTGCTCACCGATGCGGCCGGTGTCAAGCACACCGTCACCGTGGGCGACGTCGTCCACCTGCGCGGGGACACGAACACCGGTGACACGAACAGCGGGGACACGGGTGGCGGCGCCGCGCATGCCTAGCAGGTTCGCCCCCGGCGAGCAGCTGATCGTGCGCACCCGCCCGCACCCCCGCGTGCTCGTGTGGCCGGTGATCGTGGGGTTGCTCGTCGTCACGGGCACGGCCCTGGTGCTCGCCTGGCTGCAACCCGGCCCATTTCACCGGTTGGCCCCCAACCTGATGCCGGCTCGGCAGCCGGTCCTCGTGCTGTTGCTGACGGTGGCCGGCCTGCTGCTGGTCGTGGTGCCGCTCCGGCGCACCCTGGAATGGCTGCGCACCCGCTACCTGCTCACCAGTGTGCGCCTGGTGGTCAAGCGTGGCTGGCGTGTCGAAACGGAATACCCGCTCGCGGCCCTGGCCGCGATCGAGACCCGGCGCGGCCTGGGGCAGCGGCTGGTCGGGGCCGGCGACCTGGTGCTGGTACGCGATTTCGCGAAACCGGGAACCATTCGCAACGTCCCGGAGGTTAATGTCTTTCGGGGTTATGTCCTCGAGGCGATGGGGGAGTTGCACGCGCGCAACCCGGGGGCGGGCCGCTACGCTGGAATCGATCACGCCCCGGGAGACGACAATTACGCAGGCAACGACAACGATTGGGAGGCCGACCGCGGTGGAAGAGGCGACTGAACAGCCGGATTCGCGGTTGGCGCCAGCCTCCCGGAGCGACCTGAAGGCCCTCGAGGCGTCCCTGCTCGGCGGCGAACGCACGCTCAGGCGCCGCGACGTCGCCGCCGGCGCCGGCGTGTCGCTGATGTCGGCGCGCAAGATCTGGCGCGCCATGGGCTTCCCCAACCTCGGTGACGACGACGTGGCGTTCACGCCGGCCGACCAGGACGCGCTGGAGACCATCATCAACCTGGTCCGTGCGGGGCTGCTGACCGAGGAGACGGCCATCTCCGTCACGCGCTCGATCGGCCAGATGACCGACCGCATGGCCGTGTGGCAGATCGAGGCGCTCGTGGAGGACCTCGTCGCCGAGCACGGCGTTTCCGACGCCGACGCCCGGCGCGCCGTCGTCTCGACCCTGCCGGCCCTCGTGGAACCGCTGGAAAGGGTCCTCCAGTATTCCTACCGACGCCAGCTCAACGCCGGCGTGCAACGCCTGGCCGTCCGGGCACAGGAGGGCCTGGAGGCCAGCCAGCACGGCCGTGAGGGCGACGAGGACGACACCCCGCTGCCGCTGGCCCGGGCCGTCGGCTTCGCGGACCTGGTCTCCTACACGTCGCTGTCGCGCCGGATGAACGAGAAGACGCTGGCCAAGCTCGTGCAGCGGTTCGAGAACAAGTGCGCCGAGATCATCTCGGTCGGCGGTGGCCGGCTGGTGAAGACCATCGGCGACGAGGTGCTGTTCAATTGCGAGACGCCGGTGGCCGGCGCCCAGATCTCGCTCGCCCTGGCCGAGGCGATGGCCGCCGACGAATTCCTGCCCGAGGCCCGCGTGGCCATGGTGTGGGGCCGCGTGCTCTCGCGCCTGGGCGACATCTACGGTCCCACCGTGAACCTGGCGGCCCGGCTGACGTCGCTGGCAGAACCGGGCACCGTGCTCATCGACTCGGTGACGGCCACCGCCCTGGACGGGGACGAGCGGTTCGTGCTCGAGACGCTGCCCGTGGAAACCGTGCGCGGCTTCGGCGAGGTGTCACCTGTGCGGCTCCTGCGCGGTCGGGGCGAGGGGATCATCGTCGACTGAATCGTCGACTCGCGCCTTTGCGGGTCCGCCCGGCTCACGCACCCACGTCTTCCGATGACGACGGCGCCGTCATGTTGGTCCACCGGTCGGCCGCATGCCCCAGTCCTGCGGATACGATGGTCTGGTGATCGAACAGTTCCTCTCTGTCCCGGATCCCGGACTGCCGGTATCCCGGACACGTCCGCGGGTCGAGGGTGCCGGCGTCGTCGCCTGTATCCCCCGGGTGGCCCGCGCATGAGCGGCAGTCCGCCGGGGCAGCGCCCCGCCATGACATTCACCGTGGGCCACGGCACCGACCGGGGCCTGCTGCGCGAAGTGAATGAGGACGCGCACATCGCCGCCGACCCCGTGTTCGCCGTCGCGGACGGCATGGGCGGCCACGAGGCCGGCGAGGTCGCCAGCCACGAGTGCATCGCCGTGCTGGGGCGCCAGCCCGTGCTGGCCGCCGGGAACCGCAACGCCACGACCGCAGACCTGCGGCGGGCCCTGCAAGAAGCCGACCAGCGCATCCGCGACGTTGCCGACGCGCGCGCCGGCACGACCCTCTCCGGTGCCGTCCTCGTCGAGGAGGACGGCATCCCGTATTGGCTGGTCTTCAACGTCGGCGACTCCCGGACGTACCGGCTCAGCCGGGGCGTGTTCGAACAAATCAGCGTGGACCACTCGGAAGTGCAGGAGATGGTCGACGCCGGCTACATCACGGCCCGCGAGGCGCTGGTGCACCCGCGCCGCAACGTCGTGACCCGCGCGCTGGGCACCGGCAACGACACCGAGGCGGACTACTGGCTGGTACCCGTCGAGCACGGCGACCGGCTCCTGGTCTGCTCGGACGGGCTGAGCGGGGAGGTCACTGACGACCACATGCACCGCACGCTGACCACCGTCGGCAATCCGCAGGAGGCCGCCGATTCGCTCATCCGGGCGGCATTGCACTCGGGCGGCCGCGACAACGTGACGGTCATCGTGGTCGACGCGGCGGCCGCGCCTCAACAGGATCCAGTCCAGGACGCACCACTCGGGGGACACCATGACTAGCACCCTTTACCGACCCGGCCCCTGGCTGGGCATCAAACGTTCCGGGGCGGTGGTCATCCTGGCTCCGGGCACCGACCCCGGCCTCGTCACCCCGCTCTGGGAATCGCTGGCCGATGCACCCTCCGTGGACGGCATCCTCAATGAGATCACGCACTCGTTCGGCACCGCGCTGACGGCCATGCCGCCGTTCGGCATCGTGCTGTGCACGGACCGGCTGCACGTGGTGCTGCGCGGCGAGGTGACCCTCACGGCGCTGCACGGCGACGAGGAGACCGTCGTCAGTGGCCGCGACGTCAGCACGTGGAGCGAAAGGACGTTGCCGTTGCCGGACGGCTATGAGCTCTCGCTGGGCGGGTACGATGACGGCGAGTCCGCCCTGGGTGCCCGGGTGGCCTGGCTGCCGCTCGGCGACGCCGTGGTGCTGCTTTCCGGCCTTGCGGACGGTACTCCGCTGGACGAGACCTCGCTGGATGAGGCGCCGCCGTGGGCAGAGGACGACGAGGCGGCCGGTGGTTCGGCCGTCACGCATGAGGGGCCGGGGCCCGAGGAGGAGCCCGACGCGGAAGCCGGTGACCTCGCGATGGAGGCCGATGAGACGGAGGCCGATGAGGCCGCCTACGCGACCTTCGCCCAGGCGGCCGATGCCGAGTGGAGCGCCGAACTTGACGGGCCTGACGAGGACGAGCCATCCGCTGAACAGGGTGGGGCCCAGGCGCCGTATGAACCGGAATTCGATGAGCCCGAATTCGATGAGCCCGAATTCGAGGAGCTGGAATCGCGCGAGCCTGAATCGGGCGAGCCTGAATTCCAGGCGCCCGAATCCGCGGGTGCCGACTCCGCCTGGCAGGATTCCGGCGATTCCGGGCCCGGGCACGCCGTCGCACCCATGACGGCAGACGACATGCCGCCGCTGCCGCCCACGCCGCCAACGGTGGCCGCCGTCGTCCCCGATCCGGCCGCCGTGCAACACACGGATGCCGATGACGGGCTCATCGATGCGGTGCCGTGGCGGCACACCCCCGCCGCCGGCATGGCGCAGCCAATCGTCGGGCCGTTCGATGTGCCTCAGGGTGCACCGGTTGACGCCCCGGCGGAGTCCGCCGGATCGCGGCCGCCAACGGGACCCTCCGTGCTTGCCCGCCTGTGCCCGCAGGGGCACGCGAATCCGCCGCAGCATTCGTCGTGCGCCCTGTGCGGGCTGCCGATCACGACCGAGGCGCAGCAGGTCGCGCAGCCGTCGCTGGGGCGGATGCACCTGTCCACCGGCGAGGTGATCGACCTGGACCACTCGCTGGTCATCGGGCGGCACCCGTCGGTGTCCCGTGTCCCGGGCGGCGCCATGCCCAGGCTGGTCCAGGTCGAGGGCCCCGGCGGGGACATCTCCCGTTCGCACGTCGAAGTCCGGCTCGAGGGCTGGGATGCCGTGCTGGTGGACCTGGAGGCCACCAACGGCACGGTATTGCTGCGGGAGGGGCAGGAGCCGCGCCGGCTGGACCCGGGCGAGGAAGTGCCGCTCGTCGACGGCGATGTGGCCGAGCTCGGCGAAGGGGTGTGGTTGTCCTTCGAGGGGCTGCGGTAAGCCACCGGCACAGGTCCGGTGAGCCCCGGGCGGGCGCAACGCGACCGGGCGGCGTGCGGTGCGGGCCGGCGTCGTGCCTTTCCATGTTCAGGCTCCCCGTGTTCGGGCTTGCCCGTGTTCTGCTTGCCAATGTTTTGCGTGTTCGCGTTCTGCGGCAAGATGGAACCGTGACTAGCCAGCCTGAAACCGTGCCCGTCCCGACCAGCAGCGAACGGGACCGCTATGCCGAGCTCGTGGACCTGGTCCGGAAGTACCGGGCCGCGTATTACAACGACGACGCGCCGCTCGTCGCCGATGCCGAGTTCGACACCCTGTACCGGGAACTCGAGGCGTTCGAGGCGCTGCACCCCGAGCTGGTCAGCAACGATTCCCCCACCCAGGAGGTCGGCGGGGAGGTCAGCGCGGCGTTCGCAGCCGTCGACCACCTCAGCCGCATGTACTCGCTCGAGGACGTGTTCTCCCTCGACGAGCTGGACGTGTGGGTGCGCCGGGCGCAGGCGTCCGTTGAGAAACAAGACGGCGTCGCGCCCAAGTGGCTGACCGAATTGAAGATCGACGGCCTGGCCGTGAACCTGCTGTACCGCGACGGGGTGCTGGTGCGCGCCGCGACGCGCGGCGACGGCACCACCGGCGAGGACATCACGCACAATGTGGCCACCATCAAGGACATCCCGCAGCGCCTGCACGGCAGCGGGTTCCCCGCCGAGGTGGAGATCCGCGGGGAGGTGTTCATCGCCTCCGTCGACTTCGCCGCGCTGAACGAGAGGATGGTCGCCGCCGGCAAGGCGCCGTTCGCGAACCCGCGCAACTCGGCCGCCGGCTCGCTGCGGCAGAAGGACCCGGCCGAGACGGCCAAGCGCCCGTTGAGCATGTACGTGCACGGCATCGGCGCCCGCGAGGGACTGACGACGGCCAGCCAGTCCGAGACCTACGCGCTGCTCAAGTCCTGGGGCCTGCCGACCAGCCCGTACTACAGGGTGCTGGACACCTACGACGACGTGCTGGCATTCATCGGCCACTACGGCGAGCACCGGCACGACCTGATCCACGAAATCGACGGCATCGTCGTCAAGGTGGACGACTTCGCCACCCAGCGGGCCCTCGGCAACACGTCCCGCGTTCCTCGCTGGGCCGTGGCGTACAAGTACCCGCCGGAAGAGGTCAACACGAAACTGCTGGACATCCGGGTCCAGGTGGGCCGGACCGGTCGGGTCACCCCGTTCGGTATCATGGAGCCGGTGAAGGTGGCCGGGTCCACCGTGGAACGTGCCACGCTGCACAACCAGGACGTCGTGAAGGCCAAGGGCGTGCTGATCGGCGATGTCGTGGTGCTGCGCAAGGCCGGGGACGTGATCCCGGAGATCGTCGGACCCGTCGTGGCGTTGCGCGAGGGCAGGGAGGCGGAGCTGCGCGAGTTCGTCATGCCGACCGTGTGCCCGTCCTGCGGCACGCCGCTGGCCCCGTCGAAGGACGGCGACGTGGACATCCGCTGCCCCAACGCGAAATCCTGCCCGATCCAGCTGACCGAGCGCGTCGCCCACCTTGCCGGCCGCGGCGCCTTCGACATCGAGGCGCTCGGCTACGAGGCCGCCGCCGCCCTGACGGTCGGCCCCGGGCCGGATCCGGCGGACAACGGGGGCGTCATCGCCCCGGCAGGGCCCGGCCCGCTGCGCAATGAGGCGGACGTCTTCACCATTGCGGACAGCGACCTGTCCGAGGTTGTGGTGTGGCGGGAGATTCGCGTGAAGGGCGCGGGCACCGGGCGTTTCCAGCCGGTGCCGTATTTCTACACGAAGGCGACGGCCAAGACTCCGTCCAAGCCAACGGCCACCACGAACAAGCTGTTCACGGAAATCGAGAAGGCCAAATCCCAGCCGCTGTGGCGCGTGCTCGTGGCGTTGAGCATCCGGCACGTGGGGCCCACGGCGTCCCGGGCGCTGGCCACCGCCTTCGGTTCCATGGACGGCATCCGCGCCGCCACCGAGGAACAGCTGGCGGACGTCGACGGCGTCGGCCCCATCATCGCCCGGGCGCTCGTCGAGTGGTTCGAGACCGATTGGCACGTGGAGATCGTGGACCGCTGGGCGGCGGCCGGCGTGCGCATGGCCGACGACGTCGACGAGTCCACGCCGCGCACCCTGGAGGGACTGACCATCGTCGTGACCGGGACGCTGCCGAATTTCAGCCGCGACGAGGCGAAGGAGGCCATCATCAGCCGCGGCGGCAAGGCCGCGGGGTCCGTCTCGAAAAACACGTCGTACGTGGTGGCGGGCGAGAACGCGGGAACCAAACTGGACAAGGCCGCGTCGCTGGGGCTGGCCGTCCTCGACGAGGAGGGATTCGTCCGGCTGCTCGAGACCGGCCCCGAACCGGCTGACGCGCCGGAAACCGTCCCGGCCGCCGACATGGACGCCCCCGCATGAGCACCCCGGTGGACGAGCTGCTCGAGGTCGCCCTGCGCGCGGCGGCCGCGGGTGCCGCCGTGCTGGCGGGCCGGGACCCGGCCGGGTTCGGCGCCACGGAGAAGTGGTCCGACGCCGACTGGGTCACGACCTTCGACCTGGCCGCCGAGCGCGCCGTGCGGGACGTGTTGGCGCGGGCCCGCCCGGATGACGTCGTCACCGGGGAGGAGCTGGCCCCGGCCGTGCCCGCGCACGCGTCCGGCTACCGGTGGAGCATCGACCCGCTGGACGGGACCATGAACTTCATCCGCAACATCGCCTACTACGGCACGTCGGTCGCCGTGGCCGGGCCCGACGGCGAGTGGCTGGCCGGCGTCGTCGCCGCACCGGCGCTGCGGCGCACCTACTTCGCGTCGCGCGGCGGCGGTGCGTGGGTGGAGGAGACCCGGGCCGACGGGCGCGACGGCACCCGGCAATTGCACGGGCCGACCGAGCCGCGCAACGGCCGGCTGCTGGCCACGTCGCTGACGTACAGCCCGGAGGTGCGGCGCCGGCTGATCTCGGAGCTGGACGGCCGGATGGATCTGGTCAGCGACTTCCGCCGGCTCGGGTCCGCGGCGCTGGAGCTGTGCGCCGTCGCCGAGGGCGGCGTGGACGCCTACCTCGAATACGGCCTGTTCGAACACGACTTCGCCGCCGGCGCGCTGATCGCCGAGGAGGCCGGGGCCTGGGTGCGCCGGCCGAAGCTGAGCTCCGCGCTGGACGGGCTGCCCCCGCACAGCGAGACACTGGCCAGCTGGACGGCGGCCTCGATCCCCGAACTGGCGGAACGGTTCACGCCGTGAGCACCGGCCCCGAGGGCACCGCCTGGCAGCCCGTCGTCGCCGCCCTGGCCAACGACCGGCTGCGGCGCGTCTACGCCGCGCGGGTGCTGGGCACCCAGGAGGCAAGCGACAAGCCCGCCACCGAGCAGGAGATCCGCCGGCTGGTGGCCGTCGGGCTGCTCACCGCCGAGGGGACCGTGGCCGACGGTGCGTTCGCCGCCCTGCTGGCCGCCAATGCCACGCCCAGGCCGGAGGGCGTCGACAAGTACTTCAGCCAGGGCATGCTCGTACAGCTCCCCGCGAGCCCGGGGTCGCGCGCCGAGGTGCTCAAACATCTGGCGCGGCGCCTCATCCCCGCCGAGACCATGCTGACCGAAGTGGAGATCAACCGGCTGCTGGCCACGGTCACCGGCGACGTCCCCACGCTGCGCCGGGCCCTCGTCGACCATGGGCTCCTCGAGCGCACGCCGGACGGCAGCAGTTACGTGCGCCCCTCTGACCAGGACCGGTCACCGGGCGTAGCCTGATTCCATGGATGTGAACGCCGTGACCGGCACCTTCACCGTCCCCGATGGCGTCGAGGTGACGGGCCGCGGCACGCTCGACTCGGCCTTTGACGTCTCCGGCCTGGCCGTCGCGTCGATCGCCGCGGCCGGGAACGCCGTGGCCGAGCTGGCCGAACGGCTCGGCGGCGTGCGCGGGGCCGTGACCGTGGACCGGGACCTGGCCTCGCTGTGGTTCGGGATGTCCTTCCGCCCGGACGGCTGGGACCTGCCGCCGGCCTGGGACGCCATCGCCGGCGACTACCCGTGCGCGGACGGCTGGATCCGCCTGCACACCAACGCCCCGCATCACCGGGCCGCCGCGCTCGCCGTCCTCGGGCTACCCGTGGACGCCCCCCGCGACGAGGTGGCCGCAGCGACGGCGTCCCGGGCGGGGGAGGAGCTCGAAGCGGCCATCGTCACCGCGAATGGCTGCGCGGCGCTCATGCGCACGCACCCGCAGTGGGAGGCCCACCCGCAGGGCGCTGCCGTGGCGTCCGAACCGCTGGTTGCCTGGGGTGCCGGGCACACCGTGATGGACGACGGCGGCACGCGCGAACGCGCGCGGCTCGCCACGGCCGCACGGCCGCTGGCCGGGGTGCGTGTCCTTGACCTGACACGGGTCATCGCCGGCCCCGTCGCCACCCGCTTTTTGGCCATGTACGGGGCCGAGGTGCTGCGCATCGACCCGCCGGACTGGCATGAGCCGGCGCTCGAACCCGAGATGACGGTGGGCAAGACCTGCGCACGGCTTGACCTGAAAACGACGGACGGCATCGCCCGGCTGCACGAGCTGCTGGCCGGCGCCGACCTGTTCGTCCACGGCTACCGGCCCGACGCGCTGGACCGGCTCGGCCTCGGCGCGGACGCCCTGGCCGGGCGGTATCCGGGGCTCGTCGACGTGGCGTTGGATGCGTACGGCTGGTCCGGCCCCTGGGCCGCCCGGCGCGGCTTCGACTCGCTCGTGCAGATGAGCTGCGGGATCGCGCAGGCCGGCATGGACCACTACGGGTCGGACGCGCCGCACCCGTTGCCCGTGCAGGCACTCGACCACGCCACCGGTTACCTGGTCGCGGCCGCCGCGGTGCACGCATGGCGGGAACGGCTGGACGGGTCCGTCCGCTCCTCCCGGCTGTCGCTGGCGCGGACGGCCGTCGAACTGCTGCGCACCGGGCCCTCGACGCTTGCCGGCGAGGGTGGGGGCACCCCGGATGGGGATGCTGGACGGGCCGCGGCGGAGGCCGTGACTGCGCCCGTGCCTCCCAGCCCACCGGACGACTGGCCGGCGGAGCAGACGGCCTGGGGTCCCGGGCGGCGGTTGCCGTGGCCGGTGGACGTCCCCGGCGTCGAGGCCGGGACGAGCCTGCCGGCACGCGGCTACGGGTCGGCACCCGCGAAGTGGCCCAGCACCTCCGGTGATTGAGCTTGTCGAAATCCCCGGTCTCGACGAGCTCGACCACCGGTGATTGAGCCTGTCGAAATCACCGACCACCGGGTCTCGACGAGCTCGACCACCGGTGATTGAGCCTGTCGAAATCACCGACCACCGGGTCTCGGCGGGCTCGACCACCGGGGGAGTGTGATGTTCGGGACAACGGGGGCTTGCGGGCACCCGCGCGGCACTCCGGCGCGGGAGAATATGAGGGCGCGTGCCGCCGTCGTACCCCGCCGTTGAAAACCGGCCGCAACCTACAGGAGCAACCCCCGCCATGAGCCGCGACGTCACCGTCCGCCCCGCCACCGCCGCCGATTTCGACGCCATTGCCCGCATCACGGCGGACGCGTATCTGCGGGCCGGCTATTTCGACAGCGCCGAACACCCGTACGTGCGCAAGATCCTGCAGGTCGCCGAGCGTGCCGCCGTGGCCCCCATCCTCGTGGCCGAACGCGATGGGGCGGTGATCGGCTCCGTGACGCTCGCCGTGGCCGGGGACGAATGGGCCGACATCGCCGACGCCGGTGAACTGGAGTTCCGGCTGCTCGTCGTCGACCCCGCGGTCCAGCGCAGCGGCGCCGGCCGGGCCATGGTCGAGGCGATCCTGGACCGGGCGCGGGGCATGGCCGGGATCGACGCCGTCTCACTCACCACGGGCGACGAATGGCACGGCGCGCACGCGCTGTACCGCAAGCTGGGCTTCAGCCGCGTCCCGGAGCGCGACTGGCCGATCCCGGAAACAGGAGCCATGCTGCGCGTGTACCGGATGGCCGTCCAGCCACCCCGTGCCCGGCCGGCGGGCCAAGACCGATAAGCTGGTGGCGACACAATTTTTCTTTTACGCAGGGGAGATCCATGGCTGCGATCAACCGTGACGACGTGGCGCATCTGGCGCAACTGGCTCACATTGAGATGAGTGACGCCGAACTCGACAAGATGGCCGGGGAGCTGGCCGTCATCGTCGATTCCGTCAAGAGCGTCAGCGAGGCCGCCGGGGCCGACGTTCCCGCGACCTCGCATCCGATTCCGCTCGCGAATGTGATGCGCGACGACGTCGTGGGCCACGTGCTGACCGCCGAGCAGGCGCTCTCGGGTGCCCCGGACACCGAGGACGGCCGCTTCAAGGTTCCCGCGATCCTGGAGGAGGACTGACCATGACCGACGAACTGATCCGCTCCAGCGCCGCCGATCTCGCCGCCAAGCTGGCCGCCCGGGACGTCACCGCCGTCGAGGTCGTCCAGGCGCACCTGGACCGCATCGCCGAGGTTGACGGCGGGGAGCGCGGCATCAACGCCTTCCTACATGTCAACACCGATGAGGCACTGGCCGTGGCCGCCGAGGTCGACGCCCGCCGCGCCGCCGGGGAGGCGCTGCACGAACTGGCCGGCGTCCCGATCGCCGTCAAGGACCTGATCGTCACGATCGGCCAGCCGACCACGGCCGGCTCGAAGATCCTCGAGGGCTGGATGAGCCCCTACGACGCCACCGTCGTGAAGAAGCTGCGCGCCGCCCGCATGCCGATCCTCGGCAAGACGAACCTGGACGAATTTGCCATGGGCTCCTCCACGGAGCACTCCGCCTACGGCCCCACCCGCAACCCGTGGGACCTGGACCGCATCCCCGGCGGTTCCGGCGGCGGTTCCGCGGCCGCCGTGGCCGCGTTCGAGGCGCCCCTGGCCCTGGGCACGGACACGGGTGGCTCGATCCGCCAGCCCGGCGCCGTCACCGGCACCGTCGGCGTCAAGCCCACCTACGGCGCCGTCTCCCGGTACGGCGCCATCGCCATGGCGTCCTCGCTGGACCAGATCGGCCCGGTCTCGCGGACCGTGCTCGACTCCGCCCTGCTGCAGGAGGTCATCGGCGGGCACGACCCGTTCGACTCCACGTCGCTGACCGACCCGTCCACCGGCCTGGCCGCGGCCGCCCGCGTGGGCAACGTGGCGGGCCTGCGGATCGGCATCATCAAGGAACTGCACGGCGAGGGCTACCAGGCCGGCGTCGAGAACCGGTTCAACGAGTCGCTGGACCTGCTGCGCGCGGCGGGAGCCACGATCGTCGAGGTCTCCTGCCCGAACTTCGGCTACGCGCTGGGCGCCTACTACCTGATCATGCCGTCCGAGGCCTCCTCCAACCTGGCCAAGTTCGACGGCGTCCGCTTCGGCCTGCGCAAGATGCCCGACGACGGACCCGTCACCATTGAGCGGGTCATGGCCGCCACGCGTGCCGCCGGGTTCGGCGCCGAGGTCAAGCGCCGCATCATCCTGGGCACGTACGCGCTGTCCGCCGGCTACTACGACGCCTACTACGGCTCCGCGCAGAAGGTGCGCACGCTGATCCAGCGCGACTTCGCCGCCGCCTTCGGCCAGGTCGACGTGCTGATCTCCCCGACGGCGCCCACCACGGCGTTCAAGCTGGGCGAGAAGCTCAACGACCCGCTGGCCATGTACCTCAACGACGTGGCCACCATCCCGGCGAACCTGGCCGGCGTGCCCGGGCTGACCCTGCCCGGCGGCTTGGCCGACGAGGACGGGCTGCCCGTCGGCATCCAGCTGCTGGCCCCGGCCCGCGAGGACGCCCGCCTGTACCGCGTGGGCGCCGTGCTCGAATCCCTGCTCGAGGACCGGTGGGGCGGACCCCTGCTGGACAAGGCGCCGTCGTTGGTCGAGCCTGTCGGATTTCGACAAGCTCAATCACCGTTGGTCGAGCCTGTCGAGACCCTTGCAACCAAGGAGGCAAACTGATGAGCGGTGACACGATCCTGGGCTTCGACGAGGCCATGGCCAAGTACGACCCGGTCCTCGGCTTCGAGGTCCACGTGGAGCTGAACACCGCCACCAAGATGTTCTCCTCCGCCCCGAACGTGTTCGGCGACGAGCCGAACACGAACGTCAACGAAGTGGACCTGGGCCTGCCCGGCGTGCTGCCCGTGGTGAACCGCAAGGCCGTCGAGTCGTCGATCCTGATCGGGCTGGCGCTGAACTGCAAGATCGCCGAGCACTGCACGTTCGCGCGCAAGCAGTACTTCTACCCGGACACGCCGAAGAACTTCCAGACGTCCCAGTACGAGGACCCGATCGCGTACGACGGGTACCTCGACGTGGAACTGGAGGACGGGACGGTGTTCCGTGTGGAGATCGAGCGCGCCCACATGGAGGAGGACGCCGGCAAGCTGACCCACATGGGCGGCGCGGCCGGGCGCATCCAGGGCGCCGACTTCTCCCTGGTCGACTACAACCGGGCCGGCGTGCCACTCGTGGAGATCGTCACCAAGCCGATCGAGGGTGCCGGCTCGCGCGCCCCCGAGCTGGCCAAGGCGTATGTGGCCGCGGTCCGCGAGATCGTGAAGAACCTGGGTGTTTCCGAGGCCCGCATGGAGCGCGGCAACGTCCGCTGCGACGCCAACGTCTCGCTGCGCCCGTACGGGCGGGAAAAGTTCGGCTTGCGTTCTGAGACCAAGAACGTGAACTCGCTGCGCGCCATCGAGCACGCCGTCCGGTTCGAGATCCAGCGCCACGCCGCCATTTTGGACGCGGGCGAGTCGGTGGTGCAGGAGACGCGGCACTGGCACGAGGACACGAAGTCCACGACGTCCGGGCGGCCCAAGTCCGACGCCGACGACTACCGCTACTTCCCGGAACCGGACCTGGTGCCGATCGTCTCCACCCCCGAATGGGTCGAGGAGCTGCGCGCCCGCCTGCCCGAGCCGCCGGCCGAGCGCCGCAAGCGCCTGCAGGCCGACTGGGGTTACACGGACCTGGAGTTCCGCGACGTCGTCAACGCCGGCGTCATGGGCGAGATCGAGGAGACCGTCGCCGCGGGTGCCACCCCCGCCGTCGCCCGCAAGTGGTGGATGGGCGAGATCGCCCGCCGCGCCAAGCTGGCCGACGTCGACCCCGCCGCGCTGGGTGTCACGCCCGCCGTCGTCGTCGAACTCGACAGGCTCATCGCCTCCGGGGCGATCAACGACAAACTGGCCCGCGAGGTGCTCGACGGCGTGCTCGCCGGCGAGGGCGGCCCGGCCGAGGTCGTCGATGCGCGCGGCCTGGCCGTCGTGTCCGACGACGGCGCGCTGCAGGCCGCGATCGACACGGCCCTGGCCGCCCAGCCGGACGTGGCTGAGAAGATCCGCGGCGGCAAGCTCCAGGCCATCGGCGCGATCGTCGGCGGGGTCATGAAGGTCACGAAGGGCCAGGCCGACCCCGGCCGCGTACGCGAACTGATCCTCAAGACGCTCGGCGTCGAGGGGTAGCTCCGCTCCGGTGGTCGAGCTTGGGCCCACGGCCGCGAGGGGCCCGTTGCGAGCTTGCGAGCAATGGGAGCGGCTGGGGAGTGAGGCCCGGCGCCCGTCGAATCCCGTTCGGGGTTCGGCGGGCGCTCCTGTTTGGTTTGCCGCCGGGCTTCGGCCGCCGGGTTGCCGTCTCGCATGACCGGCAGGTGGAAGAACGGGATGCCATGCCACTGCACCAGGTCCTCCTGGTCACGGTGATTGGACACCACGGCCACGATCTCGATCGGAAGATCTCCGGTGCGTGCCCTGAACAGCAGGTCGTTGAGGCAGTGGCCCATCTTGGACACCATGACCAGGACGCGGCGTTTGCGCCCGTGCGGCTCCAGCTGCCAGCTCATCGCCCATTTGTCCGCCAGGGGTGTGAAGTCGCGGCGCTGGTCCCCCGTACTGTGCCGGGCGACGCGGCGCAGTCCAGCGTCAGCACATGCTCGGCCATGGCGGTATGTTCCGCCGGTATGAAAATCCAGTTGATGCGGGCGCGCAGACCCGCGGTCAGGGGCGCTGGGTGGCTGACCCTTGCATGTCCTGGGCGAGTTCGGTCTGGAACGTCGCGTAGCGTGCCAGGTGGGCCGGACGGCGGCGTAGGAAGAACCAAGCGATGCCGAGCATGATGAACCAGACCGGGGTGACCAGCAGGGCCATGAGCGTGTCCGGCTGGGTGGTCAGTGCCCAGAGCACGAAGGCGAAGAACGCGAAGACCGCCCACACCATGGGGATGCCGCCGGGCATCTTGAACTTGGACGCGGAGTGCAGGTGCGCGCGGCGCCTGCGGAAGGCCAGGTAGCTGGCCAGGATGATGGACCAGACAAACATGAAGCAGACCGCGGATACGGTGGTCACCATGTCGAAGGCCTTGCCAATGTCCTTGCCCGCGTACATGAGCACGACGCCGGAGAGCAGCAGCACGCAGGAGAGGAAGAGGGCGTTGCTGGGCACCTTGCGGCTGGACAGGCGGCTGAACAGCGCGGGGGCGTCGCCCTCTTGGGCCAGGCCATAGACCATGCGTGAGGTGGAGTAGATGCCCGAGTTGGCGCTGGACATGGCGCTGGTCAGCACCACGAGGTTGACCACGGTGGCCGCGATGCCCAGGCCGGCCAGGGAGAACATGGCGATGAACGGGCTGTGCCCCGCCCTGAACTCGGTCCACGGCGTGACGGACATGAGGATGATGAGGGCGCCCACGTAGAAGAGCAGCACACGGACCGGGATGGAGTTGATGGCTTTGGGCAGGTTCTTCTCCGGGTCCTTGGCTTCCGCCGCCGTGGTGCCCACCAGTTCGATGCCGACGAAGGCGAACACCGCGATCTGGAAGCCGGCCACGAAGCCCATGAACTCCTTGGGGAAGAAGCCGCCGTGGCTCCACAGGTTGGTGAAGCTGGCCGGTCCGGCGTCCGAGTGGAAGCCGCTGAAGATCATGAACAGGCCGACAATGATCAGGGCCGCGATGGCAATGATCTTGATGAGGGCGAACCAGAATTCGGTCTCGCCGAAGGCCTTCACCGTGGTGAGGTTCAGCAGGAGCAGGATGGCGATGGTGGCCAGGCCCGGGACCCACAGCGGGAGCCCCGGCCAGAGCTCGTTGGCGTAGCCGGCGATGGCGATGACGTCCGCGATTCCGGTGATCACCCAGCAGAACCAGTAGGTCCAGCCGGTGAAGAAGCCGGCCCAGGGGCCCAGGAGGTCGCCGGCGAAGTCGCTGAAGGACTTGTAGTGCAGGTTGGAGAGCAGCAACTCGCCCATCGCCCGCATGACGAAGAACAGCATGAAGCCGATGATCATGTAGACGAAGATGACGGAGGGGCCCGCCACCGAGATGGTCTTGCCGGAGCCCATGAACAGGCCGGTGCCGATGGCGCCGCCGATCGCGATCAGCTGGATGTGCCGGTTGCTGAGCTGACGCTCAAGATGCGGCACCTGTTTCGCATTGACAGTTTCAGTTTTCACGTGCTGCTCCTCGAAATGACACGGGCTCTATGGCCGCTGGGATTGACATTCGGTTTGGTTCACCAGGATCTGTTTCCAGGTTGTTGAAGCTGTAGAGATGGATGCCTGAGATCTTGTTCGGGTGCGCCGCGAGTTCGGAAACCAGGCTTTCGGGCGAGTACCGGCCTCCGATCAACAGCCGACGGGCCAGGGGGCCTTTGCGGCTGAGGAATTTCAGGGAGGCGCCGACGCCGATTTGGGTGGCCAGGGAGACCAGCTTGGTTCTGGGGACGGTGCCGGCAACTCCGGCCCAAACCGGCAGGTCCACGCCTTCGCGGCGCAGGAGCCCCACGTAGTCGAGGATCTGCGGTGCGGAGAAGCACATCTGCGTGACCATATGGGAGGCCAAGTGTTGTTTGGCCAGCAGGGCATCCAGCAGGTCGAGCTCGTTGATTGACGGGTGGCCCTCGGGGTATCCGGCGAGGCCTGCCGTGATGGTGCCGCCCGAGTATTGGGCGATGTCTTCCAGGAGCGGAAGGCTTGAGTGATACGGGCCGGCAGCTTGCTGGGGGTCGCCGCCGATGGCAAAGACCTCAGTGATGCCGGCCGCCGCGCAGTCCCGGAGGATGCCGGAGAGCTGGGAGCGGTTGCTGAGGGCCTTGGCCGCGACGTGCGGAACCACGGTGTAGCCGGCCTGGGTCAGCTGGACGGCCGTGCGCATGGTCCTTGCAATGCCGTGATGGGGAAGGCACGTGATGGTCAGCGTCGTCGTGAAGGGCACTTCGGCCTGGACCTTCTTGGCGATTCCCTCCGAAGGGATGATCTCTATGCGTGTGGGGAGCATCGTTGGTCCTCTTGGGTATCGGGCGGTTAGTGACTGGCGACGACGGTGGCGGCTTCCTGGCGGGTGTGGCCGGCGTCCTCGATGCCCTCGGCGATGTGGGCGAGGTGGGNATGGCGGTGGCCCAGAGCCGGCCGGCCCGGTAGGAGGAGCGCACCAGCGGCCCGGACATGACGCCGAGGAAGCCGATCTGCTCGGCCTCGGCGGCCAGCTCGACGAATTCGGCCGGCTTGACCCAGCGGTCCACCGGCAGGTGCCGGTCGGAGGGGCGCAGGTACTGGGTGATGGTGACCAGGTCGGTGCCGGCGTCGTGCAGGTCGGCCAGCGCCTGCGAGATCTCCGCCNAGGTTGGACTTGGTCACCATGCCCGCCGCCCGGCCCTGGCTGATGACGTCCAGGGAGCGCTCGTACCGGAACGCGGGCCGGATCCGCTTGAAGATCCGCGGCACGGTCTCCACATTGTGCGCGAACACCTCGGGGGCGGACTCGCAGATCGCGGCGATGTGCTCCGGCTTGCCGGAGAAGTCCGGGATGAGCAGCTCGACCCCGGTGCCCGGGTTCAGTGNTGCGCACCGTCTCCGCATAGAGCCACACGCCCTCGTCCTCGAGGTCGTCGCGGGCCACCCCGGTCACGGTCGCGTAGCGCAGGGCCATCGCCGNCTCGAACCGGTCCAGCGGGGACGGCTTGCCGGTGTCGATCTGGCAGAAGTCGCAGCGGCGGGTGCACTCGGACCCGCCGATCAGGAACGTCGCCTCCTTGTCCTCCCAGCATTCGAAGATGTTCGGGCAGCCGGCCTCCTCGCACACGGTGTGCAGGCCCGCCCCCCGGACCAGGTTCTTCATCCCGATGTACTCGGGACCCAGGGAGACCCTCGCCTTCATCCACTCGGGCTTGCGCTCGACCGGGACGGCCCTGTTGCGCTGTTCAACACGCAGCAGCCGCCGGCCCTCGGGTGCCAAGGTCACGGGAGAACTCCTTCGATTTTTGGTGCTGCTGTTAGCATTCGACGACGTTGACGGCGAGGCCGCCGAGGGCGGTTTCCTTGTATTTGGCGGACATGTCCTTGCCGGTTTCGCGCATGGTGATGATGACTTCGTCGAGGGAGACCCGGTGCTGGCCGTCGCCCCAGAGCGCCATTTTCGCGGCGTTGATCGCCTTCGCGGCCGCGATCGCGTTGCGTTCGATGCAGGGGACCTGCACGAGTCCGCCGATCGGGTCGCAGGTCAGGCCCAAATTGTGTTCCATCGCGATCTCCGCGGCGTTCTCCACCTGCTCGGGGGTGCCGCCCATGACCTCGGCCAGGCCGGCGGCGGCCATCGAGGACGCGGACCCGACCTCGCCCTGGCAGCCGACCTCGGCCCCGGAAATCGACGCCTGCTCCTTATACAACACGCCCACGGCCCCGGCGGCGAGCAGGAACCTCACCACCACATCATCGACTTGTTCCTGGCTGGCGTCGGCCATGCCGGCCGTGTAGTGGGTGGCGTAGAACATGACGGCCGGGATGATCCCGGCGGCCCCGTTCGTCGGGGCCGTCACGACCCGCCCGCCCGAGGCGTTCTCCTCATTCACGGCCAGCGCGACCAGGTTCACCCATTCCTGCCAAAACTTCGGATCCCGGTCCGGATCCTCCGCCCGCAGCCGGGCATGCCAGGCGGGGGCGCGGCGGCGCACGCCCAGCCCGCCGGGCAGCAGCCCGGTGCGGGTGAGGGAGGCGTTCTTGCACTCCTCCATCACATCCCGGATGTGCAACAACCCGTCCCGGACCTGGGCCTCGCTGCGCTCAACGAGCTCGTTGGCGAGCATGACCCCGCTAAAGGTCAACCCGGCCGCGCGGCAGTGACCCAGCAGTTCGGCCGCGGTCCGGAACGGGTACGGCAGGGACTTCTTGGAATCCTCCAGCGCCGCGGCCGCCGCCTCGACCTCACCCTCACGGACGATGAACCCGCCCCCGACCGAATAAAACGTCGCCTCCGCCAGCACCACCCCGCCGGCGTCACTGACACTGAACTTCACCCCGTTCGTATGCCGGGGCAGGATCGTCAGCGGGTGCAAGATGATGTCATCGGCCCCATAGGCCAGCGGCACCCGCCCGGCCAGCAGCAACGGCGCCCCGGCCGCGAACGCCGCCAACCTCTCCTCGACCTCGGCCGGCAGGATCAACTCCGGCTCCCGGCCCTCCAACCCCAACAACACCGCCGTCATCGTCCCATGCCCGCGACCCGTCGCCGCCAGGGACCCATACAAATCAACCCGCACCGAGGCCACAACCTCCACCACACCGGCAGTCACCAACTCAGCCGCAAACACCGCAGCAGCCCGCATCGGTCCCACGGTATGCGAACTCGACGGACCGATACCCACCGAAAACAAATCAAAAACACCAACAGCCATGGCTGTTCCTCACTAACGGAAGTATGAATGGTCCGGCATGCGCGGGCCAGGTGGTTGCTTCCGGGCGGCTGCTGGCAGCGGCCGCCCGGAAGCGGGAGTCAATCCCGGCTTAGGACAGGTCTGCCATGCCGGGGTACAGCGGGTGTGCGTCGGCGAGTGCCTCCACACGGTGACGGAGACCGGAAAGGTCAGCATCGGCGTCGGCCATCAGGGCCTCGGCGATGATGTCGGCAACCTCGACGAACGCGGCCTCCGCGAAACCGCGGGTGGCCAGTGCGGGCGTGCCGATGCGCAGGCCCGATGTGACCATCGGCGGGCGCGGGTCGAACGGCACGGCGTTGCGGTTGACGGTGATGTCAATCGCGGCCAACCGGTCCTCGGCCTGCTGGCCGTCCAGCTCGCAGTGCCGCAGGTCCACCAGCACTAGGTGCACGTCGGTGCCGCCGGAGATCACGGAGATCCCCTTGGCCGCGACGTCGGGCTGGACCAGGCGTTCGGCCAGGATGCGGGCACCGGCCAGCACACGCTCCTGGCGTTCCTTGAATTCGGGCGACGCGGCGATTTTGAAGGCCACGGCCTTGCCCGCGATCACATGCTCCAGCGGACCGCCCTGCTGGCCGGGGAACACCGCCGAGTTGATCTTCTTGGCGATGTCGGCGTCGTTGGTCAGGATGATGCCGCCGCGCGGACCGGCCAGGGTCTTGTGCGTGGTGGAGGTGGTGACGTGGGCGTGCGGCACCGGGGACGGGTGCAGGCCCGCGGCCACCAGCCCGGCGAAGTGGGCCATGTCCACCATCAGGTAGGCGCCCACGAGGTCTGCGATGCGGCGGAATTCGGCAAAATCCAGCTGCCGGGCGTAGGCGGACCAGCCTGCCACGATAAGCGCAGGCTTGTGCTCCAAGGCCAGCCGCTCGACCTCGGCCATGTCCACCCGGTGAGTGTCTTCGCGCACCTGGTACGGGACGACGTTGTAGAGCTTGCCGGAGAAGTTGATCTTCATGCCGTGCGTCAGGTGTCCGCCGTGGGCCAGGTTCAGGCCCATGATGGTGTCGCCCGGCTTGATGAGCGCGTGCATCACCGAGGCATTCGCCTGGGCGCCGGAGTGCGGCTGCACGTTCGCGTAGCCGGCGCCGAAGAGGGCCTTGAGACGGTCGATGGCCAGCTGCTCGATGACGTCCACGTGCTCGCAGCCGCCGTAGTAGCGCCGGCCGGGGTAGCCCTCGGCGTACTTGTTCGTCAGGACCGAGCCCTGCGCCGCCATCACGGCGGTGGCGGTGTGGTTTTCCGAGGCGATCATTTCCAGGCCGTGCCGTTGGCGGGCCAGTTCGGCGTCGATCGCCGCCGCGATGTCCGGGTCCAGCTCGGCCAGCTGCGCGTCGAGGCTGGGGGAGACGACCTGCTCGAACGCGGCACCGACAGTGCCTACCACGGGGCTCACAGCTCGCCGCCATTGGCTGCCGCATACTCTTCGGCGGACATCAGCGGGCCCTCTTGTGTCACGGCGACCTTGAACAGCCAGCCGGCACCGTAGGGGTCGGAGTTGATCACGGCCGGTTCAGTTACCACGACGTCATTGACCTCGACAACCTCGCCCGTCACCGGGGAGTACAGGTCGGAGACGGACTTGGTGGACTCAACCTCGCCGCAGGTTTCCCCGGCAGTGACGGCCGCACCGACCTCGGGCAGGTCGACGTAGACGATGTCGCCCAGGGCGTCCGCGGCGACGGCGGAGACGCCGATCGTGGCCGGCCCGGCGCCGTCAGCAGCAATCCATTCGTGTTCTGCGGAGTACTTCAGTTCGGGTGCTATTTGTGCCATGTGTGCTTCCTTGGGGTCTGGTGGGTTTGCGGGAGCGTTGGTCGAGCTTGTCGAGTTCAAGTGGGGTCTCGACGGGCTCGACCACCGCTGGTCGAGCCTGTCGAGACCAAGGCACTTACTTGTCGCGTTTGTAGAACGGCAGGGCGACGACCTCAAAGGGCTCGGTCTTGCCGCGCAGGTCGATGTCCAGGACGGTGCCCAAGGCGGCGTGCTCGACGTCGACGTACGCCAGCGCCACCGGGTAGCCCAGGGTCGGGCTCGGCTGGCCGGACGTGACTTCGCCGATCACGGCCCCGTCCTTGAGGACCGGGTAGTGACCGCGAGCCGCACGGCGGCCGAGGCCCTTCAGGCCGACCAGCTTGCGGCGGGTGGTTGTGCCTGCGCCGGCGGACTTGATCTCGGTCAGGGCGGCCTTGCCGACGAAGTCGCTTTCCTTGGCCAGCGACACCACCGGGCCCAGGCCTGCGGCGTAGGCGTTGCCTTCGCGGGAGAGCTCGTTGCCGTAGAGCGGCATGCCGGCCTCCAGGCGGAGCGAGTCACGGGCCGCCAGGCCGGCGGGGATGAGCCCGCGGATCGCGCCGGTCTCGAGCAGTGCATCCCACAGGCCTGCGGCGTCCTCGTTCGGGATGTAGATCTCGAAGCCGTCCTCGCCCGTGTACCCGGTGCGGGCCAGCAGCAGGTCCTGGGCAGTGCCGTTGACTGTGATCCCCACCTCGACGGCGGCGTAGTACTTCAGCCCGGTGACCAGGGCGTGCGCCTCGGCCGGGACCAGGGTCAGCAGGATCTCCTCGGCGTTGGGGCCCTGGACGGCGATCAGCGAGGTCTCGGCGGAGGCATCCTCCACGACGACGTCGAAGCCTCCCGCTTTGCCGGAACGGGCGCGCTCGGCGAGGGCCGCGGCCACCACGGGGGCGTTGCCGGCGTTGGGGACCACCAGGAACTTCTCGCTGCCCTCTTCCGACGACGGACGGCGGTAGGTGATGAGGTCGTCGATGATGCCGCCGTCCTCCTGGCAGATCAGCGAGTACTTGGCCTTGCCCACGGCGATCGCGGAGAGCTTTCCGGCCAGGGCGTAGTCCAGGAAGGCCGCGGCGTCCGGGCCGGTGACCCAGACCTCGCCCATGTGGGATAGGTCGAACAGTCCGGCCGACCGGCGCACGGCGTGGTGCTCGGCCAGCTCGGAGGAGTACTTCAGCGGCATCTGCCAGCCGCCGAAATCGGTGAAGGAGGCGCCGGCCTTCTTGTGCTGCTCGTAGAGCGCGGTGTGGTTCTCAGTCATTGTCGAAACAGTCCTTAGTTCTCGAACTCGGAGATGGGCGGGCAGGAGCAGACAAGGTTGCGGTCCCCGGCGGCGCCGTCGATCCGGCCCACCGGCGGGAAGTACTTGTCCTGCTTGAGTGTGTGGACGGGGAAGACGGCCTGCTCGCGCGGGTACTCGCGGTTCCAGTCGGAGGACACGACGGCGGCCGCGGTGTGCGGTGCGTTGCGCAGCGGGGAGTCCTCCACGGTGAAGTCGCCGGCGGCGACCTGCTCGATCTCGGCCCGGATGGTGATCATGGCGGTGATGAACCGGTCGATCTCCGCCAGGTCCTCGGACTCGGTGGGCTCCACCATCAGCGTGCCGGCCACCGGGAACGCCAGGGTGGGGGCGTGGAAGCCGTAGTCGATCAGGCGCTTGGCCACGTCCTCGGCCGTCACGCCCGTGCGGGAGGTCAGCTCGCGCAGGTCCAGGATGCATTCGTGCGCCACCAGGTCCCCGGCGCCCGTGTACAGGACGGGGAAGTGCTCGTTCAGGCGGGAGGCGATGTAGTTCGCGGCCAGCAGCGCGGACTTCGTGGCCTCGGTCAGACCCGCACCGCCCATCAGCTTCACATACGCCCAGGAGATCGGGAGCACGCCGGCGGAGCCGAAGCGCGAGGCGGAGATCGGGACGCCGGTGGTCGAGCTTGTCGAGACCCCGGTCTCGACAAGCTCGACCACCGGGGCAGCGGCGTCGCCGGGCATGAACGGTGCCAGGTGCGCCTTGGCCGCCACCGGGCCGACGCCCGGGCCGCCGCCGCCGTGCGGGATGCAGAAGGTCTTGTGCAGGTTCAGGTGGCTGACGTCGCCGCCGAACTTGCCCGGCTTGGCCAGGCCCACCAGCGCGTTGAGGTTGGCGCCGTCGATGTACACCTGGCCGCCCGCGGCGTGCACGGCGTCGCAAACCTCGCGCACATCGGCGTCGTACACCCCATGCGTGGACGGGTAGGTGATCATGATCGCGGAGAGGACGTCCCGGTGGGCCTCGATCTTGGCGTTCAGGTCCGCGTGGTCGATGGTGCCATCGGCCGCGGTGGCCACGACAACAACCTTCATGCCGGCCAGCACCGCCGAGGCGGCGTTGGTGCCGTGCGCCGAGGCCGGGATGAGGCAGACGGTGCGCTGGGCCTCGCCGCGGGAGTGGTGGTAGCCGCGGATCGCCAAAAGGCCGGCGAGTTCGCCCTGGGACCCGGCGTTGGGCTGGAGGGAGACCTGGTCGTAGCCGGTGATCTCCGCCAGATCGGCCTCCAGGCCACCGATCAGCTCGCGCCAGCCCTCGGTCTGGGAATCGGGGGCGAAGGGGTGGATCGAGGCGAACTCCGGCCAGGAGATGGCCTCCATCTCCGCGGTGGCGTTGAGCTTCATGGTGCACGACCCCAGCGGGATCATGGTGCGGTCCAGCGCCAGGTCGCGGTCGCTGAGCCTGCGGATGTAGCGCAGCAGCTGGGTTTCGGAGCGGTGGGTGTTGAACACCGGGTGCTGCAGGTAGTCGGAGGTGCGCTCCACGCCCGCGGCCAGGCCGAATGCGGACCCGGCGGTGCCGGTGCCAACCGTGTCCATGCCGTCCCCGGCAGCAGAGGCGCCAAACGCCTCGGCCACGCGGGCGACGATGTCCGCCGTCGTGGTTTCATCGACAGAGATGCCGACGTGGTCGGCGTCGATGGGGCGCAGGTTGATCCCACGGCCGGCGGCCCGGGCGATGATGGCCGCGGCACGGCCCGGGACCCGGACCGTCAGGGTGTCG
Organism: Specibacter cremeus; assembly: GCF_003946885.1. Classification (GTDB taxonomy): domain Bacteria; phylum Actinomycetota; class Actinomycetes; order Actinomycetales; family Micrococcaceae; genus Specibacter; species Specibacter cremeus. The sequence goes on along the minus strand of NZ_RWKQ01000003.1, from coordinate 95,597 downwards.
AAGAACGAGGTGTGCAGCACCTCGTTGCCGGAAGCGGCCAGGGCGGACGCCAGCGTGCGGGCGTGGCCGTGGGCGGTCTCGGCGATCGCCTTCAGGCCCTCCGGGCCGTGGTAGACGGCGTACATGGAGGAGACGATGGCCAACAGCGCCTGCGCGGTGCAGATATTGGACGTGGCCTTCTCGCGGCGGATGTGCTGCTCGCGGGTCTGCAGGGCCAGACGGTAGGCCGGGACACCGGTGTTGTCCTTGGACACACCGACGATGCGGCCGGGCAGGGACCGTTCCAGGCCTTGGCGGACGGCCATGTAGGCGGCGTGCGGGCCGCCGAAGAACAGCGGGACACCGAAGCGCTGGGCGGTACCGACGGCGATGTCCGCGCCCTGCTCACCGGGCGGGGTGATCAGGGTCAGGGCCAGCAGGTCGGCGGCCACCGTGACCAGGGCACCGCGCTCCTTGGCGGCGGCGATCACGCCGGCGTGGTCGAACACCCGGCCGGACACGCCCGGCTGCTGCAGCACGACGCCGTTGATGTCGCCGTCGGGCAGGCCCTGGGACAGGTCGGCAACCTCGACCTCGAAGCCGAGGGCTTCGGCGCGGCCCCGGACGACGGCGATGGTCTGCGGCAGCAAGTCCGCATCCAGGACGGTCTTGCCGTCGACGGCCGTCTTGTTCTTGTTGGCGCGGCGCATCAGCAGGACGGCCTCGGCCACGGCGGTGGCTTCGTCCAGCAGGGAGGCGTTGGCGATGGGCAGGCCCACCAGGTCCTGGACCATGGTCTGGAAGTTCAGCAGGGCCTCAAGGCGGCCCTGGGAGATTTCCGGCTGGTAGGGGGTGTACGCGGTGTACCAGGCGGGGGATTCGAGGATGTTGCGGCGGATCACCGGGGGAGTCACGGTGTCGTGGTAGCCCTGGCCGATCATCTGCACGGCCGTGGTGTTCTTGGCGGCCAGCTTGCGCAGCTCGGCCAGCACCTCGACCTCGCTCAGGGCCCGCTGCAAGGCCAGGGGGGTGTCGTGGCGGATGTCGCCGGGCACGGCCGTGTCCACCAGGGATTCCAGCGTGTCATAGCCGATGGACTTGAGCATGGTGTCAATGTCGGCCTGGCGGCGCGCACCGATGTGGCGGTCAATGAAGGCGGCGGGGGTTGCTTGGACTGTCAAGAGGAACTCCAGGGTATGGCCGGCGCTGAATGCGCCGGAGCGGACCGGGTTCCTCCCCGCTCTGTATTGGACCTGAGAGATTCCGCGGCACCCGTGAGGGGAACCGCTTGCACCGTCGGTGAGTCCGGTTACCGGACTGCTTTCCAGAGTTGCCTCGCCGTGGCGGTACGGGGGCCTGAGAGATTCCTGGGGAGGATTTGCTCCTACGGCGCCTGCCGAACGTACCGGCAGGACTCTCCCGCCACAGATCGTAAGCATGTGTCACTTGTCAGTGAGACACGCCTCACAGACTAGCGGTTGTCTGGCCTGCATGCAAGGGAACCACGTTGAAAGTGATCCGGGTCCTTATCCTTTCCAGCTCCCGCAAGCCTGCACCGCCGACACCACAACAACCCCGGCAACCCTTTTCATCGAGGCCAGGGCGCCTGATGAATGGTGGGTTCCGCGAGCCGGGCGATGTGCGCCGCGGGTGGTCCGGGCTTGTCAGGCGTTTCCCTAACGACGGACGTTCGGCGACCGATAGATACGTCTGACGTTGCCGCCACCCGGCCTCGAACTGCGGCTGTTCGCCAGTTCGACCCGACCAGAAACCGCCGCCTGCGCGGAGAAATGCCTCGAGGAGAGATGCCGGTGACCCAGCTGGAGGTAGATTCCCGTGCGGAGCGGATAATCAACACCGCGGCCGATGGTTTCGTGGGGATGGACGGCGGCGGGGTGGTGACCGACTGGAATCGGGCGGCCGAGGACCTGTTCGGCTACACCAAAGGCGAGGCCGTCGGGCGTACCGTGAGCGAGCTGATCATGCGTGAACAGGACCGGGCCGCGCACGAGGCAGGACTGCGCCGGTTCCTGGACACCGGCCAGGCCCGGCTGGTGGGCCGCCCGGTGCAGGTCACCGCCCGGCACCGAGAGGGCCGTGAATTCCCGATCGATCTGACGATCTGGGCCCAGGACGAACCTGGCGGAGTGTCCCTGTATGCGTTCCTGCGCGACGTCAGCGAACGGGTCGCCGCGACGGAGTCCGCCGGACAGCTCGCGGCCATTGTCATGGCCTCGTCCGATGCGATCATCAGCACCGATCTGGACGGCACGATTCGGACCTGGAACCCCGGCGCGGAGCAGATTTATGGCTACGCGGCGGCCGACATGATCGGTCATTCGTTCGCACGGCTGGTGCCGGCGGACCTGTCGGCCCAGTTCGAGCACATCCTGGCCCAGGTGGCCGCGGGGCGGCGGGTCGAACAGCTGGAGACCGTCCGGCTGCGAGCCGACGGCACAACGGTGGACGTGTCGCTGACGATCTCGCCTGTACGCGATTCGGCCGGAACGGTGCTGCGGCTGGCCTATGTAGGGCGCGACATCACCGCCGCCAAGGCCGTCGATCGGCGGCTGCGCGAAACCAAGGACGTCTTGGCCCGGCAGGCCACCGAGATGGAGCACAGGGCCTTTCATGACCCACTGACCGGGATCGCGAACCGGGCGTTGTTGATGAACCGGCTCGGCCTGGCGCTGGCACAAGCCGGGCGCGTCGGCACCACCATTACGCTTTTGATGATCGACGTCGATGACTTCAAGTTCGTCAACGACACCCTTGGGCACAACATCGGCGACCAGCTGCTCTGTGAGATCGCCGAACGGCTGGGTGCGATCGTTCGAGCCGGTGATACCGTGGCCCGACTCGGCGGCGACGAGTTCGCGGTCCTCGCCGAGCAGACCTCGGCCGATCACGGCCAAAGGCTGGCTCAGCGGATCGTGGACACGCTGGCCAGACCGGTGGAGATCGGCGGCCGGCGCATCATCCCCCGCGCCAGCATCGGGCTCGCCGCGACCGACGCGACGCACCCGGTCAGCCCTGAGGAAATGCTCCGCAACGCCGACCTGGCCATGTATGCGGCCAAAACAGCGGGCAAAGCCCACTGGTGCGCCTTTGAGCCCGGCATGCACCACGCGCTCACCGCGCGGGTGCAACTTGAGGCCGACCTGCGCACCGCCCTGGAGGCCGGCCAGTTCGCAGTGCACTACCAGCCCATCTGCGAGCTCGCCAGCGGCCGGACCCGCGCCGTGGAGGCCCTGCTGCGCTGGCAGCACCCCACCCTCGGCCCCATCTCTCCAGCGGAGTTCATCCCGCTTGCCGAACAGACTGGGCTGATCGTGCCCATCGGCGCCTGGGTACTCGCCGAAGCATGCCGCCAGATCGCCCGGATGCCTGCCGTCGCAGGCGAGATCACGGTCTCGGTGAACCTGTCCATCAGGCAACTCGCCGAACCTGGATTCATCGACATCGTCACCCACGCCCTCGACCAAGCGGGGATGCCCGCCCATCGCCTCACGCTGGAAGTGACCGAGAGCCTGCTCGCCGGGCCCGATGCCGCCATCGCCGCCCAACTGCGGGAGTTGCGCGCCCTCGGCGTGAAGCTGGCGGTCGATGACTTCGGCACCGGACACTCCTCGCTCGGCCGGCTACGCAACCTCCCCTTCACCACGCTCAAGATCGATAAATCCTTCGTCGACGAACTCACCGACACCGATACGAAGGACATCATCATCAACGCCGTCGTGGCCATGGCCCACGGCATGGGCCTGCGCGTCATCGCGGAAGGGGTCGAGACCTCCGCCCAGCTCTCCCAACTACGCGAACTGGGCTGCGACGCCGTCCAGGGATTTCTTCTCAACCGGCCGATGCCCGCGGCCGATCTTCGACGCCATCTCACGGAACAGAACACGTCCGCAGGCGAGGCCAACCGGCCGGACTCGGTGCCTTCGTCGGCGGGGCGCGTGGCAGGATGAGTCCATGACTCACGGCTGGGAGATACGCTCACGCGTGCAATCCGAGGGGGACGCGCACGTCCAGGAGGACGCCTGCGGGTTCGCCGGCCCGAACGCGTGGATCATCGACGGCGCCACGACGCTGCTCGACCCGCTGGGGCTGCCGGCCGCCTCGGATCCGCAATGGCTTGCGCAGTCGCTGTCCATGCTGTTGGCCGGTCCCTGCGTCGAAACGGCCGGGCGCACCGGCGTGCGGGCCCGGCTTGCCTCGGCGCTGGCGGCCGTCGACGGGGCCGCGCGGCAGTTGGTCGGTGACGAGCTCACACGGTTTCCGAGCGCCGCGATCTCCATCGCCCAGTTGAACGACGACGGCGTGCAGGTCGCGTCGTTGGCCGACTGTCGCGTCGTGGTGCAAACGCACGACGGCGGCACGCACGTCGTCATGGCCGAGCTCGCCGACGCGCGGGTCGATCCCCANGCTCGGCCGGGGCCCCCTCGCGGCCGGGGCCCCAGACACCGCTCCCCAACCTCGCAGGCTCGGCCGGGGCCCCCTCGCGGCCGTGGCCCCAGACGCCCCGGCGCACCGACGACGACGGGGAACGCCTGGCCCTGCTTCGCCGTGATCGGGAGCTGCGCAACACGGACGGCAACCTGTGGGTCGCCCGGCGCGAGCCCGAGGCCGCCGACCACGCCCTCGTCGTCCAGCTGGACCGCCCACAAATCGTGGTCCTCGCCACGGACGGGGCGTGGCGGGCCGTCGACCTGGGCCTGGTCGAGTCCGCCGAGGAGTTCTTGGATCGCGTCAGCACGCCCGTTGGCGCCCTGGACCTGATGGCCGCGCTGCGCCGCAAACAGGCGTGGATCGGCGAGGACGCCGACGACGCCACCGTACTGGCCCTGGCCCCGGCCCTCTGAGCGACGCTCCCTCAGCAATGGGTCGTTTTCCACCAACGCTCCCTCAGTTAGGGGCACTTGCCGGTGACGCTTCCTCACTTTTCGGGCACTTTGTGGCGACGCCAAGCTGCCACTGTGCGGAACCCGGGTTGCCCTGGCCCTCACCGACGTTGACGGTCGGCACCCGGGTGAACCATGGCGGGACGCGGAGCTGGTGCACGTGCTGGACACGCTCGCCGTCATGGGCGTGTCGGCCTGGCAGGAGCCCCTGGCTTGCCGCGCTATGAAGACTCGATCAGGGCGGCGTTCCGGGGGAGGGAGAAACTGCTCAAGCGGCCCTTCGAGGAAATCGATCCGTGCGTTGCAGCGAACCTGAACGGCGGGCCGCCGTCGGGGCCCCGTGGGTAGGTGCGCTTGGCGTGTTGATGAATGCCGAGACTCTGGATGGGGAAAGTAAGCCGGAGCTGCACCTGGCGAATCATCCCGTATTCGCTGGGGTGAGCGCACCGGATGTGGGCGCCGTCCTCGCCGGTTTCGCCGGCTACTTCATGGACATGTCGCGCCACCCCACTCCGTCCGGGGATCCCTACGCTAACGCGCGTTTCAGCGACGGGAGGCCGACGCCCTGCTCCACTGGCTGGCGCTCCGGCTCCCTTCCGCACGATGAGAGGGGGAGGTCCCTCGCCGAGGTGCCGGCGTGGTGAGGTGACCTCCCAATGTCCGTAATATGAGTGATTGAGAATCACAATACTGCTTTCCGATCATCAAGAATCACGAAAGCATGGATGTGCCATTGTCACTGCCGTCCGAACCGCAGTGGAGCCGAACCGCCCTGGAGCTGAACCGCATGCACAACCCCGCCACCGTAATGCCCGCCGCCCGCCCGATCGCGCCGCCATCGCGCCTGCACCCGGAGCTTGACTGCGGAACGGGGGAGTGGGACAAGCTCCTGTACGGCAACCACAGGATCGTGGTGGTGGCGCCCGGCGTCCCGGAGGGTGCAGCCGGTCCCCGCGCCAACACCGTCACCCTGCCCTGGCGCAGGCAGGACCCCGATCCCGCCGCGGTGGACGTGATCGTGGTGTCCGCGGCCACCGGCACGCGCGTGCACAATGTGGTGGCCGGCCCGCAGAGCGCCGCCGCCGGCCACTTCACCTTTGAACCCGTGGACGGCGGCGGCACGTACTACTTTTACTACCTGCCCTACGCCCTGGTGGGGCCCGCGCACTATCCCCAGGCCCAATACCTGCCGGCCCGCCCGACGGCGGATCCAGCCTGGGTGCGGGACATCGCCGGCGGCGTGTGGCCCGCCGACCATGGGTACTCCGAGGCGAGGGCCGTGCGGTACGAGGCCGCCAGTGATTGGGATTCCTTCGCCCCGATGAACTTCACCGCGACAGCGGGCGAGCTGTCAGCGCTGCGTGCACAACATCCCGGCGCGCCGTTCCTGCTTTTCGCCCAGGACCGGCTGCACCCGGTGTCGATGCGCTCCGCCATACCGGCGCACTGGGCGTTGGAGGGACCCGTCGCCGCGGCATCGCCGGACGCCCCCGCGGGGCGCCTGACCGCGCAGGCGCGGCCCGGCGAGGACTACGTGCTGCAGCTGGGTCTGTATGCGCTGGCGGATCTGGACGGCATCGGCGTGTCCGTACACGTCCCCGGCGGGCAGGCCGGGGCACGCTGTGTGAACACGGCCGGCGTGGACCGGCTCGGCCGCCCGTTCACCAAAACGCTGGTGCTGGCCGACGGCTCCGTCCAGGCCCTTTACGTGGTGGTGCCGGTCCCCGGGGAGGCTGCAGGAACCACGCTTGAGGCCGTCGTCACCGTGGCCGGGCCGGCCGGCAGCGCCGCTGTGGCGCTTGGTCTGGAGGTGGCCGCCGCCGACACGGATTGCGCGGAACCGGATGGTGCCGCCGACAGCGACCCCGGGTCGCTGCACCGTCTCGCGTGGCTCGATTCCACACTGGCCCAGGACGACGAACTCGTCCGCCCCTTCACACCCGTGACCCTCGACGAGGGCACCCGGACCCTGGGCATCCTCGGACGGACCATGGTGCTTGCCGCCAACGGCCTGCCGGCCCAGCTTTCGTCCTCCTTCACGGCCGCGGTGACCGACACCGATGGCCCGGATCGCAGGCTTCTGCGGCGTCCACTGTCAGTGGAACCGCAATTCAGCGCCGGCCCCGTCCGCTGGGACCACTCGCCTGTTCGGTTCACCATTCACGGGCCGGCCCGAATCGGCTGGGAATGCACGTGGACCAGCCCCGTCACATCCCTGGTGGTCACCGTCGAGGGGCAGCTGGAGGCCGACGGCGCCGCGGACTTCGCCGTTCGGCTGCACCTTCCCGGCGGCGTCGGTGACGACATGGAGCTGGACGACGTGCGGCTGGCGATGGCCCTGGACGCGGCTGCCGTGCCGTATGCCATGGGCCTGGGCGTGCCCGGCGGCCTGCGTCCCAAGCGCCTCGACTGGGACTGGGACGTGGCCGCCCGCAACCAGGACGCGCTCTGGCTCGGCGATGCCAACATCGGGGTGCAGCTGGTCCTGCGGGACGACAACTACGCGCGCCCGCTGAACACGAACTTCTACCGTGAAAAGCCGCTGAATGCGCCAACGTCCTGGGCCAATCCGGACACCCCCGGTGCCGCGGGGGTCACGCTTCGGGACGGGGCTGCGGAGGGAGGAACAGGCGTCGTGCTTGAGGCCTTCAGCGGGCCGCGGACCATGGCGCCCGGGGACGGGCTCAACTATGGCTTCCGGCTGCTGCTGACCCCCTTCAAGCCGATCAATCCGCAACGCCAGCTGGCCAACAGGTACTTCCATGACCAAGGCAGCGTGGCGGAGATTGCGGCCACCGGTGCCACCGTGGTCAACGTCCATCACGCCACGGCCCTGGCGCCCTACATCAACGACCCCCTGCTGAGCAGCGCCGCGCTGGCCGGCTACGTGGAAGAGGCCCATGCGGCCGGGCTGAAGGTCAAGGTGTACGACACCGTGCGGGAGCTGACCGCGCACAGCCCGGACATCTTGCCCTTGCTGTCGCTGGACGGAGAGATCTTCAGCCCCGGGCCGGGCGCAGGGCACATCTGGCCGCAGGAACACGCAGGGCAGAACTACGTTTCCGCCTGGTACGCGCCCAACGTCGACGACGTCGCGGTGGTCACGACGGGGGAGTCGCGCCTGCAGAACTGGTACATCCGCGGGCTGGACGAGCTGCTGCGCCGGACCGGCGCGGACGGCATCTACCTCGACGACATCGCCTTCGACCGGCACGCCATGAAGCGGGTCCGCAAGGTGCTCCAGCGGCGGTGCGCGGACCCGGAAATCGACCTCCACTCGGCCAACCAGTTCAACGCGAAGGACGGCTTCGCCTCCTCGGCCAACATGTACCTGGAGCACTTGCCCTACACGGACCGGCTGTGGCTGGGCGAATACTTCGACTACGACGGCACCGACCCGGCGTACTGGCTCGTGGAAGTTTCCGGCATCCCGTTCGGGCTCATGGGAGAGATGCTCGAAGGCGGAGGCAACCCGTGGCGGGGGCTGGTGTTCGGCATGACCGGCCGGGCACCGCGGGTGGACAATAGGCCGCTGTGGGACTTTTGGGCCACACACGGGCTGGACGCGGCGCCGATGGTGGGGCACTGGGATCCGGGTGCGCCGGTGCGGACGAGCCACTCCGACGTGCTGGCGACATCGTGGATCACGCCGTCGGGGCTGGTCACGGCCTTGGCGAGCTGGGCGCCGGAGACCGTCTCTGTGACCCTGGAGTTTGCGACCGGGTTCGGGCACTTGGCCGAATCGGCGGTTGTCGCTGCACCGATTGCGGGTTTCCAGCCCGGCGCCGTCTACCAGTCCGGGGACGCCATCACGGTGGAACCCGGGCGGGGTGCCGTGCTGGTGGTTAACGGCCGGGGTGTCCGGCGGGCCTAACGGCTGGGGGCGACCGTCCTGAAGCCGCAGTTGCCGCTCGCCGATTCGGGGGAGTTGGAGCTGCGCGCGGCGAGCCGGTAGCGGTTGCAATAAGAGTCGTGGCACAGGTAGGAGCCGCCGCGCATGACCCGGCCCCGGCCGATGGTTGGTCCGGGGGGATCCTCCACGGTGCCCTTGGCCAGGCATGACTTGTAGTACTTGGGCAGGAACCAGTCGGCGCACCATTCCCACACGTTGCCGCTGGTCTGGAACAGCCCGTAGGCGTTTGGCTCGAAGGTGCGCACGGGCGCGGTGGTGAGGAAGCCGTCGTCGCACGTGTTTTCCGTGGGGAAGGTGCCCTGCCAAATATTGCAGCGGTGGACGTCGGTGCCGTCCGCCGCCACCCCGTGCAGCTCGTTGCCCCACGGATAGCGCGCCTGCGCCAACCCGCCGCGTGCGGCATACTCCCACTGCGCCTCCGTGGGCAGGGTACGCCCGGCCCAGGCGCAGTATGCCAGCGCGTCGGAGTGCGAGACCTGCACCACCGGGTGGTCAGGGATGTCCTCCCAGCTCGAAAGCGGCCCGGCGGGGTGCGCCCAGTCCGCGTCGCGCACATTCAGCCACCACGGGGTGCCGGCCGCCGTGCCCAGGATGTCCGCCTTGTCTGCCTGCACGGCGAGGTGGAACACGGCCGAGGTGCCGTAGACCTCGGATTCGGTGCGGTACCCGGTGGCATCGATGAAGGCGGCGAACTGGGCGTTGCTCACGGCCGTGGCATCGATCCGGAAGGCGGAGACGCTGACCTCATGGACGGGCGTTTCGCCGTCGGCGGGATAGCCCTCGCCGAAGGGGTCGCCCATGGCAAAGGTCCCGGCCGGGACGGCGACGTCGTCATGGACGGCACCCGCACCCGGCGCCGGATCTGCCGGGGTGAACGCCCCGGGGGCGCCCGCCGCCTGCGCATCGGCGGCGACGTCTGCGCGCGCCGGCGCGGACGCAGGGCGGCCTTCCGGGCTGCAACAACTGGACACAACTACTCCTTCGCGGATGCGGTGGGGACAGTCACCGATCCCTGCCGTGGCTTGCCTCAATTGTGGCGCACGGTGCGGCTGTGGCCGCAATCCCGCGCCCGGCGACTGTTGCCTCCACCCCGCACCCATGAGAGAACATGACGTATTTGGGAAATTTGAATCAAGATCTTGCACGGAGTCGGTGCGTAACCTATGGTTGTTAAACGGTTAACAACATGTGGCGGGCCTCACAATCCGTGCTATCCGCCACGGCGCCGCCGCATCCCCAGAACCCACCACCAGGAGCACCCATGAGCCCGACGACACGTCAGGAAACCCTGGAGACGTCGGCTGCCACCGTGCAGTCCGGCGCACGTTCCACCCGCCCATCCGCAGGTCACCGCGGCAAGCCGGCCAGGCGCAAAACCGCCGTGCACCACGTTCCGTTCAAGGTCCGCTGGCGCAGGGATTGGCAGATGGTCCTCATGATGGTTCCCGGCGTGGTGGTCATGCTCCTTTTCGCCTACATCCCCATCCTTGGAAACGTGATCGCGTTCCAGGACTACCAGCCCTACCTGAGCATCTTTGAGGCGCCGTTCGTGGGGATTGAGAAGTTCGTGGGGTTGTTCGACGACCCGGACTTCCTCGGCGCATTCCGCAACACCATGGTGCTGGCCACCACCCAGCTGGTGCTCTTCTTCCCGATCCCGATCATCCTGGCCCTGGTGGTTGATTCACTGTCGAACGGGCGCGTCCGCAAGGTCTTCCAGTCGATCGTCTACTTGCCGCACTTCCTGTCCTGGGTTCTGGTGATCACCTTCTTCCAGGAGTTTCTGGGAGGCGCCGGCTTCATCAACAACACGCTCAAGCTGATGGGGCTGGGCACCATCCCGTTCATGACCGACCCTGCCACGTTCCCTCTCATGGCCACCATCCAGCTCGTCTGGAAGGACGCCGGATGGGCCATGATCATCTTCCTGGCGGCGTTGTCCACCGTCGACGTCTCCCTCTACGAGGCCGCGGCTGCCGACGGTGCCGGGCGGTGGCGCCGGCTGTGGCACGTCACCTTGCCCTCGCTGCGCCCGGTGATCATCCTGCTGCTCATCCTGCGCATCGGCGACATCCTCAGCGTCGGGTTCGAGCAGTTCATCCTGCAACGGGACAATGTCGGCCCGGGCGCCGCCGAGGTCCTCGACACCTACGTCTATTACTCGGGCGTCATCGGCGGCGACTGGAGTGCCGGCGCTGCCGCCGGCCTCGCCAAGGGCGTCATCAGCGCATTGCTCATCTGGGGGGCGAACTCCCTGGCTCACAAGTTCGGCGAGGCCGGGCTCTTCCAGAAGAAGGTCGGCTAGGCTCCGCCGGCCGCAAGGAGAACTCTCATGACTTTGTTGAAATCCAAAAAGGTTCCCGGACTGACCTACTCCTCGAACAGGCCCGCCTGGAAGGAGAAGCCCTCCGCGCTCTATTCGGCGATGAAGGCGCTGATCGTCGTCGGCGTGACCGTCTGCATCGGCCTGCCGGTGCTGATTGTGTTCTCGACGTCGTTCGCCGACAACACCCAGATCCTGCAGTCCGGCGGCTACGTCCTGTGGCCCACGCACCCGAACCTTGACGCGTACCGGACACTGTTCTCGGGAACCCTGATGATCCGGGCGCTGGGGGTCAGTGCCTTCATCACCATCGTCGGCACCGCCATTGCCTTGTTCGTCACCATCCTGCTGGCCTATGCCACCAGCCGTCCGGTGCTCTTCGGCCGCCCCGTGGTGCTGGCCGTGCTGTTCACCATGCTCTTCAGCGCCGGCATCATCCCCATGTACCTGATGATCAAGCAGCTGGGGCTGATCGACAGCCTCTGGGCGCTGATCCTTCCCGGTGCCCTGGGCGGCTTCAACTTTGTTGTCATGCGCTCGTTCTTTATGAACATCCCGGCCGAGCTGCTTGAGAGCGCGCGCATCGACGGCGCGAGCGACTGGAAGATCCTGTGGACCATGGTGCTGCCGCTGTCCAAGGCTGTCACCGCCGTCGTCGGGCTGTTCTATGCGGTGGGCATCTGGAACGCGTTCTTCAACGCGCTGCTCTACCTCAACGACACGTCCAAGTGGCCCGTCCAGGTGGTGCTGCGCTCCTATGTCCTGCAGGGGAAGTCGATGACGGCTGACCAGCTGGGAGTTGCCGTGCAGACCCAGCCGCAATCGCTGCAAATGGCGGTGGTGGTCATCGCCCTGGTGCCGATCCTGCTCGTCTACCCATTCCTTCAGCGGCACTTCACCAAGGGCGTCATCACCGGTGCCGTCAAGGGGTGAAACCCTCCCGACTTTCCTGAACCAAATAGCCAAAACTACAAAAATCACCAACGAAAGGACGCACCATGTCTTCAGCCACAACTGCCGGTTTCAGCCGGCGGGGATTCCTGGGCATGCTCGGTGTCGGCGCGGCAACCCTTGCCATAGGCACCTCATTGTCGGCGTGCAGCTCGTCCGGATCGGGCGGCAACGCTGCCGCCTCGGCCGCGGTCAAGCTGCCCACCTACAAGGAATTCACAGGCATCAAGCCCGATCTGCCGGGCAACGCCCAAGGCCTCCAGCCGGCATTCCTCTCGATGCCCAAGAGCTTCGTCAAGACGACCTCCAAGGCGCCTTTGACGCAGGACCTGTCGGCGTACACGGAGACGTTCGCCACGCCGCCGCCCGGCATGGACTCGAACCCGTTCTGGCAGCGGCTGAACACTGCCCTGGGCGCCAAGCTGAACCTGACCATCGGCACTGACCCGGGCTACCCGGACAAGTTTGCCACCATGCTGGCCAGCGGCGACCTGCCGGACCTGATGTGGCTGCCGCCGAACCAGGGCATTCCCAACGTCGGGCCCATGCTGGAAGCCAAGTTCACCGACATGACCAAGTACCTCTCCGGTGATGCTGTGCTTCAGTACCCCAATCTGGCCGCGCTGAAGCCGGACTCTTGGAAAACCGCCGTCGTCAACGGCAAAATCTGGGGAGCCCCGATTCCGTCCACCCCCATGGGCCAGGTCATGATCGGCAATCCGGAGATGTGGAGCAAGGTGGGCGGCTTCAAGTTCACCTCAACCGACGACTTCATGGCCAAGGGAGCCGAAGTGCTCAAAGCCTTCCCCGGAAGCTTTGTGCTGGGCAGCGACTACATCAATGAGATGCACATGTTTGGCGAATGGTTCGGTGTGCCCACCGGCTGGCGCCTGAACAAGGACCGCACCCTGACCCACATGTATGAGACCCCCGAATACAAGGCCATGCTGGCATTTGCCGCCAAGGTGTTCAAGGCAGGCTTCTTCAACCCGGACACCACGCTCTCCAGTTTCAACGCGCCGTTCGTGGCCAACAAGCTGGCCGCCTACGTCTCGGTGGGCCCCACCGGCATCAGCGAGGTCCGCGCGGCCGACCCCACCCGCCACGGCGAAGTATTGATCCCCTTCGGCCATGACGGCAAGGCCACGCCGGTCTATGACATGGGCTACGGCACCGTCGGCTTCACGCCATTGAAGAAAACCACGGACGAAAAGCGGATCCGCGAGATCCTGGACTTCTACAACTGGATGGCCGCGCCCTTTGGCAGCGCAGAGTACCTGCAGAAGAACTTCGGCACCGAGGGCCAGGACTTCACGTTCGACAAGAACGGCAACCCCGTGTTCACCAAGGCCGGAAACACCAACGCCCCCGGTCTGGTCAGTGCGCTGCAAATCATGTCCAGCCCGGAGAATCCGATCTACAGCGCCTCCTTCACCGAAGACACCCAGGCCATTTACGACGCCTCCAAGCAGCTGCTGCAGTACGCCAGCCGGAACCCCACCGCAGGCACGTACTCGGACACCAGCTCCAAGGTGGGCGCCAAGCTCACCACCTCCGCCCGGGACACCGCCACCGACATCCTCACCGGCCGTGCCGGCGTGGACACCTGGGATGCGGCAGTGGCGAAGTGGAAGAGCGGCGGCGGCGACAAAATGCGCGAGGAGTACCAGAAGGCGCTGGTGTAAGACTGTAAGTTCGGGTCTTGGGCCACAGGCGCCGTGGCGGCAGCAGGATGCGGCCGCAACGGCGCCTATAGGCTCAAGCAATGCGCCGTCAGGCACTTCATGAGGATTGCTTTGCACGGACCATTGGAAGGAAAGCAGGGGAGTTCAATGAATTCGGCAAGTGTGTCGCCACGGCGTGCCACCATTCGTACTGTCGCCCAGGCGGCGGGAGTCTCCACGGCGACGGTTTCCTATGTCCTTTCCGGCCGGTCGGGACGGACCGATGCCCCCGGGGTGTCCACCGAAACGGAGCTGCGGGTGAGGGAGGCTGCGCTGGGGCTGGGCTACCGCCCCAACCAGGCGGCCCGGACCATCCGGACCGGCAAGTCGAACCTGATGATGCTTTCACTGACCATGCTTTCCGACCCGTGGTCCCTGTCCGTCAGCAAGGCGGTGGGCGCTGCTGTTGCCCCGGCCGGCATCACGCCCATGATCCTCGCCGACACCGACTGGCGCACCGCCATCAAGCGGCAGGGGGCCGATGTTGTCTTCATCGATGCCGCGGATGAGGAAGGGGACGCCCAACTCCTGGCCGAACTCGCCCGGAGCAACCGGCTCGTCGTCTTCAGCGAAACCCTTGAACCCAACGGCTTCGACGTAGTCCGTTCCCTGGCGGGAACGTCCATGGACCAGGCCATGGACCACCTGACGGCAGTCCACACCAAGGTGGCGTGCCTGACGTCTGCGAACAGCCTGAGGTCCTTGAACTCGGTCCGGTACGGCGCGTACGTGCGGGGGCTGGAACGAGCGGGCCTCGAGCTGCGCGAGAACTACGTGGCGACGTTCGACGGCGACGAAATCAGCGCCTATGAAGCTGCCGTCACCCTGCTGCGGCAGCCCGACCCGCCCACGGCCATCTTCGCCACCTCTGACTTCGTGGCCATTGCCGCGGTGCATGCGGCCCAGCGGCTGCGGCTGGACGTGCCTGGGGACCTGGCGGTGGTGGGCATTGGCAACACCCTGCAGGGCGAGGCGATGGCGCCGTCACTGACCAGCGTTGGCCCGTCCGGCTTCTTTGACAGGCTGGCCGACTTCCTGGTGCGCCGGGCGAAGGACCAGTCCGGCCCGCCGCAGGTCCTGGAATTTCCCTGGCAGCTTTTGGTGCGCGACACCGCGCCGGCCGCCCCCTGACTTTTTGAGATTGAAGAAATAGAGAGAAGAAGTGTTGTGACTGATTTGGTAGAGGCCGTGCCTGAGCAGGCCGGGGCCACGCGTGACATGCGTGTGGGGATTGTGGGTTTCGGTTTGCGGGCGTCGCTGTGGCGTCATGTGCACAAGCCCGGTGAGGGGTCTGAGGTGGTCATGGTGTGCGACACTTCGGAGCGCGGCCGGGCCGACGCGGCGGAGAAGCTCCCGACGGCGGTTGTCACCGCTGACCTGGAGGATCTGTTGGGTGCCGGGCTGGATGCGGTTTTGGTGCTGACCCCGGACAACCGCCATGCCGAGATCGCGGTCCGGACGTTGAAAGCGGGGATTCCCACGTTCTGCGAGAAGCCCCTGGACGTGACCTTGGAGGCGGCCGACGCCGTCCTGGCCACCGCCTTCGAAACGGGGACGCGGCTGTATGTGGGGCACAACATGCGCCACATGCCGGTGGTGGTGCAGATGCGTGAGCTGATCGCCTCCGGGGCGATCGGAGAGGTGAAGGCCGTCTGGTGCCGCCACTTTGTGGGCAACGGCGGGGACTACTACTTCAAGGACTGGCACGCCGAGCGCGCCAACACCACCAGTCTGCTGCTGCAAAAGGGCGCCCATGACATTGACGTGATCCACTGGCTCGCCGGCGGCTATTCCAAGCGGGTCTCGGCTATCGGTGGCCTGGCCGTTTACGGCGACGTCACCAGCCGCAGGGACAACTCGGACCGGCGCATGGGTGACTGGTTCTCGCTGGACAACTGGCCGCCCACGGAGCAGACGGACCTCAACCCGGTCATCGACGTCGAGGACATTTCGATGATGCAGATGGTGCTGGACAACGGGGCCCTGGCCTCGTACCAGCAGTGCCACTTCACGCCTGACTATTGGCGCAACTACACGGTCATTGGCACCAAGGGCCGGATTGAGAACTTTGGCGACGGGCCCGGCGATTTCATCCATGTGTGGACCACCCGTTCCCAGGGTGGCCTGGTGGAGCCGGATGAGAAGGTGGAGATTCGCGACGGTGACGGCGGCCATGGCGGGGCGGATCCGCTGCTGATTGCCGAATTCCTCCGCTTTGCCCGCGAGGGTGGTGCCACCGCGACCTCCCCGGTTGCGGCCCGCGCCTCTGTGGCGGCCGGCGTCCTGGCGGCACAGTCCCTGCGCACCGGCGGGGGGTCGCTGGATGTCCCGGCCCTGCCCCAGGACCTCATCGCCTACTTCGAGGCCGGCCAGCCCGCCCGGTGATTGAGCCTGCCGAAATCCGCGGGGGTCTCGACAAGCTCGACCACCGGTTCGGTGATTGAGCCTGCCGAAATCCCGGGTCTCGACAAGCTCGACCACCGGGGCGGAATCAGGCCGCCAGCCGCGCCATGACGTGTTGCAGCGCCTCGGCGACGATCAGCACCGATGCCCGCTTGAGGCTCTCCGGCCGGGCGAGCAGGTCGATGCGCCGGCGCGTGCTGATGCCGCTCAACGGGCGCAGCACCACCCCCGGGTCAAGCGCGGGCGCCGACGTGTAGCGCGGCAGCAGCCCGACGACGTCGCCGGTCGCCACCAGCGCCGCGACGGTCGAATAGTCGTTGATCCGGTGCACCACGTTGACCGGCCGGCTCGCCATGGCGCCAATGGCCGCCAGCACGTCGGCGGGGGAGTAGCCGGCGCGGCTCGTGACCCACGGTTGATCGACGACGTCGGCGGGAGACAGGGCCGTTTGGCCCGCCAGCGGGTGGTGGACGGACAGGGCGACGTCCAGCGGTTCGTGGGCCAGGGGGATGACGTGCACCTTCGACGCCGGCCAGGCGGGGCTGTGGTCCATGCGGTGGGCGAGGACCAGGTCGTAGCGGGCCGTGAGCGCGGGAAAGTCGTGCTGCGCCACGTCCTCGTCGCTCAACCGGACCTGCGGCGCGCCGCCCGCGCCGTCGTCGTCCGCCGGCGCCGCGCGCTGGGCGGCGAGCTCGCGCACCAGGGGGCCGAACAGGGCCTGCCCGGCGCTGTGGAAGCCGCTGATGGTGACCGTGCCCAGGCGGTCCTGCTCGTAATTGCCGATCGCGGCGCGCGCCCCGGCCATGGCACTGATGACCTGGGCGCCGGCGTCCGCGAGCACCTGGCCGGCCTCGGTGAGCACCAGGTTCCGCCCGTCCTTGCGCGTCAGCGGCGTGTCGATGCCGCGCTGCAGCACCGCCAGCTGCTGGGAGACGGCGGACGGGGTGACGGACAGTGCCTCGGCCACGGCCTTGACACTGCCGAGCTCGCCAAGTTCGCGCAGCATCTGCAGTTGGTGGATCTCCACCCGCCCACGCTACCAGTTAGTCTCGGCTAATTTGAAGATGGAGGAATTTTCAATTGTGCTAAATGGTAATCGGGGCTGTAATGGAAGCCATGAAGGCACTGGACCATTGAAGGCACTGTACAAGTCCGGCCCGCACGCCGGCTTCGAGCTCGTCGACCGCCCCGAACCGGCCCCCGGCCGCGCCGACGTGCTCATCCGCGTCCGCGCCACCGGCATCTGCGGCACCGACCTGCACATCCAGGCCTGGGACGCGTGGGCTGCGGAGAACATCAACGCCCCGCTGATCGCCGGCCACGAGTTCTACGGCGAGGTCGTGGCGGTCGGCGACGAGGTGGGCAACATCAGGGTCGGTGACAAGGTCTCCGGCGAGGGCCATGTGGTGTGCGGCATGTGCCGCAACTGCCGGGCCGGGCGGCGGCAGATGTGCATCAACACCGTCTCCGTCGGCGTCCAGCGTGACGGGGCGTTCGCCGAATACGTGGTCATCCCCGAAACGAACGTGTGGGTGCACCATGACCCGTCCGTCACACCCGAGCTCGGCGCCATCTTCGACCCCTTCGGCAACGCCGTCCACACGGCGCTCAGCTACGGACTCGTCGGCGAGGACGTGCTCATCACCGGCGCCGGCCCCATCGGGCTGATGGCCGCCGCCGTCGCCCGGCACGCCGGGGCCCGGCATATCGTCATCACCGACGTCTCCGAACCCCGGCTGGCGATGGCCGCCGCGATGGGCGCCGACCTGGCCGTCAACGTCGCCACCACGCGGCTGCGGGAAGCCCAGCGGGAACTGGGCATGCGCGAGGGCTTCGACGTGGGATTGGAGATGTCCGGCCACCCGGGCGCGCTGCCGGAGATGATCGACAACATGAACCATGGCGGGCGCATCGCCATGCTGGGGCTGCCCAGCGAGCCGATCGACATCAACTGGGGGAAGGTGGTCACGCATATGCTCACGCTCAAGGGCATCTACGGCCGGGAGATGTTCGAGACCTGGTACGCCATGAGTGCCATGCTGTCCTCCAACCCGGTGCTGCACGCGGCCATCTCCTCCGTCGTCACGGACACGCTGCCGGCCACGGACTGGGAGTGCGGCTTCGAGATCGCGAAGTCCGGCCGCGGCGGCAAGGTCGTGCTGGACTGGTCCGTCTTTTCCGCCTGATCGCCAGAACAAAGGAGCACCATGTACACCGCCATGAAGGACCAGCTCGCCGCGGAACTGGACGAGATCCGCGCGTCCGGCCTGTTCAAGACCGAGCGGCGCATCACCTCCCCGCAGTCTAGCCACGTCCGGGCCGGGGACCACGAGGGCGTGCCCGTCCTGAACTTCTGCGCCAACAACTACCTGGGCCTGGCCGACCATCCGGACATCATCGCCTCGGCCAAGGCCGCCATGGATGCGCGCGGCTTCGGCATGGCCAGCGTGCGATTCATCTGTGGCACCCAGGACCTGCACCTGGCCCTGGAGCGGCGGGTCGCCGAATTCCTGGGCACCGAGGACACCATCTTGTTCTCGTCCTGCTTCGACGCCAACGGCGGCGTATTCGAGTCCCTGTTCGGCCCGGAGGACGCCATCATCTCCGATGCCCTCAACCATGCCTCGATCATCGACGGGATCCGGCTGTCGAAGGCCGCCCGGTACCGGTACGCGAACCAGGACATGGCCGACCTCGAGGCCCAGCTGAAGGCGGCCGCCGGCGCCCGGCGCAGGGTCGTCGTCACGGACGGCGTGTTCTCCATGGACGGCTACCTGGCCCCGCTGGCCGCCATCTGCGACCTGGCCGAGGCGTACGACGCGCTCGTCATGGTGGACGACTCGCACGCCGTCGGCTTCATGGGGGCCACCGGCGCCGGCACGCCCGAGCACGCCGGCGTCTCCGACCGCGTGGACATCTACACCGGCACGTTCGGCAAGGCCCTGGGCGGCGCGTCCGGCGGGTACGTGTCCGGCCGGGCCGAGATCGTGGCCATGCTGCGGCAGAAGGCGCGCCCTTACCTGTTCTCCAACTCGCTGGCCCCGGCCATCGTCGCGGCCACGCTGACCGCCCTGGACCTGGTGGCCGGCTCCGGCGAGCTGCGGAGCAAGCTGTTCGAGAACGCCGCCCTGTTCCGCCGCCGCATGCAGGACGAGGGCTTCGACCTGCTGGACGGCGAGCACGCGATCGTCCCCGTCATGTTCGGTGATGCCGTCGTGGCGGCCCGGATCGCCGATGAGATGCTGGCCCATGGCGTGTACGTGACGGCGTTCAGCTTCCCGGTGGTGCCGCGCGGCGCCGCCCGGATCCGCGTCCAGCTCTCCGCCGCGCACAGCACGGACGACGTCGAAACGTGCGTGCGTGCCTTCGTCGCCGCCCGCGCGGCGACAGTAGGAGACTGACCCGCGGCGGGCGCCGGCAGCCCCGCGCGACCCGATAGGTTGGTGGCATGAGAGCGACCCATCCGCCCCTGCCCGGCCACACCGCCGGGGCCGGGGCCACGCTGGCCGGGCTGCAGCGGCGGCTGGGCGCCACGCTGCTGCGCTTCGACGCGCCGCTGCCGGCCGCGCCGCGTACCGTCACCGGCGTGTGGCTGGCCGAATCGGGGGGTGGCCCGCTGGCGGACTTGGCCGAGGGCATGCTGGTGCTGGCGCCCGGGCGGCCGGAGGCCGCCGAACTGGACCGGCTGCTGGCGGATCTCGCCCGCGCGAGGGCGGCCGGCGTCGTCCTGCACGCGTCGGTGAGGCCGGACCCGGCGCTGCTGGAGCGCACGCTGGCCGCCGGGGTGGCGGTGCTGGGACTGGCCGAGGGGGCGTCGTGGCTGCGACTGGCCGCCGTGCTGCAGAGCGTCACGGTGGGCGAGGCGGGGCCGGGCGCGGATGCGCCGGAGGGCGTGGCGCCCGACCTGTTCGACGTAGCCAACTCGGTGGCCGCGATCATCGGCGGCCCGGTCACGATCGAGAACCTTGATTCGCGCATCCTGGCCTTCTCCGCCGACCAGGCCGCCGCCGACGAGGCCCGCAAGCAGTCGGTGCTCGGTCACCAGGTGCCGGCCGAGTATTCGCGCCTCCTGCGCTCCCAGGGGGCGTTCAAGGCCATCTACGATTCGTCCACCCCCGTGTTCCTGCCCTCAATCGGCCCCGGCATCCGTCCCCGCGTGGGCATGCGTATCCGTGCCGGCAGCGAGACGGTCGGCTCCATCTGGGCTGTCGTCGACGCGCCCCTGGACCCGCACCGTGACCGAGCCCTGACCGAGGCCGCGGATATGGTGGCGTTGAGCATGTTGCGCGTCCGCACGGCCGCCGACGCCGCCGCCCGGCTGCGCTACGGACTGGTCGTGATGCTGCTCGAGGGCGGCGCGCCCGCGGAGGAGGCCGCGGCCCGGATCGGGTTCGCGGCGCACGGCGTGGCCGTGTTGGCGGCCGGGCTCCACGGCGTGGACGCCGGCACGGCCGAGGGCGAGGCCGAGCTGGACCGGGTGGCCGGGGCGATGGGCCTGCACCTGGACACCGTCAATCCGCTGTCCGTCACGGCGCGGATCGGCGGCCGGGTTTACGGCGTGCTGCCCGTGCCCCGCCGCGGCTTCGGCACCCGGACCGGGGCCGCAGCGGGGCCGGCCGGCGCCCGATCCGAGGGGCCGCCCGCCGCGGAGCACGGCGCCGATCCGGTGCGGCGGGCGGCGGAGAACCTGGTGGCACGGTTGGGCCGTGACACGCTGGCCGTGGGGCTGGGTGCGGTGGTGTCCTCTGCCGGACGGCTGAACCGTTCACGTGCCGAGGCCGATTCGGCGCTGCGCGTGTTGCTGGCCAGGTCACCCGGGCCGGCCCGCACCCGGGTGGCCGCCGGGGCCGACGTGCAGGTAGAGGCGCTCATGATGCGCCTGGCCGACATGCTGGCCGCCGGCCGGGAGGAGGTGAGTGGGCCGCTGGCCGTGCTGGCCGCCCACGACCGCGACCACGCCGGGGACCTGGTGGCCACCCTGGCCGCCTGGCTCGATGCGTTCGGCGACGTGACCGCGGCGGCCGCGGCCGTGCACGTGCACCAGAACACGTTCCGGTACCGGTTGCGGAAGCTGTGCGAGATCGGCGGCATCGACCCCACCGACCCGGACCAGCGCTTCGCTCTGCTGTTGCAGCTGCGGCTGTTCGGCGGGGCACGCTGAACCCAATTGCGGTGCACAAGCGCACCATTCCGGGCCTGTTTCGGCCCGTTTCGGTGCGCTTGTGCACCGTAGCCGGGTTGTCACGGGCGCGCCGGTGGCGGCCCCTTCTCGCCTCAATTGTTGAAACCGACCAGTGCCACGCCAACTTTCGTTGTTTCCGACGATGACCGGCCTTACCCGTGCTGCGACGCTGGTAAGTGACCCGGCCCGGACACCGGACGGGCCGAACGTCGCGGGCCGCCCGGTCCCGCCCTACGGTGTGGAGGACCAATGTCAAGGAAAATGCAGGCCGCCTTGGCGCTCGCCGCCGGCACGGCGCTCGCGCTGTCCGCGTGCGGTGGCGGCGGGAATGCGGCGAGGACGCCATCGGCGGCCGACTACGCCACGGACGGCACGTTCACGGCCTCGATGGTCAGTGACCCGGGCAGCCTGAGCCCACTCATGACCGTCAGCAGCGACGCCCGCCAAGTGGTGAACTTCCTGTACGACCGCATGACGTTCCAGGACCCGGTCACCGGCCAGTTCAAGCCCTGGCTGGCTGCTTCCTGGACGGAGAAGCCGAACGAGGTCACGTTCACGCTCAAGCCCGGCATCACGTGCTCGGACGGTTCCAAGCTGGATGCGCAGACGGTGGCCGACAACTTCAACTTCGTGGCCGACAAGGCCAACAACTCCCCGTTGCGCGGCGCCTGGGTGCCCGGCAACGTGAAGGCCACGGCCGACGTTGCCACCGGCAAGGTCACGCTGGCCACGCCCAAACCGTCCCCGTTTCTGCTGGCCAACGCCTCCAATCTGAACATCGTGTGCGAGGCTGCCCTGAAGAACCCCAAGGCCGCGGACGCCGCGTCCATCGGGTCGGGCCTGTTCACGCTCAAGGAGGCGGTCGCCAACGACCACTACACGCTGGTCCGGCGCGCCGGTTACACCTGGGGTCCGGACGGCAAGACCACGTCCGAGACCCCCGGTGTCCCGGCCACGATCACGTTCAAGATCGTCGCCAATGAGAGCACTGCCGCCAACCTGCTGCTCTCCGGCGCCCTGAACGCGGCCCCCGTCAACGGCCCGGACGAGGCACGGGTGAAGGCGGCGAACCTCACGCCCTTTACCAAGCAGCGACCCGTCGGCGAGATGTTCTACAACCAGCTGGCCGGCAAGCCCACGGCGGACCCGGCCGTGCGCGAGGCGTTGACGGCCGGCCTCGACCTGGACAACGTCACGAAGATCATGACGGCCGGCAAGGGCACCCGCTCCACCCAGCTGTCCGGCGTCGCGCCGCTGGCCTGCCAGCTCGACACCACCAAGGCGCTGCCCGGGTTCGACGCCGCTGCTGCAGCGAAGAAGTTGGACGACGCCGGCTGGCGGCTGGGTGCCGACGGCAAGCGCAGCAAGGACGGCAAGCCGCTCAAGCTGACCCTGCTGTACGAGATCCTCAACGACACCACCACGGCCGCGGCGGAATACACGCAGCAGCAGTGGGCCAAGCTGGGCGTCACGGTGGCGCTCAACGGCGGTGATTCCAACACGGTCGGCACCAAGCTGCTCGGCGGGGCGAACAACGGCGACTGGGACGTGGCCTGGGAACCGGTGAACATCAGCACCCCCAGCACCATCGTGCCGCTGGTCTCCGGCCCGGCGCCCGCCGAGGGCGCCAACTTCGCCTCGATCTCGAACGCCGGCTACGATGCCGCGGTCGCGAAGGCCTCCGCGCTGGTCGGCGAGCCGGCCTGTGCGGCCTGGGGTGAGGCGGAGACGGCGCTGTTCCGCACGGCCGACGTGGTTCCCTTCGCCAGCCAGCCCACCTCCATGTACCTCAACAAGGCGGCCCTGGCGCTGGCGGGATCCCTCACCGGCCCCAGCATCCGGGTACTGAAGTAGCAGGCGGAAGGCGACACCATGACCACGACCATGTCCGCGCTCCCGGCCCGGGCGCCGCGCCGCCCGGCCACCGGCTGGTTCGCACCGGGCAGCTGGAGCCTGTTCGCGGTGCGCCGCGGCGGCCGCTTCCTGGTGGCCATCGTGGTGCTGGTGACGGCGGCGTTCCTGATGCTGCAACTGATTCCGGGCGACCCGGCGCGCGAATCGGTCGGGGCCACGGCACCCGTGGAGGCCGTGAACCTGCGCCGGCATGAACTGGGCCTGGACCAGCCGTTGTGGGTGCAGTACTTCCGGTTTTGGGGCGGGTTGCTGACCGGCCACCCGGGCACGTCCATCACGCTGCGCATGCCGGTGGCGGACGTCATCGGCTCGCGGTTCCCGGCAACGGCCGAACTGGCCGTCATCACGCTGGTCGTGGTCCTGGTGCTGGCCATCCCGCTCGGGTTGCTCGCCGCCGCGCTGACGCGCGGGGGGCGCCGTCGTGGCCTGGAGCTGGGCTTCACATCCGTCACCGGTTTCTTCTCGGTGGTCCCCGAGTTCCTCATGGGCGTCGGGCTGGTCTACCTGTTCGCCGTGTCCACCCAGCTGCTGCCGGTGGCCGGGCGCGGCGGCCCGACGTCGTACGTGCTGCCCGTCGCAGCCCTGTCGATCGGCAGCACCGCGGCGCTGGCCAGGATCGTGCGCGCCGAGGCGCTGGGCGTCCTCGGCAACGACTACATCCGCACGGCCCGCGCCAAGCGGATGCCGGCCATCCGGCTCTACCTGCGCCATGCGCTGCCGAACCTGATGACCTCCACCCTGACGATCGCCGGGCTGTTCCTGGGCTCACTGATCGCCGGGACCGTGCTGGTGGAGAGCATCTTCGCCTGGCCGGGGCTGGGCATGACGATCGTCGATTCGATCCGCAGCAAGGACTACCCGCTGGCGCAGACGCTCGTGGTGGTCTACGGTGCGATCGTGCTCGGCATCAACCTGGTCGTGGACGTGCTGCTGGCCATCCTCGACCCCCGCTCAACCATCAAGGAGAGCTGAGATGGCCGCCCGTTCCACCGGCTCGCCCTGGCGCACCGCGCTGCTGGCGCCCACGGGCCTGGCCGCCGCCGCCGGCCTGGCCGTGCTCGTCCTCCTGGTCATCTTCGGGCCCGTCATCTGGGGGGCCGACGCGACGACCGCCGACCCGTTGTCGCTGTCGCAGCCGCCCGGCGCCGTGCACCTGTTCGGCACCGACGCCGGCGGGCGTGACGTGCTGGCCCGGACCATGACGGCGGCCCGCCTGTCCGTGCTCATGGCGTTGGCGGCCAGCGTGTTCGGCGTGCTGTGCGGCGTGGTGGTCGGTTCGCTGCCCTCAGTGATGCCGCCGCGGCTGGGCCGGGCGGTGGTGTCGATCTTCAACTTCGCCATCGCGTTCCCGGGCCTGCTGCTGACCATCTTCCTGTCCGTCATCTTCGGCCAGGGCGCCACGGGTGCGCTGTTCGCCATCGGCGTGTCGATCATCCCCGTGTACGCCCGGCTCACCCACACGCTCTCCTCCTCCGTGGGCGGGCGCGACTTCGTGGCCGCCGCACGCATCCTGGGCGTGGGCAAGGTGCGCGTGGTGGCCCGGCACATCCTGCCGAACATCGCCGGCCCACTGATCGTCAATGCGTCCGTCACGGCCGGTGGGGCGTTGATCGCCTTCGCCAGCCTGTCCTTCCTGGGCCTGGGCGTCCAGCCGCCGGAGTTCGACTGGGGCCGGATGCTCAACGAGGGCCTGAGCAAGATCTTCGTGAACCCGGCCACGGCCCTGGCGCCCGGCATCGCCGTCGTGCTGGCCGGCATCGTCTTCACCCTGGCGGGGGAGACCCTGGCCCGGGCCACCGGCGTCAACCCGGGCCTGACGCACAGGCTGCCGCGCTGGATCCCGCGCCCGGCGCTCCCGGCCGGCAACGTGCTGGACGATGTGTCTGGCAACGCGTCGGGTGACGCCGTGCTGCGCGTGCGCAACCTGCGCGTCGCCGTGCCCCACGCCGACGGCTGGCGCGAGCCGGTCAAGGGCGTCAGCTTCGACGTCGGACGCGGCGAGGTGGTGGGCATCGTCGGCGAATCCGGTTCGGGCAAGTCGCTCAGCTGCCTGTCCGTGGCCGGGCTGACCGACTTCCCGCTGAAGGTCACCGCCGACACCATCGTGTTCGACGGCGTGGAAACCCTGCGCGGGGAACACCGCCCTGCCGGCGTATCCGCCCGGGCGGTCGAGAGGCTGCTGGGCACCCGGATGGCCATGGTCTTCCAGGACCCGATGTCCTCGCTGAACCCGTCGCTGCGGGTGGGCGGCCAGGTCGCCGAGGCCGGATTCATCCATGGCGGGCTGACCCGGCGGCAGGCGTGGGCGAAGGCCGTGCGGCGGCTCGCGGACGTGAAGATCCCCGACCCCGCCCGCCGGGCGCGCCAACACCCGCACGAGCTGTCCGGCGGCATGCGCCAACGGGCGATGATCGCCATGGGCCTCATGGGCAACCCTGCGCTCATCATCGCCGACGAGCCCACCACGGCCCTGGACGTCACGGTCCAGCGCGAGGTGCTCTCCGTGCTCCACGACGTGCAGGTTGACTCCGCGGCGGCGATCCTGCTGATCTCCCATGACATCGCCGTGGTCACCGGCCTGTGCAGCCGCGTGCTGGTCATGTACCAGGGGGAAATCGTGGAGGAGATCGCCACCGCGGACCTGGTGGCCGGGCGGGCCCGGCACCCGTACACCCGGGCCCTGCTGGCCGCCGTGCCCACCATGGACACGGACCGCTCCCAACCCATGGCCACCATCGCGGAGGTGCCGGCATGAACCACCTTGAATTCCGGAACGTCAGCGTGGCGTTCGGGCACGGGCCGCGGCGGTTCGTCGCCGTCGACGACGTGTCGCTGAGCGTCCCGGCCGGGAAGATCGTCGGACTCGTGGGGGAGTCCGGCTCCGGCAAGTCAACACTGGCGCGCGCCGCCGTCGGACTCTGCGAACCGTCGGCGGGCAGCGTCCTGCTCGACGGCGTCCAGGTATCCCACGCCCGCGGCGCCAACGCCCGGCTGCGTCAGCGCATCCAGATGATCTTCCAGGACCCATCGTCGTGCCTGAACCCCAAGCTGACCATCGGCCAGTCCGTGGCGGAGGCCCTCGACGCGGCCGCGAAACGCGCCGGCACCCGGACGGGGCGGGCGCAGCGCGCCGCCGAGACGGCCCGCCTGCTCGAATCCGTGCAGTTGCCGGCCGCCCGCGCCGCGGACCTGCCGGCGGCCTTGTCCGGCGGCCAGCGCCAGCGCGTGGCCCTGGCCCGTGCCCTGGCCGCGGCGCCGGGCGTCATTCTGGCCGATGAGATCACCTCGGCCCTTGACGTCTCCGTCCAGGGGTCCGTGCTGAACCTGCTCCGGCACATCCAGCGCGAGCTGGGCCTGGGCATCCTGTTCGTCAGCCACAACCTGGCCGTGGTCCGCTACCTGTGCGACGAGGTGGCGGTCATGCAGTCCGGCCGGCTCGTCGAACACGGGGAGACAATGACTGTGCTGGACCATCCCCGCCAGGACTACACGAAGACCCTGTTGCAGGCCGTCCCGCGCATCGGCGAACCGCTGTTCGCACCGGCCACCGGCATGATCCAGATCAGTGAAGGAGCACGATGAGCCGCACATTCAACGCCACCGACCTGGCCGCCCTGGCCCTGCCCGCCGAGCCGGCGGTCAGCCCGGACGGCACCCGGATCGCCTACACGCTGGCCACCACGGAGGGCGGCGCCGCCCGCTCGGCACTGTGGCTGGCGTCCGCGGCCGGGGGCACGCCGCTCCCGCTCACCCGACCCGGGCGGGACGGCTCGCCCGTGTGGCGGCCCGACGGCGCGGCGCTGGCGTTCCTGCGCTCCGTCGACGGCGGAGCCGCCCAGCTGTGGCTGGTGCCGGCCGACGGCGGCGAGCCGGAACCGCTCACCACGCCGGCCGGTTTCCCGCACGGCGCCGGCACGCCCGCCTGGGCGGCGGACGGCCGCACCGTGTACTTCAGCGCCCCCGTGGACATTGCCGCGCCCCCGCCCGGGGGCGATGACGCGCCTGCCTTGCCTGGCGCCGCGCCGATCGTCGCGGACCGGCTGGACTACAAGAGCGACGACGGCGGTTACGCGGGCAGCCTGCGCCGCCACCTCGTGGCGCTGGACACGGCGACGGGCGCCTCCCGCCGCCTGACCGACGGTGACTGGGACGCCGGCGAGCCGGCCGTGTCCCCGGACGGGACGAAGCTGGCGTTCACGGCCGCCCGGGACGCCGACCGCGACCTCACCCAGACCAGCCAGGCCTGGTACGTGGACCTGGCCGACGACACGCAACCGGCGCGCCGGATCGGCCACGCCGATGCCGTGACCGGCCCGGTCGAATGGCTGGCCGACGGGTCCGCCGTCATCGCCACCGGGCTGGCGCGCATGGACATCCGCAATGCGGCGCTGTGGCGGTTGGCGCTGGACCCGGCCGTGCCGGATGCGTCGCTGACGACCGGACTGGACCGCAACGTCATGCCCGGCGGTCCCGGCTACCCGGGCGGCCGTGCCCGGGTGCTGCCCGGCGGCGACGTGCTGTTCTGCCTGCGCGAGGGCGGCAACACGCACGTGTACCGCGCCGGCACCGACGGCGTGTGCCGGCCCGTGCTGACCGGCGGGCATCGCGTGGTGTCGGGCCTGTCGGCGGCGGCCGGGACGATCGCCGTCGTCGTGGCCGGCCAACACAGCTTTGGCGAGGTCGGCGTCGTCGCCGCCGACGGCACCCTGAAAATCCTGACCACGCTGAGCGCCGACGCGCTGCCGGACGTGGAGCTGGTGGCCGCCGCGCCGCGCACGTTCACCGTCTCCGACGGCGGCACCGTCCCCGGCTGGCTCATCCGCGCCGCCACCACGACCGGACCCGGCCCGGTCCTGCTGGACGTGCACGGCGGCCCGCACAATGCCTGGACCGGCACGGCCGACGCCATGCACCCCTACCACCAGATGCTCGCGGCCAAGGGCTGGACCATCCTGCTGCTGAACGTACGCGGCAGCGACGGCTACGGCGAGGCGTTCCTGCGCGGGGTCCACAACGCATGGGGCGAGGCCGATCACGCCGACTGGATGGAACCGCTGGACCAGCTGGTCGCCGAGGGCCTGGCCGACCCGGCCCGGCTGGCCGTGGCCGGCTACAGCTACGGCGGGTTCGCCACCTGCTCGATGACCAGCCGCACGAACCGGTTCGCGGCGGCCGTCGCCGGCGGGCTGGTCTGCGACCTGCGCAACTTCCCCGGCGCCAGCGACCAGGGCGTGTTCCTGGCCCACACCGAACTGTGCGCGGACACCGATCCGGACACGGCCGCCCGCCTCTCGCCGATCACCCGGGCGGACCGGGTACGCACCCCGACCCTGGTGCTGCACGGCGCCGACGACCAGCGCTGCCCGGTCAACCAGGCCGAGCAGTGGTTCGCGGCGCTGCGACTGGCCGGCGTGGACACCCGGCTGGTGCTCTACCCCGGGCAGGGCCACCCGTTCGTGCTGGACGGCCCGCTGCGCCACCGGATCGACTACAGCAACCGGGTCGTCGACTGGCTGGAGCGGCACGTGCCCGCCACCCGGGCGGCCGTCCCGGCGCTGGACGCCGCGCACTGGCGGCACCGGCTCGACACGCTGGCGGCCAAGTACGGCGTCCCCGGCGCCGTGTTCGGCATGCTGCGCACCGCCGCAGGCGGCGGCGAGGAACGCGTCGTCGCAGCCGCCGGCGTCACCAACCTGGCCACCGGAGAGGCGTTCACGGCCGACACGCTGGTCCAGCTCGGCTCCATCGGCAAGACGTGGACGGCCACGCTGGTGCTGCAACTGGCCGCGGAGGGCAAACTGGACCTGGACGCGCCGATCCGGGACGTGCTGGCCGACTTCCGGGTGGCCGACGCGCACGCGAGCGCCACCATCACCATGCGCCACCTGCTCACGCACACCAGCGGCCTGGACGGGGACATCTTCACGGACACCGGCCGCGGCGACGACTGCGTGGAGCGGTACGTGGCGTCCCTGGCCGACGCCGGGCAGGTGTTCGCGCCCGGGCAGACGTGGTCGTACTGCAACACGGGCCTGGTCATCGCCGGGCGCGTCGTGGAGGTGCTGCGCGGCATGAGCTGGGACGCCGCCCTGGCCGAGCACATCCTGAAACCGCTGGGCCTCACCGAGACGACGACCCTGCCGGAGCAAACCGCACTGCACCGGTTCGCCGTGGGCCATCTGGGCGCCGGCGGCGAAACCCGGGTGACGCCGTCGTTCCTCATTCCGCGCAGTGCCGGTCCGGCCGGGCTTGTCACGGCCTCCGCCGACGACGCGCTGACGTACGCGCGCAGCTTCCTGCCCGGCGGGGAGGGGTTGCTGCCGCAGCCCTGGCTGGCGCGGATGCTCAGCCCGCAGGTCGCCATGGGCCATGCCTGCACGATCGCCGACGCGTGGGCGCTGGGCTGGTGCCTGCAGGACTGGGACGGCGTGCCCACGGTCAACCACAACGGGGCCACGTTCGGGCAGAACTCCTACCTGCGCCTGTTCCCGGAGCAGGGCCTGGTGCTGTTCCTGTCCGTCAACGGCGGCCGGGCGGAGGCCATCCACCGCGAGCTGTTCACCGAGGCGGCGCTACTGCTGGCCGGGGCCCGTATGCCGGCGGCCTACGCGCCCGCAGCGCCTTCCCTTGCCCCGGAGAGGCTGCATGAGTACGCCGGCGTGTATGAGGCGGCCGGGCTGCGCATCGACGTCCGGCCGGCGCCGGCCGGGCCCGATCCGGATGCGCCGTCCTGGCAGGCCGTCACCACCGACACCAGCGGGCTGGTCACGGACGGCGAGGAGCGGGTGTTCGCGCTGGTCCCGGGCCCCGACGGCGAGTTCGGCGCGGCGCTGCCGGACGCCAAGGACTGGGTGCGGCTCAGCTTCGAGACGGTGGACGGGGCGCCGCTGCTGCACTTCGGCACGCGCGCCTACCCGCAGGTGACCGGCCGTGGCCGCTGACTTGCTGGCGGCCGCCCGGGCGCGGCAGGCCGGGCTGGAGGCCGACCTGCGCACGCTCGTGGAGGTGGAATCGCCCACGGCGGACCTCGCCGCCGTGGCCCGCAGCGCCGACGCCGTGGCCGTGCTGGGCGAGCGGCTGCTCGGCACGGCGCCGGAACGCATCACGGTGGACGGTGTCAGCCACCTGCGCTGGCGGCTCGGTGTGCGGGACCGGGAGCACGCCGACGACCCCGGATCGCGGCTGCTGCTGTTGTGTCACCACGACACGGTGTGGCCTCTCGGCTCCTGGGGCCCGGCCCCGGTGTGCACGCCGACGCAGGTGGACGGGCGGGCGGCGCTGACCGGGCCGGGCACGTTCGACATGCTGGCCGGGCTGGTGCAGGGCCTTCACGCCCTGTCGTTGCTGCGGGCGCAGGGCGTAGCGTTGGACGGTATCAGCGTGCTGGTGACCGGCGACGAGGAGACCGGATCGGCGTCGTCGCGGGCCCTCATCGAGGCGGAGGCGGCCGGCTGCGCCGCCGTGCTGGTGCTGGAGGCCTCCGCCGACGGCGGGGCGTTGAAGACGGCACGGAAGGGGGTGTCGATGTACCGGGTGGAGATCACCGGCCGGGCCGCCCATGCCGGGCTGGAACCGGAGAAGGGGGTCAACGCCGTCGTGGAACTGGCCCACCAGGTGATGGCCGTGGCCGCGCTCGCGGACCCGGCCGCCGGGACCACGCTCACGCCCACGGTCGCCGCGGCCGGGACCACCATCAACACGGTGGCCGCGGCCGGCACGCTCGACGTCGACGTGCGCGCGTGGAGCGCGGCCGAACAGGCCCGCGTTGATGCGGCGCTGCGTGCGCTGGAGCCGGTGCTGGCCGGGGCCGCCCTGGCCGTGACCGGCGGCGTCAACCGGCCGCCGCTGGAGGAAGCCATGGCCGCTCCGCTGTACGCCCGGTGCGTGGCCGCGGCCGGGTCGCTGGGCCTGGACGCGCCCGGTGCCCTGCGCGTGGGAGGCGGTTCGGACGGCAACTTCGCGGCCGGGCTCGGCGTGCCCACGCTCGACGGGCTGGGGGCCGTGGGCGGCGGCGCGCACGCCCGCGGCGAGTACGTGCTGCTGGACACGATGGCCGAGCGCACCGCCCTGGTGGCCGCCCTAGTGGTCGACCTGCTGGCGGACGGGGCGCACCCATGACCGCCCAACTCGCCCACGCGCTCCCGCCGGAGGCCGCCGGGCTGCGGTTCGAGGACCTGCACACCATGAAACAGATGGTCCAGGCCAACGCCGTGTTGGACTCGATCTGGCGCTCCGAACCCAACAGCCACTTCGACCCGGCCCTGCTGATGGCGCTGGCCCACGCCGGCAACTATGTGGTGGGCCTGTACGACGGCGCCGAGATGGTGGGCGTGTGCGTCGGCTTCTTCGCCGCCCCGGCCGGGGCGGTGCTGCACTCGCATATCGCCGGCGTCCGCACCGACCATGCCGGGCTCGGCCTGGGCCGGCTCCTGAAGGAGCACCAGCGGCAGTGGTGCCGCGAGCGCGGCATAGCCACCATCACGTGGACGTTCGACCCCCTCGTGGCCCGCAACGCCTACTTCAACATCGCCCGGCTCGGCGCCGCCGGCGTGACGTACCTGGTGGACTTCTATGGGGAGATGGCCGACCTGGTCAACGCCGGACAGCCCAGCGACCGAATGCTGGCCAGCTGGTCCGTCGACGCACCCACGCCCTCATCCGGTTCGGCGGCCGGGCTGCCGTGCGCGCTGGCGGTGGGCCGGGAGGGGGAGCCGGTCACCGCCGTCGTCCATGCTTCACCGCTGGCACTGGGCCTCCCGCACGACATCGAGGCGGTGCGGGCATCCGATCCCGTCCTGGCCAGACGCTGGCGGCTGGCACTGCGGGAGGCGCTGGCGCCGCGGCTGGCGGCGGGGTGGCGGATCACGGGTTTCGACAAGTCAGGTTTCTACCTTTTGGAGGGTCCCACGCATGAGGATTGAGTCCGTTGAGCTGCGCCACGTGGAGTTGCCGCTGGTGAGCCCGTTCACCACGTCGTTCAGCACCCAGACCCGGCGGCACGCCCTGGTGCTGCGCCTGGACGGTACGGCCGCCGACGCGTCCGGCGCGCTGGCGTCGGTGACGGGGTGGGCGGAGTGCGTGGCGCTGGCCGACCCGTTCTATTCGCCCGAGTACATCGACGGCTGCGCCGACGTCATCAAGCGGTACTTGCTGCCGACGCTGTACGCCGCCCAGGACGCGGGAACCGACGTCACGGCCGAGACCGTGGGGTACCTGCTGCGGCACATCGTGGGCCAGCCGATGGCGAAGTCGGCCGTGGAGATGGCCGTGCTGGACGCCCAGCTGCGGGCCCGGGGCGAATCGCTGGCGCACTACTTCGGTGCTGTGCGCACGTCCGTGCCGTCCGGCGTGTCGGTGGGCATCATGGACACCGTGCCGGAACTGCTGGATGCCGTGGCCGGCTACGTGGAGCAGGGGTATGTGCGGATCAAGCTGAAGATCAAGCCGGGCTGGGACCTGGCCCCGGTGCGGGCCGTGCGCGAGCGGTTCGGCGACGAGCTGCTGCTGCAGGTGGACGCCAACGCCGCCTACACGCTGGTCGACGCGCCGCTGCTGCGCCGGCTCGACGCGTTTAACCTGCTGCTGATCGAGCAGCCGCTGGGCGAGGACGACGTGTTCCAGCACGCCCAGCTGGCCAAGCTCATGACCACCCCGATGTGCCTGGATGAGTCCATCACGAGCGCGAAGTCCGCGGCGGACGCGATCTCGCTGGGTGCCGTGGATGTCATCAACATCAAGCCCGGCCGGGTGGGCGGGTACCTGGAGGCCCGGCGCATCCACGACCTCGCCAAGGCGCACGGCAAGGCGGTGTGGTGCGGCGGCATGCTGGAGACCGGGCTGGGCCGGGCCGCGAACGCCGCGCTGGCCGGCTTGGACGGGTTCACGCTGCCGGGCGACATCTCCGCCTCGGACCGGTTCTACGCGCAGGACATCACGGAGCCGTTCGTGCTCCGGGACGGGCGGATCGACATTCCGCAGGGGCCGGGCATCGGCGTGGAGCCGATCCCGGACGTGCTGGCCTCGTTCACCACGGGTTCCGAGGTCCTCACGCCCTCCTGACCCAACTGTGGTGCTGAAAAGCACGGAAACCGGCCCGGAATGGCGCGAACTGGTGCGCTCCCGCACCCCAGTTGGGCTGCGGGCAGGGGCCGGTGGATAACATCTGCGGCCTCGGCCCGAATCGGTTATGAGGGGATGTTCCATGCAGAGAATTTCCCCGCACCGTTGCGCTCCGTCCCCTTCACCGTCATCGCCGGTCACTCCGCCGCATCGCATGCCACCCCGTTCGAGATCCGGGGCTTCCCGGGCTTCCATCCCGACGTCGGCGCCCCCGCCATCCACATCTCCCACCAGGATCCACACAAGATGCCACGCCGTCGCGGGGTCATCGGGCACAAGACCCAGTCCTGGAATGACGAAGTCGTGTTCATCGACGGCTTGTGGCTGACCACCCGCGCGCGCCGGATGTCGGTCGAGGAGTTGGTGGTCATGGCCGACCACCTGGTGCGCATACCCCGGCCCGAGTTCGAGGGGCGGAGCGAACCGTACGCCACGCTGGAGCAGCTGGCCGCGCTGCTGGACCGGCACAAGGGGACGCCGGGGATCCGGAAGGCGCGCCTGGCATCGGAAACTGGCGCGGGTCGGCTCGGCCTCGGCCCAGGAATCCCGGGCCGGGCTGCCGGAACCGGAGATCAATATGCCCGTCCGGCTCAGTCCGGGCATCGTGCGCACACCGGACCAGTCGTTCCGGCCATACTGTGTCGCCGTGGCGAAATCCGCCGTGCGCTGACGGAACGTGGCTGGCCAGGTCCGCGAAACTGAGGTGCGGAAGAGCACGTTTCCAGGCATGGAACGGCCCGGAACGGCCCAAAAGGGTGCGCTTCTGCACCGGAGTTGGGTCAGCTGGCGGCGCCGGAGGCGAGCACGCCCACGCCGAGGGCCGCGATGATGCCGCTGCTGCCGCGCTCCATGACATTCTTCACGCGCGGCCGGCGCAGCCATTGCATGGCCTTGAACGCCACGAGCGCCACGACGGCCAGGTACGAGAAGGCGATGACGGCCTCGATCGAGCCCAGAATCATGGCCGTGCCCAGGGTGTTGCCGCCGTGCGGGATGAACTGCGGGACCACGGCCAGGTAGAACAGGCCCACCTTGGGGTTCAGGATGGTGGACAGCGCGCCCGCACCGAAGCCCTGCCACAGCCCGTAGCCCAGCGGCGCCTCGCCGTCGGGGGCGGCCACGCCCTCCTTGGCGGCCTTGCGGGCCTTCAGGAACGAGGACACGCCCAGATACAGCAGGTACAGCCCGCCGGCGATCTTGATCCAGCGGAACACCTCCGCCGACTGCTCGAGGATCGCGGCCAGACCCACGCCCACCAGCGCCGCCCAGAGCAGTGCGGCGACGGCGGACCCGGTGGCCGCGGCGACTCCCGCGCCCACCCGGTTCATCGCGATGCGCAGCACCAGGAACGTGTCCGGCCCCGGCGTGAGGGAGAGGACCAGGCAGAGGCCGGCGAAGGCCAGCAGCGAAAGAAGCGTCATACAGGCCATTGTCCGGGTCCGCTGGGGGTCTCGACAAGCTCGGGGTCTCGACAAGCTCGACCACCGGTGGTCGAGCTTGTCGAGACCCCTATCTGGCATCCGAGACGCAACTGGCACCGACCCGCGCCACCCGGCCCGCCGCCGTCGTACGCTGGGGCCATGAGCGAACTGATCACGAACATCGGCGAACTGATGACCCAGGACCGCGAGCAGGGGACCCGGCGCAATGCGGCCGTCGTGATCGAGGGAGAGCGGATCGCGTGGATCGGCGACGCCGTGCACGCGCCCGCCGCCGACACCCGCACCGACGCGGAGGGCCGTGCCGTGCTGCCCGGCTGGGTCGACTCGCACACGCACCTGGTGTTCGCCGGCGACCGGACGGCCGAATTCGAGGCCCGCATGGCCGGCCAGCAGTACAGCGCCGGCGGCATCGGCGTGACCATGGAGGCCACCCGGGCCGCCACCGACTTCGAGCTGACCCGGCTGGGCCTGGGCCGTGTCGCCGAGGCGGTGTCGCAGGGCACCACGTACCTGGAGACGAAGACCGGTTACGGGCTGGACGTCGAGCAGGAGGCCCGCAGCGCCCGCATCGCGTCCACCATCGCCGACGAGGTCACGTACCTGGGCGCCCACCTGGTCCCGGCCGGCTCCGATCCCGAGGAATACACGGACCTGGTCTGCGGCCCCATGCTCGCCGCCGTCCGGCCCTACGCGCGCTGGGCCGACGTGTTCTGCGAGCGCGGCGCGTTCACCCCCGAGCAGTCACGCCGCGTGCTGGCCGCCTGCCGCGACGCCGGGCTGGGCCTGCGCGTGCACGGCAACCAGCTGGGCCCGGGGGAGGGGGTGGCGCTCGCCGTCGAGTTCGGTGCCGCGAGCGTGGACCACGTGAATTACCTGACGGACGACGACGTCGCGCGCCTTGCGCAGTCATGGTCCGGTTGGGATGCGGCCGCCGTCGGTTCGCAACGGGGGACCGTCGCGACCGTCCTGCCCGCCTGCGACCTGTCCACGCGCCAGCCGCTGGCGCCGGCGCGCCGGCTGCTGGACGCCGGCGTGCAGGTCGCCATCGCCTCGAACTGCAACCCGGGGACGTCGTACACGTCGTCCATGGCGTACTGCGTCACGACGGCCGTGCTGCAGATGGGCCTGTCCGTGCACGAGGCGGTGCGTGCGGCGACGTACGGCGGGGCGCTCGCGCTGGGGCGGGAGGCCGGGACGGACGCGGACGACCGACGCGCCGTCGGGTCCATCGCCGTCGGCCACCGGGCCGACCTGCACCTGCTCAAGGCGCCGTCCGCCACGCACCTGGCCTACCGGCCCGGCATCCCGCTGACGGCGGCCGTGTGGCGGGCGGGCGTGCGGGCGGTGTAACGAGCAGGGGCCGGCCGGTGATCGAGCCCGTCGGTGATTGAGCCCGTCGAAATCAGGTCTCGACAGGCTCGACCACCGGGACGGCCGGTGATCGAGCCCGTCGAGATCGTTGGTATCAAGGTCTGACAAGCTCGACCACCGGGTCTCGACGAGCTCGACCACCGAGGTCGCGAACGCCGTCAGGTTACGGCGTGCAGGCCGTGTCCGCGGGCCGCGGCGACGGGTCGAACCCGGCCAGCGCGGTCCCGCCGGTGCCGTACACCCGCATCTCCGCGGCCGCAGCGAACTGCAGCCCGTTGATGGCGCTGTTCGCCTGGAACTTCACGAACTTGGCCTGGACGGCGGGGAACGTGATGTTCTGCATCGCGGTCGTGTCGACCAGGTTTCCGGTGGCCACCTGGGTCCACGTTGTCCCGTCCATCGAGGTGAAGATGGTGTAGCCCTTCACCTTGCCGTTTTGGCCGCCGGACTGCCGTCCCTGGTAGCCAAAGCCGTTGACGGTGTACGTGCTGTTGAGGTTCAGCTGCAGCCAGTGCGGGTAGTTGGTGATGGTGGGGTCGTACTGGGTGTGCCAGATGGTGCTGGGGTCGCCGTCGAGCACGTTGGCCGCAGGGCCTTCACCCGGACCGGAGTCCAGGTTCTCCGAGTCCGCCGTCGCCGTCATGGCCGACGTCGGCACCATCGCCTGGCTGCTGACCGCCAGGTTCGAGTCCGAATCCACGGTCTTGGTGGCGCAGTTGTTGAAATACGTCGCGGCCGGGTGGATCACCGTGGTGGTGCCCGCGGCGCCGGCCGGGGTGGTGATGATCCACGTGGTCTTGGCCGTGGCACCTGGCTTCACGGTGCCCGCCAGGTTGCCGTCCTTGGCCGCGACCTGCGCGGACCAGCCGGCGGGCAGGGTGCCCAGCGACATCGCCACGTTGGTCGCTTCGGTGGCCTCGTTGTTGGTGAACGTGGTCACGAAGCTGTTCGTGGTGCCCGGGTTCAGGTCGGCGTTGGCGGGCCCTGCCACGGAGGCGCAGGCTGCGCCGCCGGTCACGACGCCGAGGTCGGTGACGGTGAAGTCGTCAATGACAAAGTCGGCGCCGTTGGCCGCCCCGGTCTTGCGCAGGCCCACCCAGTTGTCGCCACAGCCGGCGGTGAACGTCCGTGAGTACGTGGCGGTGTTCAGGGCCGGGGCCATGGCTTCGTCCTTGAGGTCGCGGGACGTCACGGTGCCGCCGGAAACGGTGTCGGCACCGGTCACCCACTGCCACTGACCGGCGATGTTCGTTTGGTACTTGAAGGACACCGCGTAGGAGTGGCCGGCCGTGAACGGGATCGTGGCCGGCACCGTCCGGTACACCAGGCCGGTGTTCTCCTCGTGCGACTTCAGCGAGTTGTTGCCGTCCAGCACGTCATCGACCGCCTGGCCGTTCAGCGTCCCGGAGTTGTAGGGGCTGTACGTGTTCTTCCATTCCTTCTGTGAGTAAGGGGCGTGGAGGTTGCTGATGCTGGTGCGCGGATCGGTGGCGCCGCCGGCGTCACCTTTCACAAACGGGCCCCAGCCGGGCTGGTTGCCTTCGAAGTTGGCGCTGGCCACCAGCGTCCCGGGACCATCCGGCGCACCGGCCACCGGCGTCGTGGTGTCCTCCATGATGCGCACGTCGTCCAGCGTCACGGCCGCGGATCCGGCCACGGCGCTGATGAACACGTCCACCTTCTGGTTGACGGGAGCGGTGAACTGCACCGAGGCCCGCTGGGAGTACGTGCCCTGCTTGGCATCGGCGGCCACCTGGTTCTTGGCGGGGGTGATGTCGAAGGTGTTGGAGGCGTCCACGCCCTTGCCGGTGACGCCGAGGGTGACGGCGCGGCGGTTGCCGGCAGTGATTTCCACGTTGGCGCTGAGCGTGTACTTCTTGCCCTTCTCCAGCTTCTTCACGGTTTGGGAGATGGACGACGCCGAGGTCCCCAGGACCGCTACATTGTCGCCTGTCGCGGTGCGCGAGATGGCGGCGCCACCGCTCGGGTTCCAGGCGTCGAGGTTGCCGGCGTTGAAGCCGGGGTCAACCAGCATGGAACCGTCGCCGTAGCCAGCGTCCTTGTTGACCGGCTTGTCGCCGTTGGGAGCCAGCACGTAGGGGACGCCCTTGTCGCCGGTCAGGGTGACGGTGCCGTTGGTGTTGATGACGTCGGCCACCTTGGTGCGGCCCTGGTCCCTGAGCTTGTACAGCGTGAAGTTGCGCGTGTTGGCGAACTGGCTGGTCAGCGTGAACGTGGTGGTGCCGCCCGTGGCCGAGTAGAAGTACATCTTGTCGGCCTGCAGCGGGGAGGTGGTCTTGCTGTTGTCCACGGCGTCCTGCCACGGCAGCAGGTACGTCCCGCCGTCCAGGACCACGGCGTTGCCCATGCTGATCTGGCGCTGGCCGTTGACCATGTTGATGGCGACCCCGCCGGTCAGCGTGGCCGACTTGCCAAAGTCCCAGTTGGTGACGTCAAAGTGCTGGAGGAACTTGGTGGGCAGGTTGTTGACCCAGATGTTGTTGTAGAAGGCGTTCCAGTCGTCCTGGCCGGTCCAGCCCTCGAATTCCTTGAGCTGGGCGCCGCCGAGCAGCGGGTCGGTGTTCCAGACGTCGCGCTGGGTGTTGGCGATGAAGCGGACAATGCTGGAGTTGATGCCCTTGTTCGTGGCACCGCCGTAGTTCTTGTCATTGGCCCAGTGCGACCAGATCGAGTTGCCTTCGAACTTGTACGCCCATTCGGAGGCCACCTCGAAGCCCATCTTGTGCAGCTGGGTGGCGAGCTGGTCGGCCAGCCACCCGCTGGAGTAGTAGGCGTCGATGTAGACCGTCTTGATGCCGGGGGCTTCCTTGTGGAGCTCGGCGAAGCGGTCCAGGATGGCCCCGGTGCCGAGGTCCTTGCGCTGGTCGATGTGGTAGGACTGGTTCAGCCAGTCCCAGCCGTTGGCCTGGCCGGAGATCATGCCGGAGCTGAAGCTCTTGGCCTGCGGGTACGCCTCGGTGACGTTGACGTGCACGGCCAGGTCGGCGTTGTACGCCGCGCCCTTGGAGGCCAAGGTGTTCAGGTCCGTCAGGCCGCCGGCGCGTGTGTTGTAGTCCCCGCCGTAGTCTGGGTGCCCGGAGTCGTGCCCTTCATTGGCGTAGCCCTTTTCCAGCACCCACTGGCCCAGGTCGTCCGTGGATTGCGAGATCCGCTTGACGTTGTCCAGGGTCTTCAGGAACGGGTTGGCGGCCTCGGAGGCGAAGTTGAACGGGATGTGCTGCACCACGCGTTCCGGGACGCGGCTTGCGCCCAGCGGCGCTGTCATGGCGTTGCGGAACGCGATGGCGCCGTCCTCCCAGGTGACCTTGCCGTCGTTGTTGGCGTCGGCGGAGAGCACCACGGTGGTCTTGGGCAGCTGGTAGAACAGCACGCGCGGGTCGGTGGCCCCGGCCGCCGCGTACGTGTAGTTGCCCACGGACAGTTCGGCCCGCTTGGCCCCGTTGCCGGCATCGACGATCCTCGACTGCAGGCGCGTGTTCCAGTTGACGTTGGAGTCCTGGGCGGAGTCGTCCGTGGCGTTCGTCATCAGGCCGGCGGAGAGCTGGGAGTTGCTGACAAAACCGTAGGGGGTGCCGACGTCGGCCGCGTCTGTTTTCGTGGTGCCGGTGACGGAGACGAACTGGTCGGCCGTGGTGGTGGAGTCGGTGGAGATCCTGGTGCGGGCCAGCTGGGCCCGCGGGTCGGCCGAGTCAACCGATACCAGGGATTGGTTGGGGATGGCGAGCTGGTCCAGCGTGGTGGCGGCGCTGCCGGAAATCTTGGTGACGGCGAATTCCACCGTGTTCTTGGGGGTGACGGTGAGCGAGGACTCGATGGCCAGGTTCGGGAAGTCCGCGAACGTTGACGTGTACGTGGCCGCAGTGGGCGTGGCCGTCATGGTGGTGGCGGCCGCGTGGTTCTTGCCGTTGAGCGTGAAGTCCTTCAGCTTGTCCGCCTGGCCGGCCAGCGACTTGCCGCCCAGGGAGTAGGAGATTACCTGCGGGAATTCCTTGCCCACCAGGACATCCAGGCCCTTGCCGTTGCTGATTTTCACGGGGGTGGCCGGATCGGCCGGCGGCGCGGGTGGAACGGGCTGCGGCGTGGTGTCGCCGGTGGCGCGTACGCGCAGCTCGGATGCCGACGCATTGTTGCTGCCGTTGACGGCGCTATCGGCCTCGAACTTCACATACCGGGCCTTGACCGGGCTGTTGAACAGGACCGTCTGGACTTGGGTGTTGCTGGTCGGCTGGACGAAGCTGCCCGTCGCGACGGGCGCGCCCCAGTCGCCCTTCGGGTCGGTGGCGATGGCGCGGTCGTTCGTGGCGAAAACCTTGAAGTCCTTGATGGGCCCGTTGGCCTGGTTCTTCACGGAGTAGTCCAGACCGGTCAGCGTGAACGAGCCGCCCACGTCCCAGGAGATCCAGTGCGGCATGGGGTCGGCCACGCCGACGCCGTTGACCACCTTGTACGCGACCGTCCATTGCGAGGAGTAGTCGTTGTCGAAGGCGCCGACGGCCGTGCCGTCCAAGGCGGGCGGGGCCGGGTAGGCCGGCGACTGGGAGTCGGCGCCGATCAGCGTGTACTGGCTGGGTGTGATGGGCGTGCCGGAGGAGTCCGGGGCGGCGTGCGCGGCAACCGCTCCGGTTCCTACGCTCAGTGCCGCTACCAGGGACGCCGTGGTGACGGCCGTCGCCAGCGTCCGGGCCAGGGCGGCACGTCGGTCGCGCGGTCCGCGGGAGGCCCGGCGGTCCGGGAGAGTGGACTGTGGTGTGGAGATCATGCGATGTCCTTAGGGGGCGTTGGTGCCTCTTCGGAAGGCGGCTTCGGCGTTGCCGGAGCCGCCTATGTTATGGATAACAGTCGAAACTATGTCACCCCTCCCGGTGCGTGACAAGGCTGTCGGGGGATTTGCGCCGATGTTACGGATCGCCCATGGTGCCCGGCCGGCCACCTTGCCGCGAACCATTGAGTGCCGCGTCGGTGCGCGCCTACCATGATGGTGGCGGGCGAGGGAAGGAACGGCAATGGCTAATACGGTTGACTACTTTGAGATTGGCAGTGGCGACCCGGAGGGGGCAGGGAAGTTCTATGGCGACCTGTTCGACTGGCCGATCGGCGGCGCCGGCGAGGCCGGGTATCGCATGGTCGATGGACAGGCCGGCGGTCTCATGGACACGAGCTCGATGGGTGCCGGCGGGTGGGCGATCTTCTACGTCCACGTCGACAGCGTCGACGACGCGGTGGAGAAGGCGGTGACGCTGGGGGCGACCGTGCTCCTGCCGAAGACCGCGATCGATACGGGCGCCTTTGCCCATCTGGGTGATCCGCAAGGAAATCGCTTCGGCGTCTGGCAATCACACCCCTGACACGCGTGCGCCAAGCGTGCGCCACGGTCTACTTGTCTGTCGGTTCCGCCTTGTAACGATTGTTACAAGTGGAATGTATCGGGTATGATCCACTCATGAACTGGTTGCTGCTCATTGTCCGACTGACAGGCGAAACCTCCCGGACACGCGTCGGCGTGTGGCGTGAGCTGCGGAAAATCGGTGCGGCCCCGGTCTCCTCGGGGGTTTGGACCGTCCCCGACACCCCGCATTTTTCGGCCGCCGTGGCGAAGGTGGTCGAACTTGCCGGCCGTGGCTCGGGGGATGTGCTGGTGCTGCCCACCGGCGGGGCGCAGGCCCCCGGCGAGGACGCGCTGCGTTCGGCTTTCACGGGGCTGCGCCTTGACGAGTGGCAGGAGTTCGCCGGGGACTGCGCGAAGTTCGAGGCGGAGATCGCCAAGGAGATCCGCAATGGGAAGTTCACCCTTGCCGAGCTCGAGGAGGAAGAGCAGAGCCTGGACCGGCTGCGTCGCTGGTACCGGGAACTGAAGAGCCGTGACGTCCTTGAACTGCCCGAGGCAGAGGCCGCCGATGAGCTGCTGCGACAGTGCGCCACGGTTTTTGATGGCTATGCCGACAGTGTCTATGCGACCCTGCATGCACCGGCCGAGTCGGCATCGCCCGGGCCCAGGGCGTAGCGCCGTGGCCTGGTGGGATGTGCTTCTGGGAATCCTGGCCGGACTCCTCGGCGTCTACGTGGTGCTGTTGCTCGGTCTGTGGGTCTACGCCCGGCGGCATCCGGAAACGGTCGAGATGAAGGATGCCCTGCGCCTGCTGCCCGACCTGCTTCGGGTGGTCCGGCGGCTCGCGGCGGACAGGGCCGTGCCCCGCGGCGTGCGGATCAAGCTCGCGCTGCTGCTGGTCTACCTGGTCTCGCCGCTTGACCTGGTCCCGGATTTCCTGCCGGTGATCGGCTACGCGGACGACGTGATCATTGTCGCCCTGGTCCTGCGGTCCCTGCTCCGTTCCGCCGGGCCCGAGCCGCTGCGCCGCCACTGGCCGGGCACCCCGGCCGGGCTGCGCATCATTGAACGGCTCGCCGGCCTGGCCCCGTCCGAGCCGGGCCCTGCACACGGGGGCTGACACCGTACGCACCCCTGCTGATGGGGTGCGTCCAGCTCGTGTCGGAGTTCACGGAACACAGTTCACCGAGCACAGTTCACTGTGCAACCGCGTCGTCACGCGTTTCCGTGGAAGGTGCGGTCCTTTCCGCTCGCGCTCGAACGGCGGCCTCGGCATCCTCGGTCACGAGATCTGCATTGATAGCGGCGCCGGCCGCAACCCCTGCTCCCATTGCGGCGGCGACCATCGCTCCGAGGCCGCTGGCGTTCCCCGCCGCCCAAACGCCGGGGATGTCCGTCAGCCCCATCGGGCCAGTCGCGATGAAGGCGCCGAGCGGGTGCTCGACGAGCGTTCCGCCGAGCTGTTCGTACAGCTCTGCCCGCGCAAGGAACCGGGGCGCCACCGTCACCGCGTCCACCGGGAACTCCCGATCGTCGTCGAGCACGACGGCGCTCACGGCATCGTTGTCACCGCGCAGCCGGTCGACAGCGCCGTGCACGACCCGGATGTCCCGGGCGGCCAGCTGCTCCGATGCCTCCGCGCCCGGGGCGGGCATCGTGTTGAGGAACAGCGTGACGTCATCATTGAGCTGCCGGAACAGCAAAGCCTGGTGGACGCT
The DNA here is from genome assembly GCF_003946885.1 of Specibacter cremeus. Lineage (GTDB taxonomy): Bacteria > Actinomycetota > Actinomycetes > Actinomycetales > Micrococcaceae > Specibacter > Specibacter cremeus. The sequence continues at coordinate 52,310 of NZ_RWKQ01000003.1, read as the reverse complement.
GAGGGGGCTCGTGCCGAGGACACCAATGCGGCGCCCGCGCACTTCCCACCCGTGGCAGTAGGCGCAGTGCAGCACGCTCCGTCCCCAGAACTCCCGGACACCGGGGACAGCCGGGAGTTCGTCGGTCAGCCCCGTGGCCAGCAGGAGCCGACGCGCCCGGATACTCCCGCCGCCGGCGAGATCCACCTCGAACCCGCCATTGCGACGGCGCGCGGCGATGGCCCGGCCCCGGCGGATCTGGGCCCCGTAGTGTTCCGCCTCTCGTCGCCCGCCCGCCATCAGCTCCGCCGGCGCGATTCCGTCGTGCCCGAGGACGTTGTGCGCGCCGGCGGCGGGAGCGTTGCGCGGGTCGCCGCCATCCACGACGACCACCGAGCGCAGGGATCGCGCCAAGGCGACGGCCGCGCTCAAACCCGCGGCACCACCTCCGACGATCCCGACATCATGCATCTTTTCAAGGTTCATGGAGTGTCTCCTTCATCGAGCCGATCCCTGCGGCCGCGTCGGCCCCGGTGGGATGTTGATTGTTGCCGGGCCGCCCAGGCGGTCCGGCTGGCACTCACCGCCAGGTCCCCGCGGCGTAGCAGGGCACCGGGGTCCTCGCCCGCGAGGAGGTGGTCCAGGGTGCTCAGGTCCTCGGCGGCCAACCGGCCGTCGAGGGCGTGGCGAATGCGGCCCAGGTAGGCCCGCGCGTAGCGTTCGGCGACCAGCGGATCCGGACGCGCCTCGACGGCGAAGCGGCGCTGCTCGATGATCTCGAAGCCGGCCCGCTCCATGGGGCCCCGCCAGTCCGGGTGCGCGTTCCAGCCCGCCCGCGCCAGGGCCTCATGGCAGCGCGCCTCCAGGCCGGGCCGGCCCAGTCCGACGTCGTCGGGCAGGAAGCGCGGCAGGGTGTCCAACTCGACGACCACCAGCAGGCCGCCGGGTGCCAGGGCGGTGCGGATGTCCCTCAGCACCCTGTCCGGGTCGGCGACCTCATGCAAGGAGGAGGCCGCCCACGCGATGTCCGCCGCACCGACCGCCGGCCAGGAGTCGTCCAAGTCGGCGTGTACGGTGTCCACCCGGTCCGCCAGTCCCTGCCCGAGTGCCGCCGCCCGGACCCGGTCGAGCATCGCCGGCGATTTGTCGATCGCGACGACGCCGGCCGCCGGGAAGCGCCGCGCCAGCGCCAGGCTCCAGCTGCCCGTCCCGGCCCCGACGTCGACGACGGTGCGCGGAGTCTCCGGAGCGTGCTGCCGTGCCCAGGTGGTCACCCCCTCCAGGTGGGAGCCGAACATCGCGGCATCCAGGTCCAGCAGGTCCGCCAGCCCGGATTCGTGGTGCTGCGAGTGCTCGTGTGAGGATCCGCCGGCGTGGCGGTGGGAGTGTTGTGTCATGCCTTCCAGGCTAAACACATTCTGCGCAAATGGCATACAGTATTGCGCATGACGCAAGAAGTTCCGTTGGATGGCGTGATCCGCCAACGCATCCGTGCCCTGCGCTTGACCCGCGGCTGGTCCCTGGATGCCCTCGCCGGGCGCTGTTACCTCAGCCCGTCCACCCTGAGCCGCATCGAGACCGGGCACCGTAGGATCGCCCTCGACCAGCTGGTCCCCATCGCGAGGGCGCTTGGCACCACGCTCGACCAACTCGTCGAGTCCACCGAAGACGAGGACGTGGTCATCCGGCCTCAGCCCCAACACACGCCGGGGCTGACCACCTGGCTCCTGTCCCGCGAGGACACGCTCCATGGTGCGACGGTGGCGAAGATGCGCATCACCGCCGAACGGCCCGCCGGCCCGGAGCACCGGAGCGTGCACCCCGGCCGCGAGTGGTTCGCCGTGCTGTCCGGCACGGCCCGCCTGCGACTGGGTGAGCGAACCGTCCTGATCCAAGCAGGCGACGCGGCCGAGTTCTCGACCATGGTTCCGCACGCCATCGGCGCCCATAACGGACCCGTGGAGATCCTCACCATCTTCGACCACGACGGGGAGCGTGCCCACCTGCACGCCCAGGACGACGCTCCACAGACGTGATGAAGGTGATGGGGTGGCCGCAGCGCCCACAGTTACGCCAACCGTTCTGCGCACGATTGCGGATCTAATGTTGCGCAGGAGGCCCTTCTGCGCAACATTCCGCCTCGAACGATGCGCAGAAGGGTTGGGCTCAGCGCACTGGCGCTTGCATGGATAGCCATTTGTCGATCGGGAGGCCGCATACTCGGGCCCGGGCCGCTTGTTCAGTGCCGCCCAGCCTCGGCCAAGCGGGCCAGGCCCGAACTCGCGCAAACCGGACGCGCGGGGCACGGACGCACCCAAAGTCAATGATTGAAGATGACGTTTAACCATGTATTTCGATCATCCTGATGCTATGATGTGATCAAGTAGCCCGTCAATCCCGCGCCGCCTCCCCACGCGGCGCGCCCCGCCCCAAGGAGTGCCCCCAGCATGAGCGAAACCACCACCCTCGGCGCCCACATGGACGCCGAACTGACCAGCCAGCCCGAGGCCTGGGCCCGCGCCATCGCCCAGAGCACGGCGGAGCACCTGCTCCCGGCCGACGGCGCCCGCGTGGCCGTCATCGGCTGCGGGACGTCCTGGTTCATGGCCCAAAGCTACGCGGCCGCGCGCGAGTCCGCCGGCAAGGGCGTCACCGACGCGTTCGCCGCCTCCGAGGCGTTCCTCGGCAAGAACCGCGGCTACGACGCCGTCGTGGCCATCACCCGCTCGGGCACCACCACCGAAGTGCTCGAGATCCTGGCCGAGCTGAAGGGTGCCGTGCGCACCGTCGCCCTCGTGGGCGACACCACCTCGCCGATCATGACGTTGGCCGACGCCGTCGTCGAACTTCCCTACGCCGACGAACAGTCCGTGGTGCAGACCCGCTTCGCCACGACGGCGCTGGCCTACCTGCTCACGAGCGTCGGCATGGACCTGGCCCAGGCCGTCGAGGACGCGAAGACCGCCGTCACGGCCCCCGTCGGGCAGGAACTCATCGACGCCGAGCAGTTCACGTTCCTGGGCCACAACTGGACGGTCGGGCTGGCCCACGAGGCCGGGTTGAAGATGCGCGAGGCCGTGCAGGGCTGGACCGAGTCGTACCCGGCGAAGGAATACCGGCACGGCCCGATCTCCATCGCCGCCCCGAACCGCGTCACCTGGATGTTCGGCGAGCAGCCCGCCGGGCTGGACGCCGACGTGGCCGTCACCGGGGCGCTGTACATTAACACTGGCAAGCACCCGCTGGCCGAACTGGCCCGCGTCCACCGTGTCACGCTCGAGCGCGCCCGCGCCCGCGGCCTGGACCCGGACCTGCCGCGCAACCTGACCCGATCGGTGATCCTGGACCAATAGGGAGCCTCGCATGACCACACCGCACCCGGCGGCGCCAGCCCCTGAGACCGTGCTCGCCTTCGACGTGGGCGGCACCGACATGAAGGTCGGCCTGGTCGCCGGCCCGCTCGACGGCTCACCGAAGGGCCGGGACACCGACGTGCGCGACCTCCAACGCCACCGCACCCCGCTGGACGGGCCGAACACCGGCGACACCGTCACGGCGCGCATCGCCGAGCTCACCGCCGCCTACCGGGCCGCCCATCCGGACGCCGCCATCGCGGCCGTCGGCGTCACCGTGCCCGGCATCGTCGACGAGGAGACCGGGACGGGCGTCTACTCGGCCAACCTCGGCTGGCGCGACTACCCGTTCCGGGACCGGCTCACCGGGCTGGTCGGGCTGCCGGTCGCGTTCGGCCACGACGTCGCCATGGCCGGGGAGGCGGAGTTCCGCATCGGCGCCGCCGCCGGACGCACCGACGTCCTGGTCCTTGTGATCGGGACCGGCATCGCCGGGGCCGTGCTGTGCGACGGCCGGCGCGTGCGTGGCGGCGGGTTCGCCGGGGAGATCGGCCACGCCCTGGTCCCCGCCCCGGACGGAACGCTGGCCATCCTCGAATCCCTCGCCTCCGCCGGCGCGATCGCCCGCCGCTACACCGCCGCCACCGGGACCGTCGTCGACGGCGCGAAGGCGGTGCTGGAGCTGGCGCGGAAGAACGACGGCGCGGCGGCGCGCGTATGGCGCGAGGCCGTCGACGCGCTGGCGTTCAATGTGGCCCAGTGCGTGTCCATGCTGGGCACGGAGACCGTGGTGCTCGGCGGCGGACTGTCCATGGCCGGCGCGGCGCTGTTCGAGCCGCTGGCCGCGCGGGTTGATGAGCTGCTCACGTTCCACCGCCGCCCGCAGTTCGTGCACGCGGCCCTCGGCGAGAACGCCGGACTCATCGGCTCGGCCCTGAAGGCCCGGGACCTGCTGGCGGGGGTGCCCGTTGGCTGAGGAACGCGAACCCGTCGTCCTGACGGTCACCGCGAACCCGGCGCTCGACCTCACGTACACCGTGGCCGGCATCGACCCGGGCGGCTCGCACCGGGTCGACGCGCCGCTGGTGCGGGCCGGCGGCAAGGGCGTGAACGTGTCCCGCGTGGCGCACCGGCAGGGTTTCGCCACCCGGGCCATCGCCACGGCCGGCGGCGACACCGGCGGGCAGCTGCGTGCCGACCTGGCCGCCGCCGGCATCCCGCACACGCTCGTCGACGTCGCGGCGCCGACCCGGCGCACCATCGCCCTGGTCGACACGGTCTCCGGATTGACCAGCATCTTCAACGAACGCGGCCCGGCGCTTGCGCCCGCCGACTGGCAGGCGCTGGCCGCCGCCGTCGTCGACCGGCTGCAGGGCGCCGGCGTGCTCGTCGGCGCCGGCTCGCTGCCCGACGGGGCGCCGGCCGACTTCTACCCGGCGCTCGTGACGCTCGCCCACGGCGCCGGCGTGCCCGCCATCATTGACACGTCCGGGCCCGGCATCCTGGCCGCCGCTCGCGCCGGCGCCGACCTGCTCAAGCCCAACAACCACGAGCTGCGCGACGCCATGGGGGAGACGGATCTGGTGGCCGCGGCCGGCAAGCTGCTGGCCCTGGGCGCCCGGCGCGTGCTCGTCAGCGTCGGGGCGGACGGCATGCTCGGCTTCGACGCCGCCCGCCCCGGCACGTACGTGCAGGCCAAGCTGCCAGCGCCGCTGGCCGGCAACCCCACCGGTGCGGGAGACGCCGCGGTGAGCGCGGCCGCCGTCGCCCTCGCCCACGGCGAAACCGACCTCGTCGAGCTGGTGCGCCGGGCCACCGCCTGGAGCGCCGCCGCCGTGCTCGCCCCCGGGGCCGGGGAAATCTCCGACCGGCACGCCGAGCTGGCCGACCAACTCACCATCACCGAACACCGCTTCGCCGACCAGCAAGGACCACTGCCTTGACCAACACGAATGTGACGAACGGCCTGACCAACACGCGGGCCCTGATGGATGCGGCCGCCGCCGCGGGCACCGGCCTGGGCGCGTTCAACGTCATCCACCTGGAGACCATCGAGGGTCTGATCGCCGGCGCCGAGGCCGCAGGGCTCCCGGTCATCCTGCAGATCTCGGAAAACTGCGCCAGGTACCATGGCGGCCTGGAACCCGTCGCCGCCGCGACGCTGGCCGCCGCCCGCACGGCGACCGTGCCGGTGGCCGTGCACTTGGACCACGCCGAGGACGAGGCGCTGGCCCGCCAGGCGGTCGACCTCGGGTTCGGCTCCATCATGTTCGACGGCGCCCACCTCGAGTACGCGGACAACGTGGCGGCCACGCGCCGGGTGGCCGGGTACGGGCACGCCCGCGGCGTGTACGTCGAGGCGGAACTGGGCAAGGTCGGCGGCAAGGACGGCGCCCATGCGCCCGGCGTCCTCACCGACCCCGGCGAGGCCGCCGCGTTCGTCGAGGCGACCGGCGTGGACGCGCTGGCCGTCGCCGTCGGCTCTTCGCATGCCATGACCGAACGCAGCGCGTCGCTGAATCTGGAACGCATCGCGGAGTTGAAGGACGCGCTGGAGGTGCCGCTGGTGCTGCACGGGTCCTCGGGCGTGTCCGACGCCGTGCTCGTGGCGGCCATTGCCGCCGGGATGCGCAAGATCAACGTCTCCACGCACCTGAACGGGTTTTTCACGCGCGCCGTGCGCGAGTACCTCGACGCGCACCCCGACGTGGTGGACTCCCGAAGATACCTGGCCGCCGGGCGTGCCGCGCTGGCCCCCGAGGCGGCCCGCCTGTTGCGGCTGTTCGCGGGGGCGGCGACGGCCCGGTAGCGTGGCACACGACCAGCCGATCGCAGCGCTGGACCCTATGCTGGACCCTATGCAAGGAGGATGCGGATGAACCGGACCGAACGACTGGCCGCCATCATGGACCTGCTCGCCGAGGCCGGCCAGGTCGAGGTGGAGGCGATCGTGTCGAAACTGGCCGTGTCCCCGGCCACGGCCCGGCGCGACCTGGACTCGTTGGCCGCCCAGCGGCTGCTCACACGGACGCGCGGCGGGGCGAGCGCCGGCTCGGTCTCCTACGACCTGCCCGGGCGGTACAACCGCGATGACCGGGCCGTGGAGAAGACGGCGATCGCCCACGCCGCCAGCGAACTCATCCCGAAGGGCGCCGTGATCGGGCTGTGCGGCGGCACGACGAGCACGGCGCTGGCCCAGGTGCTGGCCACCCGCGCCGACCTCATGGAACCGTCGAACCGGCCCACGCTCACGGTCGTGACGAACGCGCTGAACATCGCCGTGCAGCTGGCCGTGCGGCCGAACTTCAAGATCATGGTCACCGGGGGCATCGTCAACGCCCGCTCCTACGAGCTCGTCGGCCCGTACACGGACACGATCCTGCAGAAGGTCGCCCTGGACATCGCGTTCATCGGCGTGAACGGGATCGAGCCCGGTGTGGGCCCCACGATCAACGACGAGGGGGAGGCGGCCGTCAACTCGGTCATGGCCCGCCGGGCGGCGCACGCGTACATGCTGGCCGATTCGTCGAAGATCGGCAAGCGCGCGTTCGCCACCATGGAGGGGTACCGGTTCCAGCGGCTCATCACCGATTCGGGGATCACGGCCGAGCAGCGCCTCGCGTTCGAAGAGTCCGGCACCGAGGTCATCGTTGCGGCGGCGTCCTACCCGGACGCCTGACTCCGGTCGGGCCGTGGCGGCTCGTCACCACCGCAGCTCGGGGGCGTCCAGCACGGTGCTGGACGGGTCCGCCGGTGCCCACTGGTCGAAGGACGTGTCCAGCGTGTACGCGTCGCCGTGCCGGACCAGCGTGCGGATCTCGGCGTTGCCCGGGTTGTTCAACGACTCGAAGTACTCCACCGACCAGTGGAACCAGCGCATGCAAAACAAGCGCATGGTCAGCCCGTGCGTGACCAGCAGCGTGTTCGGGGCGTAACCGGGCTTGGCCCAGTGCCGGTAGAGCGTCTCCATGAAGGAGGAGACCCGGTCGTAGACGTCCGATCCGGACTCCCCGTCCCGGAACCGGTAGAAGAAGTGTCCGTACGCGTTGCGCAACTCCTTCTGGTCGGCGATCTCCGCCGGGTCCTGGAAGTTGGCCCAGTCCTGCTCGCGCAGCCGCGGCTCCTCGATGACCCGGTCCACGAGGTCGCCGAGCCGCAGTTCCTCGAGTGTCTGGTAGGCGCGCAGGTACGGGGAGACGTAGACGCACACCTTGCGCCCGTCCAGCTGGCGGCGCAGGTTCTCCCCGGCCGCAGCCACCTGCTCCCGGCCCAGCGCGGTCAACGGGATGCGGTAGTCGGGCACCCGGTTGTAGATCGTCTGGTCAATGTTGGCCGCGGACTGGCCGTGCCGGACCATGATGATCTGCTGCGGCGCGCTCATGGGGGACAGCCTATCCCGCCGCCCACCTACGTCGCTCCCCCACTTTCCGGGCATGATTGCTTACATGTCCGATTCCGTCTCGCCAAGCGCCGCCGACCTCGCCACCGACGGATGGGGCACCCGGTCGCGGCGCAGGCTGGTCGTCGAGGTGCTGATCGTGCTGGGCCTGTCGCTGGGCCAGTCGGCCGTGTACTCGGTGGTCCAGCTCATCGACAAGTTGACCCGGGCGCCGCTGGCGCACGGGACGTCCACGTTGAACGCGGTGCGCAGCATCCGCGAGTACTTCGACCTGACCTACCAGCTGCTGGACATCTTCTTCGCCGTGGTCCCGGTGTTCCTGGTCTTCTACCTGTTGGCCGTTCCCGGACGGTCGACGTTCCGCCGGCTCGGGCTGGACCTGCGGCACCCCGTCCGCGACGGGCTGGGCGCGCTCGGGCTGCTCGTTGTCATCGGTGTTCCGTCGCTGGGGCTGTACGCCGCGGGCAGGGCACTGGGCGTGACGACGCAGATCATCCCCAGTGCGCTGCACTCCTACTGGTGGACGATCCCCATCCTGGTGATCTCGGCAATCCGTGAGGGTGTCCTGGAAGAGACCATCATGGTGGGTTACCTGCTGGACAGGTTCGACAAGCTCCGCCTGGGGCCGATCGCCGCGGCACTGGTCAGTTCCCTGATCCGCGGCAGCTACCACCTGTACCAGGGGTTCGGCCCGTTCGTGGGCAACTTCCTCATGGGCCTGCTGTTCTGCTGGGTCTACAAGAAGTTCGGCCGGCTCGCCCCGCTCGTGATCGCCCACGCGCTCGTTGACATTGCGGCGTTCACGCTGGGGCCGGCGCTCGGCTTCGGATAGTCACCGCGGTGGTCGAGCTTGTCGAGACCGATTTCGACGGGCTCAGTCACCGGCGGTCGAGCGTGTCGAGACCCGGGGTGATTTCGACAGGCTTAATCACCGGCGGTCGAGCCTGTCGAGACCCGGGGTGATTTCGACAGGCTCAATCACCGGAGGAGCGGGTCAGATCGTGACCAGGCCGGTCGCGGTCTCGAACGTGACGGACATGATGCCTGGCGTGCCGCGCGGGGCGATCCACTCCACGGCCACGTCCTCCAGCGGCGACTCCACCGGTTCGCCCAGCCACGCGGTGACGCGTTCGGCGCTGCCGGCAATGGTCAGCGAGGCGAGCCGGACGTTGGAGGGGCGGGCCAGCGACGGGTGCAGTGAGGGGTCGCCCTCCCACTTGAGCATGTACGGCACCTGCGGGTCGGCGATGAGCCCCTTGATGCCTATCTGCTGCCAGACCAGTTCCTGGCCATCGGGGAACTTGCGGTTGCCGGGCACGGCGCTGCGGCCCAGGCGCTCCTCGAACGGGGCGAGGTCGTCCACGGCGACGCACCAGCCCATCCAGCCGCCGCCGGCCGCCGAGCGGGCCCGCACGGCCTGGCCGAACGGCGCCTTGTCCGACGCCGGGTGGTCCAGCACCTCAACGACCTCAAGATAGTGGTGGTCGGTGAGCGGGATGATCATGTTGCGGGTGCCGAAGCGCGGGTGCACGCCGCCGCGCACCGCCTCGACCCCGAGGGCGGAGGAGATTCGCTCCGTCGTTGCAGCCAATCCATCTGATTCACAGGCGTAAGAAACGTGATCCATGCGCATGCCCCCATCTTGGCACTTTGTGATGCGCCTCTCGACTTAGCGTTGCCTAACTCACATCGGATGTCCGGGTTCGGGGAGGCGTCCGGGCCCCGGCCCGGACGTGCGGCACAATTGATGCGGCACAATTGAACAGTGACTGAGACCCGTGCCGCCACCGCCCCCGAACCGTTGTCCCTGCCGGACGCCGCCGCGCTCGAGGCCCGCATCTGCGCGGCCATCGCCCGGGAACTGGGGGTGCGAACCGCGCAGGTGAGCGCCGCCGTCGGACTTCTCGACGGCGGCGCGACCGTGCCGTTCATCGCCCGGTACCGCAAGGAGGTCACCGGCACGCTCGACGACGCCCAGCTGCGCGACCTGGAGGAGCGGCTGCGCTACCTGCGCGAGCTGGAGGCGCGCCGCGCCGCCGTGCTCGAGGCCATCCACGCGCAGGGGAAGCTGACCGGGACGTTGCGCGCGGCCGTCGAGGCGGCCGCGACGAAGGCGGAGCTGGAGGACCTGTACCTGCCGTACAAGTCCACGCGCAAGACGAGGGCGTCGCTGGCGCGCGAGGCCGGGTTGGAACCGCTGCTCGACGCGTTGCTCGACGACCCGACGAGGGTCCCGCACGAGTTGGCCGCCACGTACCTGAACCCCGAACACGCCGTCGGGACCGGCGACGACGCGCTCGCCGGCGCCCGCGCGATCCTGATCGAGCGGGCCGGCCAGGACGCCGCCCTCGTCGGCACGCTGCGGGAGCGGCTGTGGACCATGGGACGGCTGCACTCGGCCGTCAAGCCCGGGCAGGAGGACGCCGGGTCCAAGTTCAAGGACTACTTCGACTTCGCCCAGGTGCCCGAGAAGCTGCCCGGCCACCGCGTCCTGGCGCTGCTGCGCGGCGAGAAGGACGGGGCGCTGGCGCTCGAACTGGCCGAGTCCGATCCGCGCGACACGGCCGCGCAGGCCACGGCCCGCGCCGCCTACGAGGCGTCCGTGGCGCACGCGCTGGGCATCGAGGACCGCGGCCGCCCGGCCGACACGTGGCTGGTCACGAGCGCCCGGCTGGCCTGGCGCACCCGCATCCTCACCCGGCTGCAGGTGGACCTGCGCGTGCGCCTGTTCCAGGGCGCCGAGGAGGAGGCCGTGCGCGTGTTCGCCGCCAACCTGCGCGACGTGCTCCTCGCCGCCCCGGCCGGCAACCGCGCCACGCTCGGGCTGGACCCGGGCCTGCGCACGGGCGTGAAGGCCGCCGTCGTCGACGGCACCGGCAAGGTCATGGCCACCGCCACGGTCTACCCCCACGCCCCGGCCAACAAGTGGGACGAGGCGCTCGCCACGCTGGCCGCGCTGGCGCAGCGGCACAACGTCGAGCTGGTCGCGATCGGCAACGGCACGGCCAGCCGGGAGACGGACAAGCTGGCCGGCGACCTGCTCGCCGAACTCAAGCGCCGCAACCCGGAACGCCAGGTCGCCAAGCTTGTGGTCTCCGAGGCGGGCGCCAGCGTGTACTCGGCATCCGCCCTGGCCGGGGCCGAACTGCCCGGCATGGACGTGTCGCTGCGCGGCGCCGTGTCGATCGCCCGGCGCCTGCAGGACCCGTTGGCCGAGCTGGTGAAGATCGAGCCGAAGTCGATCGGCGTGGGCCAGTACCAGCACGACCTCACCCCGGCCAAGCTGGACCGCTCCCTTGACGCCGTCGTCGAGGACTGCGTGAACGCGGTGGGCGTGGACCTGAACACGGCCTCCCCGGCGCTGCTGTCCAGGGTCGCCGGCGTCGGCGCGGTGCTGGGCGAGAACATCGTGGCGCACCGCAACGAGCACGGGCCGTTCGCCCGCCGCGCGGACCTGTTGAAGGTGGCCCGGCTGGGCCCGAAGGCGTTCGAGCAGTGCGCCGGCTTCCTGCGCATCACCGGCGGCGCCGAGCCGCTGGACGCCTCCAGCGTGCACCCGGAGGCGTACGGGGTGGCGCGGAAGATCCTGGCCGCCGTCGGCGCGGCCGGGGCAGACCTGGCCGCCGGGGTGCCCGCCGCCGCATCCGTGGACGTGTCGGCCTACGTGGACGGGCAATTCGGCCTGCCCACGGTCAAGGACATCGTCGCCGAGTTGCAGAAGCCGGGCCGGGACCCGCGCCCGCGGTTCAAGACCGCTTCCCTTGCCGACGGCATTGAGAAGATCACGGACCTGCGCCCCGGCATGATCCTCGAGGGCACGGTCTCCAACGTGGCCGCGTTCGGCGCGTTCGTCGACATCGGCGTGCACCAGGACGGCCTGGTCCATGTGTCCGCGATGAGCAACAGCTTCGTGTCCGACCCGCGCCAGGTCGTCAAGTCCGGCCAGGTGGTGCACGTCTTGGTGCTCGAGGTGGAACCGGACCGCAAGCGGATCTCGCTGTCGCTGCGGCTGGACGACGAGCCCGGCGCGAAGAATGGTGCGAAGAACGACGACGGCGCCCGCAGCCCCGCGCGCCGGTCGCCGTCCGGCGGTGGTCGGCCGGGCGCGGACAACCAGCGCGGCAGCGGCGCGGGCCGCTCGGGAGGTGGTCGTCCCGGTGATGACCGCAAGGCGCCCGCCCCCGCCAACACGGCCATGGCCGAGGCGCTGCGCAAGGCCGGCCTGGGCCGCTGACTCTCCCAACTGGTGGGCAGTAGATGCTCGAAACCCGCTCGAAACGAGCAACTACTGTCCACTAGTTGGACCGGGTCGGGGTCATATAGGCGTCACAAAGTTGCGTGCGTGACGGCTGGTCTCCGAGACTGGACGCAGGTCATGAGTGTCAGCGTCAAGCCCCGGCTCGCTGACCGGCAACCCTCCTTTCCGCGGTGGGGTGCCCCGGGTGAAGACCAGGTCCTGGACCGTCCGGTCCAGGTACAAGCGCGGGCCTCGATACGCCACAAGGCCCATCGGCCGTCCTTCGTGATGCCGGTGGGTTTGTCGTCGCAGGACCCGGAATGTGGAGGAGTACCCCATGAGCAACGGTTGGTCATTCGAAACCCGCCAGATCCACGCCGGCCAGACGCCGGACCCGGCCACCGGGGCCCGGTCCCTGCCGATCTACCAGACGACGTCGTTCGTGTTCCCGTCGGCCGAGAGCGCCGCGAACCGTTTCGCGCTGGCCGAGCTGGAGCCCATCTACACGCGCATCGGGAACCCGACGCAGGAAGCCGTGGAGCAGCGCATCGCCAGCCTGGAGGGCGGTGTGGCCGCGCTGCTGCTGTCCTCCGGCCAGGCCGCCACCACGTTCGCGATCCTGAACATCGCGGAGGCCGGCGACCACATCGTGGCCAGCCCCAGCCTGTACGGCGGCACCGTCAACCTGCTCGGGCACACGTTGCGCAAGTTCGGCATCGACGTCACGTTCGTCGCCGATCCGGACGACCTTGACGGCTGGCGTGCCGCCGTCCGGCCGAATACGAAGGCGTTCTTCGGCGAGGTGGTCTCCAACCCGCGCCAGGACGTGCTCGACCTGGAGGGCATCAGCGCGATCGCCCACGAGGCCGGCGTGCCGCTGCTGGTCGACAACACGCTCGCCACCCCGTACCTGGTCCGCCCGCTCGAGTGGGGCGCCGACGTCGTCATTCACTCGGCCACCAAGTACCTGGGCGGGCACGGCAGCGCCATCGCCGGCGTGATCGTCGACGGCGGCACGTTCGACTACACCAAGGACCCGGAGCGGTTCCCCGGCTTCAACACCCCGGATGAGACGTACAACGGGCTCGTGTTCGGCTGCGACCTGGGTGAGGGCGGGGCGCTCGGCGCGAACCTTTCCTACATCTTGAAGGCCCGGGTGCAGCTGCTGCGCGACCTGGGCTCCGCCGTCGCCCCGTTCAACGCGTTCCTGATCGCCCAGGGCCTGGAGACGCTGAGCCTGCGCGTCGAACGGCACGTCGCCAACGCCGTCGCCGTCGCCCACTGGCTGGAGGCGCACGACGACGTCGAGGCCGTCGCGTACGCGGGCCTGCCGTCGAGCCCGTGGTACGAGCGCGGGCGCAAGTACGGGCCCAACGGCATCGGCGCCGTCATCGCGTTCGACATCGTGGGCGGTGCGGAGGCCGGCCGGCGTTTCGTTGACGGGCTGGAACTGCACTCCCATGTGGCGAACCTCGGTGACGTGCGCTCCCTGGTGATCCACCCGGCGTCGACCACGCATGCGCAGCTGAGCCCGGAACAGCAGCTGGCCGCCGGCGTGCGCCCCGGCCTGGTCCGCCTGTCCGTGGGCATTGAAAATGTGGCCGACATCATCGCCGACCTCGAGGCCGGGTTCCGGGCAGCCAAATCGGCGTGAGGATTGTGCAGCAAGACGTGATTTCTCCCGATGTCGATGTGGACGGGCCGGCCGAGCCCGACGGCCCGGCCTGGTCCGCGCCCGTCGGGCAGGGCGGCGGCGTGCTGCGCTCGATCACCGTCGGGGACATCCCGTTGGAGGCCGGCGGCGTGCTGCCGCAGGTGACGCTGGCGTTCGAGTGCTGGGGCGCGCTCAACGCGGACGCCTCCAACGCCGTGCTCATCCAGCACGCGCTGACCGGCAGCACGCACGTCAGCCGGGGCGACTCGGAGGAGGACGGCTGGTGGGAGGGGCTGGTCGGCCCCGGCATGGTCATCGACACGGACAAGTACTTCGTCGTCGCCGCGAACATGGTCGGCGGCTGCTACGGCAGCACCGGCCCGTCCAGCATCGCCGCCGACGGCCGGCCGTACGGGTCGCGTTTCCCGTTCGTGACGATCCGCGACTCGGTCCGGGCGGAGGCGCGGCTGGCCGACCAGCTCGGCATCGACGCCTGGTTCGCGGTGATCGGCGGGTCCATGGGCGGCGCCCGGGCGCTCGAGTGGGCCGCAACATACCCGGACCGGGTGGCCCGCTGCGCCGTCGTCGCATCCTGCGCGGCGAGCACGGCCGAGCAGATCGCCTTCGCCCAGGCGCAGGTGCTCGCCATCCGGCAGGACCCGCACTTCGCCGGCGGGGACTATTACGACGGCGTGGCGCCCACTGCGGGCCTGGGCCTGGCCCGGCGGATAGCCCACATCACCTACCGGTCCGAGAACGAGCTGGACGCCCGGTTCGGCCGCGTCGGGCAGGCGGGGGAGAACCCGGTCAGCCACGGCCGGTTCGCCGCGGCCGGTGACGGCGTGAGTGCCGCGGACCGGTACCAGGTGGAAAGCTACCTGGACCACCAGGCCCGCAAGCTCGTGGGCCGCTTTGACGCGAACAGCTACATCGCCATCACCGAGGCGCTCATGAGCCATGACGTGGCCCGTGACCGGGGCGGTCTCGAGGAGGCGTTGGCGGCGGCCGCCGGCGTCGAGTTCCTGGTGGCGGCCGTGACCAGCGACAGGCTGTACCTGCCGGCCCAGTCGGAGGCACTGGCGGCGGCGCTGCCCGGGGCCGTGGCCGTGCAGTACATCGACTCCGACATTGGCCACGACGGGTTCCTCACCGAGGCCGCCGTCGTCGGTGAACTGCTGGGACGGGCGTTCTTCACCGCCTGACGTCTCCGGTGGTCGAGACCGTCTCGGTGGTCGAGCCTGTCGAGACCCCGGTGATTTCGGCAAGCTCAATCACCGGTGGTCGAGTCTGGGCCCGGTGCTTGGCGAGACCCGGTCACAAGGTCCGGAAAATCGCCTCGCGTTGGGACGCGTACTGCTCGGCCGTGATCCGGCCGCTGCGCCGGGCCGTGTCCAGGGCGTCCAGCCGGCCCTTGAGGTCCTGCTCGATCAGCATCCGCTGCATGGATGCCGATTCGGCGTGCCCGGTCCGCCTGGGCGCCGAGCCGGGGATCGGGATGCCGTTGAGCAGTGTGCCGCGGAATGGCGCGTTGGGTGCGATGACCGCCGGCGGCCCGGGTTGCTGCTGTATTTGTTGCGGCCTCACGGGCTGGCGGCGCACCGGCTGCCCGTACCCGGGACGGCCAATGGGAGGCTGTGGCGGACCCGGTTGCCGGCGCCGGCGCGTCATTCGGTTGTTGATGGTGCCGATGACGATGACCAGCAGGATGAGCAGCGGCCACAGTGCCGGCAGCCATGCCGGATCGCCTGCCGCCGCCGGCAGCACCGCCAGTCCGATTGCGCCCAACACCGTACACCTCGGTCCGTTTCACTAGATGCTTCCATCCTAAGCCCGGGGGGCCGGGATGCGACGGGCCAATCCGCCGTCCAGCCGGCCGGTCACTCGGCGGCGCCCGGCGGCATGCCGGGACCGAACGCCGGGCTGGTCACGGGCCCCGGCGTGGGCCGCTTGGGCAGGATGCCGTCGCCGGAGGAGCGGTGCCGCAGCCGGCGCAACACCCACGGGGCCAGGAAATCCTTGGCCCAGACGAGGTCCTCGCTGCGGGCCTCCGTCCACGACTTGGCGGGCAGCGGGTCGGGCACCAGCGGGGCCAGCGTATGGGGCACGTTCAGTGCGTCGAGCACCATGATCGCGATCGTGTGGTGACCCAGCGGCGAGAAATGCAGCCGGTCCTCGGCCCACATCTGCGGGTTCTTGAGTTGTCGCAGCGACCACATGTCGGCGATGACGGCGTCGTGCCGGGCGGCCACGGTGCGCAGGTTCTCGTTGTAGATGGCCACCCGGCCCCGGACCATGCCCAGCACTGGCGTGTCGCCGATGTCCGGCCCGTTGAACAGCACCACCGTGGCGCCGGCACCGGTCATGCGGCCCACGGCGGCGTCGAGCTTCTCGGCCAGCACGTCAGGGTCGGAACCCGGGCGGAGCAGGTCGTTGCCGCCGGCGGAGATGCTGATCAGGTCCGGGTTCAACGCCAGGCCCGGTTCCAGCTGCTCATCCAGGATGCCCTGCAACAACCGCCCCCGGATGGCCAGGTTGGCGTAGCGGAAGTCGTCCCGGCCCAGGCTCAGCTGCTCGGCCACGCGGTCGGCCCAGCCGCGGTGCCCGCCCGGGCTGCCGGGCTCGGGGTCGCCGATGCCTTCGGTGAAGGAGTCGCCCATGGCCACGTACCGGGTCCAGGGATGCCGCCCGGGTTGGGGTCCGCCATTGTTCTGGATTCGTTCATCAGTCACGGATCCCATCCTGCCCGACGGCGCCCGCCTACGCGAGCGCAGTTTTCCGGCGTGAAAGGATGGTGGCCATGAGTGAAATCCCCACGGTCCTTTGGTCGCGCCCCGAATCCGAGCGCGCCGGCACGCCGCTGCTGGTCATGTTCCACGGCTACGGCGCCGACGAGGCCGACCTGTTCGGGCTGGCCGCCCAACTGCCCGGCGAGTTCACGGTGGCCTCGGTGCGCGCCGGCCAGCAGGCCGGTCCCGGGTACGCCTGGTTCCCGTTGCGCAACGACCTGTCCTATTCGCTCGACGCGGTGAAGGTCACCGTCAACACCGTCGACGCCTGGCTGGAGTCGGTTCGCGGGGCGCACTCGTCCGTGACCTTGTTGGGCTTCTCGCAGGGCATGTGCCTGGCCACCTCGCTGCTGCGCCGACGCCCGGACGCCTATACCGCCGTCGTCGGCTTGTCCGGGTTCGTCGTCGACGCCGGCGCCGACCCATACTTCGACGATGCCGCCGTCCAGGCCGCCAGGCCGGAGATCTTCTGGGGACGCGACCAGGCCGACCCGGTGATCCCGGCCGAGTCGGTCGAGTACACGAATGCCTGGCTGCGGGACCACACCACGTTGACGAAGGTCCTCTACACGGGCATGTGGCACGGGATCAGCGCCCAGGAGATGGCGCACGTACGGGAATTCCTGTCGATGAAGGTCCTCACCCCGGCCCGGTAATTGAGCCTGTCAAAATCAGGTGAAGGGTCTCGACAAGCTCGACCACCGGTGATTGAGCATCGAAATCAGCCTGTCGAAATCACCGGTGCGGTCGATCACGGCATCGCGAAGCGCGCCATGGCGTAGCATTCGGGCATGGTTTCCATCGAGGTGGCGGGCGCCGTCGATGACTTGCTGGCCGCCCCGCAGGTCTGGGCAGCGATCATTTCCTCCGTGCTTGCGCTGGGGGCGGCAATCATCGCCGCCGTGATCGCTGCCCGCCAAGGCAGCCAGACCCGGGCCCACGCGAACAAGCTGTACAGGGCCAACCTCACCGAAGCGCGGCGGAAGGAAAAGCTGGACGACATCCGGTTTCGCGAATTCACGGGCCGCGACCAATGGTGGCGGGAGTTCATTTGGGCCGCAGACAACCTGCATTCGACGGATCCCCGCCGAAGGCAGAGCGGACTGAGCGTCCTGAAGCACCTGAGCACCGCTCCCTGGGTGGGGCCGGAGGAGAAGCGTACAATTGCCAGCATCCTGGTTCCCTGATGAAAGGAACGCGACCCGTGTCCGACAGGTTGGCCTACGACAATGTGGACATCGAGGCGGCACGATTCCGCAAGGCACTGCTTGAAGAGGTGGGGGACCCGGTTGACGAGTTGACGCTCAGTATTGCGGCGCGTGATCTCCACGTCGCGGCTGCTGCTGTCGCTCACACACAAGAGTCCGTGATCGCGGTGGTGATGGGGCCGGCGAGGGGGTCCGGTGGCACCCGGGTATTGGTTGACTTGCACGACAAGTTCCCCGCCTTTGCCGCCGGACTTGGTGTCGCCGCGGAACTCGTCGTGGTGGAGTCGCGCGACGCTGCCGAGGGCAGGCACGTTGCCGAGGACGAAGTCGACATCGGGCAGGTCGCCCTCCCACTGGCGGACGCATAGGCCGGCTACGACCCCGTGCGGATCCGCACCGTCTGGGCACCCACGGTGACGGTGTCGCCGTCGTGCAATTGGCGGCCACGGCGTTCCTCGATGTCGCCGTTGACCTTGACCATGCCGTTGCGGATCAGCTCCGCCGCTTCGACGCCGTCCTCCACCAGGCTGGCCAGCTTCAGCAGTTGGCCGAGCCGGATCATGTCGTCGCGGATGGGCAGGTCTACGGGGGAAGTCATGCGTCCATTCTGCCGTATCCGGTGCCGGGGCGCCCGCGGTGGTACTAGCGTTGTGCCATGACTACTTCGGGCATGGCGGCGCTGCTGGTGGGCTCCTATACCGATCCCGGGTCCGGGGCCGGCGTGAGCCTCTTCCCCATGGACGACGGCGGCCTGCCGGACCCGGTCGCGACCCGCACCAGCGCCGGGGTGCGCAACCCCTCGTTCCTGGCCGACGCCGGCGACGTGCTCTACGCCGTCGAGGAGGTCAGCGACGGGCAGCTGGTGGCGCTGGACCCCACCACGCTGGCCATCCTTTGGCGGGTCCCGACCGGCGGCGCCGACCCCTGCCATGTCGTGGCGGAGCACGACCGGGTGTTCGTGGCGAACTACTCCTCCGGCACGGCGGTCATCCTGTCCCCGGACGGCGCCGACCCCGTGCTGCTGGCCAATCCCGGGTCCGGGCCGGTACCGGGGCGGCAGGACGACTCGCACGCCCACCAGGCCACGGTCACCCCCTGGGGCACGCTGTTGGTCAGCGACCTGGGCGCGGACCGGGTCGACGAGTACGCCATCGACACGGCCCGGCTGCTGGACTCCGCCCGGCTGCCCCCGGGGACCGGCCCACGGCATGTGGCCCTCCAGGGAGATTTCCTGCTGGTGGCCGGGGAGCTCGATTCGAACCTGCACGTGCTGCGCCGTGAAACCGGTCCGGCCGGGGAGGGAACGTGGCATTGGCTGCACCGCGTGCCGTTGGCCTCGGCCGGCTCCCTCCCGTCCCATGTCGAGTTGAGCGGGTCCCGGCTGTATGCGTCCGTCCGGGGCGCGGACACGATCGTCACCCTCGACGTGTCCGGGCTGGCGGCCGGGGAACCGCCGCGGCGCCTGGGCTCGGTGCCCTGCGGCGGCGCGTGGCCGCGCCACTTCGCCGTCGCGCAGGGCCGGATCCTCGTCGCCAACGAGCGGTCGCACACCGTCAGCATCCTGGCCCTGGATGCTGACGGTGTGCCCGGCCCGGAACCCGTGCACCGGTTGTCCGTCGGCAGCCCCACCTGCGTCGTGCTGCGGCCGGAACCGCCTCTTCCGTAACGGGCGCGGAAGTCCGTAACGGGCGCCGAAATGGGCATGCCGGCAGGCGGGCCGGTAGGCTGGATCACCGGACGGACCGCACCCAGCGGCCTCGTGAACTATAGGAGTACTCAGTGGCGCCCCAGTCCAAACTTGACCAGGTCATCTCACTCGCCAAGCGACGCGGATTCGTGTTCCAGGCCGGTGAGATCTACGGCGGTTCACGCTCGGCCTGGGACTACGGGCCGCTGGGCACGGAGCTGAAGGAGAACATCAAGCGCGAATGGTGGCAGACCTTCGTGCGCGGGCGCGAGGACATGGTGGGCCTGGATTCCGCCATCATCCTGCCCAAGGCCGTGTGGGAGGCCTCCGGTCACGTCGCCACGTTCACCGACCCGCTGGTCGAGTGCACCAACTGCCACAAGCGCCACCGCCAGGATCACCTGATCGATGCGTTCGTGGTGAAGAAGGGCCGCGACCCGCAGGACGGCATGGATGAGATCACCTGCCCCGACTGCGGCACCAAGGGGCAGTGGACTGAGCCGCAGATGTTCTCCGGCCTGGTCAAGACGTTCCTCGGCCCCGTCGACAACGACGCCGGCATGCACTACATGCGCCCCGAAACGGCGCAGGGCATCTTCGTGAACTTCAACAACGTGCTGACCACGGCCCGGAAGAAGCCGCCGTTCGGCATCGGCCAGATCGGCAAGGCATTCCGCAACGAGATCACGCCCGGCAACTTCATCTTCCGCACCCGCGAATTCGAGCAGATGGAGATCGAGTTCTTCACCGCCCCCGAGGACGCCCCCGAATGGTTCCAGCACTGGGTTGACGCCTGCTGGGCCTGGTTCATCGACCTGGGGATCAACCCGGAGAACATGCGCCAGTTCGACGTCCCCGAGGACGAGCGCGCGCACTACTCGGCCGGCACCATCGACTTCGAGTACAAGTTCGGCTTCCAGGGCTCCGAATGGGGTGAGCTCATGGGCGTGGCGAACCGCACCGATTACGACCTCGGCTCGCACTCGAAGGCCTCCGGCACCGAGCTGTCCTATTTCAACCAGGCCACGGGCGAGCGCTTCACCCCGTTCGTGATCGAGCCGTCGTTCGGCCTGACCCGGTCCATGATGGCGTTCCTGGTGGACGCCTACACCGAGGACGAGGCGCCCAACGCGAAGGGCGGCGTCGACAAGCGCACCGTACTGAGGCTGGATCCGCGCCTGGCCCCGATCAAGGCCGCGGTGCTCCCCTTGAGCCGGAACGAGGAGCTGTCCCCGAAGGCGAAGGAGCTGGCGAACCGGCTGCGCAAGCACTGGAACATCGACTTCGACGACGCCGGGGCGATCGGGCGCCGCTACCGCCGCCAGGACGAGATCGGCACGCCCTATTGCATCACGGTCGACTTCGACACGCTGGAGGACGCGGCGGTCAC
The DNA here is from genome assembly GCF_003946885.1 of Specibacter cremeus. GTDB lineage: Bacteria > Actinomycetota > Actinomycetes > Actinomycetales > Micrococcaceae > Specibacter > Specibacter cremeus. Next base: position 31,617 of record NZ_RWKQ01000003.1, on the reverse strand, counting down.
GATCCGCGAACGCGACACCATGAGCCAGGAGCGCGTCTCCCTGGACAAGGTGCAGGCCTACCTGGCCGCGCGCCTGCTGGGCGCCTAGGCGCGCATGGCTGAGCTGACGTACCGGCCATGGCGCGACGGCGACGACCTGGCGCTGCTGGAGATCTGGGGCGACCCCGCGTCGCCCACGGACACGCAGTTCCGGGGCGCGCTGGCGCCGGCCGCCGATGCCAACCCGTGGCGGCGCACCATCGTCGCCGAGGACCAGGGCATCCCGGTGGCCGCCGCCGTCGTCTACTCCACCGCGCTGCATCCGCAACGGCTGTGGGCGTATGTCGAGGTGGCGCGCGACCACCGGCGGGCCGGGGTCGGGGCCACGCTGTTGGCCATGCTCCGTGCCGAGGCCGACGCCGCCGTTGCCGCCGGGCTGGCCGGTACGACGGCGCTGCGCACCAAGGTCGCGCCCGGCACCGCCGGCGCGGCGTTCGCCGGCGCGTGCGGGTTCAAGGCGTTGCAGCGCAGCCGGCTCGTGGTGGTGGGACCGGGCGCCCTGACGTTGCCGGTCTTCGGGGACGGGTCCGAGGAGGCCGCCACGGCTCGCATCCAGGACCTGGCCACCGGGTCCGTGGAGCTGACCGACGTGGTGGGCCGCTACTACGAGGCCGTGCACGCCTGGGACCCCACCGGGCCGCTGGCCCCAGGGACGGTGCAGCGCCTGTTCCTCGACGACCTCACGGGGGCGCACGGGGCGATCGTGTTGCGGGCCGAACCGGCCAGCGCGTTCGGCCAGGCCGTTGCGCCGAGCCGGCCGGGCCGGATCCAGGCGTTTGCCATCAGCTACAGCCAGGGCGATCCGGACGTCCCCTCCGAGGTGTTCCTGGGTGTGGAACCGGCCCTGGCCGGCGAGGATGCCCCCGCCGCGTTGCGGGACCTGCTGGCGTTGATCGCGCACCAGCACCCGGTGCGGCTGGAACTGGACGACTCCGCGGCGGCCGTGGCCGCCGTCGTCGAGCCACTGATAGCGGCCGGCACGGCGACGGTCCGCCATGAAACCCTGGTGCTGGGGGAGTAGCCCGCACCGCCACGGGGCCCGCTCATTGCATGCTGAACCTGCGCGCGGCCAGGGTGTTCAGCCACGGCGCGCCGAATGCCTGCCGCAGCACGGCGTTGCGGGCGGCCAGCACGGGCCCCGGCAGTGGGCGGCCCAACGCCATGTTCAGCGCGGACTGGCGCACCGCCCGGCCGGCCGCCCGGCGGCGGGTCCGGTCGAACGCCGCCAGCAGGGGGCCGGGGTCGTGGCCGGCCAGTGCCGCCCCAATGACGGGGGCCAGCGCCGCGGCGTCCAGCCAGCCCAGGTTCATGCCGAGTCCGCCGATGGGGCTGATCTCGTGGGCGGCGTCGCCGATCAGGATGATCCGGCCGCTCACCATCCGTTCCGCGCGCCGGACCCGGGTGGTGAACGGGCTGAGCATCGTGTTCGTTTCCGGCTCAAGCGACACGCCGGTCCGGCGTCGTATCAGCGTGGCCAGCTGCGCGGCCGTGGCCCCGTGCAAGGTGGTGTCCGTGTGGGCCACCCAGCGCCGCATGCCCCCGGGCAGCGGAAAGGATTCGACGATGCCGCCCGCCTCCAGGTACAGCACGGCCAGGACGCCGTCGTCGCCCGTGTCCGCGAAGTCGCCCATCAGGTAGCTGTCCGGGTAGTCCCTGCCGCGCACCCGTATGCCGGCCACGGCCCGGACGGTCGACCGGGCGCCGTCGGCGCCCACGACCAGGCGGGCCCGGTACGTCATCCCGCGGCCTCCCGCGGAGACGGTGACCTGCCCGCCGTCGTCGAGCCCCACCACCACGGCGCCACGGACCAGGGCCCGGGGATCGAGTGCGTCGACGCGGCGGGCCAACAATGCCTCGGTTCGTGCCTGCGGGATGGTCAGCACGAACGGGTTGGCGGGCGTGCTGGCGGCGAAGGAGACGGAGCCCACGACGCCGCCGCGGCTGCGGGCCACACCCCCGGGAACCCGGACTCCTTCACGCAGCAGGGCGTCGTGCACGCCGGCGTCCCGCAGGACGTGCAAAGCCGGCGGGTGGATGCCGATGGCGCGCGAATCGGTGCCGGGTGCACCCCGCCGCTCCAGCACCCGGACGCTGTGGCGCTCACGCAGCAACAGGGCGGCCAGGCACAGGCCCACCGGCCCGCCGCCGACAATCACGACGTCAAGCATCGGGGCCGGACTCGGCACGGAAAACGAGCAGGTTGCGGAACGGCCCGTCCCGTTCCACCGTCCAGTCCGGCGGGACGGCCGCGCGCAATTCCGCGGCCGTGTAACTGCGCCGGATCGAGGTCAACCCGTCGCGGCGGATGTAGGAACCGGGGAAGAACGGCAGCGTGCCGGCGGAAAACAACGCATAGGCGGCGGGGCTGCGGGAGATGTCGCTGTGGAATGCGGCGCCCCGGCACAGCTCTTCCGAATCGACCAGCAGCTGCCGGAGTGCGGCCTCGTCCAGGTGATGCAGCACGTGATTGGAGACGACCACGTCGAACCGGGCGCCCTCGGCGACCAGCTCGGCCGTGCCGGCCCGTCGGAACACCAGCCCCGGCAGCGGCGGCTGCCGGGCGGCGAAGGCCAGCGCACGGCCGTCCGGATCGACGGCCGTGATGTCCAGCCGCAGCCGGTCCCGCGCCGCCCAGCGGGCCAGCGCCCGGGCCACGTCGCCGCCGCCGCAGCCGACGTCCAGCAGCGTGGGATTCGCGGTTCCCGCCAGCAGCGGGCGCAGCCGGGTCGCGTACAGCCGCCGCCACCCGGCCACGACGGCGTTCACCACGCGGAACTGCGCGTACGTGCGCTCGAGCCGGCGCGGGTCGCAGTCCGGCCGGTCCATCTCCTCCACGGCGTCCACGGCCCGGGCGCGCAACCCGTGGGGAACCGGGAACGGCCCGGACGGCGCCCCACCCCCGGCCATCAGCGACGGGCCGGCGCCAGCTTGGTGAACAGCCCGGTCTCCACGGTCAGGCCCGGCCCGAAGGCCATGGCGCACACGCGCTCGGCGGGCGCCATGGCCGGCAGGTCGAGGATGTGCTTGAGCACGAACAGGACGGTGGCGCTGCTCATGTTGCCGAATCGGCGCAGCACCTCGCGGGCCGGCTCCAGCTGGGACTCGGTGAGCTGGAGTTTCGCCTCGACCTTGTCCAGGATGCTGCGCCCGCCCGGATGGATGCCCCAATGCGTGATGTCCAGATAGGGCCGCCCGGTCAGCTCCGGCTCGTGGGCCAGCAGCGGGGCCAGCGCGCCGACGATGTGCTCGTCGATGATGTGCGGCACGTATGTCCCCAGCACCATTTCGAAGCCGTGGTCGCCGATGTTCCAGGCCATGGACTCCTCACCCACCGGCGTCAGTGTGGTTTCGAAGTGGTCCAGGGCCAGGGCGGTGGCGCCGACCGCGGGGGCGTGGGCCGTGACGATGCCGGCCGCCGCGCCGTCCGCGAACAGCGACGAACCCAGGATCGTGTCCGGGTCGTTGGACGTGCGCACGTGCAGGGAGCACAGTTCGGCGACGGCGACCAGCACGACGGCGGACGGGTCGGCCTCGCAGAACGCCTTGGCGGCGCGCAGGGCGGGGAACGCGGCGTAGCAGCCCATGAAGCCGAGGTGGTAGCGCTGCACGCCCGGGTCCAGGCCGAGTGCCCGCACCACCTTGTAGTCGGGGCCGGGATTGAAGAAGCCCGTGCAGGACACCGTGATGACATGCGTGACGTCGGCGGCGTCCACGCCGTCGCAGGCCGCCAATGCCTTGCCGGCCGCCTCGACGAACAGTTTCGTCGCCTCCGGCACGAATACGTCATTGCGCGCCTTCGTGCTCGGAGTCAGCAGCAGGCGGGTGCGGGCGTTGAAGAACACGGGATCGGCGGAGTCGTCGTCGGCGCGCATCTCCGCCACGGCCGTGTGCCGCGTGTCGATGGCGGAGGCGTCGAAACAGGCCCGGACCAGGCGCTGGCCCAGCCGGGTCAACCCCGGCTGGGCGGCGAACACGTCCCGTGCCTCGGGCTGGACCAGGACCGTGGGCGGAACCGCCGTCTCCAGTGATCGCAGGTAGACCGTCATGGTCCATTGTGTGGGGAAGACGGGGAAGCGGGCAATGGGCGCCGGCCGGCCGGTGACAAATGTCATGGGCAGCAGGTGACGAACGTGTGCGGTCAAGCGGGGCCCGCGAGGGGAGCATGAAGGTATCGGCCCGCACGGCCGGCCAGACCGAACACAGGAAGCACGTCATGAACCAGTCAGGCATTCTCACCATCCTCCTCGCGATCGCCGCCCTCGCCTGGATCCTGTACCGCCAGCTCCAGGCCCGGCCCATCGCCGAACAGCGGCCGTACGCGCTGATGCTCGTGCTGGCGGCGGCCGGGCTGGTCCAGATCGGCAACCTGGCGGCAAAGTCCGCCATCCCGGCCCAGGCCTGGGCGGCCATGGTCATCGGGCTCGCCTCGGCGGCCGTGTTCGGCTGGTGGCGCGGCCGGCTGGTGCGCGTCTGGCGCGCCGAGGGCCGGCTGATGCGCCAGGGCAACTGGGTGACGGTCGTCCTGTGGATGGCCGGACTGGCCATCCACCTGGGCGTTGACCGGCTCGGCACCATCCTTGCACCGGCCGGCACGCAGGCCGCGGCCGCCGGGCTGGGGACCGCGTCCCTCCTGCTCTACCTGGGCATCACGCTCGCCGCCCAGCGCGTCGCCACCCTGGCCCGCGCCGCGGCCCAGCAGCAGCCCGTCCCGGTTTCGGCCGTCTAACCCTGCCCGCACCCTCGAGCAAAGGACCATCATGAACAACACCCAGACATCCACCCGGCCGGCCACCGCCGGCGCCACCACCGCGCCCCTCGCCGTCGACGCCGTCGACCTGCACAAGTCGTTTGGCGGCACCTCGAAAGGCGGCATCTCGAAAGGCGCGGCGTCCGCGAAGACCGTGAAGGCGGTCGACGGCGTCAGCCTGGCCATCAAGCCCGGGGAGATCGTCGCGTTCCTGGGCCCGAACGGGGCCGGCAAGACCACCACCATCGACATGCTGCTGGGGCTCTCGGTCCCGGACAGCGGCACGGTGAGCATTTACGGCAACACCCCGCGGGGCGCCATCGCCCGCGGCCAGGTGTCCGCCGTCATGCAGACCGGCGGGCTGCTCAAGGACCTTTCCGTCCGGGAGACGCTCGAACTGACGGCGACGCTGTTCGCCGATACCCGCCCCGTTGACGAGGTGCTGGAGCGGGCCGGCATCGCCGAAATCGCCGGGCGCCTGGTCGAGAAGTGCTCCGGCGGGCAGCAGCAGCGGCTGCGTTTCGCCATGGCCCTGCTCTCCGACCCGGGCCTGCTGATCCTGGACGAACCGACCACCGGCATGGACGTCGAGGGCCGGCGCGATTTCTGGACGGCCATCCGGCAGGATGCGGCCCGCGGCCGCACGGTGGTGTTCGCCACGCACTACCTGGAGGAGGCCGACAGCTACGCGGACCGGATCGTCCTGGTGCGCCGTGGGCGCATCGTCGCCGACGGCAGCGCCGCGGAGATCAAGAACCTGGCCGCCGGGCGCACCGTCACGGCCCGGCTCGACCATGCCGACCAGCCCGCCCTGGCCGCACTGCCCGGGGTGGACTCGGTGAGCGTCCGGGCGGGCCGCATCAGCATCCACACCAAGGACTCCGACGCCGTCGCCCGCTACCTGCTGGGCCACACGGCCGCCGTCGACCTTGAGATCACCTCCAACAACCTTGAGGACGCGTTCGTCGCCCTGACCGGCGACGACGCGCCCGCACCAACCGAAGGACACTGACATGAGTGCCATCACCACCACCGACCGGGTCTCCCTGGACCGGCGCGTCCCCGCCGCCGGCGGGCTGAACCCGACGTTCGTGCGCATCGAGATCAAGCGGCTCATGCGCAACAAGCGCACCGTGATCTTCACGCTGCTCATGCCGGCCGTGTTCTTCCTGCTCTTCGGCCTGTCCAACAAGGACCAGCACCTGCCCAACGGGCAATCCTATGGCGGCTACATCCTCATCAGCCTGGCCGTGTACGGCGCCATGACGGCGGCCACGGCGGCAGGCAGCATGGTCGCCGTCGAACGGGCACTGGGCTGGAGCCGCCAGCTGCGCCTGACCCCGCTGCAGCCGGCGGCGTACATCGCCGTGAAGGCGATCTCGTCGCTGTCACTGGCACTGCTGTCGGTGGTGACCGAGTTCCTGGTGGGCGCCGCGTTCGGCATCCGGATGGAGTGGCAGATCTGGCTGGTCGCCGGCCTGGTCGCCTGGCTCGGGTCCCTGACGTTCGCCGCGCTGGGCCTGTTCATGGGCTACCTGGTGCCGTCGGCGAACGTGATGCAGCTGCTCGGGCCCATCCTGGCCGTGCTGGCCATGCTGGGCGGGCTGTTCGTCCCGATCTCCGTCATGGGCAAAACGTTCGGGGACATCGCCAAGTTCGTGCCCACATACGGGCTTGGCCAGCTGGCCCGCAGCCCGCTGACGGGCGACTTCGACTGGATGTGGATCGTGAACGTCGTCGTGTGGCTGGCCGTCTTCACCATCGGCTCCGCGCTCGCGTTCCGCCGCGACACCAAGCGGGTCTGAGCCGCTTTACGATCGAGGCGCGGGCGTCCACTGGGGCGTCCGCGCCGCTGTTCACGCATTAAGGTGGGACCATGTCCATCCGCCAACGGCACGGTGATCGAAGCGGCGATCGAATGAACGACGCCGGCCCGCCGCCTTCCGCCGCCGGCTCACCGGGCGCGGGTCGTGGGTTTTGGCGCCAGGGCATCCCGGGCGCCGGCACGCAGGACGACGCGCGGCTCGGGGGCCGCCCGCGCGCGGATACGGACCCCACCCTCTCCATCTATTCGGTCACCGGCTACCCGCTGCGGGGGGCCTGGCGGCAGCGGGGCCCGCGCCGCTGGTTCTTCGGCGCCGCGGTCGCCGTGACCGTGTGGCTGGTGACCGTGGTGCCGGGAATCGTCCATTCGGGCATGACGGCTGGGGAACGCGCCCTGGTGCTGGCCAATGCGCTGGCGTTCCTGGCCGTCTTCGTCATCGTGCCGCCGCTGAGCTGGGGGCGGACCGTTCCCGTCCGCATCGGGTGGCTGGCCCTGCTGTTCGCGCTCAGCCTGCCGTTCCTGGCCTATCGGGGGTTCGGGGCGGCCGGAACCTGGCTGTGGATTTTCGTTTCCGTCGCCGGCGGCATGCAGGGCAACAGCCGGCGCATCACCACGGCCACGCTCCTGTTCCTCGGGGTCGCGGCCCTGGCCGTGGGGCTCGGCGGCGGGGCCCCGTTTACGGAGGCGCTGAACCAGCCGGCCGTGATCGTGAGCGTCGGCGCCATGGTGGCCGCGTTCGCCCGCCAGCGCGAGGCCGTGCGCGTGCTGCGCCTGACCCAGCACCAGCTGGCCGAACTGGCCGTCAAGGAAGAACGCAACCGGGTGGCCCGCGACATGCACGACATCCTCGGCCATTCCCTGACGGTCATCGCGGTCAAGGCGGAATTGGCCGGACGGCTGCTGGAGACGGCACCGGAGAAGGCGGCCGCCGAGGTCGCCGACCTGGAGGACCTGGCCCGCGGCGCGCTCGACGACGTGCGCGCCACCGTCAGCGGCTACCGCGGCGTCAACATTCTCTCCGAACTGGCCAATGCGCGCACGGCACTGGTCGCCGCCGGCATCGACGCGGACCTGCCCGGCGCCGCGGACGTGGTGCCGGCCCGGAACCGGGAACTGTTCGGCTGGGTGCTGCGGGAGGGCGTCACCAACGTGATCCGGCACGCCGGCGCGGGCCGATGCGTGGTGACCCTTGGTGCCGCTTTCCTGCAGATCGACGACGACGGCACCGGTCCCGCCGCCCCCGTCGCCGGGACGTCGGGCGGCAACGGCCTGGCCGGCCTGGCCGAGCGCGTCGCGGCCGCGGCCGGGACGCTGGAGGTGGGCCGTTCCACGCTGGGCGGCTACCGGCTGAGGTTGCAGCTGTGATCGGCCCCGGTGGTTGAGCCTGTCGAAACCCGGTGGTTGAGCTTGTCGAAACCCGGTGGTTGAGCTTGCCGAAACCCGGTGGTTGAGCTTGCCGAAATCACCCGGTCTCGACAAGCTCAATCACCGGCGCAGGCTAGGCTTCGAGCATGATCCGACTTGTCATCGCCGACGACCAGGCCCTGGTGCGCGGCGCGCTCGCCGCCCTGCTCGGGCTGGAAAACGACATCGAAGTCGTCGCGGAGGTGGGCCGCGGCGATGAGGTGAGCGACGCCGTCGTCCACTACGGCGCCGACGTGGCCCTGCTCGACGTCGAGATGCCGGGGCTGGACGGCATCGCCGCGGCGGCCGCCGTGCGCGCCGCGGCACCCGACTGCCGCGTGCTCATGGTGACCACGTTCGGCCGGCCCGGCTACCTGCGCCGCGCCATGCAGGCAGGTGCCTCCGGGTTCGTCGTCAAGGACACCCCGGCCCGGCAGCTGGCCGATGCGGTGCGCAAGGTCGCGGCCGGGCTGCGCGTCGTCGATCCGACGCTGGCGGCGGAGACCCTCACAAACGGCGAGAGCCCCCTGACCGAGCGGGAGACCGACGTGCTGCGGGCGGCCAGCCAGGGCGGGACGGTGGCCGGGATCGCGACGGCCACATTCCTCTCGGAGGGCACGGTGCGCAACTACCTGTCCAGCGCCATGGGCAAAACGGGGGCCAGGACGCGGGCCGAGGCCGTGCACATCGCGGAAGAGAACGGCTGGCTGCTCTAGCTTGAGTTTCCGAGGATCGTGGATTTTTGGGGGCTGTTCACCGGGCCAATGAGCCGCTTTCCCTTGTGACACGCCGGTTCTGTGCTTGATTTTGCCTCCGAGTTGGCCCATGACCTAAAGCATGGCGAGTTTGTATAAGAAGGTCATTCACGGCCGCCCGTACCGGTACCTGCGCCAATTGGGCTGGGTGGACGGCAAGCCGAAGATGATCTCTGAGTGGTACGTGGGCACCACGGCCGAGTTCGAGGCGCTGCTGGAGGGCCGTCAGTAGGCGATGGTTCCCGAGCGGACCCGGCATCTCGACAGGCTCTTCACCCAGGTCGAACGCGCTATGAAAATCAACGAACTCGACACGATCACCGATGACGTCATCGAAGCGGCCCGGTCCACCCTCGTCATTGGCATCAGCTAAAACCGCCAAACGAAGGAAATAGTCACAAACGGTTTCGTGCATGTTTTGCCGGGCGCGTCGCCGCCGTCCGATACGTTGCACGGAAACTGCCGATTACGGTCAGTCTGTTGCTGCATTGGTTTGAGCCGCAAAAGCGCACCTGGCTGTCTAGAAGCGGCGCCCGGCCACCCCGGCTACGCGGTCAGGCCGATCAGACGAGCCAGCGAGCCGGAGCTGAGGAGGATGATCAGTCCCAACCCGATGAAGACGGACGGGACGAGCCAGTGCTCCACGCTCTTGAGGGTGTCTGAGACCTTCTTGTGCGTGCCGATGAGCCGGCCCAGCACACACCAGACCGCAACGAGGACAAGAAAAACCAGGATGGTCAGCACGGTCTCGGGCGGCGCCATGGTGCGGAACACCGGCGCGTAGACGGCGATGTTATCGGCCCCGTTGGATACGGTGATGCCGATGATCCCGGCCAGCCCGATCCCGGCGAAGGCGCTCTTGCGTTCACCTTCATCTTTCCGGCGCAAGGCCCGGACCAGTCCGAGAAGGCCAATGGCCAGTGGCACCGCACCGAGCAGACCCACCCATTCATCGGGGATGATGGCCAGCCCAAGGGCGGCCACGACGCTCAGCCCGATCAGCGCGCTGAAGCCGAGATATTGCCCGAGGACAATGTGCCATGGTCGGGGGCTGCCGCCGGCCGACGCCAGAAACAGTGTGGTCAAAACGATGATGTCATCGATGTTCGTTCCCGCGAACATGCCAGCGGCGCCGGCGATGGTGCTGAGCATGGTTCGAGCCTATCCGCGCCTGCCAGGCCTCATGGAATCCAAGCCTACGGGCCGTGCGGCCGTCTCCCCGTGGCGTGGAGCCGCGGCGGTTGACTGCATCGGCGGGCGGGGCGTTTCGCCGTAGGAGCGGGGAGGGGCCTCGGCTAGTGGACGCACCAGGCGTCCATCTTCCCCGAGAACCATCCCAGACTGCTCCATCACGACAAGGCCGGCTTCCGGCGGGACACGATTTTGGTGGAACAACGCTTGTAAAGTGGACACCTACGGCCAGCCCTGGAACGTACGAACCCAGGTCCCCATTCGCTTTGGGGTGACCGTCTTGTCGGCGGGCGATCCCTAAACGGGACCGAAAAACCGCCAAACCAAGCCGCTATTTAACCGCCAATTAACAGTCACAGGGTAGGCGCCCGGGTGTGCAGTCACGTTGGAATGCCAATGAAGGACCCGTCCCGCAACCAAGGTTCGGGCCGCCGTGGGATGTCTCCGAACGTGCGGCATGATGAGGATCATGACCATTGCAAAGTCGGTGCTGCTGTTCATTCTGGCTGCTGTCGCCGAGATAGGCGGCGCGTGGATGGTGTGGCAGGCGGTTCGGGAGGGCCGTGCCTGGTGGTGGGCCGGGATCGGGATCGTTGCCCTGGGCCTGTACGGTTTCGTTGCGACCTTGCAGCCCGACGCGCACTTCGGGCGGATCCTGGCCGCTTATGGCGGTGTTTTCGTCGCGGGGTCCCTGGTGTGGGGAATGGCCTTCGACGGGTTCCGGCCCGACCGCTGGGATGTCATCGGATCTCTGATCTGTGTTGCGGGGGTGGCTGTGATCATGTTCGCTCCCCGCGGGCCTGTTTCATAGCGGGAGTTTCCGGGCTAGGGTCTGTCCTGTGAATCATTCACGGGGTGTGTTAAACCTGTCGCATGGTGGGCCGAGGAGAACTGACGGACAGGGCGTGGGCGAGGATCGAACCGCCGCTGCCGGTCTCCGGGCGGGGCGGGCAGTGGCGGGACCACCGCCAGGTGATCAACGCGATCCTGTTCAAGCCGCGCACCGGCGCGCCCTGGCGGGACCTGCCCGACCGCTACGGACCCTGGAAGACCGCGCACGAGCGGCTGCGCCGATGGACCCTGGACGGGACCTGGCAGCGGATCCTGGACGAGGCGGTCGTCAAGGACGACGCCATCGGTGAGGTCGAGTGGATCCTCAGCATCGACTCCACGATCGTGCGTGCCCACCGGCACGCCGCCGGGGCCCGAAAAAAGGGGGCTGCCAGCCCGGAAACGAAGCCATCGCAGTGGACGGCGACGGGAGTGGGCGTTCCCGGGGCGGGCTGAGCAGCAAGATCCACCTGGCCGTGGACGGGTGGGGCCTGCCGATGGGCGTGATCCTCACCCCGGGCCAGGACGGGGACAACCCGCAGCTGCTGCCGCTGCTGGACGGGATCAGCATCCGCAGGGAAGGTGGCGGCCGGCCCGGTCCCGGCCCGAGGCGGTCCTGGCGGACAAGGCCTACTCGCATCCCTCCACCCGGGCGGCGCTGCGCCGACGGGCGGCCGCCCGCCTTCGACCCGGAGGAATAACGGCAGCGCAACGTCGTCGAACGCTGCTTCAACCGGCTCAAGCAGTTCCGCGACCTCGCCACCCGCTACGCCAAACGCGCCGCCTACCTACTGCTCCGAAATCCTCCTCGCCGCCACCATCCTCTGGCTCCGATGATTCACAAGACAGACCCTAGCCGCAGGTTCTAGCCGGTTTTTCCGGCCAGCCTGCCCGTGAACGGGTACAGGATGGCGGCGGCGACCTCGTCCAGCGGGCGTTCCGGGCTGAAAAGCAACCACTCCAGCCCACCCATGAGCGTGGCGCCGAAGATGCTCGAGGCCATGAGCAGGCGCTGCCCGTCGTCGGCCGGTGCGAGCGGGCGGATCGCCTCGACGAATTCGGTCAATGCCTCGCGCCGGAGGACGAACAGGGTCTGTTGCCAGGCCCGGTCGGTGCGGAAGATCTCGGCAGCCATGAGCTTGGCCAGGGACCGGTTGCCGGCGATCAACGCCAGCATGGAGCGCACCATGTCCTCCACGCCGGCCCAGCCGCCCGCCGAGACGCGGGCCTCATGCAAGACCGCGGACAGCGAGGCCACCCCGGAGGTGAGCAGCTCCTCGAAGAGCTTGTCCTTGGACGCGAAGTTGTAATAGACGCTGCCCTTGGCCACGCCGGCGCGCTCGGCCACGTCGTCCATGGTGGTGCCCGAGATGCCGTTGCGGGCGCCCAGCTCCAGGGCCGCATCCAGGATGGCCCGCTTCGTCCTGGACATAGTTGGCATGGCGGGTGCTCCTGGGTTGGTCTTCGGTGGTTCCGTGGCTGCCTCCGGGGCGGCGCCCCTGACTAGCGAGTCTAAATCATGCGAGCTGGCCACCGTGCCGCCTGCTTTTCCGGGACCCCCGCGGCCGTGGGCCCAGGCCCGCCCGCCCGATCTCGGTCGATCATCGGGGGCGCACCGCACATCAGTCGGGGGAGCCGGATTTGGACGCTTTTGAGAGAATGGACGGGTGACCGTTACAGACATCCCCGCCAGCAGCACCAAGCTCGAGTTGCCACCGCTGCGGCTCGGCAACATCACGGTGGACACCCCCGTGGTGCTGGCACCCATGGCCGGGATCACGAACACGGCGTTCCGGCGGCTGTGTCGCGAGCATGGCGGCGGCGTGTTCGTCTCGGAGATGGTCACGTCCCGGGCGCTGGTGGAGCGCACGCCCGAATCGCTGCGCATCATCAGCCACGACGACGACGAGAAGATTCGCTCCGTCCAGTTGTACGGCGTGGACCCGGTCACCGTGGGCCAGGCCGTGCGCATGCTGGTCGAGGAGGACCGCGCCGACCACATCGACCTGAACTTCGGCTGCCCGGTCGCGAAGGTGACCCGGCGCGGCGGGGGAGCGGCGCTGCCGTGGAAGATCGACCTGTTCACCTCGATCGTCCAGACGGCCGTGCGCGAGGCGTCCGCCGGCAACATCCCGCTGACGATCAAGATGCGCAAGGGCATCGACGACGACCACCTGACCTACCTGGAGGCCGGGCGGATCGCGCGCGACAGCGGCGTGGCGGCGGTGGCCCTGCACGGGCGCACAGCCAGCCAGTTCTATTCGGGCAAGGCCGACTGGTCCGCGATCGCCCGGCTGCGGGAGACCCTGCCGGACGTGCCCGTGCTGGGCAACGGCGACATCTGGAGTGCCGAGGACGCTATCGCCATGGTCCGGCAGACCGGCGTCGACGGCGTGGTGGTCGGGCGCGGCTGCCAGGGCCGGCCGTGGCTGTTCGGCGACCTGATGGCCGCGTTCGAGGGCAGCGACGCCCGGCACCGGCCGGGGTTGCGCGAGGTTGCGGCGGCCGTCTACCGGCACGCCGAGCTGCTCATCGACACGTTCGATGATGAGAACAAGGCGCTGCGCGACATCCGCAAACACATGGCCTGGTACTTCAAGGGGTATGTGGTGGGCAGCGACCTGCGCACCAAACTGGCCACCGTGCCCACCCTCGAGGTGCTGCGCGGACTGCTCGACCAGCTCGACATGGATGTCCCGTACCCCGGCGTGGACGCCGAGGGTCCGCGCGGGCGGGCCGGCACGCCCAAGCGCACCGCCCTGCCCGACGGCTGGCTCAAGGACCGGTACATGAGCGGCGCCCAGCAGGTGGAACTCGCCGGGGCTGAACTGGACGTCTCCGGCGGATAGGCCCCGTTGGTCGAGCCCGTCGTTGGTCGAGTCCGTCGTTGGTCGAGCCTGTCGAGACCTGTCCGTCACTTCTTGAGGGCCGGGATGCCCAGCGTGGCGCAGACTTCACCCGGACCGGGGATCACGGCGGCGGCACCGTCAACCACGCAGGTCATCAGCGGCGGGATGTAGTACCCACGTACCTCCAGCGTGATGGGAGGCTGTCCGGGCAGGTTGATTGGTTTCGGCGGCAGCAAGTTGCCGTTTTTGTCTCTCGTGGCGCCATTCGGCGCGGGCGTGCTGGCGGTCGGGCTCGCAAATCCCTGGGGGATGAGGTCGTTGGTGATGCCGGCCGGATTCATGAAGCCGGTGTCCCACGATTGGGCGCAGGCCTTGGCCGCATCGGCCGGTGAGGAAGCGTCGGCGGTGGTGAGGCCCGCAACGCTCACGTACGGCGGGATGATTACGCCGGCCGCGGCGGGGTCCCGATGGGTGGTCGTCAGGTCGGCCAGGAAGTAGCAGCGAACGTCGCGGCTCCCGTCCACCGTGGTCGCCGGGCTGCCTGCGGGTGCCGTGGACCGGGTGAAGACCACCGGAGAAATGTTGATCCCGGCCGCCTTGGCATACTCCGTGGCCCGGGCCTGGACCGCGCTGGTCTCCGGAATCGCGCCAACCACGGCGCAGGATGCCAACGCGGCGGCCGCCATCACGCCGGCCATAACCGACATTGCCGTCCGGATCATGGTTCGTTTGCGATGATCCACCGGTGCCCCCTTAGTTTTGAAGGACACTACAGGACTTGTTTGTCGAAAGTGGCTATCCATGTAAGTGCCAGTGTGGAAGCAGCCTTCGGTTGCCGCGCTGAAGGCCCCGGAACACCCACTCCCTCGGTGTGTGTCAGACTCGTTCGAGGGCGGAATCCGACGACGGAACCCACTGTTGTCGCCTGGGGGCGGCGCGTTTCCGCAGATCAGGGTGGTGTTGGGCGGCAACACCGCGGCAACACCGCCCTGATCTGCAGAACCGCTTGACTCGCCCGACCGAACCGCTTGACTCGCCCGACCGAACCGGCCAGCATCCTGGCACTTACATGGATAGCCACGCTGTCGAGATGTAGAGCTCGCAGGCCCCCGGACTCTCAACGGATTCAACTCTTGATGCAAACTGGACACCCCCACCGCGGCTGGCTGGAGCGGCCGGCGCATGACTCTTGCCAAACGGCCGCTACTGGTGGTTAGGGTGGGCGCGTGACTTTCGCACGCGGTTATGCACAGAACGGTCCGCTCCGGATGTACTACGAGGTGCACGGCGACACCCGACCGGGCCGGGTGCCGCTGCTGTTGGTCCATGGCGGCGGGTCGACCATCGACTCGAATTTCCGCCACCTCATTCCCGTTCTTGCCGAAACGCGTCAGGTCATCGCCGTCGAGGAGGAGGGCCACGGCCACACGGCCCCCATTGACCGACCGCTCACCGCGGAACACTCGGCCCAGGATGTCGCAGCCGTCCTGCGGCAGCTGGATGTGCCGAGCGCCGACGTGCTTGGTTTCAGCGCCGGCGGGCACACGGCGCTCGCTCTGGCCATGGAACATCCGGCGCTGGTGCACCGGCTGATCGCCGCCTCGACGTTCTTTACCCGCGACGCCATGATCGACGGCTTCTGGGAGGGGCTTCAGGATGCGACGGTCGAGGATATGCCCGAGGTCTATAAGGACATTGATCGCCGGCTCAATCCTGACCCGCGACACCTGGAGCGACTATTCGTGCTCGACAGCCAGCGGATGCTGAGCTTTCCCGGCTGGACAGACGAGCAGCTCGGCACCATCGCCACCCCGACGCTGGTGCTGGTCGCGGACCGTGACGTGATCAGGCCCGAACACGCGGTGCGAATGTCCCACGCAATCCCGCGAAGCCGGCTGATGATCGTGCCGGGCGCCCACGGGGACTACTTGGGCGAGGTCTACGCCAGCGGCGACGACCTCGGACCGATGTGCGCCACGCTGCCGTTCCTGCTCCGGTTCCTCGACGAGACCCCATGAGGGCGCCGGAGATGCCCGGACACGAGCGACTGCTGCGCATTGTCGGCGCCGTCGCGATCGTGGGCGGGCCCCTGGGCTATCTGGTCGGCGGGCTGCTGGCCCCGGCCATCCACGGCACGGGTGCGGCAACCCTCGACGCCAATGCCACCGCCAACCCGGCTGCCAACGCCGTGCATGTGATCGCCTTCGTGGCCGCCTCCTACCTGCTGCCGCTGGGCGCCGTGGCCCTGGGGTATCTTGCCTACCGGCACACACCCTGGCAGGCCACGATCGCCGGCATTCTCGGCGTGGTCGGTTGGCTGCCGTTCTCGGCCTTGGCCGCCCTCGACGACCTGGCCATCGCCATGGCCGGCATGCCCGGGCCCACCATGTATGCGGGGCTTCTGGACCGGTTCACGAACGACGCCGTGATGGGTGGCTATCTCATCGTCTATGTGGCCTGCCACCTGGTCGCCTACGTCATGTTCGGCATCGCCCTGCGCCGGGCCCGGCTCATTCCCGCCTGGGCGGCCGGGGCCCTGATCGCCAGCAGCCCCCTCACGATCGCCGCCTTTGCCTTCCACGGCACCGGGCGCGTCGCCGTCGGCGGTCTTGCCCTGGCTCTGCTGCTCATTGGCAGCATCCCCGCGGCCGTGGCCATCATGCGGCCTGCCAGGTCTTCCCCAGCCGGTGGTGCGGGTGCGTCACCCGGCCACCCCGGGTGACGCGAGGGTTTTCCGGACAGCACCCCAACCCGTGCCGCTCCAACCCCTAAACTGGGGGCATGTCCACCCCCGCGCAGGCCGCCGAGACCTACTACAACGCCCACGACACCCAGCGCTGGGTCGAGGAGGCGCCGAAATCGACGGTCCGCTCCGTATTCGAACGCGACCGCGCCCGCGTGCTGCACTCGTCCGCACTGCGCCGCCTGGGTGCAAAAACCCAGGTGGTGGCCCCGGACACCGACGATTTCGTGCGGACACGGCTCACGCACAGCCTCGAGGTGGCGCAGGTGGGCCGCGAGATCGGCCGCGTCCTGGGCTGCGACCCGGACGTGGTGGACACCGCCTGCCTGTCCCACGACCTGGGCCATCCGCCATTCGGCCACAACGGCGAATCCGTGCTCAACCAGCTGGCCCATGACATCGGCGGCTTCGAGGGCAACGCCCAGACGCTGCGGCTGCTCACCCGGCTCGAATCGAAGGTGCTCACCCCCGACGGCGGCTCGGCCGGGCTCAACCTGTCCCGCGCCTCCCTCGATGCCTCCAGCAAGTATCCGTGGCTGGCGGCCGATGCCCCGCTCATCCGCGGTGACCGGACCAGCAAGTTCGGCGCCTACGCCGACGACCTGCCCGTGTTCGCCTGGCTGCGCGACGGCGCCCCGGCCGGCCGCACCTGCATCGAGGCACAGGTCATGGACCTCGCCGACGACATCTCCTACTCCGTCCACGACGTCGAGGACGCCATCGTGGCCGGGCATGTCCAGCTCAAGTGGCTGGACAGCGCGGACCAGCGCAGCCGCGTCGTCGGCTACACGCGCCAGTGGTACCTGCCGCACACCGACCCGGCCGCCATCGACGCCGCGCTGGCCCGGCTCGAGGGCACGGATGTGTGGGTGCGGCACGCGGACGGCAGCCGGGCCTCCATGGCGGCGCTGAAGGACATGACCAGCCAGCTGATCGGCCGCTTCTGCCAGAATGCGGTCGCCGCAACCCGGGCCATCTATGGGCCGCAACGGTTGACGCGGTACGCGGCCGACGTCGTCGTGCCCGAGGAAACCACGCTGGAAATCGCGGTCATGAAGGGCCTGGCCACGACGTTCGTCATGACCACCGACCACCGCCAGCCCATCTACCAGCGCCAGCAGGACGTGCTCGGCGAACTGGTCGCCGTGCTCAGCGCCACCGGACCGCGGCACCTGGAAACCATGTTCGCCGCCGACTGGGAAGACGCGGACGACGACGGCGCGCGCCTTCGCGTCGTCATCGACCAGATCGCGTCGTTGACGGACGGGTCGGCACTGGCCCTGCATGAGCGGCTGGTGGGAACGCACCGCACGCTGTTGTAGCGGGGCTTGCGCAGCAGCCCGACGGTGTCAGGGCAGGGGCGTCAGGGCATGGGCAGGGAGTTCATCTGCTCGGTGAGCTGGGCCAGCAGGGCCGGGTCCATCGTGGTCGTCAGAATCGCGACGACGCCGGCGCCGATCGCGGCGAGTGCCAGCGCGGCGAGGCCGCTCAGGCGCAGGAACTTCTTGTCTTCGGCGTCCAGCGGTTCGGGGGCGCCGGGCATGCGCAGGCCCGGGGCGATGAGGTTCGGGGCCGCATCCATGGTGCCGTCGGCCAGCACGGCCACCACCTGCCCGTGCCGTCGGTCCAGGCGCAGCGACGAGATGGCGTGCCCGTGGCGGGCCATGAGGATGTCGGTGCCGACGTGGTTCCGGGCGGGGGTCAACAACATGTGCGGGGTCCTTGGGTCGTGATGGGCGTTTGGGACGTGGATGCCACGCCGTTGGGGCCCGTGTCAAGTTTATCGGCGCCGTGTCTTGAAACCGGGCATCGGCAAGGTGATTCTGCCCACCCGCGCCCGGTGTCGGGGTTCGCACGTAAACTCGTTCTGTGGCTGGGCTGATCAAACGTGAGGACATTGACGAGGTGCGGGCGCGCACGGACCTGAAGGAAGTCGTCGATGCCTACGTCACGCTCAAATCGGCCGGGATCGGCTCGTTCAAGGGCCTGTGCCCGTTCCATGACGAGCGCAGCCCGTCGTTCCACGTCCGCCCGCAGATGGGTTTCTTCCACTGCTTCGGCTGCCAGGAGAGCGGCGACGTCATCTCCTTCATCCAGAAAATCGACCACATCCCGTTTGGCGAGGCCGTGGAGAAGCTGGCCGGGCGGATCGGCTACGAGCTGCATTACGAGGATGGTGGCAGCGGTCCGCGGCGCGAGGAGGTCGGCCGGCGGCAGCGGCTGCTCGACGCCCACAAGATCGCGGCCGAATTCTTCCGGGACCAGCTGCAGACGGCGGCGGCGGCGGCCGGCCGGCAATTCCTCATGGAACGCGGCTTCGACCGCATGGCGGCCGAGACGTTCGGCGTCGGCTTCGCCCCGCAGGGTTGGGACGGGCTACTCAAGCACCTGTCCGGGCGCGGGTTCACGCAGGAGGAGCTCAAGCTCACGGGCATGTTCTCCGAAAGCTCCAACGCAGGCGGACAGAACCGCATCTATGACCGGTTCCGCGGCCGGCTCATCTGGCCCATCCGCGACATTGCCGGCGACACGATCGGCTTCGGCGCGCGCAAACTCTTCGAGGACGACCAGGGCCCCAAGTACCTGAACACGCCGGAGACGGTCCTCTACAAGAAATCCCAGGTGTTGTACGGCATCGACCTGGCCAAGCGGCACATCGCCGGCAAGCGGCAGCTGGTCGTCGTGGAGGGCTACACGGACGTGATGGCCTGCCACCTGGCGGGCGTGGACACGGCCGTGGCCACGTGTGGCACGGCGTTCGGCGCCGACCACATCAAGGTGGCCCGCCGGTTGCTCTCCGACGACGGCACCGGCGGCGAGGTGGTGTTCACGTTCGACGGCGACGCGGCCGGCCAGAAGGCGGCGCTGAAGGCGTTCAACGAAGACCAGCGGTTTGTGGCCCAAACATATGTGGCGGTGGAACCGACCGGTGCCGATCCGTGCGAGCTGCGCCAGCGCCGCGGCGACGACGCCGTCCACTCCCTGATCCGGTCCCGGCGCCCGCTGTTCGAGTTCGCCATCCGCTCCACACTGGCCCGGTTCGACCTCTCCACGGTGGAGGGGCGTGTGCAGGGCCTGCGCGCGTCGGCGCCGGTGGTGGCGCGGATCCGTGACGGCTCCACCCGGCTCGGCTACAGCCAGGAACTGGCCGGCTGGCTCGGCATCGCCGACCCGAACGAGGTCCTGCGGGCCGTCAAGACCGCCGAACGCCGCGACCACCAGGGTGCCGGCCACCCGGGATCCGGTGATGGACGCACCGGAGACAGGCGTGCCGCGGACGGGCGCGCCGCGGACGGGCGGGGGTCGGCGCCGGACGCCCAGGCGACCGTGCCGGAGCCCGTCTACGTCCGCCCCGATCCGAACGATCCGGTGGTTCGGATGGAACGCGAGGCGCTGGAGGTGGTGCTGCAGCAGCCCGGCTTGTTGAGCCAAGGGGACTGGCAGCACTTTGGCGCCTCCGAATTCGCGGTGCCCGCCTACCGGGCCGTGCACCGGGGCATTGTCGCCGCCGGGCATGTGCCCGCCGCCTCGAACCAGTGGCTGGACATGGTGCGCGGCCACCTGCCCGAGGAACTGACGCCGCTGCTGGCCGAATTGGCCCTGAGCCCGCTGCCGGCCTCCAATCCCGACACGCTGCGCCGCTACTGCAAGGACATCCTGCGCGGACTGTTCGAGATGCAGATCACCCGCCTGAAGGCCGAACGCCTCGGCGCCCTGCAGCGCATGGATCCGGCCGCCGACCCGGACGCCTACCAACACCTCCAACAGGAGCTCATGCAGCTGGAAATCAGCCGCCGGGCACTGCGCGGCGACGGCAGCTGAGGGTGTCCTGAGGCGCCGGAACCCGGTCCGGGGCGCCGATTTCACAACCGGCCGAACCTTTGTTATCGTTGTTCCTGCGCGATCCCCTGTAGCTCAATTGGCAGAGCATTCGACTGTTAATCGAAGGGTTGCTGGTTCAAGTCCAGCCGGGGGAGCGAAAACTAAAATCCCCGCACTCCCACGAGTGCGGGGATTTTTGTTTCCCACGACGGCAGGACTGCCGGTTGATGCTGCCGGCCACGTATTTGTGGCAGAAGCCACTGAAAACTTGATTGGGGAAACACGTGAATAAACGCCTGCTTGCGGCGCAGTTTCCAGGGGTGACGGACGGTGCGTGCGGAATTTCCAAAACGGGCAAATCACGTGGTCCAAGAAGTTCGGCGCTCATTCCCCCAAGGGCAGCCTGCGCGCCGCCTGCAAGGGTGCTTAGAACCATGGGGTCGGCCCCGGCGCACGGCCGTGGTGACTGGCCGGCCGGCAGCTGACTTTCTGCGGCAAAAGCCCCGCGCTCATCATGAGTGCGGGGCTTTTGCCATGGTGCGGGTGGAAAACGCGCTTTAGAGCACCTTGGCCAGAAACGCCTTCGTGCGGTCGCGCTGCGGGTTGCCCAGCACATCGGCCGGGGTCCCGGACTCGACAATGACGCCCGCGTCGAAGAAATGCACGGTGTCGGCCACCTCGCAGGCAAAGCCCATCTCGTGCGTGACCACCACCATCGTCATGCCTTGACGGGCCAGCTCCTTCATGGCCTCGAGCACTTCGTCAACGAGCTCCGGGTCCAGGGCCGACGTCGGCTCGTCAAAAAGCATGATCTCGGGGTCCATGGCCAGGGCCCGGGCGATCGCAACGCGCTGCTGCTGGCCGCCGGAGAGCTGGTGAGGGCGCTTGTGCGAGTGTTCGGCCAGGCCCACCCGGGCCAGCTCCTCCCGGGCGCGGATACTGGCGGCTGACTTTGCCACGCCGCGCACCTGGACCAGCGCGCAGGCCACGTTTTCCTCGGCGCTCAGGTGTCCGAACAGGTTGAAGCGCTGGAACACCATGCCGATCCGCGACCGGAACTGGGCAAACTGCTTCGTGTTCCATTCGTAGTAGCGGCCGTCCCGGTATTCGTACCCCACGTGCCGGTCCTCCACCAGCAGCGTCCCGTCGTCGTAGGACTCAAGGGCGTTGAGGCAGCGCAGGAATGTGGACTTGCCGGAACCGGACGGTCCCACGATGCAGCTGACCTCGCCCGCCTTGACCGTGAAGTCCACTCCGGCCAGCACCAGGTGGGTGCCGTAGGACTTGGTGACCCCGTTGGCTTCCACGTGCAGTTTGTTGCTCATGTGAGGTCCTTCCCGGCCGTGACAGAGTCATCTGCCGTCAACGTGATTCCTGCAGTGCCCATGGCGGGCTGTGCCGTGCGCTTCAAGAACGCCCGCTGCACAAACCCGGGCCGGCGCACCAGGCGCACGGCTTCGGCGCCGTAGCGGGCCTCCAGCTTGGACTGGAAGAATGTGGCGATGGCTGTCATCACCATGTACCACAGGGATGCCACGATCAGCAGCTCCATGATGAGGTTGTTTTGCTTGTAAATCTGGCTGGCGTTGGTCATCAGGTCATTGCCCGCCACCACGTATACCAGGGACGTGGTTTTCAGCATCGAGATGAACTCGTTGCCGGTGGGCGGAATGATGATGCGCAGTGCCTGCGGCAGGACGATTACGCGCATGCGCTTCACGGGCGTCATGCCCAGGGCGTACGCGGCCTCGGTCTGGCCCTTGTCGACGGCCTGGATGCCGGCGCGTACGGTCTCGGCAAAGTACGCCGCAAGGTTCAGGCCCAGGCCCAGGAGGGCCGAGTTGAATCCGGTCATCACATCATTGGTGTTCCAGAAGTAGCCGATGTTGGTGAACGGAATTTCGATGACAAGCCGCGGAAACAGGAACGCCAGGTTGTACCAAAAGATGAGCTGGACCAGCGCCGGGGTGCCCCTGAAGAACCAGATGTAGAGCGTGGACAGCCAGTTTAATACGGGGTTGTGCGAGAGCTTCATGATCGCCAGCAAAATGCCGAGCACCAGCCCCAGGACCGTGGCCAGCACGGAGATGGTCAGGGTGACCCAGATGCCGTCGATGATCTTCGGGAAGAACAGGTACTCCGCCACCTTGTTCCACCGAATGTTGGGGTTGGTGGCGAGGGTGGACAGCAGCCAGGCGAAGACGACCAGGGCCAGGGTCCCGACGATCCAGCGGTCGCGGTGCTTGAGTGCGACGACGGGCACGGGGGTGCCGTCGGGGCCGCTGAGTTCCTTGGGCCGGGAGGATGTTCTCATCACGGTCCTTACTTGCCGTCATTGACGGTGGCTGTGCCAACCGCCATCTTCGAGACGTTCCAGGCGGCGAGGACCTTGGCGTAGCTGCCGTCGTCGATCAGTTCCTGCAAGGCTTTTTGAACCGCTGTGACCAGTTCCTTGTTTTCCGGTTTCATGGCAATGCCCCACGGGCTTTCGTCGCCCTTGATGGCCACGGCTTCCAGCGCGCCGTTGGACGTCTGTGCTCGGTAGGCGGCCACCGGGTAGTCGTTGATTCCGGCGTCCGCGCGGCCGTTGCGCACCTGCAGGATCGCCTCCTGGTCGCCGGGGAACTTGAGGATGTTCACGCCCTTCTTGCCCGCCGCCGTGCATGATGCGTCATAGGATTCGGCCAAGGTCAGCGAGGAGCCGTTGTCCACCACGGCGATCGTCTTGCCGCAGGCGCTGGCGGCATCGCTCATGCCCGACGGGTTGCCGGCCTTGACCACCCACCCGTTGCCGGAACGGACGTAGTCAGCGAAGGTGACGGTTTTGCGGCGTTCGGCGTTGTCCGTCATGGACGACATGATCCAGTCGTAGCGGCCGGTCGTGATGCCGGGAATCTGCGAGTTGAAGTCCTCATTGTTGATGGTCAGCGGCACCCCCAGCTTGTTGGCGATGGCCCGGCCCATCGACGGGTCCACGCCAATGAGGGTCTTGCCGTCAGTGGCAAACATTTCCATGGGCGGGTAGCCCTCGGACGTTGTCATCTTGATGCCTGCGCCCTGGATGGCTGCCGGCAGGCTGGCCGTCAAAGCCGGATCGGCCTTGACGGCGTCGATCACGCTCTTGGCCAGGTCCTCCGACGGTGCCGGGACGGCGGTGAAGCCGGCACCGGCGTCGTGCGTTGCGGGGTTCGCGGAAGACAGGCTCTGGCCTCCACAGCCCGTCAGTGCAAGAACGGCCAGCAGGGCCGTGGAAGCCAGCGCGCCGGTGCGCAGGTGGTTGGCGGAGGGGCGGGGAAGGAAGTTTTTCATGGTGGTTCTCCTTGGCGTGGGGTGGGGACAGTGGAAAGGGCCGGGCATTGTGGTTATTGGTTGCGGCGGTAGCGCACCACTCCGCCCACCGTGGTGGACTGCACGGGCATGTCCCGCAGCTCGGACGTGGCCACAGTGAACGGATCGGCGGCAAGTGCCGTGAAGTCGGCCAGCATACCCGGCCGCAGTCGTCCCTTGTGAGCTTCCTCCCCGGAGGCGTAGGCCGCACCGGCGGTGAAAGCCTCAATGGCCTCGGACACGGTGACGCACTCGCCCGGCTGCCAGCCTCCGTCGGGTTCGTGGCTGCCGTTTTGCCGGGTGACGGCCGCATGGATGCCGTACATCGGGTCCGGGTGCTCCACCGGCGCGTCGGAACCAAAGGCGGGGATCGCCCCTGCATCCAGCAGCGAACGCCAGGCATAGGATGCCAGGTCGCGCCCGGCCAGAAGGGTGGAGGCCAGCGGAATGTCCGTGGTGCAGTGCGTGGGCTGCATGGAGGGGATGACGCCGAGCTGGGCCATGCGGGCGATGTCGCCGGGGCGAAGGTGCTGGGCATGCTCGATCCGGTGGCGAAGCCGGGATGCGGGACGCATCATGCTGGCCGGGGGGTCCAGGGGGTTCCTGGCCAGGTCGGCATAGGCGTCCAGCACCAGCTCGTTGGCCCGGTCGCCGATCGCATGCGTGGCGACACCGATCCCGGAACCGGCGGCGCGGCGCACCAATTCACGCAGGTCCCCGTAGGGGATGACCTCGATTCCGGTGTTGCCGTCCTCGCCGGGGAACGGGGCGTTCATGTGGCAGCTGTGGGAGCCGAGCGCGCCGTCGGAGAACAGCTTGACGGGGCCGGTGCGCAGCCACACGTCGCCGTCGCCCGTGGCCCGGCCCTCGTCGATGGCCTGGTCCAGGGCCATCATGGGGATGGCCTTGTGCACCCGGATGGCCAGCTGTCCGGACTCGCGCATGCCACGGTAGGAGGCCAGCGCGTCCTCGCCGTCGAAGTCATGGACGCCCGTGAGCCCCACGGCCAGCAACCGCCGCTGTGCCTCGATCAGCTGGGTGCCAAGGTCCCCGGCCTCGGCGCTGTGCATGATGTCCACGAGCTTGTCGCCGGCGGCTTCGCGCAGGATGCCCGTGGGTTCGCCGTGGGCGTCGCGGACGATTTCCCCGCCCACGGGGTTGGGGGTGGAGGCGTCAATGCCGACGGCGGCCAGGGCAGCCGAGTTGGCCCAAATGGTGTGGCCGTCGATGCTTGGCAGCGCCGCCGGGCGGCCACCAGTGACGGCGTCGAGGTCGTGACGGTTTGGCTGGACGGGCACCGCCCATGCATTGAAGTCCCAGCGTCCGCCAAAGACCCAGGCTGTGGTGGGGCAGGCGTCACTGTAGCTGTGCACGCGTTCGAGTGCGTCCGCGAGATCGCGGGTGCCGCGCAGGTCCAGGGCTGCAATTTCGCGGGCAAAGTTTGCGGTGTGGATGTGTGCATCCGTCAGGCCGGGGATGACGGTGGCCCCGTCGAGGTCTATGGTTTCCGTGGTGCCGGTGGAATGCGCCGCAAGGTCCTCCCGGCTGCCCATCGCCACGATGCGCTCGCCGCGGGTCAGAACGGCTGACACCCGCGGCTGGTGAGCCCACAGCGTGTGAAACTGGGCGTTGACGAAGAGACGTTGCTCAAGCATTCCTAATCCTTCATGATGCAATGGGAGGTGAAAATGTGTCGCGCGGGGAACCGGCCTGCGGAAGAATTTGCCACGACTCAAACAACCATAAGAGAAAATTGGGCACATATGATGTGAACCACACCGATCGTTCACGAGGCTCACTTCAAGGGATACTTATGCTCAACCTAAACCACCTGCGCACGCTCGTTGAAGTGGTCCGACTTGGCTCCTTTACGGCAGCCGGAAACAGGCTTGGCTACACGGCGTCCGCGGTGTCCCAGCAAATGTCGGCACTGGAGAAGGCCACCAACATTCGGCTGTTTGTGCGCAGTGCCCGCAGCGTCCATCCGACGCAGGCTGCGCACGCCATGGGCCAGCAGGCGTTGAAGCTGCTCCGCGATGCCGACAACCTGCTGGCCGCGGGTTTGGCCGCCGGCGGTAGTGCCGTGCGTGAGCTGCGCGTGGGGGCGTTTCCCTCGGTGGCGACATTCGTGCTGTCGCAGATCGTGGAAATGCCGCACTGGCAGGTTCCCTCAGTCCAGGTCAAGATCTCCATTGGCGAGCCAAGCGCCGTTGTCCCCGGGCTGCGGGTGGGCGGCGAGCTCGACGTCGGAATCGTCTACCAGGTGGGGGAGTCGGGCCTGGCGCTGCCGCAGGGGGTGAGTCGGCACTGGCTGGGGGAGGACCCCTACAAGGTGGTGGTGCCGGCCGGTTGGGGATTCGCGCACGGGTCCCGCATGAGCCTGGAGGCATTGAATGACGTCCCGTGGATCCTGCACCTGCGCGGATCAAGCGACGCCAATGTCTTTGACTTTGTCTTGGCCAATGCGGGCCTGCATCCGCGCGTGGTGGCCTCCAGCGATGACTTCAACGCGACCCTGCGCCTGATCGCCGCCGGCCATGGTGTGGCCATGGTTCCCCAGCTGGCCATGACCGAATGCCCCGCCGGTGTGGTGGAGGTGGAGGTTCCGGAGATCGCGCTGACCCGCAAGCTCATGGCCTTGTGCGCAGAAGATGCCCCGGCGGACCTGGCGGAGAACTTTGTCGACGCATTGCGCGGCGTCGATGAATTCCGGAACATGTAGGGCGGCCGCCGCGGTGGGTGTGCCCTGGTGACCACCCCGGCCGATTCGGGCGGCCGGTCAGATGGCCGGCACCATTCGCGGCCGCACGATCAACCACAGGCAGGCGATGCCCAGCAGCACGCAGCCGCCCATGATGATGCCCATGGGCGTCGCCGTCCTGACCCCAATCAGTCCCACCACGGGCGTGATCACGCCGGCGAAGCCGAACGTCGCCGCACCGAGCAGGGACGCGGCCGTGCCGGCCTGCCTGCCGTGCCGCGCCAACGCCTGCACCTGGATGGTCGGGAACATGAAGCCCGTGGCCGCGATGAAGAACCACAGCGGCACGATGACACCCCACAACCCGAACCCGAGCTGGTCGAACACCACCATGGCGGCGGCCGCCACCACCTGTGCCGCGGTGGCCCACACCATGACCCATTGGGAGCCCAGGTGGCGCATGAGCCGTGCGGCCACCTGCACACCGGCCACGACCCCCACCGAGTTGATGGCGAACAGCAGGCCGTAGCCCTGCGGCGAGAAACCGTAGGTGCCCTGGAACAGGAACGTCGACGCGGACAGGTACGTGAACAGGGCGGCGAAGTTCAACCCGCCGATCAGCAGCGTGCCCACGTAGATGCGGTCGGAGAACACCGCCTTGTAGCGGGAGGCGACCGATTCGCCGTCGTTCGCCCGACGGGCCGGCGGCAGCGTTTCGATGATGAACGTCGTGGCCGCGGCGACCACCAGGAAGCCGTAACCGGCCAGGAACCAGAAGATGCCGGGCCAGTCCATGATGCCCAGCAGCTGGGAGCCGATCACCGGGGCCAGGATCGGGGCCATGCCGTTGACCAGCGACATGCGGGAGAACATGCGCACCAGCTGGTAGCCGGAGAACAGGTCGCGGATCATGGCCATGGCCACGACGCCGCCGCCGGCCGCGCCGATGCCCTGCAGGGCGCGGAAGATGCCCAGCCACGTGATATCGGGTGCCATGGCGGCGCCGATCGAGGCCAGCACGTGCACCGCCGTGGCCAGGATCAACGGCATGCGCCGGCCGAACTTGTCGCTGAACGGACCCACGATCAGCTGACCCGCGGCGAAGCCGATGGTGGTGGCGGCCAGTGTCAGCTGCACGGCCGTGGCGCTGACTCCCAAC
This sequence comes from Specibacter cremeus, assembly GCF_003946885.1. Taxonomy (GTDB): domain Bacteria; phylum Actinomycetota; class Actinomycetes; order Actinomycetales; family Micrococcaceae; genus Specibacter; species Specibacter cremeus. The sequence continues at coordinate 4,224 of NZ_RWKQ01000003.1, read as the reverse complement.
TCCTCCTTGATGATCGGGAAGGCCGGCAGGTACAGGTCCACGGTGAACGGGCCCAGGGCCGTCAGCAGGCCCAGGACCAGGACGTAGACGAGCTTCTGGCGGCGGCTGAGCGAATCCCCCGGGGAGGTGGTGTGGCTCGCGGTGGTGGTCACGTTGGGGTCCTCAAGGAGCTGGTGGCGTGAAATGGGCGTGGAAGGGTGCGAAGGCGTCGGTGCCGGGGGGATTTGCTGGTGCGTGTTGGTGCGACTGCGGGTGTGCCTGTGATCACGGCACTGGGATACTGCGTCAGACACTCATGGGGAAACCCGGCGTCGATCGACAGTGCATCGGCGCCGGGTTAAATCCTATGCGCTATCCCGCCGGCCGGCGCAAGGCACGGTCACGAGTTGGATGGTAATTTTGTCCGTATGGTTCGGCGGGGGAATGCTCCTGCGGGCCGCTGTCCGGCCGCTGGCCGTGCACAGTGCGAAACCCACGTATGGAGGCGGTCCGCATGGCAAGTGCCAGTCACAACGGTCATGGCACGACTGGAACGGCGACCCAGGGCCTTGCGGGGCTGCTCGATACCATGAAGACGGCCGCCCGCCTGCTGCCGCTACAGGCCAACGATCAGCTGTCCCTCGCAAAGGAGGAGCTACGGCACAAGGGCAAGCGCGCGGGAGTGGCGGCCGCGTTCCTGGCCGTGGCGCTCGTATTCCTGTGCCTGCTGGTCATCGGCCTGGTCGTCGCCGCGATCGCCGGACTGGCCACCGTCATGCCGCTGTGGTTGTCCGCTCTCCTTGTCTCGGCCGCGTTCCTCGTGATCCTGGCCGCCTGCGCGCTGGTCGGGGCCCGGAAACTGGAGAAGGCGCTGCCGCTCAAGCCGTCCGCCGCATTGCACGGCATCCGCTATGACCTGGGCGTCCTCAAGGAGGGGGAACTGTTCGACCCGGCCACGCTGGAGCCCGAACAGCTCACGAAGGAGGAGATCAAGGCGCGCAAGGCCCGCAAGGCCGCCGATGCGGCCAAGGCGAAGGCCGAGCGCGAAGCCAAGGCCGCCGAGCACGGCCCGGCGGCCACCGAGGCGGAGCTCAAGAAGCGCACCGACGCCCGGCGCCACCACCTGCTCGTCCTGCGCACCGAACTGTTGGCCCAGGCCGACGTGAGGCGGCAGGCCGCCTACTTCGGTGACCAGGCCCGCGAGGCTGTCACGTCGAGGCTGAAGTCCGGCCCGGTCTGGCAGGTGCTCGACGGTGCGAAGGGGCACTGGGTGTCCCTGGGCGTCCTGGCCGGCGCCGCCACAGCCGTCATCGTGCTGCTGCGCAAGCTGCTGCGCTCCTAGGCCGCCCATGCCAGCCGGCCCCGACGCCTCGGCCGCCCCGTCGCGCGCCATCTTCACCGTCCCCAACATCATCACGGTCGTCCGCTTTTGCGGCGTCCCCCTGTTCGTGTGGCTTGTCGCCGGGCGGCAGGAGTACGGGTGGGGCGTCGTCGTGCTGGCGTTGATGGGCGGCACCGACTGGATCGACGGCTTCGTGGCCCGCAAGTTCCACCAAACCTCGGTGCTGGGCAGGATCCTGGACCCGCTGGCCGACCGGGCGGCCCTGATCACCGTCGCCATCACGCTCGTCGTGACGGGCATCGCGCCCCTGTGGCTGTTGCTGCTGCTCGTCATCCCCGACGCCGTCCTGCTGGTGACGAGCCTGTCCCTGTTCCACTGGCACCCCGACCTGCCGGTCAGCCGGATCGGCAAGACACGCACGGCGACCCTGCTCATCGGCACACCCATGCTGCTGCTGGCCAAGGCCCTCGACTCGCAGTTCACCACCACGCTCGCGTGGGTGTTCCTGCTGGTCGGCATGGCGTGCCACCTCGTCGCCGCGTACAACTACTTCGTCGCCATTCTGCGCAAGCACCGCGAGGTCACCGCATGACCTGGCTGGCCGTGTCCTGCGCGGTCGCCGCGGCGTTCTTCCTCGCGTTCGGCGCGCAACGCCAGTCCAGCGCGGTCAAAAACAACACCGGCGGCCTGGCCCTGGGGAAATCCGGCTTCATGCGCCTGCTGCGCAGCCCGCGCTGGGTGCTGGGCCTGCTGCTGCTCGGCGCCGGCATGGCGTTGAACGTGGTGGCACTGACCCTGGGCACGCTGACCGTCATCCAGCCCATCGGCGCCATCGCCCTGGTCATCACCACGATCGTCAACTCCCGGGACCAGGGCATCCGGCTCAACCGCGCCACGGTCGTGGCGATCTCCGCCTGCGTGGCCGGCAGCGCCCTGTTCGTGCTGCTGGCCGTGAGCGTGGTGCGTGAGAGCACCCACGTCACGACGGCAGAGGAGCTGACAGTGGTACTGTTGCTCGCCGTCGTCGTGCTCATCATCGGGTCCGTGCTGGTGCTGTTCAAGCACCGGGTCCGCGCATTTTTCTACATCCTCTCCGCCGGCGTGTTGTTCGGGTTCGTCGCGGTGCTCACACGCATCATCTCCCGCCAGGTGTTCGACCCGAACGGCCTGTTCCTGCTCAACGTGCAGTGGTATTCGGTCATCGCGATCGCCGTCGCCGGCGGGCTGGGCAGCTGGTGCGTGCAAAGCGCCTATGCCGGCGGCCCACCCGACCTGGTCATCGCCGGGCTGACCGTGATCGACCCGATGGTCGGCATCGGCATCGGCATCACCATCCTTGGAGAGCTGCGTCCCGACGTGCCCGCCGTGACCGCGATTTCCATGGGCTGCGCGGCATTGCTTGCTATCGTGGGTGTCGTTGCGCTGTCCAGGCATCATCCCGACGTGGTCCAGCGTCGGGCCGAGGCCAAGACCGACCAGCGCAAGACCGCGAAACCGTAGGGCCACCGCCCGCCGACCGCGGAGCCAGCATGCGCCTTTGCGCGCTGCCTGAAAGCACGACGACGGCACCCGCCCCGGGCGCGCATGTCACGTTGGGCAATAAGTACGGGCAGCAAGGGTGCGACGAATCCACCAGGAGTTTGATCCGTGACCTCAACACCGGGCGACAATCCGCAGGCAGCCGCGTCCCCTGACGCGGCGACGCGGCCGCTGACGATCCTGATCGCCGCCGACACGTACCCGCCGCACATCAACGGCGCGGCGCAGTTCGGCTTCCGGCTGGCCCAGGGCATGACCGCCCGCGGACACAACGTGCACGTGCTGGCCGTCCGGGCCGACCCCGGGCCCATGTTCACCGAGCACCGGGACGAGGCGACCGTGCACCGGCTGCGGTCACGGTCCGTGCCCACGCACGAATACTTCCGCGTCGCGCTGCCGTGGGAGATCAAGAAGGACATCAGCCGGTTGTTCGACATCATCCGGCCGGATGTGGTGCACGTGCAAAGCCATTACATGATCGGTGAGCACGTGGTGTACGAGGCGCAGCGTCGCGGCATTCGCATCGTTGCCACGAATCACTTCATGCCGGAGAACCTGAACCCGTTCCTGCCGTTCCCTCAGTGGTTGAAGGACATCGTGGGCCGGGTGTCCTGGCGCGACATGGGCAAGGTCATGGGCCGCGCCGACGTCGTCACGACGCCGACCCCGCTGGCCGCGAAGGCCATGCACGAGCACGCGTTCCTGCGCAAGGTGCTGCCGCTGTCCAACGGCATCGAGGCCAGCAACTATGAGCTGGCGCCCGGGGAAGTCGTGGAGCAGAATGCGCACCCGACAGTGCTGTTCGTGGGCCGCCTGGCCGAGGAGAAGCACGTCGACGTGTTGATCGAGGCCATCGCCAAGACGCCGCGGGACCTGGACATCCACCTCGAGGTGATCGGCGGTGGCGAGGTCAAGGAGGCGCTGAAGGCGCTGGCCGCCAAGCGGGGGCTGGGGGACCGGGTGAGGTTCCACGGACTGGTCAGCGACGAGGAGCTGCGGAACGCGTACATCAAGGCGGACCTGTTCGTCATGCCCGGTACGGCCGAGCTGCAGTCACTCGTGTCGCTGGAGGCGATGAGCGCTTCGACGCCGGTGGTGCTGGCCAACGCCATGGCCCTGCCGCACCTGGTCGAGGACGGCGTCAACGGCTACCTGTTCAGGCCCAATGACAGCGACGATCTGGCTGCGAAGATCACAACGATCTTCCGGCTCTCACCCGAGGACCGGGCGGCCATGGGCGCCGCCAGCCACGACATGGTGGCCCGTCACGGATTGACGAAGACCTTGGACACATTCGAGGACATCTACCGTGGCGGCAGCTATGAGGACCATGCTGTCTAGGTGCGTGTGCCAGTAGTGGTTTG